>NZ_JAODNM010000121.1 GCF_025464955.1 Amycolatopsis sp. | reverse complement strand
CATAGGTGTACGTGCCATGGTGTGGCCCTCCCCGACCATCGCCGTCACTTAGTTCTGGCTAAGTTCTGGCTACGGTCAGTCTAGCGACCAGGGGAGGAGGTGCCACAAACCTCTGACCTGGCCTTATTGGTACCCCCGGTCCGACTCGAACGGACACTGGACGGATTTTGAGACCGTTGCCTCTGCCAATTGGGCTACGGGGGCGTAGACGACAACAATACCGGGATCACCGAGTGCGTTCGTAATCGGGGCCGACATCGAGGAGTCCCCGGCCGACTGCCCGCTGTTCACCGCCATCAGGCGCTGCCGCCGCTCCTGGTCGGTATGCTGACCGTAGCCAGGATTAAGCCAGGGCTACGGTCGGGGAGGGCCGAACCACGGCACGTCCACCTGTGAAGCTGGGCACTCAAGAGGAGATCAGCACGTCGATCATCCCCGCCAGGCTCGACGAGACAGGCAACGTCCTCAAGCCCGAGCAATGGCGCGCATACGCCCAGTACCGCGGCTACGACGGTCACACCCGCCAGATCCAGCGAAACGGCTCCACCGAGACCAATGCGATCGGCACACTGCGCGACGTCCTCGAAGAACTCCAGCATCAGACCCAGCGGCGAAACGGTGACCATCTCATCGCGGTTCGCAGATGCCGCCGCTATCTGGCTGAAGAAGATCCGCAGGCGGCGCTCCGGCACCCGCGCTGTCGCGATCCCCGACTGCTGGCTGTCCCACCCGGGCCTGCTCACGGAACTCGCGACACTGACCTACACCTGGCGCGAGGCGCACATCGGCAAGGACGCCACCGTCAAGGACGCCCAGTACTGGCACGACCGCTAGCGGACGACCTTCGCTGAACGGCTGGTCGCCGAATGGACCCACACCCACTGCCTCACCGGTGTCCACAAACCCGTTGGCGCACCTACTCGCATCGACCGCTATACCCCAGAACAGCACAACGTCGAGATACAGGGAAACATCCACAATCCCCATGACATCCCCCGCAGACCCGAGCAGGACCTCGATGGCGAAGTCGAACCCGAATCGATGGGCACACTGATCGCCCAGCCGGCGGCCCGAGACGGGTAGCCAGAGGGCGGTCACCGCGACACGGCACCGGGGAGTCGGGCCGCAGCGGCGCTCTATCTGACTGGGGTTGTCGGGACCAACTGGTTGGTGCAGTGCTCCGGCGTCATTTCCACCGGATTCGGGCTGTACGCACTCGCCGCCGCCGCCGTCGCCCGTGATTTGGTGTTGCGCGATGTTGACCAGCGCACGATGGGCAACAGAGTCGCTGTTGCTGCCATGATTGCGGGTACGGCACTGTCCTATGTGGTTGCGGATCCCGCTGTCGCGTCGGCATCGGCGGTCGCATTCGCGGTGAGCGAGTCACTCGACTTCGTCGTCCATACCCGTCTCGCGTTGAGGTGGGCATGCGCGGTGCTATGCAGCGGGCTTGCCGGGTTCGTCCTGGATTCGGCGGGGTCCCGCTGATCGCTTTCGGTTCCCCGAATCTGACCGTCGGTCAGATCGTCGGGAAGTCCTACGGCGTCATTGCTGTGGCGGTGATCGCGGTCCGTCGGAACGCGCGGCGGCGGTGAAGTTCTGCCTAGGGACGCATCGGCCGGCACCTGCCCCAGCTCGTTGGGGGCCGGAGAGACCGTCTGGGTGCGCCGGATCGCCTCTGGTGCTTACTCGCGGCGATCACTGCAACGGGAAGTGTGGTCGCGTCATGCGAGTAGTGCTGGGGACGCACGCATTCGCCGGAATCGGAGGGAGCGAGACTTACCTGTGACCGTCGCCGAGCAGCTCCACCGTCTCGGCCACGATGTCACGATCCACGCTGTCGAACTCGGCCAGATGGCCGAACTCGCCGCGGCGCGCGGCATCGCGATCGCTGCAGAACTCGAGGACTTGCCCCAGCACTGCGACGTCGTCGTCGCGCAGGACGGCGGGATGGCCTATGCACTGGCCGAACAGTTCCCGGCTACCCCGCGGGTGTTCATTTGCGACGGTGTCCTGTTCGACCTTTCGCTCCCGCCGCTGGTCTCGGGGGTCGCGAATGCTGTGGTGGCTCTCAGCGATCGTGTCGAACAGCGGATACGCGCGCTGGACACCCCGATCGAGATCATCCGGCTGCGTCAGCCCATCGACATTGAGCGCCTCGTCCCCCGAGGCGCACCACGACACCGCCCCCGACGGGCATTGCTGTTGGGCAACTATCTGCAAGCCGACGCACGGCGCGTCCTCGTCGACGCCTGGTCGGCCGCCGGGATCGAGTTCGTCCAGGTCGGGCGCGAGAACCCGTCGCTACACGCGGAGGACGAGATCGCGGAGGCGGACATCGTGGTCGGCCGGGGCCGCTCGGTGCTCGACGCGATGTCGTGTGGCCGTCCTGCGTATCTCTATGACGCGTTCGGCGCTGGCGGGTGGGTCACCGCGCAGAGCTACCCGCTGATGGAGGCAGACGCGTTCGATGGCCAGGCGCTGCCCGTAGCGGTCGACACAGACCGGCTCCGGCGAGATCTCGACAACTACGATCCGCTGATGGGCCAGGCCAACCGTGACCTGGTGACCAATCATCATCAGGCCCGCGTGCACGCCGAGGAATTGGTCGGGCTATTCCGCCGGCTGGCACCGAACACGGCTCCAGTGACCACCGCCAATCGCGAGTTGAGCCGGTCTTTCAGTCCCTGGATGTTGAGGGTGGTGGCTTGCTTCAGCGTTGTGGTGGCCTCGAAAAACTCGCTCGGCACCTTGGCTACTGCGAGACCGAAACCCGATCCGAAGGCCCCGACGGCACCGGTGTTCAGGTCCAGGCTGCCCAACCGCTCAGTGGTGCAGGGCACTGCCGGCTTGCCAGTCGGCCCAGCTGAGCTCCCAGTCGCCGTAGGTGTCGAAGATCGGCAGCACCGGTCCGCCGGAATTCGCCACCTCGACGACGTCACCGAGGCCGAACTGAGCGAAAAAGGCCTGGGCGTTCTGCGGGCTGAGGTTGATGCAGCCGTGCGAGACATTCGAGCTGCCTTGTTGGCCGACGGTGTTGGGATTCTCGTGGACGAACTCGCCGTCGTTGGAAATCCGTTCGGCGAAGAACTCGGTCGACTTGTAGGACCCAGCGGCCGGTGGGCACAGCCCATAGCTGCAGGAGTCCATCACGACCTGCTGCTGTTTGTCCGAGATCACGTGCGGTCCCACATGGGTCGGTGTGGCGTCCTTGCCAAGGCTGATCGGCATTGTGTTCGCTACGGCTCCGTTGTGGAGGATTTGCATCTGCTCGGTCTTGCCGTCGGCTTTCGCGACCCACGAATCGTGGATGCGATAGGTGGTCGACCGGTCGGTCTTGCCGTAGACCCCGCCACCCAGGTTCACCCCGTACAGCTTGGCGTCGAGGGTGATGACCGTGCCCGCTTGCCAGTAGGTCTGCGGACGGAAGTGCACCGTGTTCTTGTCGATCCAGTGCCAACTGCCCTGTTGGGGCGGAGTGGTGTGCACCGTGAGGGCCGTCTCCGCCGCTGCCTTGTCGGTGACAGCCTGGTCGAAGGAGATCCCGATGATCTGACCCACCCCGAAGGTCAGACCCGCCGCAGGTGGCGCCGGGATCATCGCGGGATACGCCTGGGCCGTGGGACTCACCGTGGTCACTGTGCTCTGCTGCTGGACAGTCTTGCCGTCCGCGCTCACCGCGACAGCCACGACTGTGTAGGTGGAGCCGTATCCCAGGGGCTCACTGGAGGTCCAGGACAGTCCATTTGGCGACACGGCCCCGCTCACCGTGGTGTGCCGTACAGCGTTGGTTACCGTGACGAGGTTCAGCCTGCCGTCGGCCACCGTGACCAGGATCGGGGTGGTGGGAGTGATGGCCGCACCGGCGTCCGGGGTGATCCTCAGTTTTGCCTGCCGTGCCGGGGCTGTGACGCTTGTCGTCGCGGGTGATCCGCTGCTATCCGGCGAGCAGGCGCCGAGAACCAGCGTCGCCACGGCCAGCACGATGACAGTTGTGGCTTTCGACCTACGGTGGCGTTCTGCGGATACCTGGATGTGCATGCAAATCGTTCTACTCCGGCGGTCGGGTCCAGGCAAAGGCCGCACAGTTTTCGTAGTCGCGCGTTCCCTGGGCCCTTGAGGTTGACAGGATGCCGAAGTTTTACGCTAGTCGACGCATCTCGGACCTTCCGCGGTGAGCGCAGTGTTCTTGATCACGATGATCGCGGTGACGACACGCGGCGGAACAGCGGGAATCCCTTCACGCAGACTTTGCACGTGGCCTACCTCGCCGCGGGTGGCTAGGACGATTCTGCCCCGCTCTGCGCTGGACGGTCTCATGCCCACGAGCACTCCCCGGGACCACCGTGTCGGAGTTCGTGAACCGGAGCGCGGGACTGGGTTCCGGGACCAGAGCGTCTGCTGATCACGGCGTCGGCGGTTCCCTCCAGTAACACTTCCTGGGCCGGGCGGCGCCGCTCCAGCTGCCGCCCGGCCTCCTCGGCTCTGGCCCAACGCTGCCGTGGTCGCGGTGTTCGTCTCGAGCGTCGAATGGCCGTCGTTCAGCGTCTTTGGCGAGACAAGTCCTTTTCTTTACTGGGATCGCTCCCAGTTCTATTGTCAAGGAGTCAGCACTATGCCGAGTCGCTGCGGTTTTTCCGGCACGCCTGAAGTCATAACGATCAGCCACCTTCGTAAAAGCGGAGCAGTACTTTGCTCGATCGTTCCGGTCTGCTCGCCAACGTCAAGGCCTGTTCTGCTTCGTCCACTGGAAACTCGGCCTCCACGATCGGCTCGAACAGCGACGGGTTCTCGGCGATCGTCGTGAGGGTCTCCGTCATCCCGCCCGCGAATCGGCTTGAGCCGGTGAACGTCAGTTCCCGCGGCACGGTGAAATGCCAGGGAGCCGTCACCCCGCGGCTCGGGAGGTGGCCCACCTGCACCACCGTTCCCCCGGGTGCCACGGCGCCCAGTGCCGACGCCACCGCCGCGGGAGCTCCCGAAGTCTCGAATGCCATATCCACTTGCGGCAGGGGCTCGCCGGCGGTCAGCGTCCGCGTGGCACCGACCCGGCCTGCCAACTCGAGCGGGTGCGGGTGGAGATCCGTGACGGTCACCTCCGCCGCGCCTTCGAGGTGCGCCAGGGCCACCACGAGCAGACCGATCGGACCCGCGCCCGTGACCAGGACGCGGCTGCCGCGCACCCGGCCCGCGTGCGCGGCCATGCGGGTCACCGCGTGCCGGGCCACGGACGCCGGTTCGGCCAAGGCCGCACTGCGCAGCGAAAGTCCCTGCGGCACCTCGACCAGCCGGTGGGCGGGTACCAGCAGCCGCTCGGCGAACCCGCCGTGCGTGTGGGGGCGGCGGGCCGCGCTGCCCAGATAACGCAGGTGCGGGCACAGGTTTTCGCGCCCTTCGCCGCAGCGTTGGCACGTCCCGCAGGTCTGCGCCGGGTGGATCGCGACAGGTGTGCCCCGGGATGGGCCCGAGCCGTCCGCCGCGGCGTCACGGACGGTTCCGACGATCTCGTGTCCCAGCACCATCGGCGCGGCGAGCACGGACTCGCCGACTTCGCCCCGTTGCCAGTAGTGGACGTCCGACCCGCAGACGCCGCCGTAGACGACGTCGACCAGCGCGTCACCTGGTCCGGGTTCGACTGTCGGCCAGTTCTGGATCTCCAGCCTGCCGGCGCCATGCACCGTCACCGCTCGTCCCATCGGGATCACGGTCACTCAGATCACCGCCGTCAGGCCGCCGTCTACGTAGATGACCTGGCCGTTCACGAAGTCCGAAGCAGACGACGCGAGCCACACAGCCGGACCGGTGACGTCCGCGGGGGTGCCCCACCGCCGCGCCGGTGTGCGCCGGGTGATCCACGTCGTGAACTCCGGGTCCGCCACCAGGGACGCGTTCAGTTCGGTGTCGAGGTACCCGGGCGCCAGCCCGTTGACCTGGAGGCCGTGTGGCGCCCACTCCGCGCACATCGACCGGGTCAGGCCGCCGAGCCCGCTCTTGGCCGCGGCGTACGCCGCGGTCGTGGGCCGGACCAGGTGGTTCTGCACCGAGCAGATGTTGATGATCTTGCCGCTGCCCCGGGCGATCATGCCGCGCGCGCACGTGCGGCCGACCACGAAGGCGCTTGTGAGATCGACGTCGACGACGCGCTGCCAATCGGCGACCGGTAGCTCGGTCAGCGGGCCGCGGACCTGGATGCCCGCGTTGTTGACCAGCACGTCCGGGCAGCCGTGTTCGTCGGTGAACCGGTTCAGCGCCGCCTCCGCCGCGTCACTGTCGGACACGTCGAAGGCGCAGGTGAGGACAGTACCGCCCAGTTCGGCGGCGGTGACTTCGAGCTGTTCGGCGTCGCGGCTGTTGATCACCACTCGCGCCCCGGCGGCGAGGTAGGCCTCGGCGATGGCGCGGCCGATGCCGCGGCGCGACCCCGTCACGAGGGCGAGTCGTCCCGTGAGGTCGAAGTCCGTCACGTCAGTCCTCCTCTTCTGTGTCGCCGAGAACCTCGGCTCGCGCTTCGCGCACGAGCGTGCGTGACGCCGCTTCCGCGGCTGCCTGGTCGCCGTTCGACACCGCGTCGACGAGCTCGCTGTGGCGGTGCAGCGAGGCGGCGGTCTCGTCGTTGAATGACCGGTGCCCCGTGTACCGGACGCGCAACGTGGCCAGCACTGTCTGCACGAGCTGGCTCAGGACGTCGTTGTGCGCGCCGCGCAGCAGTGTTTCGTGGAACACGGTGTCCGCGGCGGCGAACTCGTGCGGTTTTCCGTCGCGGAACGCCGTGGTCATCCGGTCAAGCTGTTCGCGCAGGGTTCGCGAGGTCTCCTCGTCCCGCCCGGCGGCGGCGCGGCGTGCGGCCACCGGTTCGAGGGCTTCGCGCAGGGTGAGCAGCTCGCTGAGCTGACGGAGTGAGTCCGGCCCTTCCGCGCGCCAGGCGATCACCCGTGGGTCGAGCAAGTTCCACCACGCGACGGGCAGCACGGTGGTGCCGATGCGGTGCCGGGGCTGCACCATCCCGAGCCCGGTGAGGGTGCGCAGGACCTCTCGCACCACCGACCGCGAGACCTCGTGGTCGTGTTCGATCTGCTCGGTGGACAGCACGGAGCCGGAGGCGATCTCGCCCGTCGCGATCCGGCTGCCGATCGCGTCGACCACCCGGGCGTGCAGTCCGCCGGACCCGCTCGGGCCAGTCAGCTCTATCACTTCGCCTCCAGTTTGCGTATGATAAATCATACTCTAATGAAGGAGTGGGCATGCGGGTGACCGACGTCGAGACTTTCCTCGTCGCGCCGCGGTGGATGTTCGTCAAGGTGTCCACGGACGCCGGAGTCCACGGCTGGGGCGAAGGAGGCCTCGAAGGCGCCGCCGATGTCACGGCGGCTGCGGTCGCGGTTCTGGCCGAGCACCTGGTGGGTGCCGATCCGCGCCGCATCGAGGACCACTGGCAACGGCTCACCAACGGCGGGTTCTACCGCGGTGGCCCGGAACGCTCCTCCGCTGTCGCCGCACTCGACCAAGCGCTGTGGGACATCGCGGGCCGACGGCACGGCGTACCGGTGCATGAGCTCCTAGGCGGTCCGGTCCGCGACCGGGTCCGGGTCTACGGCTGGATCGGCGGCGACTCCCCGTACGACGTCGCGGCGGCCGCCGCCGTCCAGCGCGAGGCCGGGATGACGGCCGTCAAGATGAACGCCAGCGCGCAGCTCCCGCCGATCCCGAGCGCGGGTGAGGTGGCGGCGGTCGCCGACCGTGCTCGTCAGGTCCGGGCGGCACTGGGCCCGGAACGCGACTTCGCCGTCGACTTCCACGGCCGGGTCGGCGTGGCCGCCGCTCCTCGCCTGATCGAGGCCCTCGAGCCGTTCACCCCGCTGTTCATCGAAGAACCCGTACTGCCAGAGCACAATCACACTAACCTCCGGCGGCTCGTGGAGGGCACGAGCCTGCCCATCGCCACAGGGGAGCGGCTCTTCTCCCGCAGCGACTTCCTGCCGGTACTGCAAGCCGGGGTAAGGGTGGTGCAACCGGATCTCGCCCACGCCGGCGGCATCTCCGAGGTACGCCGGATCGCCGCGCTCGCCGAGACCTTCGGCGCGGTCCTCGCTCCGCACTGCCCGCTCGGGCCGCTGGCGCTGGCCGCGTGCCTGCAGATCGACTTCGCCACCCCGAACTTCCTGGTCCAGGAACAGTCGCTGGGCATCCACTACAACCGCACCGCCGAACTGCTCGACTACGTGCTCAACCCGGAAGTGTTCACGTTCACCGACGGCCACATCGCGCGTCCGACCGGTCCCGGTCTCGGAGTGGAGATGGACGAAGAAGCCGTACGCCGCGCCCATGCGCGCGGCGGGCAATGGCGCACGCCCGTCTGGACCCATGCGGACGGATCGTTCGCGGAATGGTGATGCGCAGCGGGCCCGACCCCGGAAACCAAGCCTGGAAAGAAGGCCGCCGCGCCAGGCGCGCCCACCGCGCACCACGGCGTGGATATCCGCGACAAAGGAGTTCACCATGACCAGGACCCGCGTGCTGTGCACTGCCACGGCTCTAGCCGCCTCGGTTTTGCTCGCCCTGACCGGATGCACGACCGCCGCCGACAACGCGAAACAGCAAGCCGACCCGACGGCCGCGAAGCTGGCCGGGTCGACGGAGTTCAACGACGCGAAGCTGGCCGAGCTCGCCGGAAAGATCAAGCAGGCCCTCCAGGGCAAGGACCTCCACGCCGTACGAGTCGCCATGGTCATCAACAGCCCGTCGGCGTACTGGACAGAAGGCCGGACCGGGATGACCAACGCGGCCAAGGAACTCGGTGTCCAGGCTGAGTTCCAAGCACCATCGAGCGGCGACCTCAGCACTCAGCTTTCGATTCTGGACACGCTGCGTTCGGACAAAGTGGACGGTTACACCGTGTCGGCCGTCGACCCGGTCGCGGTCCGGGGACCGGTCGACGCGGCACAGCGCGCCGGGATCGGCGTCGTGGCGATCGACTCGCCCCTGTCCGGCACATCGGAACCGATCACCTATCTCGGCACCCCCAATACCGACGCCGGGGAACAGGCCGGCCAAGCGATGAAGACGCTGCTGGGCGGTTCGGGAAAGGTCGCCGTCCTGACCGGGTCGCTCACCGCGGCGAACGCCACCCAGCGCATCGCGGGATTCAAGAAGGCGATCGAAGGCAGCGGAGTCCGGATCGTCGACACGCTCAACGACGATTCCGATCCGTCGAAAGCGCTGTCGAACGCGCAGATGGCACTGCAGGCGAACCCGGACCTCGCCGGCATCTACACGGTTTGGTCCTACGACGGCCCGGCCGCCGGGCAGGCGGTCAAGGCGGCGGGCAAGTCCGGCACGGTGAAGGTCGTCGCCGACGACGCCGAGCCGAAGACCGTGGACTTCGTGCGTGACGGCGTTGTCCAGGCGATGGTGCTGCAGCGCCCCTACCAGCAGGGCTACCTCGGCGTGTACCTGCTGACCGCGCTGAAGGTGCTCGGCAAGCAGGCGACGGACCAGCTGCTGAAGCCGTATCTGACGCAGAAGGACGGGACCAGCACCCTGAGCTCCGGCATCGGGCTGGTGACCGGCGGCAACCTCCAGACCTACCTCGACGACCTGAAGAAGCTGGGTGTCACGCCGTGACTACCGAGCACGTCGAGGCCACCGGCCTGCGCAAGCGGTACGGGACGGTCGAAGTGCTCAACGTCGACCGGCTGGCACTGCGCGGCGGGGAGGTCGTCGCCGTGCTCGGCGAGAACGGCGCCGGCAAGTCGACCCTGATCCGAGTGCTGACCGGCGCCACCGCCGCAGACGAGGGCCGCGTCACCATCGGCGGCGAGAAGCTGCGCAACGGCGACCCGGCACACGCGCAGTCGCTCGGCGTGGCGACCGTGTCACAGGAGTTCCCGCTCGTCCCCGAGCTGTCCACCGCGGAGAACCTGCTGCTCGGCCGGCGCGCCGGAACGGGGCGCGTGCTGTTCGACCGCCGCGGGACGGAGAACGCCGCTCGGGCGATGCTCGCCCGTATCGACGCCGACATCCCGGTCCGGCGGCCGGTCGCGCGCCTGTCGGTCGCGCAGCGCCAGCTCGTCGAGATCGCCAAGGCGCTGGGCCGGGAACCGTCGGTGCTGGTGCTCGACGAGCCGACCTCGGCGCTCGGGCCGGTCGAAGCGCGCCGGGTGCTCAAGTGCGCGCGAGACCTCGCCGCGCAAGGCAAGGTCGTGATCTTCATCGGGCACCGGCTGGACGAGGTTCGCGAGATCGCCGATCGCGTGCTCGTCCTGCGCAACGGCCACCTTGTCGCCGACCTGACGCCGGCCGAGGCGACGCACGAGGCGATGATCCGCGCGATGGCCGGCGACGAGGCCGACGTATTGGCCGAAGGCGATCCGCCACCACCCGGTGGCGAGGCGGTGCTGAGTGTGCGCGGGCTCGAAGCGGCCGGGATCGGACCGATCGATTTCGACGTGAGCCGGGGCGAGATCCTGGGCGTCGCCGGTCTGCTGGGCTCCGGCCGCAGCCGGCTGGTGCACGCGCTCATGGGCGCGATGCCCGTCACAGCGGGATCGATGCGCCTCGACGGCCGGCCGTACGCACCCAAGCATCCCGCCGACGCGGTCCGCGCGGGCGTCGGGCTCGTCCCCGAGGACCGCAAGCACCAGGCGCTGCTGCTGGACGCACCGGTCCGCTGGAACATCTCGCTCGCTTCGCTGCCTCGACTGGCGAAGCACGGCTTTCTGCTCTCTCCGCGCGCGGAGGAGGTTTTCACCGACGAGGTGCGGCGCTCGGTGCGGGTTCGGTGTGCCACGCAGGAGCAACCGGTCGGCACCCTTTCGGGCGGCAACCAGCAGCGGACGGTCTTCGGCCGCTGGTTTGCCACGCACCCGAAGCTTCTGCTGCTCGACGAGCCCACTCGCGGCGTCGACGTCGGCGCGAAGGCGGAGATCTACCACCTGATCGAGTCCTTCGCCGCGCGGGGGATGGCCGTCGTCATCGCCTCCTCCGAGCTGGAGGAGTTGATGCGGCTGACGCACCGGACCGTCGTGCTCGCGCGCGGCCGCCTCGCCGCGACCGTAGCGCGGGCGTCGTACAGCAAGCACACCCTGATGGCCGCCGCCAACGAAGTTCCGGAAGGGGTAGCACCGTGACCACGACGCAGACCGAACCGGCAGCACCGGACACTCTGCGCAAACGTGGGGGCGCCGCGCTCCTGCGTGGTAAGGAGGCCGGTGTCGTCGGCGCCGTGGTGGTCGCCTTCGCCGTGTTCTCACTGGGGAACGCCAACTTCGCCGGGGTGTCGAACCTGCAGACCATGGGCGTCGACTTGGCCCAGTACGGACTGCTCGCGCTCGGGGTCAGCTTCGTCATCATCACCGGCGGCATCGACCTGTCAGTCGGCTCGGTGGTAGCCCTCTCGGGGGTGTGGTCGGCCTGGCTGAACGTGCACGCCGGCCTGCCGGACCTCGTCGCGATCGCGGTCGCGTTGTTGACGGGCACGGTCATCGGGCTGCTGCACGGCCTTTCGGTGACGATCCTCGGGGTACCACCGTTCGTCACCACCCTGGTCACGCTGGTGGCCGCGCGCGGGGCGGCGCTCGCGCTCACCCAGGGCTTCCCGATCGACGGCATCGGCGCGACCTTCACCAACATCGCCCAGTCCCGCCTCGCCGGGATCCCGGCGCCCGCGCTGTTGTTCGTCGGCGCGTGCGTAGTGGCATGGTTCTTCCTCGAACGCACCCACTTCGGCCGTCAGCTGTACGCGGTCGGGGGTAACCCCGAAGCCGCCCGTCTCGCCGGGATCCGGACGCGGCGGCGCATCGTGCTCGCCTACGTCGTCAGCAGCGTCCTCGCGTCGGCGGTGGGAGTCCTCGTGACCGCCCGGCTCACTGTGGGCCAGCCCAGCGTGGCCACAGGCTGGGAGCTCAACGCGATCGCGGCCGCCGTGATCGGCGGGATCAGCCTGAGCGGGGGAGTGGGCCGGGTCCTCGGCGTCGCGTTCGGCGCGATCCTGCTCGTCTGCATCAACAGCGGCCTGGTCATCCTGCACGTTTCGCCCTACTACCAGCAGATCGTGCTCGGTGCGGTACTTGCCGTCGCCGTGGTCACCGACCGGCTGCGGGCTCGCCGGTCCGAACGCGACCAGACCTGACCTCCAGAGGAGTCATGATGAAACGAAGCCTGTTTGCTGCGCTGCTCCTCGTGTTGTCCATGATCGCGCCCACCGCCGTCCGGGCGGACGCCACCAACGCTGACGGTGTGACGTTCACGATCGTCGAACCGGCGGGCGGCGGGGTACTCGGTCTGACCCGGACCGGTGGCGACCCGGTAGTCACCGTTACCCCCTACGCCGGGGACCGCCGCCAGCTCTGGCGGCAGGTCGACCTCGGCGGCGGCTACAGCGAGATCGTCAACGACGGTATCGGGAAGGCTCTGTCCACAGTGAACGGCCAGTCCGGCGACGGTGCTGTCGTGCACCTCTGGGACTACCTGGGAACCTACCCCGACCAGCACTGGCGTATCGCCGACGCGGGCAGTGGCACTGTCACGATCGCCAACCAGGGCACCGGGAACCGTCTTTTGTCCACAAAGGATGGAGGGACGACATTCGGCGTCGAGACGCAGTTGTGGAGCCAGGTACCGGGACGTGCCGGCCAGGTGTGGAAGATCGTCCCGACCATCCTCGCGCGCGGTGTGACCGTGCACACCAACGAAGTTGCAGGCCAGGCATCGCCCACCGACGTCGCTACCGGCATGGAAGACGTCAACCATGAGATCTACGGCGGGATCTACAGCCAGCTGCTCTACGGCGAGGCATTCGCCGAGCCCGAGCACGATCCGGGTGTGAGCGGGATGTGGCGCGCGACCGCGTCGGGGGGTGCCGCCGGCACCTACGCGCTCGACACGGCCGCGCCGTTCAAGGGGCGCCAGGACCAGGAGATCACCTTCACCTCCGGTCAGGGCAGCGTCGGGATCGAGAACCGCGGTCTCAACCGGCAGGGCCTCGGCCTGGTAGGCGGCAAGCCATACGAAGGCAAGATCACCCTGCGCGCCGACGCCGCGGAGACCGTGGACCTGGCCCTGCAGAGCGCGGACGGCAGCCGGACCTACGCCCAGACCTCGGTACGCACACAGAGCACCGGCTGGCGCACCTACTCCTACTCGCTCTCTCCGACGGCGAGTGACACGCTCGCCCGGTTCACCGTCGCGCTGACCGCCCCCGGCACGGCCCATGTCGGGTACACCTTCCTGCAGCCCGGACCGTGGGGCCGGTTCGACGGCCTGCCCGTCCGCAAGGACGTCGCCGACGCGATGGTGCAGCAGGGCGTGCGCGCGATCCGGTTCGGCGGCTGCGCCAACAGCGGCTGCGGTGACGTCTCGCAGTACAAGTGGAAGACGATGATCGGCGACCCGGTGAACCGGCCGGTCACCACCGGTTTCTGGTACCCCTACGAGTCGAACGGCTGGGGCATCTTCGACTTCCTGAAGCTGGGCGAGGCGATGGGCATCGAAGCCGTGCCGTCGCTGAACATCGACGAGACCCCACAGGACATCGCCGACCTCATGCAGTACCTCTACGGACCGGCCTCCACGCCGTGGGGCGCCCGGCGTGTCGCCGACGGGCACCCGGCGCCGTACACCGTCCACCGACTGGAACTGGGCAACGAGAACGCCGTCGACGACACGTACTGGACGAAGTTCAAGGCGCTCGCCGACGTCATCTGGTCCTACGACCCGACGATCAAGCTCGTCGTCGGGGACTTCACCTACGGCGACGTGATCACCGATCCGTACCACTTCACCGGCGGCGGTAAAGTAAACACCCTCGCCACGCACAAGAAGATCCTCGATCTCTCTCGGCAGTACGGCGCCGAAGTCCAGTTCGACGTCCACCTCTGGACGCAGGACGCCGCGGGCATCCCGTCGCAGATCGCCGCGCTGGACAGCTACGTCTACCAGCTCGGAGCGATCAGCCCCGGCGCCGACTACAAGGTCGTCGTCTTCGAGCTCAACGCCGATACACACGACCTCGCGCGCGCCATCGCCAACGCCTACGCGATCAACGCCCTGCAGCGCAGACCCAAGGTCGACGTCGTGTCGTCGGCCAACGCGCTGCAGGTCGACGGCCAGAACGACAACGGCTGGGACCAGGGGCTGGTGTTCATGAACCAGCAGCAAGTGTGGGGCCAGCCGCCTTACTACGTCGACCAGATGAAGGCGGCGTCGTGGCAGCACAACGTGGTCCGCGCGGACATCACCGGCGGGGACCAGCTGTTCGACGTCACCGCGCTGGCGAGCCCGGACGGGAAACGGCTGAGCGTCGACATCGTCAACGGTTCGGACACACCGCTCACCTATACGATGCGGCTTGACGGATTCAGCGGCACCGCGGCCGTGAGCACCCTGACGGGACCGGCGAACGGCGTGAACACGGTCGGCAAGCCTCGCGACGTCGTGCCATCATCGTCCACTGTGGACTTCAGTGGCGGTGTGCTGACGCGGACGTTCCCGGCCCACTCGTACACGTCGATGCGGCTGGGGTAGGACAGCCATGCGCACCTACCGAGCCGAAGTCTGCCTTGACGAGCGCGCCGGCCACGCCGAGGGGCCGCTCTGGGACGACGTCCTTGGTGAACTGCTATGGGTGGATCTCAACGCGGGGCTGGTCCGCCGGGCGACCTGGGCCGCACCAAGGCTTTCGGTTGTGTACACCTACCGGCTCGGCGAGGCGGTCGGCGCGGTCGTGCCGTGCGCCGACCTTGCCGACGGCTGGATCGTGGCGAGCGAGTTCGGCTTCGCCCGGCTCCTCACCGACGGCTCGGTGCACCGGCTGGCCGAGCCCGAACGCGGCCACGCCGGGCGCACGCGGATGAACGACGGCGCCGCGGACCCCCGCGGCCGGTTCTGGGCGGGCAGCATGGCTCATGACCGCACGCCCGGCATGGGCTCGCTGTACCGCCTGGACGGCGAGCACGTCGTCCGCGTGCTGGCGGACGTGACGATCTCGAACGGGCTCGCCTGGCGAAGCCCAAACGAGTTCTTCTACATCGACACCCCCACCCAGCGCGTGGATCTGGTGACCGTCGACGGTGACCTTGTACACCGGGAGACGGCGTTCCGGATCGACCCGGCCCTCGGCGCGCCGGACGGGATGGCGATCGACGCCGAGGGAGCGCTGTGGGTCGCCTTGTGGGGCGGTTCGGCGGTGATGCGGTTCAGTCAGCGCGGCGAAGTACTCGCTCGCGTCGACGTCGCGGCCACGCAGGTGAGCAGTTGCTGCTTCGGCGGCGAGGGTCTCACCACCCTGTTCATCACGACGTCGCAAGAGGGTTTCACCTCCGCACAGGCGGCCGCGGACCTGCACGCGGGCAAGCTCTTCGCCGTCGACACGGAGATCCCGGGCCTACCGGCCGACCGGTTCCGGCCTGTCGCAGCGAAGGAGAAGACACTGTGACCGAACCGATCCACGTCGCACTGGCCGGGTGCGGGGCGATGGGGGAGATCGTCGCCCGCACTGTCTACACGGGACTGGGCGGGCTCACCGCCGCCATCGACCCCGACCCGCGACGGGCCGCCGTGGTCGCCGAGCTGACCGGCGCGCTCCCTTTCGGCTCCCTGGCCGAGGCACGCCGGGCTGTCCGGGTCGACGCCGTCGACGTTCGCGTCCCCCACCACCTGCACTCCGGGTTGGTGCTGGAAGCCCTGGGCGCCGGTTGCCACGTAATGGTCGAAAAGCCCTTGGCGACAACACTCTCCGACGCCCGCGCGATGGTCGCGGCCGCCGCGGACGCCGGACTCGTCCTGGCTGTCGCCGAGAACTATCCGCACCTGCGGGCCGTGCACGACGCCCGCGCGGCGCTCGATGCCGGCCGGATCGGTGACGTCCTCGCGCTGCGTTCGACTCGGGCCTACCAGGTCGGCGGTGTGTGGGTACGCGACGGCTGGCGCCACGGAACGGGACCGTCCGGGGGCATCCTGCTCGATCAGGGAACCCACCAGGTCAGCCTGCTTCGGGCACTGGTCGGGCCGGTCGAGGCGGTGGCAGCAGACGGCGACCTGGGGACGGTCGCGCTCACTCTGCGGATGAGGAGCGGAGTCGTCGCGCAGTCCATGCTGAGCTGGTCCAGCCCTGGTCCGGCGGCGCAGGCCGAAGCCACGGTGCTCGGCACCGGCGGTCGGCTCGACGTCGTGGTCGACTACGAGGGAGACGAGGGGGGCTGCCTCGTCTGGACGCCGACGTCGAGCGAGCATGGTGGCAAGGAGAACTATTACGACAGCCATCGGCTGATGGTGCTGGACTGGCTGGAGTCGATCCGGACTGGTGCCGAGCCGGTCGTGCCCGGCGAGGAGGGGATGGCCGACCTCGCGGTAGTCGTCGCGGCCGCCGAATCGCTGGCCAAGGGCGGCGCCTCCGTGGCGGTCCGCGCAGTCGGCCACGCCGGCGCTTGAGGCGTTCCCCGAGCAGAGCACCGTGACCATCGGTGGCCACCAAGCGGCACTACGAGTCGGATCGGGGATCCGGTGCCTCGGCGGTTGGGTCGGGCCGAGGCGCGGTGTTGGCCTTGCAGCCAGTCCGTTTCCTCGACCCGCCCGCCGCACCCGGCGTGCGCCTCTCAACGCACCGGGCGCTCTCCGTGTCTTGACCGCTGGTCAGCCTTGGGTAGCGGCTGCCGGTTTCGTGAGTAGCTCGCCCAGAGTCAAATGGCGGGTTGACCTGTACGTCTTGACCTTCACCTTGTCCCTGATCGATTGAATTGCCTTCTTGGACGGCTTGGTATAGGCCGCCGACGCGGTCCTGATCGCCACACCCGAGTACAACAACTCCCTGCCCGGCGTGTTGAAGAACGCACTTGACTGGCTGTCCCGGCCCGACGAGGACCTCCGGCGTTGAACGGCAAGCCGGTGGCCATCATCGGCGCGTCACCGGGACCGTTCGGCACAGTTCGTGCCCAGCTGGCCTTGCGGCAGGTACTGCACAAGCTGAACGTGGCAGTCCTGCGGCAGCCGGAATTCCTGCTGTTCCAGGCGCACGAGCAGTTGGGGTCCGAGGGCACACTGCCGGTGGGAACTCCCGCTCACAAGCTGCTGTCGAGCGTGCTCGACGGCCTGGTGGGACTGGTGGAGCAGCATCGACAGCTCGCCCTGGCACCCGCCAACATTCGGTGAGGACGGCTTGACCACGGCGATTTCGGTGCGCCGGGCCGGTGGGACGAGCAGAAACTGGGACACGCCAGCCCTGAGATCGCATTTTCAGCGTCCAAAGACACTTGCGGTTAACCGGCGCTCACAGTGTGTTACTCATGTTTCCGGCCGCAGTGGTAAGCCCCGTCGGCCGCGCTCTACGGCACGGCCGACGGGGCCCAGGGAGTTGTCCGGCTCAGACAAGTGCCCCACCGGGCGGCGGGGTCACCGGGGCGAGACGACCGCGGCGGCGGTACCACCGTCTCGCCGTACCGGCTCGCCGGCCGCGAGGATCTTTCCGTGGGGCAGGAATTCCAGCCCGGCGGCCGTGCCGATCGCGCCGACATCGGTGAAGCTCTGGCCGAGCGCTTCGAGCCCTGGTGTGGTCGATTGCGCGATGAATCCCGGCTCGGCGCTGGTCGTCACCGCGTTGCGCTGCGAGGCGCGTGGCGCGGCGATCGCCTGCGGCAGGGTCATGCCGAGGTCGAGCCGGTTGACCAGGATCTGCAGGACGGTCGTGATGATCGTCGCGCCGCCCGGGGAGCCGACGGCGAGGAACGGCTTCCCGTGCTGCAGCACGATGCTCGGGGACATGCTCGACCGCGGCCGCTTGCCACCCGCCGGGAGGTTCGGGTCGGGGGCGGTGCCCTGGGTGGGCGCGAAGTTGAAGTCGGTCAGCTCGTTGTTGAGCACGAAACCGTGCCCGGGCACGGTGATGCCGCTGCCGGCCAGCTGTTCGATCGTGTTCGTGTACGACACGACGTTGCCCCATCGGTCGGAGACGACGAAGTGGTTGGTGTGGTTCTCGTTGCTGCTGGTGGACGCCGCGGGAACGGTCTGGCAGCCGCCGCTCGTCTGGTAGGGGTTGCCTGGGGCGACGGGGCTCTTCCCGGCCTTGGCGGGGTCGATCTGGCAGGCCCGGGTTGCCGCGAACGCCGGGGACAGCAGCTGCTGCTCAGGAACGTCGACGTACCGCGCGTCACCGATGTAGCGGTTGCGGTCTGCGAACGCGAGACGGCTGGCCTCGAGGTAGTGGTGCAGCGCCTGCACGGTGTCCATCTTGGAAAGATCGAAGTTCTGCAGGATGTTGAGCGACTCGCCGACGGTGATACCGCCGCTGGACGACGGGCCCATGCTGTACACGTCGTAACCGCGGTAGTTCACGTGCGTCGGCGCGGCGTCGAGCGCCTGGTAGGCGCGGAGATCGGACACCTGCATCGGGCCGGTGATGGGCTTGATGGTGGCGTTCTTCGCCAGCGGGAGGTGCTGGACGGTGTTCACGAGGTCGCGGCCGATCGAACCGCCGTAGAACGCGCCCGTTCCCTGCCTGCCGATCTGCCGGTAGGTGTCGGCGAGGTCAGGGTTACGGAAGACCGAGCCGACGGCCGGAGCCTGGCCGCCCGGGAGGAACAGCTTCGCGCTCGAGCTGAACTGACCCAGCTTGGTCGCCTCCTCCTTGGTCTGGTCGGAGAACGCCTGGTCGACGACGAAGCCGCGGTCCGCCACCTGTTCCGCGGGGCGCAGGTTGTCGGCCAAGCTGAAGTTGCCCCACTTCTGCAGGGCGCGTTGCCAGGTCGCGAGCTGGCCGGGCACGCCGACCGACCGTCCACTCTCGACCGCGGTGGCGAACGGGTAGGGCTGGCCGGTGGCCGGATCGATGAACATCTTCGAGGTGTCGGCGGCGGGCGTGGTCTCGCGGCCGTCGATCGTGGAGATCTTCTTCGTCTTGGCGTCGTAGTAGACGAAGTAGCCGCCGCCACCAAGGCCGGCGACGTAGGGATCGGTGACGCCGAGTGTCGAGGCCACCGCGACGGCCGCGTCCGCGGCGGTGCCGCCCCGCCGCAGGACGTCGATACCGGCCTGGGTCGACTCGGGGGTGTCGGACACGACCGCCCCGTCGAAACCTTCGGCAACCGCCTGCTTCGGCGGCAGCGGCCGCTGGGGCTGTGCCGAACTCGGGGCCGCGGCCGCAGTCATGACGAGACTGGTGACCAAACCGACCATCAGGACTGACCGGTTTTTGCGACTTACACGCATGGGTATCCCTTCCATGGGACAAAGCGACCATTCGTTGGCCTATACCGTAAATATCTCGCGACAGTCAGCGTCGTGGATCTCACGCCCAGTGACGGCCGCCATATCCAGCAGCAACAAGGAAGGTGTAACACCAGTGTGGACAGAAGAGAATGGACTTGAGCAAGAATTAGTGCAGCCCAACGGATCCGATCGCTTGTGCGGCCCAACCCGCATGCACGCCAACACGGCTGGAGCGAAACCTGGACCCGGACCGGACGTCGGATCTCGGTCAGGCTACCCACGGCTTCGATCATGCATCGGCCGTTCCACCCGCGGTTTGTCCTTCGGCTTGGCCGCCCGCGCCGGGGCGACCAAGGTGCCGTAGTGCTCGGCGAGTTCGGCATAGGAGAGGTTGATCTTCGGGTCGTAGAGGCCGGGCTTGTCCACGCCGGTCTTGAGGTTGTCCGGCACCAACCGGGCGGAGACTCCGCCGAAGAAGTCGAACGCCGCGACGTGGCACTCGGTCCAGGCCCGCTGGTCCATGGTCAGCACCGGGCGCACGAACATGTACCGGCTTCTCGGCAGGACCATCACGAACGCCCACACTCGTCGTTTCTTGCCTGACCGCGGGTCGGTCCAGGAACCGAGGTGGCCGTAGTCGATCTGCGCGTCACTGCCGGGGAGGGGTCGTCCATCAGCACGGTGACCTGGTCACGGCGCGACGCCGGTCAATGTTTGACTACCGTGCGATGTATCTCGATCAATGGGTCGCCGGCGCGGTATGAGAGCGCGCGGCCGGATCCTGGATCCAGCCGCGCGCCACCGACAAGTGTGTCAGTGCTGAGAACCGTCAACCGGGGCAGCGAGGCTGTCTGCCGGGGCGTTCAGCGTAAAGCCGATCACCGGACAGTTGATCACGACACCCTGCCCTCCGAACGGACCGCCGTTGGGGCCCGTGATCAAGTCCGGGTGCGTTGCGGCGAGGTTGAAGATCTGATTTTCGTCGATTTGCCGCTTATCGAGTCCAAGCTTGATCGCCTTGTCGGTCCACTGCCCGAACTGGGCTTCCCACAACGGGGAGTACGCCTCGGAGTGCCGCGGATCGGTCAGCGTCGGAAAGTCACCCTGTACATTCAGTGCGTCACCACCGTTGCGCAGGGCCTGGATGAGACCCACATTGCCGGCGTAGGCGTCCTCGGTGGCATGACCGTCCTTGATGAGGTGGATGAGGCCCTGTGCTTGCGAGTTGTTCGCGCCGACCTGCCCATTGATGAAGGGGAAGATCCGTTCGCGGGCCGAACCCAGGTCGTCGTCACCACCGTTGAACGGCGACTGTGACAGTGTCGGAACGTATGTTGCACGCTCCAGCGTTGCGGTGACTTTGTCGTTCGACTCCGTGCTGATGTACAGGATGGGCTGCCCCGCGTCGAAACCATGAACCAGCAGCAGATCAACACTGGCTTGGTGGTACTGGCCGGGTCCGGACGGCGCGGCTGGGTGAACGCCCAGCACCCGATCCGCGGTGTTGGTGTGATGGATCACGTCGAACGGGCCGTCGCCGACCGCCACGATCGGTGCGTTGTAGACAACTGGCGACCCGTTGACCCGGATGAACGGACTGTAGCCCGTCTCTCCCACTGCGCCGGGCTCAGCCGTGGCGGGAGGGAACACTCCGGGCCCTGGATTGAGGACCCGCGCTGGGCTGAAGTCCACTCCTCCGTTGAAATTGATTTCGGCAGGACCGAACCGGTTCTCCTCCACCGACGGGGTCTTCAGTGTCACGTCTTGAACGCAGGCCGTGCAGCCGATCGGCATATTGATCAACTTCGGCGCATAGTTCACATTGAGATCATGTGCGATGCCGACGTCCGATGCCTCCGTGATGATGTACCAGACAGTCTTCCCGTTGGCGTTGCCCTTCCGCAGAGGCAACGTCACCGTGTCTTTGTCCAAATCGACCTTGTCGGCACTGCGCAGGACAATCTTGTCCGAAGGAAGCAATCCGGCAAGCTGTCCTGGCAAGGAGTTGTGCGATGCGGCTGGCTGCGGCGATGGCGTGGCCGTCGCCACGGCGGCTCCCCCCGGAAGTGTCGCCGCGGCGAATGCGGCGGTTATGACCAAGAGTTTATTTCTGATAGATTTGTTTCGCATTGACCGACCTCTTCGTCGTTCACTCAGTACTCTGACTCCCATGAAGCTAGCGTTCGTCAGATCTCACGACGAGGTTTAATTCCTTACAAGAGAATGACGCCGCCCGCGACAGGTTGAGAGTATTTCCAGGGTTCGTTACTTCGCCGCAACAGGTGCGCGCGGCGTCGCCCAGCAAAGGGGCAACAATAGGGGGCACGGAAGTACTTCCGCTCACCGTGTTCAGATGCGTAAATGGTGCCGTCGCGCCGATCACTGGCCCGGGGTCGCACCGCCCTCCCTGCTTGCGGCGCCACACGAGGCACCCAGGCCTTCCGTTGCGGAGGCGCCTGACTGTCGCGCATCGCGCAGTGCAGACGGCACGGTGTCCAACTTGCCGTACCAGACCATGCGAGCGAGAGTAACCGCCGTCGCACAGGAACCCGGCATGGCCCGGCTTACGGATTTCTGACGATGTCAGTCCGCGGGGCGGTCCAGTCGGTCCCCGATTCCCTCGTTGCTGGACAAAGACGCCCTGTACGGCGGGTTCGTAGCCGCCGCCCATTGTTTCCGGTCCGACACGCCGCGCTGCGACTTGGCCGGATTGGCGACCGAAAGTGATAAATGCTGGTGTTATGGCTGCATCGAAGAAGGCTCGAAAGGGCAGCAGCAGAAGTCGTCGGAGCAGGTTGCGGCGGCGGCGAAGATAGCAAAAAGGTTCGTGAACAGGGTTTGGCGTTGACCGGCTTGTCGGGCGAACGTACTCGCTCGGAGCTGGGTCCGGTGCCCGAACTGAAACCACGGTTGGGCCCGTCGAACAGCAGGACGCCGCCTGGCGGAAATGGCACACCGGCGCGACCCACCCCGAGCGTCCGGAACGAGCTCACCGGCACCGTCTCCGGTGTGGTGATCCAGACCGGATCGATCGACTCGATGATGCGGGCCGGCGTCCCGCGGTCCAGGGCGGACGGCGCGGTCGGCGTGTCGCGATGGCGGTCGACGTTTCAGCGGCTGCTGTCCACGCTGCGGCAACGGTTCGATGTGGGCGAACCGCTCACGGAACAGGAGCGATACGGGCCGGGTGCGCGGTGGGAGTTCGCCGGTGTCGAATCGGCGCGTGAAAAAGGCCGGGTCCGCGCAGCTGTGAGGTGTGGACCCGGGGGTTTGTCGCGGGCTCTCGATACGCTCGGAGTCGCCCGTCGATCCCGCTGAGGCAAGCCCACTCCCGGCACTCAAGCCGTGACGACGGCTGCCCGCGACCCGAATGAAGGAGTCGCGGGCGGCCATCGAGCGGTGTGGCTCAGCAGACAGAGAGGACGGTCATTCCGTCCCGGTGGCCTGGTGATCGACGTTGCCGGGCGCGTCGGCGTGTCCGCCGGGTCCGTCACCAGGCGCACCGGGCGCCTCGGTGTCGGCCTGCTCCGAACCCGGGGCTTCGGTGCCGGCCGGCGTCTGGAGTGCGGCCTGGCTCACGCTTGACGTAGCCGGCGTTACGGACGGCGACGTCGGCGCGGTTGCTGCCGCTGCGGAGCTGACGCCGATCGCCGCGATCGCCCCGCCGCCTGCCAGCGCCAGTGCCAATTTTGTCCGAAGATTCATCTCAGTTGTCCTCTTTGGGATCAGGTCGGCGGAAGTGCCAACACGCCCGACGGTGCCCGGCGAGTCCTTAACGGACCCTGTGCGGCGCTGAGCGCCGGCTGAAAGCGACGCTTCAGCCCAGGTAGGCGCGTTAAGGATCCCCTCAGCCCGGGCGGTTAGCATCGATTCCGGGGATAGTGGAGGAGAACCGGCTGATGCGTGTGCTGGTGGTAGACGACGACCGGGACATCGCGGCCGCGGTGCAGCGGGCGCTGCTCGCGGAGGGCTTCACCGTCGAACTCGCCCATGACGGTGCGGACGGGTTGTTCAAGGCCCGGAACAACTCCTATGACGTCATCGTGTTGGACATCATGTTGCCCGGGCTCAACGGCTACGCGGTGTGCCGCGAAGTGCGCGCGGCACAGGTGTGGACGCCGATTTTGATGCTCAGCGCGAAGGACGGTGAGTACGACGAGGCCGACGGCCTCGACCTCGGCGCAGACGACTATCTGACCAAGCCGTTCTCGGTCGTGGTACTGATCGCCCGGCTGCGTGCGCTCGTGCGGCGCGGCGCACCGGCCCGACTTGTGGTGCGGCACGTGGGCGACCTGTCGCTGGACCCGGCCGCGCACCGCTGCTTCCGGCGCGACGCCGAGATCCGGCTGACACCCCGGGAGTTCGCGGTGCTGGAGTTCCTCATGGCTCAACCGGACGCCGTGGTCACCAAGGCGGAGATCCTGGCCGGTGTCTGGGACGAGAACTTCGACGGCGACCCGAACATCGTCGAGGTCTACGTCCACTATCTACGCCGGAAGATCGACGACCCGTACGGTACGGCCATGATCCAGACGGTGCGCGGGTTCGGTTACCGGCTCTCGGGCACTGGCGGCTGACCCGTGGCGCGCCGGGCGTGGATAGGCACCTGGTGGCGGCGCCGGTCGCTGCGCGTCCAGGTCACGGCCGGCACAGTCGTGGTCGTCGGTGTGGGCATGCTTGTGATCGCCGCCGGCATCCTGTACGGAGTAGGCGGCGCGCTGATGAACTCCGTGGACACTGCCTTGGTCATGCGGGCGCACGAGGTCTCGGTGCAGGCCGAGCAGGGCACACTGGGCACCCTGATCCCGTCGGTGGGAGGGGATGTCAGCGCGGTGCAACTGCTTGACGCGACGGGCCGGCCGGTGGCAAGTTCGGTCGATCTGGCCGGCAACGAATCCGTGGTCGAACTTCCCCTGCCGGCCCCGCTCGCCGGTGGCGGTCCGCTCACCCTGAGCTCGCTGCCGATCGGCGAGGGTTCGTACCGGATCCTGACGCTGCCCTCTCACCTGCGCGGCCGGCCGGTCACTGTCGTCGTCGCCATGTCACTCGCGCAGGAACAACGCAGCCTGGCTGACCTCGCGACCGGGCTCGGAGTCGGCCTGCCCGCTCTCGCCGCGGTGATCGGCGCGATCACCTGGCTGTTCACCGGGTATACCCTGCGGCCAGTGGAGACGCTGCGCCGGGAGGTGGCGCGGATCAGCGCGTCGGACCTGCGGCGCCGGGTGGATCTGCCGCCGTCTCGGGACGAGATCCACCGGCTGGCCGCCACCCTCAACGACATGCTCGACCGGCTGGACACCGCATCGGGTGCTCAGCGGCGCTTCGTGGCCGATGCCGCTCACGAGCTGCGAAGCCCGCTTGCCGCGGCGATGGTCGAGGCCGAGAACGGATTGCGGGCGACCGATCCGGACGACTGGCGACGGATCAGCCGAGTGCTCCTCGCCGACCTCGGCAGGCTGAGCGCGCTGATGGAAGACCTGCTGGTGCTGGCCCGGCTCGACGACCCAGCGGGGCAGACCAGCCGACGGGTGCTCGACCTCGACGACGTCGTCCTCACCGAGATCATCCGCGCACGACACATGACCGAGCACGTAATCGACGCGACGAACGTGCACGCCGCCCAGATCACGGCCGATCCGGGCGCGATGACGCGGATTGTCCGCAATCTGCTCGACAACGCTGCCCGACATGCGCGCGGCGCGGTCGCGGTGAGCATCGGTCACTCCGACGGGGCGGTGCGACTGGTCGTCGCCGACGACGGTCCCGGCATCGCACCGGAACACCGCGATCGGGTCTTCACCCGCTTCACCCGCCTTGACGACTCCCGCGACCGGGTCGATGGCGGTACGGGTCTCGGCCTGGCAATCGTCCGGGAACTCGTCGCCGCGCACGGTGGCCGGGTGCGGATAGGCGATCCGCCGCCGACGGCCCGAGGAGCCACCTACCCGGGTGTCTGGGTGTATGTGGAACTTCCCAACGCGGGCGGTCCCGCAACGGTCACGTAGCCGTGGCCGCACGACCGGCTGAGGCAGGAAAGTCGACGAGGGGTTCTGAGTAGTCCAACGGATTGCTGCAGAAAAATTCATGAACGATTGGCAGGACGCCGTCGCTCGGATACGTTAATGTCCGCTGGAAAAATGCGGGGTGGTCATTATTCCGCAGTATTCCGTAGTTATTCGAATCCTCCGCTGTCTTCGGACGCGGCTTGGCCGTGCAAAACTCACCAGTTCGCCCTCGTCATTCGTCCTTGCGTGCGACGCCGGCGAGGCAGGCTGATTCGTTGGGCGTGGCGAACTCGACCGTCAGCGCGCCGGCTCCGGTGTTTTCAGGGTGCCAGAGTGGTGTCCAGGTGAGTCCGGGCTCGACCATCGTGAAGTCCCCGAACAGTTCGGCGATCTCGGAGTGGGAGCGGCAGAGCACCGGGTTACTCGACTGCTCGTACATTGTCACCAGCCGCGCCAGTTTGTCGTCGAATTCCGGTGGCACGCCGTCGTCGGTGAGGTGTGAGAGTGCCAGGTAGGACCCCGACCGGAGCAGGTCTCGGTAGTGGGCGACGAGGCTGGGGCCGAGGTCGTCGGTGGTTCCGCTGTCCTCGGCGGGTGGTTGCTGCACGTGAAGCACGGCGATAAGCAGTAGCCCTACCGGCTTGTCGAGGTCGATGACCCCGGTGTCGCGGATCTTCTCCCAAAGTCGGTCGGGGTCGCGCATGTCGGCGTGGATCGCGACATGCCGGCTGGGGTCGCCGTGTTCTTTGAGCAGGTCCTCGGAGTGGGCAACGGCGACGGGTTCGTAGTCGATGTACGCGACGCGGGTCTCGCCGGGGGTGATCTCGTCGGCGACTTGGTGGGCGTGGCCCATGGTGGGGACACCGGAGCCGATGTCGACGAACTGGGTGACGCCGAGTCCGACGAGGTGGCGGACGGCTCGGTGCAGGAACAACCGGTTCGCCCGGGCGATGGAGCCCAGTATGGGCAGGGTTGCGAGGGCCTTGTCGGCGAACTGGCGGTCGATGATCCAGTTGGCGGTTCCGCCGAGGAGGTAGTCGTAGACCCTGGCGACGCTGGGGTGGTCGAGGTCGACGCCGGGAGGGGGGAACGGTTCCTCGACGAACTCGGCCACGGTGGGGGTCCTTTCCTGTTGCCGACAAGGGAATTCACTGAGTGTAATGGTGCGATCACTTCACGCGTTAAGTGGCACTAGAGGGACAGGATGCCGCCGAGCCGCCGGGCGTGTTCGGTGAACAGGTCCGCCGTCGCGTCGACCGGCAGGGCGAGGTATCGGAGTGCGTCCTGGGCTTCGTCGTATTTGTGCAGCTCTGCGCCCGCTGTGGTGGTCAGGCCCGTGACAGATTCGGTGTAGGCGAAGTCCAGCGTGTCCTCGGCGAAGCGCAGGATAGTGAAGTCCGGGTCGACATAGGGTGCCGCGCTGTAGGGAACCACGCGGATGCTGATGCAGGGGTAGCGCTTCATCAGGTTCAGTATGTGGTCGAGTTGGTCGAGTGCGGTTGCGGGTTTGAGGCTGCGCACCATTCTGTCCACTGCGCCTTCGCTGAGCAGGAACTCATAGTGGCCGGCCGGGTTGTTGGCGAAGATCCGCTGTCGCGCTGACCGTTGCGACACGAGAGCGGTGACGTTGGATGCCCCGCTTGCATGGAACTGGGTCAGCATGTAGTACTCGGACTGCAGCAGGCCGGGTATGCGTTCCCCGGTCCAGCTGAACATCTCCGTGGCGTCGCGCTCGCGTTCGATGACGGCGAAGAACCACGACGGCGTCGCCGCGCGCTCCTCGGACCGCGCACGCGCTGGTGTGCTGCGCACATTCAGGGCCCTCATCTGCGCCGCGGTCGCTGGATCGATTGCCAATGCCACCACGATGTTGTCCAGGTCGGCGGACTTCGTTCCACATTTCCCGGTCTCGATCTTGTTGACCTTGGACTGCTTGCAGCCGATGAGAGCGCCGAGTGCGGCTTGCGTGATGTCGTAGCGTGTCCTGGCTTGACGCACCAGAATACCCAGCGACTTGCGCTGCGTGGCCACCGAAATGACCGGCACCGAGGACGTCACAGCGGCTCTGCAATCCAGTCGGGGGCAACAAGCGTCCCATACTAGTGCACGTCTCGGGGCGCGGGTGCCTTTTGTGGTTCTGCAACCGGTTGCTCTCGAACTTGGGCGTGATTGCGCTGCTCCATTGGTGGACTTCTGGTGGAGATTGGTGACGGGGCGGGGTCAGCGCCGGAACTGGCCTGCTTGCGCGGAACTCAGGAAAGCGTCCCATTCGGCGTTGTCGAACACGAGGACGGGGGAGTGGGGCAGCTTCGTGTCCCGCAGCCCTACCAGTCCGTCGGTGCTGAGGTTGACTTCCACGCAATTCGCGCCGTTCGGGCCGCACGCTTTGGAGCGCTGCCAGGTGTGTGCGGGAAAGATCTGGCTGGCGGTGCGCGGGTCGTAGGTGTCCATGGAAGCCCCCTCGGTGTCGAATGACTGTATGTGTTCTTCCTTTCACAGAGTGCGTGTGGATTAATCCAGGCGCAAGCGGCGCACGGGTGACTATGCCCCTGGAAATTGATATTCACCCGAATGGGCAGCGGTGATTGTGCTAATGGACTCGGCACATGAACGTGCATACGTAGCTGTACTCATTGTGACAATGGTGATGGGCGCAGAATGGTCGAATGACAGGCCAGTCGGAAAAGTGCAACCACCGAGTGTGCCGGCATCCGTCTGTTAATAGAGAACAGTGGTGATGACGACCGTCAGCCTGGCGTGTTGCGCCGACAGCAGGTTCCCCGCGTCGCGGCAGAGCGCTCGGCTGCGCCGAGCAGGGCAATCGGTCTCTCGTTGCCGGTGCTACTCCCCGTCGGAGGCTGGGCGACGCCTGCGCTGCAGAACGGGACCGAGCAGGTTCACCAGCAGGAGTCCGCCAGAGGTTGCGATGCCGCCGAGGACTCCGACGGTGATCGCCGCGACCCCGCCGAGCAGGACCGCGAGGACCACGGTGACCCGAAGTTTCGTACCCCGGCTTCGGAGCCGGTGCACGACCGCTGCGGGCCATGGACCGGCTGGGCGCCGGTGACGATGTCCGCCCCGCGCGGCGGGGATCGGTTCCCCGGCCGTCGGTGTGGGGTGGTGGCGGCACAGCATCGGGACGTCGTCGTTGAAGCTGATCGTGACTCGGACGGGGTGCTCGCACTCGTTGAGGGGCCACGGCCGGGGGTCCTGGTGAGACGTGTGTCGCTCGTTCCCGTCTGGCGAATCCGCCATCAGGACGCCTGGAATCGGCACGTTGTTCTCCTTCGGTCATTGACGGGTTGTTGGGTGAGACAACAACGACGAGATTCCCTGTGAGCGCAGGTGCTCGCGTTCCGGTAAAACCGGAGGCGGTTTTCCGTGGAATAATCCACGGAAAACCGCTTCTATCCAGTGCCAATCATATGATTACACGCCATTTGCTGGTGATGCACGACCGGCTTCATGCTGAACTTCTCGGCCGCTAGTGAGTCATGATTTCGGCGCCCCATTCCGCGACAATGCCTGCCCTGGGCGTGCGTGCGTGGCAGGCGCCGGGGCTTCTTGTCAGCGATTACTTGTTTGGCCGCGTTCCGACGTGCGTGGTCGACCGTGCAACTGCTCCGTCGGCGGAGCGATGTGTGGTTTCCAGAGGCTCGCTGCTTCCCTGGGTAGGTGTCGTTGGGCGCTTCCGAGGCGGTAGATGGCGGGCATGTACACATGCATGTGCACGTGCATGACGATTCTGCCCCGAAGTGGGCATCGACTGCAAGGGTGAACCGGCCGGGGGTTCTTAAATGGCGATAGCCAGTACTCGCGGATTCGGTTGCGGCGAAACTCTCATCGTAAAATGCCTGATCAGCACCGGTGTGGGGCCGTATTTGATGGATTATTCTGCGTCAGCAAAGTCAATGGATTAATCCATTTCCGACTCCGGTGCGCAGTTTTCGAAGCGTGAATTATTCCATCGAATCACGTCATGATCCAGTTGGAGGATGCAGCAACCTCGCCCTGTGGGACAACCCCGGCTGCCGACTGGTCACGGTGATTCTGATGAGCACGGCGAGCAGGTTTGTCTCACTCCGTATCAATGGCGTCACACACTCGGAACACGGCTGATCAGCAGCTTCAACAGCCCATTCGGACCGGTCAACGCCAGTGTCATGGACCTCCTCGACACCCGCGGGGCAGCGGCGCTGACGATGCGCAACCTCGCCGAGGCACTCGACTGCACGCAGGCGTCGCTCTACCGTCACGTGCGCAACCGTGAGGAGCTGGTGACTCTGCTCGTCGACATGACCTCGGCGTGGGCTCGGTCCCAACTCGCTGGCCGGGATGGAGTACGCCCTCGAACTGTTCATCGGCGCCGGTCTCAACCCCCGGCTCGCGGCCGCCGCCGCGTCGTCGCTGGCCACCTTGTGATCGGCTCGTTGCACTTCAACCTCGGTCTGGACGCGTCGGATTCCGAGGAGAGCCGTCACCGGCGCCTGCTTTACCGTTCACGAGACGCGGCGGCGTTTCCCTTGCTCGTCCAGCACGCCGATGTCCTCGCGGAGGTCGGTAGCGACGTCGAGTTCGAAGTCGGCGTCAACGCATTGTTGACCGGATTCCGAATCCTGATCCAGCGCGACGGCATCACACGCGACTGATCGACCAGCACCGTCTCGCTCTGTCCGACACGCCGGCCAGGTAGCCGGTCGGAGTGCGTTGCGGTGGCTCACGGCTAGGTGACCGGGAGAAGGGCGCGGGGACGGATGGTGGTGGTTGCCATGGCACCGGTGGCGCCGGGATCAGCGGCGCCGGGCGCCGCCGTCGACATGGACCGTCTCGCCCGTCACCCATCCCGCACCCAGGAGCCACAGGGCGGTGTCGGTGACGTCCTCGAGCGTCCCGACCCTCCCGGCGAGGGAGGCCGCGGCGGTCCTGTCGTACAAGGCACGGCGACGCTCGTTCGGAAGCCGGTCCCAAGTGCCGGAGTCGGTGATACCGGGCGCGATGGCGTTGACACGCAACGGCGCGAGCTCGACGGCCAGGTGGGTGACCAGCGCGGCCAGGGCAGCATTCGCAGTGCCTTTGACGACGGTGCCGGGCTTCGGCTGCCAGCCCACAATGCCGGAGAAGAACAGGAAAGATCCGTCGCCAGGCATCCGTGGGGCGAAGTGTTTGGCCAGTAGCAGTGGGCCGACGACCTTCGCGGAGAACGCGGCCTGGATCTTGTCGTGTTCCAGGTCGGGCACCGGCACGTCATGGTGAGCCGACGCGGTGGAGATCACGTGGTCGAAGGCGCCGAGCGACTCGGCGGCCCGCGCGATGGTGGTCTCGTCGGTGACGTCGATCCGGACCTCGGGGCCGGACCGTGTGGCGACGACGACGTCTGCGCCGGCCAGCCCGGTGCGCCGGACGATCTCAGCGCCGATACCGCGGGCCCCGCCGACGACCAGGATCCGCTTGTCTTTCAGTTTCTCGCTCATGACCGTGACGGTATACATTTGCTACCGGTATCTTCAACGCTACCGGAGAGGACCATATGGGCAAGGCGTACAACGTCATGGCGGCGACGTGCCCCAGTCGCACCGTGCTGCACCGCATCGGGGCGCGTTGGACGGTGTTCGCCGTCAACGCGCTGGAGGACGGACCGATGCGGTTCACCGAGCTCAAAGCGCACATCCGCGGGATCACCCCCAAGGCTCTCACCGAGACGCTGCGCGCCATGGAGGCTGACGGCCTGCTCACCCGTACCGACCTGGGCGGCAACCCGCCGCACGTCGAATACGCCCTGACCGAGATCGGCCGTTCCCTGCTGGTTCCGCTGCGTGCCGTACGGCAGTGGGCCGAGACGCACGTCCCGGACATCCTCGCCGCGCGCGAACGAGCCGGCGTCGGGGATGCCTCAGTCTGACGATGCCGCCGCAAACTCCGGCGGCCGGTTCGAGGCAGGCATGCAACCCGTTCTCAAGGTTCGATACTCGTGGCGGGGCGGTGGTCTTTGGTGAGGGGGACGGACAACGCCGATTGTTGCGCTACAGCAGACGGCGCCCACACCGACTTCGGTGTGGGCGCCGTCTGCTGTAGCGAGGGTCAGAACCAGTGTGCGCGACCGCCGATTTTGGTTCCGGCGCGGCCCAGCAACGCGAGGACGGCACCAATGAGAACCAGCGCGATCCCGATGGACCACAGCACGGCGATCTTGGCGATGAAACCGATAACGAGGAGGATAACTCCGAGAACGATCACTTTTATCTCCGAAGCAAGGGACCGGATAACGGATGGCCCTGGGAAAGCCCGGTCAGTTCTTGAATGCGTCCTTGACCTTTTCGGCGGCCTGTTTGACGTTTCCCTTGACCTGGTCGGCTTTCCCCTCGTTCTTCAGGCTTTCGTCGTCGGTGGCGTGCCCGAGGCCTTCTTTGGCCTTGCCCTTGAGTTCTTCGGCTTTGTTGTCGATCTTGTCGCCGGTGCTCATCAGCGGTCCTTTCGTGCGGGGACAGTTGCTGAACTAATGCCCTGAGCCGAGCACTCTGAAACACCGCGCCTGCCACGTACGCCCGTCACCTAGGGCCGGCCCCGACAGTCACACCTGCCTGCGCCGGCCAATCGCGCGCGACCGAGTTCTCCCGTGCGAGCTCGCCGGCACCAGCTCGACCGGTACACGGTGCTCGTACGCCGACCTCTCTCCGCGACCGGGTGCCGGAATTTGTCAAGGTGAGTGAGACCAGTGGGTGTTAGGCGGCTTCGGGTTCGGTCTTCTGGCTGGTGTCGTCAGCTGGTCGGTTGATCCAGACGGTGTCGGGGAGATTGAGCATCTTTGGTGCTG
>NZ_JAODNM010000057.1 GCF_025464955.1 Amycolatopsis sp. | reverse complement strand
TCAGCGTCGTCTGGGTCTTTGTGCTGCTCGCCGTATTCTGGCTGATCGGCGCGATCGCCGGCACCGTGTGGTGGCGGCACGGGGTCGAGGCGAAAGGCCGCAACCTGGAGGAGCTGGCGCAGGCGATCGCCGCGCGCGACGGTACCGAAAACGCACCGAAAGAATTGAAGTGGCAAACCGGGACGCGGCTGCCTTCCCCGACCCCGACGCGCTCGACATCCACCGCACAGCACGCCACCACGTCGCCTTCGGCTATGGCGTCCACCAGTGCCTCGGCCAGCCGCTCGTCAGGGTCGAGCTGCAAGTCGTCTACAGCACGCTCTACCGCCGCATTCCGACACTGGCACTCGCGGTTCCGCTGGCGGAGCTGAACTTCAAGGAAGACATGCTCGTATACGGCGTCCACGAACTTCCCGTTACCTGGTGACCCGCCACAACAATAGGGAGCTGGACCGGTGATCGTCGTCTTGACGAAATCAGCTACGCCCCCGGAGCTGAACAGGAAATGAGCTCCCTCGCTGAGCAGATGCAGAAGTTCTGTCTCCAGCTCACGGGTTGCGACCTCTACACACTCGCCTCTCCGGTGAACGGAGTCGATCACTGGAGCGCGGCGGTTCTCCGCTGGTAGTGGTGACGGCGATCGTTGGCGTCAGGAAGAGCTTCAAGAGGCCGACCCGACCCGTGATACTCAGCGGTCAGCTGCCAGAAATTCCTACAATCCGCACCCCGGAGACCTCATGGCCATCAACCTGAGGGAAGTCGGATTCCCCATCCAGGTAAATCAAAATGCCAAGGTCTGGATATTCTGACTCAATAAGCTCGCCTTCAGGATCCGACTGCTCCACTAGCTTAACCTTGAAATCAGCACCCGCGCCGATCATATAGCAACCCAGATAATCGCTCTCTCTTTGGCTTAGCTCAATTTCGAAAAGCGCTCCAATACTTCGGGCGCAGTCTTCCATGGCCACACCGCCAATTCCGAAAAGATTATGCTGAACCATCAATTCTGCCTTTCCCGCGTGCATGCGGGAAAGGCAGGTCGGCCCTGCCCTCCCGCGACCTCAGTTCCTTCATCACCCGCATGTTGCTCCCGGAGCAACAATACTGGCGCTTCTATCCGTTGCTGCATTTATGTCGTTGTAGATCATGAAGTGAACCTCACGCCCACCTGCTTCCGCACTGAGATTATCAGCAAGATCTCGCAGACCCAGCTTGGAAAGCTGCGACGAGTTCAGCGGCCCCGTTCGCGTTCCCCCAGACCTGAGGCCGATGCCAGCCTCCTTTGCCGCATCGAACAGGTCGCTGCCACCAAGAGCAATGTCGTAGTCACTGTGGTCACCGAAGGCCAATCCACTTCGGAAACCAACACCAGTCACGGAGCTCCCCTGGAATGCAGCCGATGTTCCAGAATACCCACCGCCCGCCAATCCACCATTAAGGGTTTCAGCGAAAGCTGAATATGATTCCGGCCCATCAGATCCGTATGGAATTTCCCCACCGCTGTTGTGCACCAGAATCGGCGTACTGCCAGCGAGTACATAGTAGGTGTGGACGGTGTCGATAGTGAGGTTGTAAGTCCGGACAGTCGCAGTGTAACGACGAACGAACGAGACAGCAACGTCGCCGTTGCCGGGCGTGTCGAGTTGATCACCGAACTTGAGGTCAGTGGCGTTGGTCCACGTGTGAGTGGTTACATCCCAGAAGAGGTGATGCGCCGTCGAGGTGATCAGCTTCAAGCCGGAGTAGCTGTCGATTAGACGTCGACAAAGTCGCGATCGATGTCGGTGACGTGCAGAGCGGTAACGACGTGCTGCTGCGTCTTGCCACTGTCGGGCTCAGAGTTCGCGATCTTGTCGCCAACTCGAACCTGCTCGATTGGCTTGCTGGTTCCGTCCGCCATCAACACCGGCGTAGAGCCCACAAAACTGTTGGGGCAGATAGAATGGCCATCCTCTGCGGGTCTGCCGCTCACCTCCCCTGGAGTATCCCCGCCGACTTTGCCAGCGACCTTTCCTGCCAGTCCCTTGACCGCGAGACCGCCGAGGCCTTCCAGCAGGCCGACGAGGCCACCTTCGCCGATACCGGCCAGGATGTTGTCACCAACAGTCGCCTCCAATACAGCAACTACCTCGCAGCCAGCGCGACTGTACCCGACTAACTTACCCGAATTCGGACAAGACTTCACATTTCACAAGTACGACTTCACAATGACTGGTTACAACAGCAGCAAGTTACAACAGCAGCAAGCGAAGATCGACCGGTACGCCAGCCAGCTTGACCTATTCGATTAAATTACCGTTACGGAGTTCCAAAGATCTCCATAATCCTCGCTTGTATAAGATTTGAGATACGCTCCAATTTTCGACGATCCGCCCCCATCTCTACTGCGCGATCGATTTGCCATTCGGTAAATGTCGGCGCAAACCAGACCAACCGAACAAAATCAGAGTGAAGTCGTTCACCTTCCGATATCTCGACAGATTGAAGTAGCGCCAGGAACCCTTCTCCTGCAGCCTCCGAGAAACGACGCGCTCGAAGCATTCCAAAGAATCCCACGTCGGGGCCCCAAGCGCCATCGAGCGCTTCAAGCATACCCGGATCATCATGCCTAGTCATGGCCAGTATCCGATGATCGCATCAGACGGTACTCTACCGAAGATCAACACTTCCTGATCCTTTCGCGCATAAGAATCAACTGAAAGATAGCTCCAGATCACCTCCAGTCGACGCTATCGACATGACATGACCATGCAGCTCAATATCAACTCCAACTAATACGTCAATGGAATTTAAATGTAGGGCTACCTGAGTCACTTCTAGTCCGCCCGTCGGAATATCCCATCCCAGTGAACGGACCAAAAAATCACTCTCGGGCCAAAGGTAACTTGGGAGACGTGAGTCAACTCGATTCTCAACCAACAGGGACCAATCAGTCCAGACCGTAAAGATAATAGAGTCGCCCGCAGGAAGTACAATCTGCAAAGCTTCCGTTACGCCACCCACCGTGGAAATCTTAAGAATTTCATGGACCCTGAGCCCGCGAATCTTCAGCGGATCTAATTCAATTGGGCGAGATTTCACTTTTCCACCTTCGCACACGAGACTTCACCAACGGCCAGGCGAGTCTTCACACGGTTCACGTCAGCGAGGAGATGCATTACTCCACCAACCATTTCCCCTTCGCCCATCGGGAACATTGTAACAAAACTACCATCACCTTTCGTTAGAACCAAGTCGCCACCTTTGCGATAGAACCAGTAGTCGTATCCTCCGCCACCCTCAGGATTCCACGGTCCTTGCCGAACCTCATCCTGACTACTGCGAACTTCCTTGACTCGGTTCACGTACCACGCGCGAGCATCTGGATCGCTAGGGTTCAAAGCATAATCCTTAGAGTGCTTGCCCCACTTCTGCCCCACATTGACATCCGTCATCGCAGGCCTTGGATCATGATGTACCGCAGCACCTGCGCTATCACTCGCGGGTTTGCTGCCCATCTCACCCGGAGTGTCGTCGCCGACCTTACCGGCCGCCTTGGCCGCGATGGACTTAGCCGCGAGACCGCCGAGGCCTTCGAGGAGACCGAGGAGACCGCCTTCGCCGATACCGGCCAGGATGTTGTCACCGTCGACAGCCGCCTGCGCGCCTCCACTAACCGCACCAGCCAACGCACCACAGCCGACCGTCGACAAGCCAGCCGTTTCCGGTGCAGTAACTACCTCACAACCGGCGAACACCGCGATATTCGCGACAACACCGACAAGGTCTTTCCAGCTCGACTTAGACGCCCCATGAGGATGGTAGTAACGCTCACTCTCCCGTAAACCGAGCTCACCCAAAGCCCCCAGCGCCGACGAGTGCCAGTGCCAGTCAATGGCAGCGGACAAGTTGATGCGCTGGAGAACGGGACCGTCCCAGTTCCCGTAGTAGTACGACTCACACGCAGCCATGTCCGAACCGACACACTCGCTGTTCAGTGGCTCCAACCCAGTCGGATCAGGATTGCTCACCGGGTCGCCGAATCCGTAGGCGTAGCCGTTGAGCTGCTGTGGCTTCTCAGCGTCAAGCACCGGGTCAACCGAAGTGAACCGGCCCTGCGTCGGGTCGTAGTCCCGGGCCCCGAGGTGGGTCAGACCGGTGGTGTTCTGGTAGCCCCCGAGATAGCCGTGCTTGTCCGGCCACGTCGACGCCGCGGCCCCGCGGGTCGTGCCGTAGGGGTCTTGCCACCGCTTCGACACCGCGAGGTTGCCGGCGTTCACCGTGGCGTAGGTGGTGCCCTGGTTGTCGTTGAGCAACCACGTCAACCCTGTCGTGGCGTCGAGTTCGGCAACAGGCTGGCCGTTGTGGCTGTATACCCGCTTCCCGACCGCATGGGTGTCACCCGCCGGGACGAACAGCTCGAGATCGCCGACCGTAAGAGTTTCACCGGTCGGGTCTTTGGTGATGATCCGGTTTCCGTCGGCATCGTAGATGTAGGTGCTGACCTTGCCGGCGGCGTCGGTCGCGGAGGCCACGTGCCCTTCGACGTCGTAGGTGAAGGTCTGAGCCGAACCTGTCGGACCCATCGTCTTGGTGTTGCCGGCCTCGTCGTAGCTGTAGCCGGTCTGAGTGGCTCCGGTCGGGCTAGTTGTCGACACGCCCTGCAGGGCGTGCGGCTGGGCATGGCCGTCATCGGGATAGGTCGATGTGCTGGTGGTGTCGCCGCCCGCGGCGTGCTGGACCTGGGTACGAAACAGGCCAGGGTGATCGGCGAGATCGGCGCCTCGGTCGCGCCGGCGATCATCACGTCGGCGCTGCCTTCGCGGATCAGCTCGACAGCGTGACCAACGGAGTCCAGCCCGGACGTACAGCCGGTGGACACGACCGTGGCCGGTCCCTCCGCGCCGGTCGCCCACGCCACCTCGGCGGCGAACGAGCTGGGGACGAAGTAGTTGTACAGGTGCGGCGGCGCGTAATTGTGGTCGACCAGGTGCATCCGGCCGTCGTCGCTGACCACCCGGTACTCCTCGTCCAGCCCCATGGTCGCGCCGACCGCGCTGCCGATGGTCACCCCGGTCCGGTAGGGGTCGATCTCCGCCAGCTCGAGGCCGCTGTCCGCGATCGCCTCCCGCGCGGCCACCACGGCGAACTGCGCCGCGCGGTCCATCCGCCGGATCTCCTGCGGTGACAGGCCGTGCTCACCGGGGGCGAAGTCGATCTCCGCGGCGACCCGCGACCGGTACGGCGTCGGATCGAAGAAGGTGATGCCGCGGGTGGCGGTGCGGCCCTCGCTGAGCAGGCTCCAGAAGTTCTTCAGGCCGACACCGCCCGGTGCGAGGACACCGACGCCGGTGATGACAACACGACGGCTCACTTCGCACTCCAGTGGTAGAAGCGCCGCGCCATCGCGTCGGCGGGCGAGCGCCAGGTCGCCGGGTCGTACGCCTGGATGAACGGTTTGAGGTCCGCGCTGATTCGCACGAACTCAGGTTCGGTCTTGGCCTGCTCGATCGCCTCGCCACCCTCGTCGGTGTCGAAGTCCTGCAGGTGGAAGTACAGGCCCCGGCACGAAAACAGCTGGCGACGGCCAGTGCCCATCCGGTGCGGCATGTCGCTCTCGTCGAACGCGCCGAAGAGCTCGGCGACGTCCCCCTCGTCGCCGGGCGCCATCCGCGCCACGATCAAAGTGCTGTGCATGAGTGCCTCCTTGGCAGTTCTGACAGGTGGTCGGCCGGCTCAGGTGACGCGGCGCTCACTCGGTCTCGCCGAGCCGGGCGCGGGCCGAGTCGTTGCGACGCCCGATCGGGGTGAGGCCGCCGGTGGTGGCCAGGCCCAGCGTGGGCACGTTGCCGTAGATGGACTCGTAGCGGCCCGCCGGCACCACGAAGGTTTCATGCCAGATGCCGACCTCGGAGCTGCGCGAGGCTATCCGGTAAAAGTCGCGCCACGCGCGCCGATGGGTGGTGTCGTGGGCGAAGTCCATCAGCTGCTTGACGCTGCTCCAGTACTGCAACAGCGTCAGCTCGCGCACGCCGTACATCTGTGTGCGGCTGGCCAGCAGCCCGCTGCCGGCCTGCTCGGTCAGCTCCGCCAGCATCGGCGGCAGCGCCCTGATCACCGGCAGCCACTTGCGCACGGCCGTGAGCTTGTTGATACGGATTCCCAGCAGGAACAGCACGACGTCGTCGCTGTTGCCGGTCGTCCACCGTCCGTTGTGGACCTTCTGGCCCATGATTGTCTCCCCGCTCTGTCAGAGGGCCAGGCCGCCGTCGACCTGCAGCACCGATCCGGTGACGTAGCTCGCGGAAACCAGGTAGGACACTGCGTCGGCGATCTCCTCGGCGGCGCCGAACCGGCCGAGCGCGACGTTGCCGCGGGCCTTGTCCCGCAGCGTGTCGGACAGGCCGGCGACCATGTCGGTCTCGACGAAGCCGGGAGCCACCACGTTGGCCCTGATGCCGTACCGGCCGACCTCCTTGGCCATCGCCTTGGTGAAGCCGATGATCCCGGCCTTGGCGGCCGAGTAGTTGGTCTGTGTCGCGTTGCCGGCGACGCCCGCCACCGACGACAGGGTGACGACGCAGCCCGACTTCCGTTTCATCATCGGGAATACGGCCGCTCGGCACACCGAGAAGGTGCCGTCGAGATTGACCTCGATCACCCGGGACCAGTCCTCGTCGGACATCATCACGAGCGGCCGGTCGCGGACGATGCCAGCCGAGGTCACGACAACCTCGATCGGGCCGAAGCCACTCTCGGTCGCGGCGACCCACGCGCGGACCTGGTCGGCGTCGCTGACGTCGACCTGGCTGGACGCCACCCGGACGCCGAGATCGGCGACCTCCTTGGCCAGCGCGTCCGCCGCGCCGCCGTCACTGTGGTAGCAGAACGCCACGTCGAAGCCGTCCCTCGCGAGCCGCAGCACGGCCGCCCGGCCGATGCCCCTCGATCCCCCGCTGACCAGCGCGACGCCGCGTTCTGCGGCGGGCCCGGCGCTCACTGCCCGACCACCGCGGACTCGTCGTACCGGCCGAGCACCACCACGGCGTTGTTGCCGGCGAACGCGAGCCCGTTGTTCTGCACCACCCGCAGATCCGCGGGCACCGACTCGTTGGGCACGCAGTCGATCTCGCACTCCGGATCGGTCTCCCGGTGGTTGATCGTCGGCGGGATGAACCCCTCGGTGATGGCGAGCGAGCAGGCGATGGCCGCGAGCGCGCTGGCGGCGCCCATGGTGTGGCCCAGCATGGACTTCAGCGAGATGACCCGCGGCGGCTTGCCGTCGTAGACCGCACGGATCGCGCGGGATTCGGTGACGTCGTTCATCTTGGTGCCGGTGCCGTGGGCGGAGACCAGGTCGACCTGTTCGGGAAGCACACCGGCGTCGTCCAGCGCCGTGCGCATGCAGCGCTCGATGCTGGACTGCTCCGGCGAGACCGGGTGGTGCGCGTCGCAGCTCAGGCCGTAGCCGAGTACCTCGGCATGGATGCGCGCGCCACGCGCCAGCGCGGACTCCAGGCTCTCCAGCACCAGGACGCCGGCACCCTCGCCGTTCAGGATGCCCTGCCGATCCTTGTCGAACGGCCGGCAGCAGTCGGGGGCGATGGTGCCGAGCCGGTAGAACGCGGTGAAGGACTTGCGGCACATGGCATCCGCGCCGCCGCAGAGCGCGATGTCGGCATCGCCGACCCGGATCGCGTCGAAGCCGTGGCCGATCGCGTAGTTGCCGGCCGAACAGGCGGTGGCCAGTGTGACCGTCTCCGCGTCGGTCAGTTCGAGTTCGTGGGCGACCGCGGCGGACAGCCGGCCGGCCGAGATCCGACCGGCCGTCAGCGGGTCGAGGCTCTCGGGACCGCCGGCGACCCAGTCGGCGGCCAGCCGGTCGGTATCGTGCGACTCGGCGTCGGTGGTGCCGATGGAGATCTGCACCCGCAGGTCGCGCAGCTCGCCCGCGTCGAGGCCCGCGTCCCGGACGGCCATTCTGGCGGCCGCCACGGAGAACTGGCTCGCCCGGCCGAGCTGGTCGACGTCCCAGCGCTCGATCCACTCGTGCGGGTCGAAGCCCCGCACCTCGCAGCCGAGCGAGCGATCGAATCCAGTGGTGTCGAACGCGGTGATGGGCGCGACTCCGCTGCGGCCGGCCCGCAGGCCGGCCGTGAACTCGCCGGCTCCGACGCCGATACTGGAGAACACCCCGAGTCCCGTGATCACCACCCGCTGGGACGCCGGGCGCCGCGTCACGGTGACGGCACGCATCCGGCCACCGGCAAGACTGTCGATACTCACACCGTCACCTCGACTGGGCAGTGGTCAAAGACGACCAAGTTGCGTTGGGGAGCAGCTGCCCCGCAACGTGAGCACGGCGCGCGGAAGCGCGCCATCCCTGACGATCAGATCATCCACAGTGGATTTAACGGGGATGGTCCCGGTCACTCCGCTCCCCGCCGGCGATCGTTGACGGTGGCCGGCGAACCGGCCGGTGGAGTTCGGGAAACCCTTACCGGGCAACCACTGCACCGGATGTTAGGGATAATCTTCTTCGCATCGGCAACGAAGAACAAGAAGCGGCAGCCTACGTTTTCACTAGGTTCTGACCACCGGGTGTTGAGCTGATTTAGAGATCGGTTCGTCAGTGCCCGTGGTCAGTGCCCGGCCGGACCGTCGAGGTCGGCGGCGCGACGGATGGCGGCGGCCAGCGAACCGACCTCGGCGACCACCGCGTCGCCGACCCGGATCCGGCCGCTGAGAAAGGCGTTGTCGCCGAGCACGCGGTCCATCCGCAGCTCGTGGCGCAGCGTGTCGCCTGGATAGACCGGCAGATGGAAGGCGACGTCCTTGGCCAGCGCGAAGACGAGCTTGCCGTCGAGCCGCCGATCGACGGCTCGCATGCTCTCCAGCCAGAGGAAAGCGCCCGCCTGGCAGAACGATTCGAGGATGAGCGACGCCGGATAGGCGAAGTCCTTGCCCTGTGCGGTCTCCGCCATATCGGCGTAACAGGGCTCGCTGCCGGTCACGGCCTTGACCGCCGTCAGGCTCTCGAAGTGGACGATCTCGTCGACGCGGTCCACCAGCAGAATCGGGTGCCGGTGCGGTAGCACCTCGCGGATGCGCGCCTGGTCATGCATCGGCGGGCACCCCGGCCACACGGAAGACCAGCCGCATCTGTGCGGCGCGCACGCCGTCGCCGTTGTGGCACTCGGCCCGTACCATCAGGATTTCGCCGTCACGGACGTACTCGCAGTGCACGCGCAGGGTGTCGCCGGGCACGAGCGACGTGGTGAACCGGACGGACGTGATCGTGGTCAGGTCCGCGTCGAACTCCGAACGCACGGCCTGTGTGACGGACTCGATGATGAACACACCCGGGTAAATGGTGAAGCCGGGGTAGTGGCCGACGAGGTAGGGATCGTCGGCCCGGACGAGCTTGGTAGCGAAGATCTCCGTGTCCGACCGGCGCTCGACGGCGTCCAGCGCGGACAGCGGCCTCGCACGCGACGAGGTTGTCAGTACGTCCATTGTGTCCTCCAGACACGACAACGCCGCATCGAGGCACCGGTGGGGAGCCGGTGCCTCGATGCGGCGTCTGGGAGAGGGCCCTGACGGTTGTCAGTCGCCCTTGGCCGCGCTCGGTGTGACCCGCAGTTCGCCCTTCAGCAACCAGGCGAGGGCGAAGCTCGCGACCGCGATGACCGACGCACCGATCAGCACGCCGTGCAGCCCGTCGCTGACGGCGTGTTGGAAGGCGTCGAGCGAAGCGGCCGGCAGGTTGTGCAGCTCGGCCGGGCCGAGCCGGCCGCTGGACGAGGCGAGCGCCGCGCCGTCCCGCTGGCCGAGCCGATCGGTGAGCGTGCTCAGCAGTCTGGCCGTGTAGACCGAGCCGAACACCGCGACGCCCAGCGAGCCGCCGACGGTGCGGAACAGATTGACCAGGCCGCTGGCGGCGCCGATGTCCCGCCGGTCGATGCTGCTGAAGGAGATCATCTGGGTGGCCTGCAGGATGAGGCCGATGCCGACGCCCGCGACCAAGGTGAGACCGGACGCGACGAACACGTTGGTAGTGGTGTCCAGCACCAACAGCAGCAGGATGCCGGCGGCGGCTACCGCGCCGCCGATGATGGGGAACGGCCGGGCGTTGCCGGTGCGGGCCATTATCCTGGCGACGATCAGCTCGACGCCGATCAGGCCCGCGGTGTAGGGCAGCAGCAGCAGCAGGCCGCTCGCGGTCGGCGAGGCGTTCCGCACGTCCTGCATGTACTGCGGCAGGTAGACCATCGACCCCAGCATGGACGCGCCGACGAACAGGCCGAGCACCTGGGAGACGTTGAAGTCCCTGCTGCGGAACAGCCTGGGCGGCAGGATCGGCTCGACCGCCCGGCGCTCGACGAAGGGCAGCGCGAGCAGCAGCACGACCGCGGCCACCGCCAGCCCGACGACCTGCGGCGAACCCCACGGGTAACGGGTGCCCGCCCAGCTGGCCAGCAGCGTGATCGCCACGATGGCACCGGTCAACAGTCCGCCGCCGAGGAGGTCGATCTTTACCCCCGGCTTGCGCACGCTGGCCGGGACGCCCAGCGCGGTGGCCACCAGCGCGATCGCGGCCAGCGGCAGGTTGATGTAGAACGCCCAGCGCCAACTGGCCTGCTGGGTGAGGATCCCGCCGAGCAGCGGGCCGGCTGCCAGCGCGGCCGGCATGATGCCGCCGATGACCGCCAGTAGCTTGGCCCGCTCGGCCGGCGTGGACACCAGGTCGCCGATCAGCGCGAACGCGCCGACCATCAGGCCGCCGGAGCCGAGGCCCTGCAGCACCCGGAAGCCGATCAGTTGGTCCATGTTCTGGGACAGCCCGGCCAGGATCGAACCCAGCACGAAGATCGAGATGGACGCCGTGTAGGTGGCTCGGCGGCCGTAGAGGTCGCCGAGTTTGCCCCACAGCGGCGTGGTCGCTGAAGTGGCCACCAGGTAAGCGGTGACGACCCAGGCCAGCTGGCTGACGCCGCCGAGGTCACCGACGATCGTGGGCAGCGCGGTGTTGACGATCACCTGGTCGAGCAGGGAAAGCACCAGGCCCAGCGCCAACGCGAGGACTCCGAGGTAGTACTGCCGCTGGGTGCGCACAGGTGCGGCCGGCGCCGGAGCGGTGCCGATCGCCGAGTTGTCCGACATTGTCTTCCTTTCCGGGCGAAGTCATCTTGGTACGCCGTACGATGACAACTACGATAGCCATCTTGGTACGGTGTACGCAAGTAGCGGCCGAGTGATGGGAGAGCGAAGTGACCGAGGAGCTCGGCACCATCTGGATGCGACCGGAGCGACCGGCCGGGACAGTGCCCGGACCGCAGCGGACCTACAGCCGCAGCCAGATCACGGCGGCCGCGATCGAGATCGCCGACAGCGACGGGCTGGAGGCGACGTCGATGCGCCGGATCGCCGCGCGGATCAAGGCCGGCGTGATGTCGCTGTACCACTATGTCGGCAACCGCGACGACCTGCTCGAGCTCATGGTCGACGCGGTGGCCGGCGAGATGACCACCGCCGTCACGCCGGACATGGACTGGCGCGAACGGATCACCCTGTTCGCGCGCGAGAAGCGCGCGCTGTGGCTGCGGCACCCATGGCTGGCCACCAGGCTGGCCGGCCATCCCGTCTGGGGTCCCAACTCACTGCGCCACCAGGAGTTCCTGTTCTCCTCGCTGGACGGCTTCGGACTGCCGATGGAGCAGCTGGTCAGTTTCACCGGCCTGGTCAACGGCTACGTGGAGAGCTTCGTGCGCACCGAGGTCGGCTGGGCCGAGGAGTCCAGGCGTACCAAGGTCGATATGCAGGAATGGATACGGCAGTCGGGCCCGCACGCCCGCGCGATCGTGACCTCCGGCGAGTACCCGATGTTCGCCAGGATGCTGCTGGAGACGGACAGCCCGCACATGAAGCCGGACGAGCGCTTCCAGTACGGGCTGGACCTCGTGCTGGACAGCATGCAGGCGAGCCTGACCAATCGGTGACCGGCCGATCAGCCCGCGACGGCGCCCAGGGAGTGCAGGGTGCCGAGCGCGGCGAGCAGTGTCTGCCGCTGCGGGCGACCGCGGCGCTGCACCGCGGTGACGCTGCCGTCAGGCACGCCCGAGGCGCGAAGCGTGTCGGTGATCGCGTGGGCCAGCACCGGGTGCGGCGCGATCTCGACGAACGCACGGTGACCGTCCGCGGCGGCGGCCGCGACGGCCAGGTCCAGGCGGACCGTTCCGCGCAGGTTGGCCGCCCAGTACGCGGCCGCCGTCGCGCTGGTGCGCACCGTCGAGTACCGGCGCAGCCGCCCCGGCCGATGCGGCAGCTCGGACACCGCCGCCACCAGTTCGTCGAGCAACGGGTCCATCTGCGGACTGTGGAAGCCGATGTCGCCGGGCACCGGAAGCACACCGATCCGCTCGGCCCGCCACGCGGCCGCCACCTCGGCCACGGCGAGCCCGTCACCGGCGATCACCGATGCCCTCGGCCCCGACGCGACGGCGGCGACCACGTCCTCCCGACCGGCCAACCGCCGCTCGACCTCATCGAACCCCAGCGTGGCCAGTGCCATCGCACCCCGGCCGCCGACCCTGCGCAGCAGCAGTGATCGCCGGCAGATCAGCCTGGCGCCGTCGGCGGGCGAGAGCTCGCCGGCGGTGACCGCCGCCGCCACCTCCCCCACCGAGTGCCCGATGACGGCGGCCGGCCGCATCCCGTGCGACCGCAGCAGCGCGGCCAGGCCCAGCTGCACCACGAAGATCAGCGCATGAACCCGGTCGGAGCCACCGAGCCTGCCCAGCGCGAGCGACCGCCGCGGCGAGAAGTCGATCTCCTCGGCGAACACCGGCTCCAGTTCGTCGAGCACTTCGGCGAACGGCGGCAGCGCGATCAGCTCCCGGGCCATCTCAGCCGTCTGGCAGCCGTGCCCGGAGAACACCCAGACGGCGTTCACCGCGATGCCGGAGTGGTCCGCAGCACGGCGAGATATCCCCTACGCGTCAGGGCATCGTGGTCGGCCAGCGCGACTGCCGGATAGGAATCCGACCACTCCTGCCAGTGTCGCGCGAGTTCGAGCCACACACCCGTGCAAGCGCCGCCAGGATCGGCGACCAGCACGTCGACCCCCGCGATGGCCGCCACGGCCGGGTCAACGGTGCTGCCTAGGACGACGAGCAGACGACCGTGCGCCGCCGCCAACGAGGCCAGCCGCGCGGCCAGTTCATCGGCGTCGCCGGTCTCCTGGACGGGTTCGGCGAGTCCGAACCCGTCGCCCGCCCGGAAACCCAGCAGTACAGCCGAATCACCGGGCGAACCCGGCTGCGAGCACTCGACGATCCCGATCACCGGCCGGCGGGCGCGGCCGGTGCGCGCGTAGGCGTCGATGACCCGCAAAGCGCTGAACGGCGTGCCGATCCCCCTGCCCGCTCAAGGCGAAGCTGTGCGCCTCGTCACCGGTTCGCATGTTCAGATAGGACGCGACGGTCTGGTGGCCGTTGCGGTCCGCGTTCGCGTAGGCGAGCACGACGAGATCGGCGCCCGCGACCGGCTGCTGGTCGAGCAGCCGGTCCACCAACCCGATATGGCCGAGGTCGGGATCGGCGCCCGCTCGCGCCACGGACGTGGCGAAACCCAGTCTTAGAGCCATCTCCTGGAACCTCCGGTAACCGAGGGCGGCACGAACACCATCGCTGAGAACGTCCAGCCGAGGCCGGTGGCCAAGAACATGCTCGGCCGGCCAGGCTCGAACCTGCCCTCCTCGCGGATCGTGACGTAGTTGATCAACACGTCGGGCGCGAGACAATGGCTGTAGCGCGCGTTGTTGTCGAAGAAGCACTTCGCGAGCAGGTCTTCGCCGTCCAGCGTGCCGTTCCAGAAGGGACGGCCCTGGTTGGGCGGGATGATGAACTGGATGTCCGCCAGCGTGCAGCCGGCCGACTCGACGGCCTCGTCCATGATTTCCCGCAGCACTTTCGGCCGCATCTGCGCGGCCTCGCGAAACTGCTCCGGTGTGCCACGCAGGCCGTCGTAGTACGCGCCCCTGGTCCGCGTCGCGAACGACCGCACCTGGGCGCCCTCGCCGTCCAGGGCGACCAGACACGACGCCGCGCCGTCCGCGAGCATCACGGTGTTGATCTGCTTGGCGATCCGCGGATCGGGCTTCTCCCCCGTCACCAGCAGGACCCGCGCGTCCGGATCGCCGTCGGCGGCCAGCAGCGCGCCGGCGACGTCGATGGCCGACAGCGGGATCGCGTAGTTCTGCTGGGTAAGCGAGAACGCCGTCGCGTGGTCGAGCCCCAGCCGCTCCTTGATCTGCTGGGCGGTGTCGGGCGCCGCGCCGTTCGCGCCGTGGATCGCGTGCGCGTAGAGCACGTAGCGCACCGAGCGAGGATCGGTCTGCGCCAGCGTCTTCTGCGCGGGTGGCAGCACCAGGTCGTAGAGGTCGAGCTCCGGATCGTAGTGCATCCGCTCCAGCTCGTGGATGCGCCGGAACGCGTGGGTCTGCGCCGGGTTCAGCTCCAGCTGCGCCGCCCGCTCCTCCACCGTCACCACGCGCGGCGGGAAGAACGACTCGACGGCCTCCAGTGTGATCATTCTCGGACTCCCGCGAATGGTAGGGATGCTGCCCGGACAAGCACCTCGGCTGCTCCTGGGATCGGTGGACACAGGAAGACGGGGACACAGAAAGGCCAGGGGCGCGAGGAACAAGTCCGCGCGCCCCTGGCCTTGGAAATAGCCGCTTAAGAGTTTCTAACACGATGGCGCTCGCTCAGGGAGCAGCGTCCAGGTGCGTGAGATGCAAGGCGAAGGAGTTCCCGGTAGCTCTGTTGTACCGGGGACGACGACAACGCCGCAGATCGCGTGCCTGGACGCCGCGAGCCGAGCAGTTAGTGTGTTAGTAGCTCTTAGGCCGTGTACGGCCGCTTCTCTCGCGCGTCCCGCAACGCGTGCGCCCACCAGACGATCTGGTCGATCAGCTTCTTGGCCGCGGCGTCCGCGCCCTCGGGGCTGGCCGGCTGGCCGGGTCCGCCGAAGTCGCCCCACGCGTTGTGGAAGCTGATCATGTCGCGCACGGTGACCGCGTGCACCTCGGCGAAGACCTGCCGCAGGTGCTCGGCCGCCCGCAGGCCACCGCCCATGCCGCCGTAGGAGACCAGGCCGATCGGCTTGGCCATCCACTCCTGCATGAACCAGTCGATCGTGTTCTTCAGCCCGGCGGGCACCGTGTGGTTGTACTCCGGTGTCACGACGACAAACGCGTCCGCGGCGGACAGCCGGGCGGACAACGCGTTGCGGACCTCAAGGGTCTGCTCGTCGGGCTGCTGGCCATAGGCCGGCATGTGCAGCGGCAGCGGGAAGTCGAGCAGATCGATGACGTCGACCTCCACCGCGTCGTGCTCCTCGGCCTGACGGGCGAACCACTTCGCCACGACCGGCCCGAATCGGCCGCCGCGGACGCTGCCGATGATGACGGCCAGTTTGATCGGCTGCTCGGACATCCTTCACCTTCCTCAATGACTGTCTCGGCAGCCAGTCTCCCCTGTTTTCACTTCGTACACCGTACGACACCGTCAGTCTAGCCATCTTGGTACGGTGTACGCAAGCCGCCTCCCGGAGGCCGATCCCCGACGAGAACGGCGAGGCCGGGGCCTGCCCCGATCAGCCAGCCCCTGGTGCTCACCGTGGTAGCCGCACCAACGCGGCGACCACCGAGCCGCCGTCGTCGACCGAGGTGATCAGGGCGAACCGGCCCGCCGCCGCGGGATCCGATTCCGCGAGGCTGAGCACCGCCGCGAGCTGGAACGACCCCGACGCGGCATCCGCCTCGCCGACGAGCTCGGTCACCGGTGCCAGCAACGCCTTGTTCGGCAGCAGGTCCGCCAGCACGGCGTGCTCCGCCGCACCCGCTTCGCCGGCCGCGCCGGACGGCGCGGCCGCCCAGATCTGCTCGGGCTCGATCCCGCCGGCCGCCAGCACCTTGGCGACACACGCGCGGATCACGCCGGCCCAGTCACCGGTTGAACAGCACATCGCCTTGATCCCGACAAGGGTGGCGATCGGCGCCGCGGTTCGCTGCGTGGTCAGTGCGAACATCGCGCAACCCTCCCCCAGCGCCGACACCGGATGACCATTGGCCTGCGCTAGCCACGCGCGAGCCTCCGAGTACTCCTCGGCGGAGCCCGCGAGGACCGTGCGTGCTCGGCCGGTCAGAAGCAGCCGCCGGGCGTAGTTCAGCGCGAGCAGGCCCGCCGCGCGACCGGCCGCCAGGGGGGCGTTCGGCCCCTTGAGATCGTGCCAGATCGCGCACTGCCCGGCGGCTCCGTTCATCACCGCGTACGGGATCAGTCCCGACTCCACCCCGAACGGCTCCGCGGCCGTGAGCGAACCGCGGGTGAAGTCGATCGAGCTCTGGGCGCTCCCCAGGGCGGTGCCCAGCACGAGCCCGATCTCCTCGGCCGGCGTGCTCCCGCCGGCCTGCCTCAGCAGATCGCCGACAGTGCCGACCGCGAGCCCGGTGACCCGGTTCATCACCCGGGTACCCCTGGTACCCAGTGTCGTGCGCACGTCGAAGTCCGGCACCAGGCAGGCGCGGTCGACGGGCGCCCGCCACCGGTCCGGGTCGATCGGGGCGCTGGTGGCCCGTCCGTCGCGCACGCCGTCGGCGAACACGGCGCGACCGATCCCGAACGGGGAGATCGCCGACCAGCCGACGATGTCGAGTGTGGCGTCATTCATGTCTGGCTACTCCCGTCTTCACCGCCGGTCGGCGGTGCCGGTGGTCAGGTCCGAGATTCGGCGACGACCGCGCAGGTACCGTCGAGGTTGACCATCCGCGACATCTGGGACTGGTCGATGGTCACGTTCAGGGCCAGCTCCAGCGCGGAGAGGATCTCGATCAGCCGCATCGAGTCGGCGTCGTGGTCCTCCATGAACAGGCTGGTGTCGGTCACTTCGCCGGCGTCCACCTCCAGTACGGTGCAGACGACGTCTTTGGGATCGGCGTTCAAGCGGTGCTCCTGCAAGGACAGCAGCAACCGCAACCTGGGCAACAAGTGCCCGAGACTGGAACAGAGCAAGCACGGACAGTGGTGCTACCGCATCGAACTGCCCGCCGATCGTGGCGGAAACCGGCGCCCACGCAGGCGCAGTGGATTCGAGACAGCAACGAAGGCGCAAGAGGAGCTCGACCAAGCCAGGGACCTGCTCGCGATCGCTGACGAAGACGACATCGACATTCTGTGCAAGATCGGGGATGTGATCGCGACCGCGATCTCCGAGAAGCAGAAGTTGCCGGAGGTCGACCACGTCCGACGCCTGGTGCGTGCCGGCGCGGACGTTCTGGAACACCCGCTGATGGACGACGTTTTCACTGCCTTCCTGGCGACCAAGAAAAAGTCCGTCAGCCGCAATACGTATCGCTCGTACGAATCCCATGTACGGCTGTATCTACGGCCACATCTCGCGCACATCCGCCGAGACAAGCTCCGCGTAGCTCACCTAGCCGGGATGTTCGACGCGATCGACGAGCACAACGAGGTCATCGGCGAGTACCGCAGCAGTGGTGATCCGAAGAAGGTTGCGGCTGTGAAGTGGCAACGACCGGTCGGTCCGACCTCAATCCGGCGGATCCGCGAGACCTTACGCGCGGTACTGAACCCCGCAGTGAAAGAAGGGCTGCTGACAGTGAACGTGGCCTCGTTGGTCGAACTGCCCCCGGCCAACCGGCCGAAGCCGAAGTTGTGGACCGCGGAGCGGGTCCTGCGGTGGCAGATGACAGGAGAGATCCCGTCGCCGGTGATGGTGTGGACACCACAGCACACGGGCCACTTCCTCGACTACACCGTCAACGACCGCCTCTACCCGTTGTTCCACTTGATCGCTCACGTGGGCCTGCGCCGTGGTGAGGCGTGCGGCCAGCGCCGGACCGACACCTACCTCGACGCCGCATCACTGGAGGTGGCGAACCAGATCGTGCAATACGGCTGGGAGACCGCCCAATCGAAGCCGAAGACCACCTCCTCCGAAGGCCTGGTCGCGCTCGACGCCGATACCGTCCTCGTCTTGCGTCACCACCTCGCCGGCCAGGACGCCGACAGGGCTCGCCTCGGCAGCGACTGGGTCGACAGCGGCCTGCTGTTCACACAGCCCGACGGGAGCCCCGCTTCGCCCAGCCGACGTCACCGACCGGTTCGTCGAGCTGACCCGGCAGGCTGGACTGCCACCGATCCGACTACACGACCTACGCCATGGCGCCGCGACCCTTGCTTTGGCGGCTGGTGCCGACATGAAGGTCGTGCAGAGCATGCTCCGGCACTCCTCGATCACCGTGACCATGGACACCTACACCACCGTGCTGCCCGAGGTCGCCCTCGCGGCGGCCGAAGCCACCGCCAAGATCATCCCGCGAACAGCAACGCGACAGCTCGGGCTCGTCTCGGGCGCGGATTCGACCACAATGGACAGTCAGGAAGCGGAAGAAATGACTCCAGAAAACACAAAAGGCCAGGTCACCGTTTTAAGTGACCTGGCCTTTGAGGGTGCGCCATCAGGGACTCGAACCCCGAACCCGCTGGTTAAGAGTCGAAACCCTGAGGTGTCGGACGGTGTCAAGTGATGCCGAACAAGACCTTTTCGTCTGCTCGGAGCCGCTTTAGTAGGCCTCTCGATGTCGACAAATGCCGTCGAGTGTCGCCCTGTCCGAGACCTCTCGGGCTCCCCTCGGGCTCGTACGTGCCGGATTCTGCTGCGATGTTCACGATAGACAAGCGGCAGTCAAGTCGCAGTGGCTAACCGTCGATAAAGCGAGCGTGTCATCGACGGGGCGCCACAAGTTCAACCATGACAGCCCACGGATGGCGGCTTCCGCGCTGCGGCAGCGCCAGGTACACATAGTAGTCAGCCTGTGACAGATCGTACGGTCCATGGAGGGGAAGCTGTTGAAAATCAGCCTTGCTTCTTCGCGTAGGTGGCAATCGAGGGCTTGATGAAGTTGTTGATGGGGGTCTCGAAGAAGCGGTACGAAAGCATGGCGACGGCGACGCACGTGGCGTAGAAGGCGAGGACCAGTAGGACGCCGGTGACAGTGCCGTTGTTCCACGGCCGCAGATATTGCTGGCACACCAGGATGAACAGCCACTGGTACATGTAGATACCGAAGGTGTACTTGCCATAGGCGGAGACGCGGCCGATCAGCGAGCGTCCAGTGCCCATGCCGCGGTCCCACTTGGCGATCTCCTTGGCGGCCAGGGCGCCGATGAGCAGCACGATGGGCACGATGGTGAGCGCGGACAGGGTGAGCAGAACTGGAGCCCACAGCTCCTCCACCACGATGGCGAGCACAAGCAGGCCGGTGGGCAGCAGGACGCTCCGCATCCATCGACCGCGCAGCACCATGAGGCAGATCAGCATGCCACACAACGCTTCGAATAGGCGAGTGAGCGGGAAGACGTAGACGAGCCAGTACTTCCACTCCGACACGCTGACGAGCTGGCCGCGCTCGGTGAAGGCGGCGTTGGCGAAGACAGCGCCGTCGGGAAGAGCTATCAGCGCGATGGGAAGCAGTACGACGACTGCGACCATGCCGATCAGCGCGGCACGTAGGAATCGGTCGCTCCTGCGCGCGACGAAGCGGTATACGGCTGGGAAAACCAGGTACAGCAAGAGTTCGGTGGACAAGGTCCACGACGGAGCGTTTGCGGCCCAGTAGACGTTGTGGTCAGGTATCCACCCCGCGAGCAGGGTGAGGGTGGTCAACAGACCCGGGGGTGAAAACATGACGCCGAACAGGCACACCACAAGCGCCCAGGACAGGAAGTGCACTGGCAGGATGCGCAGCAGCCGCTTCGGCCCGAAATCCCGCCCTGGCGGTCGTCTGTCGCAGACCCAGGCCAGAATGAAGCCGCTGAGCACGATGAAGAACGACACGGCGTTGAAGCCGGCTGGGTTGAAGATCCTGTAGTACACAGCCTGCGCCGTCGGATCACTGAAGACCCGTTGGAAGGAAAGATGCGAGGCCAGGATGAAAAAGGATGGCAGGAGCCGGGCTGCAGCGATGTAGGTGAGCTGCTGGGACGGGCGGGCGACGCTACTGGTCGCTTCTGTTCTATTCGATTTGACAATGGAAACCATGGGAGACCGCCGTTTGTAGTGCTGGACTGAGACCGTGTCAGTTCAGGCGGCATCTGCCGGACAGCGGTAGCCGCAGGTGACCGCGCAGCGTCACGGCGTCGTACGAGGTGCGGAATGCACCCCGCCGTTGCAGTTCCGGCACCAGGCTGCGGGTGATGGCCATGAGGTCGTGCGGCAGAACACCGGGCCGCAGCCGGAAACCATCGAGCCCGGCGGCAAGCCAGTCGAGCAACAAGTCTGCGAGGGCGCCAGGTGTGCCAACAAATATCTCGGCGTCGGACGTAAGTTCCTTTCCTGCCAAGGAATCTAGCTGAGCCTTGCGTTGGCCAGCGAAACCCGGCTCGTCGTCGAGAAAGACGACGAGGTCGGCGAATTTCCGCAAGGGGCCGTCCCTGCCGACCCGCGCCACAGCGTCGTCGACCTGAGCGAGAATGGCGCTCACGCCGGAGCGATCATGCGGCGTGATGTACACGACGTCGGAGCCGCGCGCCGCGAACTCGTACGGCGTCGAGGCGTGCGCGAGGCTCGTCACCACCGGCTGTCCCTGCGGCGGGCGTGGCGTGATCGAGGGGCCCTTCACGCTGAAATGAGGTCCGACGAAGTCGATGTGACGCACCTTGTCTGCGTCGATGAAGCGACCCGTGGCCACATCCCGGATCTCGGCGTCCTCGTCCCAACTGTCCCAGAGCCGCCGGGCCACCTCGACGACGTCGGCGGCCTCCGCGAACAACGGCCGCAGCCGTCGGGCGATCAACTCCGAGTCGCGCAGGTCCTCGTCGGTGAGTTGGGGCGTCGTGCGACGGCCGAAGTGGTTGGCGTCGGAAGCACGTGTTGAGATCTGGGGGCGCCATCCCGCACGGCCCTTGCTGGCATAGTCAAGGGTCGCGATGGCGGTGGCAAGGGGGAACGGCTCGGTGTGCGTCACGTTTGTGGTCGGCACCAAGCCGATGCGCGTGGTGAGCGGGGCGAGGCTCGCTGCCAGGATCACCGCGTCCAGGCTGCCCCTGACCTGGTCGGTTCGGTCGTCGGGGCGGTGGAACGCGGCGGACTGCAAGCCGAGCGCGTCCTCGAAGGTAACGAAGTCGAGCAGACCCCGCTCGGCCTCCAGCACCAGGTCCGCCCAGTACGCTGCGGTGACGAGCTCGCCGGGCCGCGCGCCGGTGGCCCGCCAGGCGGCGGGATGCCAGCCGGCGCCGTCAAAGGCAACCGCGAGGTGCATCGGGTTCACAATGCCTCCTTCAGGCCGAGGTGGTCACGCAGCGTCGTTCCCGAGTACTCCTCGCGAAACACGCCTTTCTCCTGCAGCAGCGGCACCACGCGGTCCACAACGTCGTCCAGGCCGCCGGGCGTCAGGTGCGGCACGAGGACGAACCCGTCGGCGCCATCGGTCTGCACGAAGTGATCGATGGCGTCGGCGACGGTGTGCGGGGCACCGACGAAGGTGTGGCCGCCGTGCACCTCGATGACCAGCTCACGGATGCTCAGCCCTCGCTCCGTCGCGAGCCGCCGCCACCGGAGGGCCGTCTCGCCTCTGCTCTTGCGGAACGTCGAATGTCCCTTCAGGATAAGGGAATCAGGCTCAGGATCGATGTCGGGCAGCGGCCCGTCCGGGTCGTACCCGGACAGGTCGCGGCCCCAGACAGCCTCCAGGTGCGCGATCGCCGTCTGCGGGCTGATCTGGCCTTGGGAGATCTCCGCCGAGTACGCGACGGCCTCCTCGTCGGTGTCCGCGATGACCACCGTCGCGGTGGGGATGATCTTCAGCTCGTCCCGTGCGCGGCCGTGCCTGGCTAGCCGCCCCTTGACGTCCCGGTAGAAGATGCGGGCCTCGTCGAGGTTGTCGTACTTGCTGAAGATGACGTCGGCGTCAGACGCGGCGAAATCCCGGCCTTCATCGGACTCGCCTGCCTGGATAATCACCGGGTGCCCCTGCGGGCCGCGCGGCGTGGTGAACCGGCCCGAGATGTCGAAATGCCGCCCATGATGGACGAACTCCCCCGCGCCTGCGCGGACGAACTCGCCCGCCGCCGCGTCGACGCGCACGTCGCCGTCGGACCAGCTATCCCAGAGCTCACGGGTGGTGCGGAGGAACTCGGCGGCCCTGGTGTAACGGTCAGTCTCGGAGAGAAAGCCGCCGCGACGGAAGTTCTCGCCGGTGAACGCGTCGTAGGAGGTGACGATGTTCCATGCGGCACGCCCGCCGCTGAGGTGGTCCAGGCTCGCCAGCCTGCGGGCCACCTCGTATGGCTCGTTGAAGGTGGCGTTGACGGTGGCGGCGAGCCCGAGCCGGGTGGTGGTGGCAGAGAGCGCGGCGAGCACCGTCAGGTTGTCCGGACGGCCCACCACGTCCAGCTCGTACACCCGGCCCTTATGCTCGCGCAGCCGCAGGCCCTCTGAGAGGAAGAAGAAGTCGAACTTGCCGCGCTCGGCGGTTTGCGCGAGCCGGATGAACGAGTCGATGGCGATCTGGCTCGCCGACCGGGGATCCGACCACACGGTCACGTTGTGGATGCCGGGAAGTTGCGCCGCGAGGTGTACTCGTTTCTTGCCGAGGGCGGGCACGGTGCTTTCTCCTTCGGACGGGGTGGTCACGAACTGAGCGGAACCGGCGCGAGGTGGCGGACCTCGTTGTCCAGCGTCACGTCGTGGCTGTTCACCTCGATGACAACGCGGTCGCCGTCAGCGATCCGGAAACCGTCGTGGAAGCTGGCTTCGTCGGCCCCAAGCAGCACGTAGTTGACCAGCCCCGGCCTGCGCACCGCCGGGAACGAGAACAAGTGGTCCACCATGTCCTGCACGCGGAAGTACAGGGCGTCACCGCCGCACTCGAAGTCGCCCTCCCAGGCAGGCGCGCCGTCCCGCACAATGGTGGTCCGGCCGCTGACGGTGCGCGGCGGGGCGGCCAGGAAGAGCAAGGGCGCAACCGCCGTGTCGCAAAGCTTGCAGTACGGGTTGTAGCCGGGGTCCTTGCGGTGCAGGCCGATGTCGCACAGGTCGTTGCCGAAGGTGTAGCCGGCGTAGTGCGGATAGCCCTGCTCGTCGTTGACGTAGACGAGGACGACCTCAGGCTCCTCGATCAGGGCAACCGGGTTAGCGGGCACGGTCAGCGGCTCGCCGGGCATCCGCGCCCAGTCGCCGAAGCCCTTGAAGAACCACTTCGGCGGGGTGAACTCGCCATCGGGTGCGGTCTTGCCGCCCCACTTCTTCCGGTGCGTGCCCATGAAACCGCTCAGCAAGGAGTTTCCACCGGTCGTCGACAGCAGCGGCGACACCAGGCTCAGCTCCGGGTCGTCGAGGGCGACGGTGACGGCCTCGGTGCTGGCCGTGATCGCGGCCTCGAGCGTGGCAGGTGAGCCCTTGGCGGCCACGACGGCCGCCGCGAGCCTGCCATCGTCCACGCAGTACAGGGTCTGGGTCTGAGACCGGGCCCGGCCGAAGCCGACGTACCGGTTTCCCTTATACGTGGCCTCGAAGAGAGTCGGAATGGACATGAGTGGAACCTCCGGTCAGCGGAAAAGGTCGGACAGAACTTCGTCGATCCGGTCGACGGCCTCGCGCACCCACGGCAGTTGGAGCGGGTCCACGGCTTCAAGCGCAGCCATCCGCTGCTCGTCGGTATCGCCGTAGAGGCGGCTCGTCGCGGCCCGGATCCGCAGAGCGTCCGGGGCTTCGCCGAACGCCGATGCCGGGAGCAGCCCGACTCCGTGGCGTTGGCTGAGCAACCGGGCCAGGTCGTCGCCGCCGTGCACGTCGTGAGCCCGGGAGAGATGGTTGCGCAGCGGCTCGAAGTCCGGGTAGAGGTAACAGGTAGCTTGCACCGGCGCGAGAACCGCACCGGCCTTGGTGAAATGGCCGGCAACCGTGCGCGCCACAGTCTCGTGCAGCCGGCGACTCGCCGCGATGCGTTCGGCGATCTCCGGCGGCTCGCCGAACGCGTACGCGGCCGCAGCCTGGATCGGCGCGGGTGGGCTCGACCAGATCTGGCTGGCGACGGAGACGAGCCTGCTGTGCAGCGCCCGCCCGGCATCGCTGTCGGGTAGCCGGGCCACTCCCGTCCGCCAGCCGCCGACCGCCAGGTTCTTAGTCAGTCCCGTGGTGACGACGGTGCGCTCGGGCGCGGACTTGGCCGGCGACAGAGCGGGCGCGGCCGAGTCGTACACGAGGTCGCAGTAGATCTCGTCGGACACGATCACGAGGTCCAGTTCCCTGGCCACCGTGGTCAACTGTCGCACCGTCACCTGCGATGCGACGGTGCCGGTCGGGTTGTCCGGCACCGTCACCACCACCGATCGCGGGTCATGTCCTGCGGCACGCGCCGCAATGACCGCCTCCCGAAGCCGCTCCGGGTCGGGCACTCCGCCTTCGCCAGGACGGATCGGCACGGGGATGGGGCGCACTCCGATGAGCCGGGCATGGACGGGGTAGCTCACCCAACTCGGCACGGGCACGACCACATCGCCGCCGATCGCCAGCAGCAACGCGAACAGCAGGGGTTTGCTGCCCGGACCGGCCACCACCAGGTCCGAGTCGCTCACGAGACCGCGTCTCCCCCAGTATCCGGCGGCAGCGCAGCGCAACTCGGGGCTGCCTACCACCGGGCCGTAGTCGTTCTCGTGCGCTGCGGCGGCGAGCCGCTCGGCCAGCGCCGGGTGCACGGGAAGGCCGATCTCGCCGCTGGCCATCGACAGGACCCGCTCGCCCGCTTGCCGTCTGCGGGCCAGTACCTCGTCGGCGGCGAGCGTCGCCGACATCGGGATCGGGGTTGGTTCGGGCATCGGGGGCTCCAAATGATGGGAGGGTCAGGCGTACCGCTCGCGCAGCTCCGCTTTGCGGACCTTGCCGGTCAGGGTTTTCGGCAACGCCGCAAGCAGTTCCACCCGGTCCGGAAGGAACCGGGAGTCATGCCCCGACCGCAGCACGTGCGCGCGGACCTCGTCGAGCGACGGACCCTGGTCGCCACGCGGGACCACCACCGCGCAGATCACCGTCTCCCCGCCGTCGACGGGGAGCCCGACCAGCGCGGCCTCGGTGGCCTTGGGATAGCTGCCGATGACCGCCTCCAACTCGGTCATGGGGGCGGTCAGGCCGTCCCGCACGATCGCGTCGCGAGCCCGGCCGATGATGCGGATGCCGCCGTGGCCGTCGTCCCTGGCGAGATCGCCCACGTCGAACCAGCCGTCCGCGTCGAACTGCGCCGCGAACACCTCCGCGCGTCGGTAGTAGCCGAGCGCGAGCGACGCGCCGCGCACCTTGAGGCGGCCGACGAGGCCGGACTCGCCGTCGGTGCCGGGCGGGTCGATGCGGATCTGCATGGCGTCGATGGCTGCGCCGTTGCTGTGTGCCGCCCAGACTTCGGGATCCGAGGGCCGGGTCATGGTCACTGGGCCGTTCTCGGACATGCCCCACAGCGAGTACGTGCGCGCACCGAGGTTCTCGGTGATGTCGTCGACAAGTTCCCGGAGTACCGGCGCGGAGCCGATCACCACGTGCCGCAGGGTGGGCGTGGCCCGCTTGTCCGTCCGCTGCGCCGCGACCACGTCAGCGAGGGTGGCGGGCGGCCCGTAGAGCAGCGTGGCTCCGTAGCGTTCCACGAGGTCGAGCAGGTCCTCGTTGCGCCGCATGTCCTGGAAGGCGACAGTGCCGCCCAGTAGCACGCCGGCGAGCAGGCCTTGGGCGAAGCCCGAGTAGTGCACGAGCGGCGTGGACACCGCGGCGACCCAGCTGTCGTCGAGCCCGAAGGCGTCGGCGTAGCCGCGCACCGCCGAGTGGACGGTGTTCTGGCTGTGCAGCACGCCCTTAGACTCGCCGGTGGTGCCAGAGGTGAACAGCACGACGAAGGGTTCGTCTGAGGTAAGCGCCAGACCGTCGATGGCGGACCGGTTTTCCCAGTCGGTCGCGACGAAGTGCTCGTGGAAGGACGGCACGCCATCCACCACGAACACGTGCTCCAATGTGGACAGTTCGGCGCCGAGCCGCGCGCCGATCACGGCCAGCGGGTTGTCCGCCCACGCCGGCATGGTGATGAACACCCGCGCCTCGGTGAGCTCAAGGCGGCGCCGAAGTTCGTCTTCCTGACAGATCGGCGAGATCGGGCAGATGACGGCGCCGACGGCCATGCAGGCGTACATCAGCGGCGCCATCTCCCACCGGTTGGGGAGCTGGGCTGCGACCACGTCGCCGCGCCGGACGCCAAGTTCGAGCAGCGCGCCCGCGAACCGGTCGGTCAACCGGGCCAGTTCGGCGTAGTCGAGGGTGTCGGTGCGGGACTCGGCGATGCGGCGGCCCGCGATGGCGAGCTTGTGTGGGCGCTCCCGCGCCTGTCGGCGCAGGTCGTCGAGAAAGATCTCGTCCCGCCACCAGCCCAGCCTGCGGTACTCGGCTGCGAGGTTCGAGGACATGACGTGTGCGGGCACGGCCGCATCGGCCGACGCGGTCACCTGAGCACCTGCCTGCGGGCGGCGAGCAGCTCCGGCAGCGGGTCGCCTGCCTGTGCGGCAGCGATTTCGAGTAGATCCCTGGTGTTGCGCCGCACGCAGTCGCTGATCCAGTCGAACACCCATGCCTTGCGCGCTTGCGCGGCCAGGTCGAACGGCACGACCCTGGTGACGGCCAGTGCGGCAGACCCTGCCCCGCCGATGTTGGCGATCACGCCGGGCACCAGGACCGCGCCGGACGCGGCGACCTTCTCCTTCGCCGTAGCGCATGAGGCGATGTTCGCGCCCTCGACCACCAGGCCTGCCCGCAGCCGGTCGGCGTTCTCGGCGTTGAGCGCGTGCTTCTGCGCCGCGAGGACCAGGATGTCCGCGTCAACGCCCAGCCAGGCGTCCTGCTCGGTGGTGACGGTGACGTCCTGCGGCAGCCGGGACCGGTCGATGCAGCCGAACTCGTCGGTGATGGCGGTGAGATCGGCGACCGGCAGCCGGTCTGCGCTGATCGTGCCCAGCACGTCGGCGACACCGACAATGACATGCCCGCGTTCCTCAAGGAAACGCGCGACCGCGCGACCAACCGCGCCGAAGCCCTGGATCACCACACTGGCCGGGCCGGTACCGCCGCCTGCATCCAGCGCCGTGACCGCGGCAACCCCAACGCCGTGGCCGGTGATGTCGATCAGGGGGTTGTAGTACGTCTCCCAGTCGAACGGCAAGTCCTTGGCTCCCGCCCGATGGCGCGGGTCGTAGCCGGCCTCAGCGAAGAAGACGCCCCGGTCCGACGGTGTCACGCCCATGTCGATACCGAGGTGGATGCCGCCGTGCAGCAACGGTTTCACGGTGCGGCCGAAGGTGCGGAAGGTCCGCTCGCGGTCGCCGCCGTCGGCGACGATACCGGCCTTCGCGCCGCCGATGCGCAGCCCGGCGAGGGTGAACTTGTCGGTCATGTCGCGGGCGAGACCCGCCACTTCCTGCTCGGTCACCCCGGTGGTCATCCGGGTCCCACCCATCGCGAGGCCGTCGACGAGGCTGTCGACAACCACCCAGCCCTTGATGGCGCCCCCGCTGCCGTTCAGGTGAACGGTGCACGCGGGCGCCTGTTGGTCTTGCAGAACGTTCATAACCAAGTCCTTCTCTAAATGGAGTAAGCGGGTCACTGGTAGAGCTCCGCGAAGCCGCGGAGGATCTCCAAGCCATCGCTGCGGAACTCCAGGTGCGCTTGTGAGCCGAATATGCGGCCGTCCTCTGAGCGCAGGAACTCCACCGGCGCGTGCTCGGAGTGGCCGATGGCACGGAAGCCTTCGGGGGCCTGCTTGAGGTAGAGCGTGTGCCGGTGGAAGACAGTCACCGTCGGCTTCACGTGTGTGAAGAGCGACTCCTGGTTGTCCACCTGCACCTGGTATCCGCCGATGCGCTGGGGCCCGTCGGCCAGCTGCCCGCCTGCCGCGACCGCGAGGATCTGCATGCCGCCGCAGATCCCGAAAACCGGAACGTCCGTGCCCATGACCAGGTCGATGAGCGGCCGGTAGTAATCGGTGTCGTAGGCCCGAACCTTGGTGCCGCTCAGGACGATCGCCTGGTAACGACCGTTCACCCCGGATGGCACCTCGGTCGATTCGACAGTCTCCGTATCCGAGCCCAGCTCCTCGAATCGGCCGCGCAGTTGCTTCAGGGACAGCGTTCTGTTGTTGACGACTAACACACGAGATCGCGCCACGTGCCTGCTCCTCACATTCGCGTGATGACGGTTCCGGTGTGGTCGGCGAGCAAGTCGGTGACCGGTGCGCTGCCGATGACAACGCGAGCCACCCCCTGGTCGATGGCCTCGCCCGCGGCCCGCAGCTTCTTGCGCATGCCGCCGGTCGCGCCCTTGTCGCGGAACTCGGCCGCCGCACCAGCCGAGATCCGCCGCACCGGCTCACCGTCGATGAGCAGGTGCGCGACATCGGTGACCAGGACAAGGTCGGTGGCACCGACACCGGCGGCGATGGCCGCGGCTGCCCGATCGGCGTCGGTGTTCACCTCCTGGCCAACGGTGTTGCGGGCAAGCGGCGTGACGAGGTAGGCGTGGCCTGGCTGGAGGTTCTTCAACGCGGCGGGGTCAACTCCTGTGATCGGGCCAACCAGGTTGTCCAGTTCGACGAGTTGCTTGTCCAGCCACCACCAGCGTTCGCCCTCACCCACGCTGACCAGGCCGTCACTGCCGAGCAACCGCTCAGCAGTGATGCCGCGCCGTTCCAACCGGCTGATGACGTCCTTGCCGATGCCTGCGCTGACCGCTCTGATGTCCGCGATGACCTCCGGCGTGGTCCACCGGCTCTGGTTGCCGTAGCGGTCGCGCAAGATCGCCGACGGCTCACGGTAGCGGGGGTTGAGCCGCTTCAACGGCTTGGACCAGCCGTGCACCAACACCAGCGGGTTCGACTGACCATGCCCGGCCAGGTCGTCCCACCAGGCGCCTGCCAGGTCGTCGAGACAGCTGCCGCCGAGCTTCACCACGGTCGGCGGCAGATACCGAGGTGTGCTCATGCCGGCATCACCGGCTGCATGGTCAGGCCCATCTCCTCTGGCAGTCCAAACCGCTTGTTCACGGCCTGCACGGCCTGACCCGCGGCGCCCTTGACGAGGTTGTCCAGTGCAGCAAGCACGACAATGCGGCCGTCGTCCTCGTCGTGCATAACCGTCACGTCGCAGAAGTTGGACCCGAGGACGACGTGCGGGTCGGGCACCGGGATCAGCGTCTCGGTGTGCCGCCGCACCCGCACGAATGGATGTCCCTTGTAGAACCGCAGGTACGCTCGCTGGAGTTCGCGCGGATCGAACTCCTGCCCTGCGAACACATACGAGCTGGTGAGCAGGCCGCGCACGTGTGAGACGCCGTACGCGGACATGCTCAGCGAGCCGATCTTGCCGGGCCTGGCCTGCTCGAGGAAGTCGCGGACCTCGCCGGCATGCCGATGCCCTGTCGGCGCGTACGGCGTGATGGCACCGTTGCGGTACGGATGCAGTTCCCCGGTGCGCAGCTGCGCACCACCGCCGCTTGAGCCGCTCTTTCCGTCCACCACAACGGTCTTCAGGTTCAGGCCGAGGCCAAGGGTGAGCGGCGCGAGGCTTAGCGTGATAGCGGTGGCGTAACAACCGGGCAGCGAGATCAACGGTGCGTCAACGAGCCGGTCGCCGATCAGCTCAGGCACGCCATACACGAAGCGGTCCACCAGATCCGCGCGTCGCTTGACCTTCGGATACCAGCGGTCGTGCAGCTCGGGCGTGCGGATGCGGAACGCCCCACTCAGGTCGACCACCGCAGGCACGCGGTCGGCCAGCAGTGCGGCCAGCTCCGCTGAGACTGGCGCCGGGGTGGCCAGGAACACCACGTCGACTCGGTCGGCGATCTCCTCGGTGACTGGCTGCACCGTCACGCCGAGGTCAAGGCGCAGGCCAGGGTGCAACTCGGCGGGCCGCTTACCGATGCTGGTTGAGCCGCCGAGAAAGGTCAGCTCCAGCTCGGGGTGCTGGGTGATCAGTCTGATGAGCTCGCCACCGGCAAGTCCGGAGGCGCCGACAACTCCGGCACGGATCACTGCACTAACTCCTTGAGGTACCGGCCGACGGCCGACGGGATGTCGGCGCCTGTCGTCGAGGCAACGCCCCTGAAGCCGGGCGCATGGTTGACCTCGTTGACGACATAGCCGTCAGCGGTGCGGAAAAGGTCCACACCATAGATGCCTGCGCCGAGCTCGGCCGTAACGCCGTCGATGAGCTTCAGCACGTCGGGATCGTGCTCGACAGCGCGGTAGTTGTTGCCGAGCGCCACGTTGTTCCGCCAGTCGACGCCGCCGCTGCTGAACTCCGCGGCGGCGACCAGCTCGCGCCCGACCACCAAGCAGCGCACCGAGGTGCCGTCGCCGATGTAGGGCTCCAGCAGGCAGGCCTGCTCGAACGCGTGCCCGAGGTCCTCGACGTAGTCATAGACCGACTGGGCGACGTCGGCGTGACGGAGCAGCGTGACCCGCTTGCCCATGCCGCCGAAGACGGGCTTCAATACCAGCGGCAACGGCAGTTCGTCGAGTGCCTGCTCGAAGTCCTTGCGAGACAACACAAGTCGAAACTCCGGCACCGGAATGTCCTTAGCGCCCAGCATGGCGCGCAGGGTCGCCTTGTTCTCACAGGTGTGGATCGCCTTGGCCGTGTTGAGTGTTCGCACCCCAGCCGCCTCGGCCTGGGTGGCGATCAGGCCGCCACGCGTGTAACTACGGCTGCGGACCAGTGCAACGTCGTAGTCCCGCAGGGCCGGCGCTGCTGGGTCGCCGAGGCACAGTGACTCGTCGTTGACCCAGTCGACGTGCAAGCCGAAATCAGGGCCGACGTCGATGAGCCTGCGTTCTTCCCAGCCGATCCGGTCCGCGACGATGGCGATCTTGTTGCCCATCACTGGCCCCAGTCGCGCAGCTGGACCTCGATCATGCGCAGGTCCAGCCTGCCGTCCTGGATGTCCTCGACCCGCAGCGTCAGCAGACACTCGGGGCAGGACAGGGTCTCGCCCTCGACAATCGGTGGCACCGTCAGGTCGGTCTCGCACTCGGGGCAGCTGCCGGCGAGAGTGGAAGCGGTCATGATCAACTCCTGTTTGTGCCGCGGTGGAATGGAATTTGGTTCAGGCAACCTGGAAGTCGATGACGGCCTTGCGGATCGCGTCGCGGTCCAGCAGGGGACGGCGGTCGCGCTCTTGCCGTGCGACGAGCCACGGAGTGAAGGCCTCAACGTCGACCTCCACACCTGAGTCTGCGAGCGCCCACCTGACCAGGGCCGGCGTGAGCCGGGTGCGGACCCTCAGCTCGCGCGCGTTGCCAACGAGTTCGGCAGGCAGCGTCTCGTAGGCTTCCGGGTGGCTGAGCTGACCAGGCAGCTCGTAGGCGAAGGCGTGCGGCGTGGTCGGTCCCGACTGGAACGCGTCACCGAGTCCCGATCCGTTGAGCGCAACCCTGGACAGCTCAGTTAGGTGGGTCAGGTCGAAGCGGGTGTCGCCGTGGATGACTCGCAGCGAGGTGAGCAGCTCGGCCAGTGGCGCGTTGCCGCCGCGCTCGCCGATGCCGCCGACCGTCGCTGAGATCCACTTCGCGCCGGCGCGGACGGCGGCCAGCGAGTTGGCGACGGCCATGCCCAGCATGTTGTGCGAGTGAATCTCGATTTCCGAGTCGTCGATCTCGGTGATGCCGCCGATCACGTCTTCCATCTGCCACGGCGACAGGTAGGCGACCGTCTCCGCGAGCCGGAAGCGGTCAGCACCAGCCTCGAAGCCGCTGGCCACGTAAGGCACCAGCCGCTCCTTCGGCGTGCGGGCGCCGTCCTCGCCGCTGAAGGTGACGTGGAAACCGCGGTCCTTGGCCTGGGAGATCGCCGAGCGGGCCAGGCTCTGCAAAAACTTCAGACTGGGCGAGCCCAGCTTCAGCTCGGCGTGCTGCGCCGAGGTGGGAATGGAGTACATGATGTGGCGGACCCCGAGGCGCTCCGCCTCGTCCAGCGCCGTGGTGACCTGCTGGCGATCCCGCACGACAACCAGCGTCATGCTGTGCTCGGGGCCGACGGCCGCGTGCACGGCCTCGACGAGGTCCGCGTCCTTCGAGTTCGGGCCTGCCACCATGCCCACCTCGACCAGCTCGACGCCGGTCTTCACCAACAGGTCCGCGATAACCGCGGCGTCGGTGGGGCTGAACTCGACGCCCGCCATGTGGGCGGAATCCCGCAAAGTGGCATCGGAAATGCGGGGAAGTATTATTGCCGACATCGCCATCGACTCCTTCCAGATAGGTCGTGGAATCGGACTTAAGAGGTTCGGCGAGTACGAGATCAACTCTCCTTCATCCGATGGGGAAAATCAAGGCTCCGCGGGTCAGATCCAGGTCAGGGAATGTCAGGCAGTGTCAATCCAGGAAAGGAACGTGAGCAAGCCGTCAAATCTGCCGCAGCCGTCGGAGGTCACGACGATGTGGGCCTTACCGTGTCGGCATGGACCTTTTCTCACTGCCCAGATTGGGAGTTGTCGTCCCGCCGGAGAACCCCACCGCAGAGCCGGAATTCAATTACCTGCTCGGCGCCGCCGTAAATGTGTACGCCACCCGTTTCCCGACCACTCCCGGAATCGGGCTGAGAGAGATGCTCGAAACGTACAACGACGTGCTGCCGGACACCCTCGCCGGTTTCGGTGGCATGCGCCTGCAGGCCGCCGTAGTAGCCTGCAGCGCCTCTCACTACCTGCTGGGCCCCGACGGCGACCGGGCCTTCTGCGACGACCTGTCCTCGGGCGCCGGCTTCCCCGTGCAATCGTCGACACAGGCGATCCTCGCGGCGTGCGAGGCGCGCGGCGTGACCCGACTGACGCTGGTGTCCCCGTATCAGCCCTGGCTTACCACAATGTCACGCGAATTCTGGGAGCGAGCCGGCCTCACCGTCGATGACGTTGTGCTCGTGCCTGCCGCGGGGGACGACCACTTCGACCCGTACGAGGTGACCACCGAGGCCATCATGGGGCGACTGCGAAATCGCAGTTTCGGCGACGGGACCGCGTTGTTGTTCACCGGCACCGGAATGGGCACACTCGCAGCTGTGTCGCAGCTCGCCAACGACGACGAGGATCGCACCCTGCTGACCTCGAACCTGGCCTCGGCCTGGTGGGCGGCGCGTACGGTGCACGCGGGCACCGACTCGGCGCACCCGCTGCTGCGCAGGCTGGACCGCCAGCCCGCGTAAAAACGACAGCGGCCCGGGGAACAACTCCCCGGGCCCCTACCACCGTGATGATCAGCCCGCGGACTTCGCAGGCGTGCCATATCCGTGCCCCATCCGGTAGCCGACGCCGCGGACCGTGATGATCCACCTGCTCGACCCCAGCTTGGACCGCAGGCTACTCACGTGAGTGTCGATGGTACGGCTGGTGGTTGCCCAGTTCGTCCCCCACACGCTGGCCATCAGTTCCTTGCGGGACACCACGGAATCCGGTTTCGCGGCCAGCGTGCACAGCAGCTCGAATTCCTTCGATGTGACATCGACGCGCTGGTCGTGTACGCGGACCTCACGGGTCCGCTGGTCGATGTGCAGCGGCTCGATGGAAATGGTCTCCCGCGCGGGCGATTGACCGCGGGCCCGACGCAACACAGCCTCGATCCGCGCCCCGACCTCGCGTATTCCCGAAGTTTTCGCCACGCAGTCGTCCGCACCTTCCCGCAGGGCGAGTACGCGCTCCAACTCGTCGTCACGATGAGTGCGGGCGATCAGCGGAATATCACTGCCGTTCCGCATAGACCGGCACACCTCAAGCCCGTCGATATCGGGCAGGTCAAGAGAGAGCAACACCAGATTAGCCTCGCGATATGCCGCCAGGGCATGTTTTCCGGTGTTAACGCTTCGGACGGCGTATCCCTGCCGACGTAGTGCAAACACCACCGATTCAGCCGCGCAGGCGTCGCACTCAACTACAAGTATGTTCTTCATTTTCTTCGGCCCCCGTCAGTGTGCGGTTCTGGCCAGTTTCGTGGGCTGCGTTGCCGACATCGCCGGGAGGACGTCGTCCGCACCGCGCAGGTTCTGAAAGGCGTAGGCCGCCGAGGTCATCGTCATGTGGTGGTGCCAGCCTGGAAAGGAACGGCCCTCGAAGTCCGACGCGCCGAAATGCTCATCCAGCTCGGCGACCGTCGCCAGCGCGGCAACCCGGGCCCGCACCAGCGAGAGCACCTCGCCGACGCGCCGGTTGGTGAAGCCGGTGATCCAGTACCGGGAGGGTCGCTGCCGATTCGGGTCGGGCCACTCAAGCACACGAACCATGCGGGACTTGCCATCGGTGAAGGTGTCGTGCAGCGGCAGCCGCACCGACGCCGCGTAGATCTCCACCGGGTTAGAGCGGCCGTCTGCCGCCTGCCGCGTCATCATGTGCGACTGTTGACCCCGCCGCGTTTCCATCAGAGCGCCCACCGTAATCACGCTGGGACGCCCGGTGACCACCAGCTGGCCGGGGTCGACCTCACAGGCGAAGTCCAGATGCCGCCGGACCAGACCCGCGAGTACCCCGGCGGCGTCGTCGCACCGCGTGAGATCCAACATCCACGGCACATTCGGCAGCCCCGGCTCCGCAGCTGCGTTGTCCGCGTAGTCGAGCACGTAGGCGCCGACGGGGCGGCTGGCCTCCGAGTCCGGGATGCGGGCGCGGCTGCGGAGCTCACCATCCCAGTCCCAGGTGTCCTTGAGCACGAGGCTCCAGTCCACCGGGAAGCAACCCGCGTCCGTGGCCAGGAAGAAGCCCAGTGAGCGCTGACAGTTGATGGTGCGCGTGGTGGCTGCGTCCAGCCTGCGGTGCACGCCGACGGAGTGCTCGCCGCGCTTGGGAGTGATCAGTTCGGCGACGGTCCACGCGTACGGCGTGGTGTTCGCGGCGATCCGCAGTGCGAGCCTGCGGCGCACAGGCTGCCAGTCCCATGGGCTGGCGTTGATGAAATGGTGCAGCCCGTTTGCCGTCGCCTGCGGCAGCCGCGCTGCGTAGGCTTGTTCGAGCGGTGCCTTCCGGGCGCTGCCGCGGACCAGGCCGTTCAGATAGGCGCGGGCCCAACGATGTTGTTCCACCCGATGGAGGGACGTGAATACGTCCTCTACGAATGTTCGCACCCGGACACCGTCGTCTATCGCGGTTGTGCATAACTGGCTTACCGACATTTGACGTAGCCCCCAAAACTCGTCGCCGCCCACCATTCGGTTCGAGCGCGTCTAGTACGGTTCAACGTACCGGCACGCACCACGGCAAATCATGCATCTGTTGCCCACTTTGCCACTTCCTGGTCTGACCAGCGCAAATGCTATGTCACATGGTGGGCGCAACTCCGTTAATCCGCTTGATGACACCTGCTCAGGTCCGTGAGGGCGGACATCGAGCGCGGCGCGTGGCGGAAATCATGCCATTTTCCCGGCCGTCACAGGTCGAATCGAGACTCATCGTGGCCGAATGACCAAAATTGAGGTGCCTGGTGCCCCCGACACGCGGACGGCCGCCTAAAACCGTGCGAATGCACGGTTTTAGGCGGCCGTTGCAGCGAGGGATCAATCGCGGCCGGTGATCGCGTCAAGCCAGCTACCCAGCAGACCGTGCACAACGGCTGGCTGGTCGAGATGCACGTTGTGACCCGCGCCGTCGACGGCGGCATAGGTCATGTGCGGGTAGTGCTCCAGTAGCTCGACCTGGTCGCGCCAGCCGACCAGGTGATCCTGGCGGCCAGTGACCAGCAGGTGCCGCCCTTGGTGGGTGCCGAAAACCGTCTCCGGAGTCTTGCTAAGCATGTACGCCTTGAGCAGCTCGGCGGCGTCCTCGCGGTGATGGGCGCGAATACCGGGCAGCACATGGTCGCGGAACGCCTGCCAGCCCACCGCGTCCTGGTGCACGGCGATGGCGGCAAAGGTGTCCCGGTCGGCTGGGTCCAGGGAGGCCAGCAGCGCGTCGTCAACGGTGAGCACCTGCCGGTCAGGAACGGAGCGCGCACCGCTCGGTTTGACCAGGGGTGCGATCAGCGCCGTGCCCAGCACCTGCGCGCCACGTTCGGCCACGACGTGTCGGGCGAGCATTCCGCCGTAGGAGATGCCCACGACGACGAAAGGCTCGTCGCCGATGGTGGTGTCCACGAACCGCAAAACAGCCTCGCCCATGGCGTCCGCGGTGACCGGCCCAGCCAGTCGCGTCGACTGCCCGGAACCCGGCAGGTCGACGTACAGGCGGCGCCAGCCCTCCCGCGCGGCGAAGGCGCCCTCCAGCGGCAGCATGAGCCGGTGGTCGATGGTGTAGCCGTGCAACAGCAGCACCGGGGTCCCGGAGCCGAATTCGACGTGATGAAGGGTCTTCTCAGTCATGGTTTCCATGATCCAACCGTGGTTGTAGGGACTACGCCGAGACACGGTGGGCGGGGAACCCGTGCCTGCGGGCGAGGACGACGACCGCGATCACCGGCAGCATGAGCAGCAGCACGCTCCAGGGGAACGAGTCGCTGCCGATCAGGTCGAGCAGGATGCCGCCGACAACACCACCGCCCGCCATCGCGACGTTCCATAACGTGACGAGCATCGTCTGCGCTGCGTCGGCCGAGTCGCCGCCGGCATCGCCGGCGGCGACCTGAAGCAGGGTGGGCACGCCGCCCCAGCCGAGACCCCAGAGCGCGGCGGCAACATAGACCAGTGCCATGTCATGTGCAAGCGTGGCCAGCACAATCGCGGCCATGGCAACCAGCAGCGCACTGACAACAGTGAGCACGCGCAGCCTGCGGTGGATCTGCGCGCCGACGATCCAGATGCTCACAATGGACGCGATGCCGAACGTGAGCAGCACCAGACCGGTGTCGCCACCCATGCCTACGCCGGCAAGGAAGGTGGCGATGTAGGCGTACAGAATCGTGTGCGCCAGCACAAATACAAGCGTGACGAACAGCACCGGGATCACGCCTGGCACGCGCAGCGTTGGCAGCATCCTGGTCCGCTCGCCGCGCCCCTGTCCTGGGTAGTCCGGCACGGCCGCGACGATCCACCCCAACAACAGCACGGTCAGCGCCGTCATCGCGAGGAACGCCGTCCGCCAGCCTGCGGCCTGGCCTAGGAAGGTCCCGGCGGGCACGCCGAGGCATAGCGCGACGGGAATGCCCGACATGGCGATGGCGATCGCCCTGCCCTGCAAGTGGGTGGCGACCAGGCGCCGGGCGTAGCCGGCCAGCAGCGCCCAGGCCAGCCCGGCGGCGATACCGGCGACGAACCTCGCCACCATCGTCAGGCCGTACATGGACGACACGGCCGTCAAGGTGTTGGCCACGGCGAAGCCGACCATGGTGGTCAGCAGCAATCGCTTGCGCCGCCAGCCCGCAGTGGCCGAGTAAACCGGGATCGCGGTGAGCACGGTGCCCAGCGCGTAGATGGTGACGGTCTGCCCGGTCGCGGACTCGCTCACGCCGAGTGAGTTACCCATCGCAGGCAGCAGGCCCGCAGGCAGGGTCTCGGTGAGGCTGGTGATGAACACGGCGGTGGCCAGCGACAACAAGGCGAACAGCGGCAAGCGCTGCGCCGGCGCGCTGTCGCCCGGCGCCACCGGCGCGGTGATTTCTGGTGTGGTGCTCATGCTCCGGTTTCTCCTGCGGAAGTTGGGTTGTGGGTTACCGGGCGGCCGAGGCCACCGTCGACGGGGATGCGGGCGCCAGTGGTGAACGTCGCCTCCGTGGCCAGAAAAAGTGCGACGCGGGCCACCTCCTCGGCGGAACCGAGCCGTCCGAGCGGCGGTAGCTGCGTGGTGGCGCCGCCCGGCGCGATACAGCCCGGCGCCACCGCATTGACGCGGATGCTACGGTCGGCCAGCTCTGCGGCAAGCGCCTCGACACCGGCGGCGGAAGCGGGGGTGGTGAACACAATCGCGCCGCCGTCGCGCAGCCGTGGCAACAGCGGCCTCGCGTCGGCGACGGCGTCGGCGAACACGAGGTCGAGGCCGTCGTCGCCGAGGCGAGCAGGAATCTCAGCGGGTGGGAAAACGTGTGCCGCGGATCCCAGTTCAGCGGCCGCATACGCGCGTTTGTCCGCGGTATCAGCCGTCAGCAGGACCTTCGCGCCGCCCTCTACCAGGCGTTTGGCGATGGCGAGGCTGATGTCGTCGGCTTCCCCGATCACCGCGGCCCTTGTTCTCGCGTACTTGGTCATGCGTGTCGCTCCCTTCAGACCGGCCAACTGTGCGCGGCGACGCTTCGGGTTTGCTTACGATCAACTGACGGCGGCCTTACGACGGGAGCGATCAATGCGGTTCGGGGTGCTCGGCCCACTGGCAGTGTGGGACGAGGAGGGTGACCCGGTCACCGTGCCTGAGGTCAAAGTGCGCGCCCTACTCGCGTCGCTGCTCGCGCACGGCGGCGGACCGGTCGCCACGGATCGCCTCGTGCACGACCTATGGGGCGACAACCCGCCGGGCAAGCCCGCCGGCGCGCTGCAGGCCAAGGTCTCCCAACTACGCCGGATTCTTGGCCGCGACCGGATCGAGCGACAGCCGGCCGGCTACCGACTGCGGCTGGACAGCGCCGGAGAGTTGGACGCCGCACAGTTCCGTGACCTGGTGGCGCGAGCACGTGCGACGGCCGACCCGCGCACGCGGGCGGTGCTGTTCACCGAAGCTCTGGAGCTGTGGCGGGCAGCCGCGTACGCGGACTTCGCCGATGAGGAGTTCGCGCGGTCGGCCGCAGACCGCCTGACCGAGCTGCGGCTGTCCGTCATCGAGGAGCAGGCGAAGGCTCGTCTGGAGGCCGGGGAGCACGCGCTCGCCGCCGGAGAGCTCACGACTGTAGTGGCGCAGCACCCGTTGCGGGAGGGTTTGCGCGCAGTGCAGATGCGTGCCCTCTACCTGACCGGACGGCAGAGCGAAGCACTCGCCTCATATGCCGATCTACGCAGCCGCCTGGCAGAGGAGCTAGGGGCTGATCCAAGCCCTGAGCTGCGTGACCTGCACGAGGCGATGCTCCGTCAGGACCCACGGTTGAACTCGAAGTCGGAGCCGCCGCACTCGAACCTTCCCAACGCTCTTACGCCGCTCATCGGCCGGGAGACAGCGCTCGCCCACCTGACCGAACTCCACGGCCCGGCAAGGCTGGTCACCCTCACCGGGCCTGGCGGCGTCGGCAAGTCGCGGCTGGCGGTGGCCGCCGCGGCGTACGAGGCCGACACGCGGCCCAGCGAGTTCCCGGACGGCGTCTGGCTGGTCGAGTTCGCCGGAGTCCGTGCAGGCACGGTGGCCGACCTTGCCCAGGTCGTCGCCGACGTGCTCGGTATCCGGGACGACTCCCCCTCGACGTTGCCCGGCACCGGCACGGGTACCGCCACACCGGCGCAACGACTCGCCACCGCCGTGCGTGACCGCCGCACTCTGCTCGTGTTGGACAACTGCGAGCACGTGATCGACGCCGCCGCCGAGCTGACCGAACTGTTGCTGCGCACCGCCCGCGGCCTGCGTGTTCTGGCCACCAGCCAGGAACCCCTTGGCCTGGCGGGTGAAGGGGTGTTCGCCGTGGAACCCCTGCCGACCACGGACGCCATCAGGCTGTTCATGGCGCGTACCGCCGACTCGGCTCCCGGCTTCCCACGGCGCCCGGACGACTGCGAGCCCGCCGACCTTGATGCCATAACCGAGATCTGCCGACGCCTCGACGGCATCCCGCTCGCGCTGGAACTCGCCGCCACCCGTGTGCGCGCCCTCGGTGTGCGGGAGTTGTCGGCGCGGCTCAACGACCGCTTCGCCATCCTGACCCTCGGGCAGCGCGGCGCACCCGCTCGCCAGCAGACCCTGCGAGCGATGATCGACTGGAGTTGGGAGTTGCTGAGCGCGCCGGAACGGATCGTGCTCCGCCGCCTCTCCGTGCACAGCGACGGCTGCGACCTGGACGCCGCCGAGGTGGTGTGCGCCGGCGATGGCGTCACGCGGGCCGAAGTGCTCGACCTCATCACCCGACTGGTCGATCGTTCCCTCATGGTGATGACGGAAGGGCCACGCTACCGGCTGCTGGAGTCTGTCGCCACCTACGCCATGGAGCGGCTGCACGAAATGGCCGACCTCGCCGCCGTACGCGACCGTCACCTGCGGCACTACCTGACCGTCGCCGAGCACGCGGAACCCTTGCTGCGCTGTGACTCTCAGCGGGCCTGGCTCGCCCGCCTTGACGCTGAGGCAGGCAACATGCGCGTGGCGCTGGACGAAGCGGTCCGCCGCGCTCGTGCTGGGACGGCCGACGAGGCCGTCCGACTGGTCACCGCCCTGTCCTGGTGGTGGCTGCTGCGAGGTCGCCTCACTGAGGGACGGCGTGCGCTGTCGACCGTGCTCGCCACCGTCTCCACTGGGAGCGCCCCGGAACTCAGCGCGCTGCACGGCGCGTTCGCCCTGCTCACCGGTGATCCCGCCGCACAGGTCGTCGCCGGAACCAACGACATTCCGGCACCCACGCGGCGTGCCCTCGCTTTGTGGCTGTGCGCCTACGGCCTGTTCAGCGCCGGCGATGCCGCCGCCAGCAGTGACATGAACACTCGTGCCCTCGACCTGTTCACCGCTGAGGACGACCAGTGGGGCATCGCCGCGTCGCTCGGCCTACGGGCCACGCTTGCCCTGGTTAGCGGCAACCTCGCCGGGCTCGGTCGTGACGGCCTGCGCAGCGCCACCCTCTTCCGGCAGCTCGGTGACCGTTGGGGCGAGATGCAGACCATCCCGCCGCTTGCCGCGCTCGCCGAGATCAAGGGCGATTACCAGGAAGCGGTGCGCTGCCAGCACGAGGGACTCGTCATCGCTCGGGAGCTTGGCCTACAGGCAGAAGTGTCCGCCCGCCTCTCCGGCCTCGGCAGGCTCGCCCTGCTAGAGCGTGACTGGGACCGGGCGCGCGACCTGCACCAGCAGGCGCACCGCATCGCCGTGGAACACGGCTATACCTATGGCCAGATCCACTCCGAGATGGGTCTTGCCCTCGGTGCTCGCCGCTCGGGCGATCTCGACTCCGCCGAGGACCACCTTCGGCATATTCGCGAGGGCTACGCCGCCCTTTCCTCGCAGGCCGGCGACCACCTGCTCGTCGTCGAACTCGGCTTCATCGCCGAACTCCGCCGCGACGCCGCCCAATCGGCCGCCCATCACCTACACGGCCTCGATATCGCTCGTTCCCTCGCAGAGCCTCGCGCCCTTGCCCTCTCCCTCGAAGGACTGGCCGGGGCCGCCGCCCTACACCCAAACTCCGCCGAGTGCGCCGCCTTCCTGCTCGGCACCGCAGATGCCGCCCGCCGCAGCGTGGGCGCCCCACTCCCAGCCGCCGAACGTCACGACGTCGACCGCATCACCAACTCCACCCGGTCCCTCCTCGGCACCTCCGCCTTCACCTACGCGTTCGAGCGTGGCACCCAACTGTCCATTGCGGACGCCGTGTCAACCTTTCTTGCTTCACAAGACCACGAACAGAGCTGATGCCACCATCAACCTGCCGCAGCACGCCGAGCACGGCGGGATCCCCCGGGGCGGTGAGTTCGAGGCGGCTTCAGAGCTACTCGAACAGCCTGTCGGGTTCCAGAAGTCGGCCGTACTCACATGCTTGCTCGGTGGTGAACCAGCGGTCGTGCACTGAGTCGGCGAAGATCCGGTCGATCGGCTGGCTGGTGTCGTCCGCGATGATCGCGAGCACTGTGTCCCGGGTGTGCCGCAGGTCGTCCGCCTCCACCTCCACCTCCACCTCGACCGCCGATTCCCGCCGAGCCCTGGTGCATCAGGATGCGGGCGTGCGGAAGCGCGAAGCGTTTGCCCAGTGTGCCCGCGGACAGCAGGAACTGTCCCGCGCTGCACGCCAGTCCCAGCGCGAGCGTGGCAACGTCGCACGGCACGAGCCGCATCACGTCGCGGATGGCGAGCATCGCCGGGACCGAGCCGCCCGTTGAGTGGATCCACAATGCGATGTCCCTGCTGGGATCCTCGCTCGCGAGGGACAGCAGTTGGGTGGCGAGCACTGTCCCGTTGTCGTCATCGAGCGCGCCGTCGAGGACCAGTATCCGCTGACTGAAGAACCGTTCTCGGAGCCGGTAGTCGAACAGCGGCTGCTCCTCGTCGTTCGTCATGCTCCGACAATGCCGCCGCCCCTCTACCGTTCGCCAACTTCTCTGCTGTGAGCGGATCAGCTCTCAGCGGCCTCGGCACTGATCCCGCCACTGTGGACTTCACGGCCCGAGTTTGCCGCCCCAATCGGACCGCCGTAGCGGTCGTCGTTAAAATAGATAGAAGTTGCCAGAGTCACAAATGAAGTTGAGGATGTCGTGCGGCCGCCGTTCAGCGTGCCTGGATCCCCTATCGACTGTCCCGAGAGTTACACGCTGGATTTCGTGAGCTTCGGAGGCCAGATCTCCCACTTGTTTGCCGAACCGCGCCGTACGATTGCACTCGGATACCTGGCTTGAACTCTGCCAGCCTGGCGGTGATCTGCTCAGTTGACAGGCCGGACGACCGGATCTCGCGATCCCACCGCCAGGAGAACTCACCGAGCATGAGCCTTCGCCGCTCGCCCGGCAGCCGGCTCAGCAGCTGAAACTGTGTCGGCCTGGTCGTCACGCAGCCGCGGAGCTGACACAAGGGCGGCGAGCACGCAGGGTCGAACGACGTAACCGGCTATGGGGATCGAGACACCAAGCGGACTATGGCCTCATGGGGGTCGTGAACGAGGTTGCAATGTCTCGGTGGAATGGTGTCCACAAGCGTTGCAGTTGCACAAACCCTGATGACAAGCGCCGGCTCGGTGCCCGCTGTCCACAGCTGGGCGAACGTGGCCACGGCTCGTGGTACTTCTCCCTGGAGCTGCCGTCGGGCCGCGACGGTCGGCGGCATCGTGTGCGGCGGGGTGGTTTCCCTTCGCGTGTTGCCGCAGAACAAGCGCGCGGGTACCTGCTTGGCGACGATATCGACCCAGGCAGAGGAGTCGTCACCGTGGGCCAGTGGCTGGATATCTGGTTGGAGATGCGCCAGAACCTGAGCTTCTCGACACGGCGGCTCTACACCCAGCACGTCCACGACTACCTCAAGCCCTATCTCGGGAACGTGCCGCTGCGATCACTGACGGTCGCGCGGGTACAGGCGATGTTCACCGCCCTGATCCGCTGCAACCCCACCCGCAGCCACCCGCTGTCCTACGCGACGCTGCAACGCATCCGAGGCGTCCTCCACACCGCGCTCAACGGCGCGATCCGCCGGGGACTGCTCGACCGGAACCCAGCACACTGGATCGAACTCCCCTCCGGACGCCGACCACGAGCCGTCGTCTGGACCGAAGGCCGCGAAGCTCACTGGCGCCAGACCGGTGAACGACCCGCCGGAGCCGTCTGGACTCCGACGCAGACCGCGGCGTTCCTGGAGAGCAGCTACGACCACCCCTTGCACGTGCTGTGTTTGCTCGTCGCGCTGCTCGGCCTACGTCGCGGTGAGGCGACGGGGTTGCGGTGGTGCGACATCAACCTCGACGCCCGCGTGCTGCAGGTGTCCCACCAGGTCCAAGACCGCAACGGCCAGACCGTCATCTGCCCACCGAAAACCGAGAACAGTATCCGCGCACTCGCCCTCGACCACGTCTCGATATCCGCACTGCGTACCTTGCGCACCGAGCAGCGACGTCGACTACCGGTCGGCGTGGCGTTGACCGGGTTCTTGTTCGTCAACCGGTACGGAAACCGGATGAGTCCCGGCTACGTCACCCATGCCTTCCGCAGGCTAACCACCGACGCGGACCTGCCGCCGATCCGGCTGCACGACCTCCACCACGGCGCAGCGAGCCTGTCGCTGGCCGCAGGCAACGACCTCAAGGTGGTGCAGGCGATGCTGGGACACTCCAGCATCGTGCTCACCGCCGACACCTACACCAGCGTGCTGCCCTGCCTGGCACACCACGCAGCCGAAGCCACCGCCGAACTCGTCATGAACGCCGCCAGGCACACCGCGAAGAAGATCCGAGGTCAGGGTCGCAAGGTCACACGCCACTACGGAACGAAGAAGAACCGCCGGCCCGGAACGAAGCGAAAGACACCTCACCAAATCCCAGCGTAGAACGGCCGCCGCGCGCCAGCTGCTCCGAAGACCTCAAGAAGATCGTCGACGAAGCCCAATCGTCAAGGCGGAACGAAAGGCCAGCTAACCGAAGCCAGTCGCAGTGGGCCGTCGACGTCAGTCCGAACTCAGCTCGCTGATCACTCGCACCCCAGATTTGCAATAGCGAACAGGCAGTCGCTATTCGCCTGACTTTCGGCACTACGAACGACACCGGCGGCGTTGAGGCAGCGAGATCCCCCGCACGACATCTCCAGATCGGAAGCTACCGCAGCGGCGGCGCGTATTTGGGTCCTAAGTGGACCAGGTGCCCCGTCAGACCGGCCCCATTCGGTCTCCCACCGGTCCCACCAACGACCGAAGCCCACCGGCAAGATCCTCGGGATCAAGGAAACTTCAGGTGGGCTTCGATTCAGAGCTGTGCGCCATCAGGGACTCGAACCCCGAACCCGCTGGTTAAGAGCCAGCTGCTCTGCCAATTGAGCTAATGGCGCGTACTTGCTGCGTTGGTTTCCCTCGGCGACTTGGAAAAGATTAGCACGGCTCACGGGTGCCTGTCGCGAGGGGGTCTCGTTAGCTGAAACGCCTGGTCAGGGTCCAGGTTCAGGTAGCGTTGACGGCCTATGTCTACGGTCGTAGACTAAAGTCTACAATCGTAGATAAGACCGGAGGCACCGATGGATCTCCACCTGACAGGCAAGCTGGCCCTGGTCACCGGGTCGAGTGCCGGACTCGGCGAGGCGACGGCCAGGATGCTCGCTGCGGAGGGCGCCGACGTGGTGGTGCACGGACGCGACGAGGGCCGCGCGAACGCCGTCGCCGAGGCGATCCGCGAGGACGGCGGGCACGCGGACGTCGCCATCGGCGATCTCGCGACCGACACTGGCGCGGACGCGGTGGCCGAAGCCGCCGGAGCGGTCGACATCCTGGTCAACAACGCTGGGACCTACGCGCATTCGTCCTGGACCGACGCGACGCCGCGGATCTGGGCCGAGACCTACGAAACCAACGTGATCTCCGGCGTCCGGATGATCCAGCGGCTGGTGCCGGGCATGCGCGAGCGCGGTTGGGGCCGGGTGATCCAGATCGGCGGCGGGCTCGGTTTGCAGCCGGAAAGCGTGCTGCCGCACTACAACGCGACATTGGCCGCGCGGCACAACCTCGCCGTGTCGCTCGCCCGCGAGCTGAAGGGCTCAGGCGTGACGTCGAACATCGTGTCGCCCGGAATGATATTGGTGGACGCGGTGAAGAAGCTGCTGACCGAGTCGGCTCCTCTCCGAGGCTGGGGCGAAACCCGCGAAGAGATCGAGGCCAACGCGGCTCGGGACATGGTGCCCAACGACGTCGGACGCCTCGGCCGGCCCGAGGAGATCGCCGCGGCCGTCGCGTATCTGTCGAGTTCGCTGGCCGACTACGTGAGCGGCGCGACCATCCGCGTCGACGGCGGCACGATCCGCTCAGTCCACTAGAAGCTCGAAAACGGCCTCGAGCCGCTGGGCCAGGGAGGCAGCGTCCGCGGCCGACAGCGCGGTGGTGCCCAGGACCTTGCGCATGAGCCAGAACCCAGAGATGAGCGCCAGGAACAGCTCGGCGCGCTCACCCGCTTCTTCACCGGGCAGCAGATCAGTCAAATGCCGCCCGACGTGCCGTTCGATCCCGGCCCGGGTGATCTCCGCGGCCCGCGGGTTCGACGCCGAGCGCAGCATCAGCAGGAATGGGTCGAGGTGCGCGGCTTCGGACGCTGTCTTGCCAACCAGAGCCGCGGCGACGTCGTGGGCGAGCGTCGCGACGTCGCTGCCGACGACGGTCCGCGGCGCGAAGGAGACGTCGACGACTTCGGCGAAAAGTTGTTCCTTGGAGCCGAAATAGCGGTTGACCAACATGGCCGTGACGCCCGCCGCCTCGGCGATCTCGCGCACGCCCACGCCGTCGTAGCCGGATCGGGTGAACGCGACCACGGCCGACTGCAGGATCGCCTCCCTGGTCGCCGCCGCGTTGCGTCGGCGCTTCAGCGGGATCTCCATGTCTACAAGTGTAGAGCTTGGGTCCGACGTGCTCGGCTGACCGGTCGAAAGGCACGCACGATAGCCTCCTCCCGGGGTGATTTCGGTGGAAATCGGAGACGGAGGCGGCGTGCGTTCGCTGCGCGGCCTGGGGGAAGGCACCCTCAAGACTGCGTTGCTGGTCGACGTCGCCTTTTACGCCCTGTGCTGCGCCTACGCCGGCTCGCAGGCGCTGACCTCGGAGTTCTACGGGTTCCGAGTCTGGGGCAATTTCGCCATCGCCGGTTACGCCCTCGCCTCCCTCCACACCGGTTGGCTGCTGGCCCGGCTCCGCTCCCGTCCCGGCGACACTCAGCTGGACGGACCGGAGCGGGCGCAGTCCCGCTGGGTCGGGATCGGCTTCATCGGCGCACTCGCGATGGTCATCCCGCTCGCCGTGCTCGTGCTGCGGCGGCTGACCGGCGTCGACTGGCTCATCACCCCCGGTTCCTGGAGCGCGCAGCCCGAGGTGTGGGTCATCGAACGATCCGCGTCACTGCTGCTGCACACCGGCACGCCGTACGTGAACGTCTTCACTCTCGGCAGGCCGCCGGTGGTCAACGACTACACGCCGTACGGCCCGGTGATGACGCTGTTCGGGATGCCGCGCGCGGTGTTCGGCGGCAACGCGCTGGCGAACGCGCTCACGGACGCGCGGTGGTACTTCGCGCTGGTCGCGGTCCTGTGCGTGGTCGCGACGCTGAAACTGATGAACTTCCCGAAGGTGCCTCTGCGCGCCGCGCAGCTCGCTGTCGTCTTCCCGCTCACCACGTTGTCCTTCGCCACTTCCGGACCGGATCTCGCGATCGTCGCCCTGCTCGTGCTGGGCTGTGCCCTCGCCGCGCGCGACCATCCCGCACTCGCGGCGGTGGTACTGGCTGCCGCGGCCAACGCCAAGCTCAACGCCATGCTCGCCGTCCCGGTGGTCGCGTTCCTGATCGCCGCGCGCCTCGGCAGGGGCGCGCTGGGCCGGTTCGTGCTCTGGATCATCGGGGTGACCGTGGTGGTGAACGTGCCCGTCGCGCTGGTCGACCCGAGGTCGTTCGTCGAGCACGTCCTGCTGTTCCCGGCCGGCCTCGGCGCGGTGACCTCGCCGGCCGCGAGCCCGCTGCCCGGTCATCTCATCGCCGCCACCGGCACGGTGGGCCAGGCGATCTCGTTCCTGCTGCTCGGGGCGGCAGCCGTGGCGATCGCGGTTTGGCTGTTCCGCAAGCCGCCGCTGACCGGGTCCGATACGGCGTTGCGGCTCGCCATCGGGCTCGCCGCGTTCGCGCTGCTGACACCGGCGACCCGGTTCGGTTATCTCGTGTATCCGCTGGTGCTGCTCGGTGCGGCCTTGACGTTCCGAAGCAGCGAAGCCGAAGCCGCCAACGACGAATCCCTGAGGTGGGCCGCTTGACCACGCTCGAATTCCTGCCCGCACCTCCGCTGGACGACACCGAGCACCAAACCGTCCGCGCGCTGCGGGTCTTCGGCGCGGTGGGCGCGGTGCTGCTCGCCGTCGGCTCGGTCGGCGCCGGCGCGGCACCCGTGGTCGACCCGGCGCTCAACCTCCCCGTCCTGCGCGGACTCGTCCGCCTGCCCGCCCTCTCACTCGGACTGGCGGTGGCCGGGCTGGGCATGTTGATCGTCGGCTGGCTGCTGATGGGCCGGTTCGTCACGCCCGGCCGGACGCGCACCGCGGGCCGGACAGACCTGCGGACCACGCTGGTGCTGTGGGTCGCGCCGCTGGCCGCCATCCCGCCGCTGTTCTCCCGCGATGTCTACAGCTACCTCGCCCAAGGCGCGATCACCCACAAGGGTCTCGACCCGTACACCGTCGGTCCGGCGGCCGCGCTGGGCCGGGACCATCTGATGACCGCGGACGTGTCGGCGTTCTGGCGCGACACCCCCGCGCCCTACGGCCCGCTGGCGCTGCGGCTCGGCGACTGGATCAACGGCCTGACCGGTGAGAACGTCGTCGCCGGGATCCTGCTGCATCGCGTCGTCGCGTTCGCCGGGTTCGCGCTCATCGTCTGGTCGCTCCCCCGGCTTGCCCGCTTCTTCGGCGTCGAGCCGTCGACGGCGTTGTGGCTGGGCGCGGCCAACCCGCTCGTGCTCTTCCACCTGATCGCGGGCGCACACAACGACTCGCTCGCCATCGGGCTGATGATGGCCGGGCTCGCACTGGGTGTCAGCAAGCTGCCGGCGGACGGCCCGCGCGTCCGGGGCGAATACCTGTACGCCGCGCTCGGTGCGGTGGTGATCACCCTCGGCGTCGCCGTCAAGATCAACGCCGTGCTGGCGCTGCCGTTCCTGGCCGTGATGGTCGCCAGGCGGTGGGGCGGCCGCTGGCGGGATCTGCTGCGCGTGGCCGCGCCGATGGTGACAGCGTTCGCGGTCGTGCTGGTCGGCGTCAGCTTGGGTTCCGGACTCGGGTTCGGGTGGATCGGCGGTGCGATCGGCACCCCAGGACTGGTGCGCAGCTGGATCTCGCCGACGTCCGAACTCGCGCAGGTCACCGGGTTGGTGGTCAAGGCGCTGGGCTTCGGCGACCACACCACGGGCCTGGTGAAGGGTTTCGGCCTGGCGGGCTACGCCGTCGCGGCCGTGATCACGGTCCGGCTCCTCGTCCTCAGCCTGCGCGGCCGCCGCAACCCGATGGTCGGGCTCGCGCTGTCGCTCGGCGCCGTCATGGTCCTGCATGTCGCGCTCCAGCCGTGGTACCTGCTGTGGGCGGTGGTCCCGCTCGCCGCGGCCACCGGTGTTTCCCGCGGCTGGGTCGCCGCGATCGCCGCCGGTGGTGTCCTCTCGCTGGTGGTCTTCCCCAGTGGCAGCAGCTTCGCCGGCAAGATCGACATCGCCGCGTTCGGTTACCTGGGCGGCATCGCGGCCGTCGCCGTCGCGCTTCTGCTGCTCCGCCGCCAAGCGCCCATGGCGCTGCTCAACCCGTTCCAAGCCCTCACCCGCCCGGAGTGACAGTGACCATCCAGATCCGTTTGCTGCCCGCAACAGCCGCCACCGATGTGGCCACGATCGAGCGAATCACCGCCCTGATCAACGAGGTCTACGAAACCTCCGAAAAGGGACTGTGGACCGACGGCGCCGCCCGCACGACTACGCGGGAAGTCGCCGAACTGACGCGTGCCGGGGAGATCGCCGTCGCGACATTGGGCGAACAGATCGTCGGCTGCGTCCGGGTGCAACGCCTCGAAGACGGGAGCGGCGAGTTCGGCATGCTCGCCGCCGATCCCGCAAACCGAGGCATCGGCATCGGGCGCGACCTGGTCCGCTTCGCCGAAGGGAAGTGCCGGGACGACGGCGCGACGGTCATGCAGCTCGAACTGCTGGTGCCGCGAACGTGGTCTCATCCGTCGAAGGACGCCCTCGCCGTCTGGTACGGCCGCATCGGCTATCGCGTCGTCCGCACGGGGACCCTCGACGAGGCGAACCCCGCGCTCGCCCCGCTACTCGCCACCCCCTGCAACTTCCTGATCTACCACAAGGATCTCTGAGGGCACTCCGACCATCGCAACTCGCCGTCGAGTTGCGGTAGTTAGCGTCCGCAACGATCGCAAGTCGACGGCGAGTTGCGATCTAGTGGACGAGGGTGGCGACGCGGCCTTGGTCTCCGGCGGCCCAGCAGGCACCGCGGGCGCAGCTGACGGTGTCGAAAGTCCCGCTGTCGAAGGACTTCCAGTGCCGACCCGCGTCAACGCTCAAGTCGCTCCCGCCGGGGCCGACGGCGATGACCGAGTCGCCCGACCAGGCCAGCCCGGACCGGTAGCCCTTCGGCGCCTGCGACGGGGTCCGCCAGGTCCGGCCGCCATCGTCGCTCACCGCCACCGCGGGGCCGGGCGCATCCGGGGCCGCGTAATCGCCGCCGATGGCGACACCGTGTCGCGGATCGCGGAACTCGACGGAGAACACCCCGGCGGACGCGCTGCTCGGCAACGGCGTTTCCGAGGCCTGCCAATGGAAACCACCGTCACTGGAGTGCAGGACGCGGGCATGGGCGCCGCCACCGGTGGCGATCCAGGCGTCGCGCGGACCGGATGTCGTGATGCACTGGCCACTCGCGGCGAACCCGGCCTCACCCGGTAGCGCGGGCGGGAAACCGGACGACGGCACGGCCTGCCAGCTCCGCCCGCCATCCTTTGTGGACAGAACACGGAAGACGCCGTTCACCGGGTCGCTCATCGCGAGTCCGCGGTGCTCGTCGAAGAACGCGACACAGTCGTAGAAGGCGTTCAGGTCGGTATTGGTGAACGAGAGCTGCCAGTGCGCGCCCGCGTCGTTCGTCCGGTAGATCCGGGAGCTGTCACCGGGACCGATGGACAACGCGACGGCGTGATCGGCGTCGAAGGCCTCGATGTCCCGGAACTCCAGCGCCGACGTGCCGGGCGGCCCGACCTGCTTCCAGGTCCGGCCGCGGTCGGTGGTGCGCAGGACCGTGCCCCCGGTGCCGCTGGCCCAGGCCACGTTCGGACTGACGGCGTCGAGTCCGCGCAGCCGGGCGGTGGAACCCGTCGGCGTGACACTCCAACTCGGACCCGGGCAAGGCGCCGCCGAAGCGACTCCCGGCAGTGCCAGCGGGACAACCGCACCCAGCAGGACCAGCAACGCTCGCGCGACGCGCATCGGCAAAACCCCTTCCGTTTCGCGGCCAGCCTCGCAGACCGGCCAGGCGGAAGTCCACGATCATGCCCGCGACATGGGGGAGTATCGTGACGAGGTGCCGTCCAGTGAGCCAGAAACCGCCCCGGACGTGTCCCTGCGGCGTGACGCGCGGGACAATCTCGAACGCGTGATCACCGCCGCTACCGAAGTCTTCGCGTCGCAAGGACTCAGTGCGACGCTCGCCGATGTCGCCCGGCATGCGGGTGTCGGCGTCGGCACGGTGTACCGCCGCTTCGCCAGCAAGGACGACCTGATCTACGAGGTGATCCAGTCCCGCTTCAAAGCCGCGGAACAGCTGGTCATCGAGACCAGCGAGACACCGGACGCCTGGGCCGGGTTCGTCCGGTTCTTCGAGATTTCGACCCAGGAACTGGTGTCCGACAAGGGACTCCGCGAGTTCGTCATGGGCGGGTACACCGAGTCGCTGGGCTGGTCTCGGGGTACTCCCCCGGATCGGCTCGTCGGTCTCATCGCGCGCACCCGCGAAGCCATGGGCCACCACCTCGCCGAACTCGTGCGGCGGACCAAGGAAACCGGTCGGCTGCGCGCGGACTTCGAAGCCAGCGACATGATGGTCCTGTCGCTGTCAGTGCAGGCCACGATCGGCTTCGGTGGCCAGGCCCACCCCGAGCTCTACCGCCGCACCCTCGGTTTCATCCTGGACGGCCTCCTGGCCTCACGCACGCACGCGACCGAGCTGCCTGTACCCGCCCTCAGCAACGACGAGCTCGACAGCACCGTCCGCTAGCGGCGCTGCACACCGAAGTGGCGTCGGGTGTCGCGGGCGAAACTCCCGAAGATGCCTGCCGAAACGGGCTTGGACGCGGTGAAGAACAGCTTCCACGCCGGCACGGGCTCGTAGGCGAACGTCCAGGTGAACCGGCAGCCCTTGTCCGTCGGCTCGACGAGGTAGTCCTCCGCGAACCGCCGGAACATCGGCAGGTTCGCCTGCTCGACGGAGAACGATTGGCGTTTCCCCTCTTCCCAACGGAAGAAGCGTTCCTGGAACACCAACACGCCGCCGGTGGTCTTGGCCGTGCGAGTGGTGCCGACGTGGTGTGGCGGCTCCGAGGTGTAGCTGACGTCGGCCAGCGCGCGACACCAGCTCAACGTGTTGTCGCCGACCAGACCCGCCCAAACCTGCTCGGGCGAAACCGGCAGGTCCATGGGATAACAATGGATGAAAGGCGCGGACGCGAAAAATCCCTCGTCAGCGCTTTCCAGCTCATGCCAGCGTGTCATCTACCGCACAGTACTCGTGAGTGTTCCCGCCGGTAAGAACCAAGGTAAGAACCGGCGGGAACACTCACGAGTACGGCTACTTGACGGCGATGGTGAAGGTCGACGTCGTGTTCTTGATGTCGACGTCGTTGTTCTTCAGCTTCAGGCCGGTGAACGTCGCCGAGCCGACAGCCGGGCCCTGTCCGGGCTCGGGCAGTTCGTTCGCCCAGACACCGAAACCGGACTTGGCATCGAACGCGTCACCGCTGTGCTTCGCCCCGGAGATGGAGATCCCGGTGAACGTCGTGTCCTGAATGGAGTTCACCGGCTGCCCGTTGACGTAGTTCGTCTGGAACATGATGCCGCTGTAGGTCGGATCCGTGATGTCCACAGTGGTCACGCGGATACCGCGGAACAGCTCGGTCGCGGAGAACAACCACATCGCCGGGAACGTCTGCGCGCCGAAGAAGTGCCCGCCGGCCCGCACCAGCGACACGTTCTGGACGTTCGTCGGTTCGGGACCGAAGTCACGCATCGTCACGCCGAAGCTCAGCGAGCTGATCGTGGCACCCGAACCGGCCAGCGTGTCCGCTACGTAGATGTCCCGGAACGTGTTGGCCTGCCCGCCGTACAGCGCGATCCCCGCCGCACGCCACGGAACCAGCGCCGTCAGGTGCTCGAACAGGTTGTCTCGCTGGTCGCCGCCGCCGAGATCGGTGGCCGCGAACAAGGCGAAGCTGTCGTCACCGGTGGAGCGGGCTTCGTTGTTGATGACGTGGTTGCCGGTGCTGCCGTTGGTCAGGTTCACGCCGTCCGCGAAGGTGTCGCGGAACCGCGAGTTCTCAACCGTGATGCCGTGGACGTTCGTGCCCCAGATCCCGACGACGGTGTGCTCGACCCACAGGTTGTCGAACGTCAGGTCCGACACGTTCGTCAGGTCGAACACCTTGCCGGGGCCGTCGATTCGCGTCTTGTAGTTGCCCAAGAAGGCGAACCCGCCGAACGTCGACCCGCTGGCGGCCGGCGCGAGTGAGAACCCGCCGTCGGTGTTGTCCTGATCGGACGGTTCGCGGAAGCGGGTGAACCACGGTCCCGCGCCCAGCACCTTGACCGTGCCACTCACCGAGATCTTGCCGCTGACCTGGTAGTCGCCGGGTGGCAAGTAGACACCGACCAGGGTGCCGGTGATGTCGGTGTGCACCTTGTCCAGTGCGGCTTGGACGTCGGCCTGGGTGTAGCCGGCCGGCACGGTGTACTTCGCCGGGTCCGGGTTGGCGACCGGCGCGACCTGCTCGGTGTTGACGAAGTCGATCGCGTACGTCGAGGTGTTCGCGGCGTCCTTCTGCAGCTTGATCCGGCTGCCCGCGGGGACGGTCGTGCCCAGCAGCAGGTTGGCCTCGTCGTAGATGTGCCGCGGAGAGCCGACGCTCGGATCGTTCCCTGGTCCGGTTTCGGCGCCGTAGAGCCACGCGTACTGCGAAGTCAGGTCGATCGGCTTGAGGTACTTGCCGTTGACGTAGACGTCCAACGTGGCGTTCAGCCCACCGCCGGCCGGGGCGTCCGGGATCGAGAACCGGGTGACCAGGGTGTTGGTGGCCTTCTTCGTGGTGAACTCGACCGAGCTGCCGGTGGTGTTCAGCGTGACGGCTTCACGGCCGGACGCCTCGCCGGCCAGGTCGCCGATCGTCCTGTTCGGACCGACGACGGCCGCGCCGCCGGCGAGCTTGCCGTTCTCGGCCTCGTACATGTCGTAGGGCATCGCCGAACCGCGACCGACGAACAGCGACTGCGTGCTGACGTTGTTCGTCCGCTTGATCGGGACTTCGGCAGCGTCGGTGGAGATCTCCGTCTTCACCGTGAACTCGCCGTTGGCGGCGGCTCGCCAGGTGCCGAGGCTGACCGGGGCGGCGGTGGCGCCGGGGGCGATCCGGCCGATCTGGACACCGGCCAGCACGGTCTGCAGTGCGCCGGTGTGCGTGTCCGTGATCGTCTGCGTGATCACGTGGACGAAGCTGCTCGTGGGTCGAGTGCCCTGGTTCTTGAGGGCCACCGACAACTTCACCTGGTCACCGGCGGACGGTGTGTCCGGGGTCCAGGACGCCGGCGCGGCCACCACGTCCGCGCTGGCGACCGGCTTGACGACCAGCGGTGTCGGGCTGGTGTAGCTGTTGTTCGTCTCGTCCTGTTCGAAGACCTTGCCGGCTTCGTCGACCTTCGCGGTGAGCGAGTACGAACCGGCATCGTGCGTGCCGATCTTCGCCGACACCGTCGCCGACGCCCCGGCCGCCAGCGGACCGACCTGTGTGGTCGCGACCTTGGTGGTGCCGAGGTAGAAGCCGACGTTGGTGGTCGCGTCCGAAGCCAGGTTCCCGGCGTTTGTCACGGTCGCCGACGCCTGGACGTCGTCGGTCTCGATGGGAGCCGGAGGCGACGTCGCGATGCCGGTGACGGTCAGATCGGGGTTCGGCGCGGGCGTGCCGAAAACGCCGAACTCGGAGATCTGGGCACCGGTCGAGCCGGAGTTGGTGGTGACCTTGAGCTGGACGTCCGCGACCTTGGCGGTGACCGGGATCGTCACCGTGTTCCCGGTGGCCGGGTCGAAGGTGTAGACCGTCGCGGGCGACAGGCCGGCGAACGACGTCGCGCTCTGTTCACGCCCGAGCAGCTCGATGGTCTGGGTGCGCGTACCCCAGTCTGTCGACGGGTTCAGCCGGAGCACGACCGAGGTGACGTCGGCGTTGGCGCCCAGCGACACGGTCAGTGTGTTCGGGAAGGAGTCGGGGCCGCCTTCCCAGTAGGTCGTCGGGTCGCCGTCCTCGGCCTTCGACGCCACGAAAGTGCCGTTGGCCGAGGACGCCTCGATGGGCTTGCCGAGCGCCAGGTTCGTGCCGGTGGCAGCCTGCGTCGCCGACGCCACCGCGGGGCCGCCCGTCAGGAGCAGGCCGGCCGCGAACAGCACGGCCACCGCCCTCGGCAATGGTCTTTTCAGGCTCATCTTGGACATGGGGCCGGGTTACCTCTCGTCAGCAAGGCTGGATCAGGCAGGGGAACGGGATTAGTCCGAATGAGGCACAGAAGAGCCGTTTTTCGGCCGGATGCCAGGAAATAAGCGTCAGGCTGTTCACTCTTTTCGCCGCACCGTACAAGTATTGCGTTCCCCGCACCAGGCCCTGGGCCTTCCGGGCACCGAACTCACGTCTGTTCGGGCACTCCGGCAGCCTGTGCAGTTTGTGCACAGGTGTGGGTAACTCGCGCGCGTGTGCGGGTGGTTACCGCCCGAGCCGCGATGACCTGGCCAACGCCGGGCACCAGCCGTTGCGCGTGACGCTGTGGCGGCGGTTGTCGGCGGGCGGGGCGAGGTGGCCGTGGAGGTACGAGTGCTCGCCGTCGCTGACCCAGTGCAGGAAATCCTCTTCCCACGGCCGGTTCAGCAGATCCTGCCGCTCGACCAGCTCCGTGTGGACCTCGTGGAACTCGCGAAGCCGGGCCAAGCAGACCTGCAACCGCTGCTTCGTGGAGTTCATGACGAGTGATCCCTTCTTCAGAGCTGGGCTTTTTGTCGCTTCCCAGCGTGCACCTCCGAAGTCCGCAAAGCGAGTGGCAGTTCTGCAGGTTGTCGTTAATTTCCTGCCACCCGCCGAGCGCGGGACGAATCAGTCACGAGCACGCTCGTGGCGGCCGGCGATGAGTTCCTGGAGCCAGATCTTGCCGCGGATGATCGGGACACGCAGCCGCCGCTCACGCCAGCGGGCCTTCGCGAGCTTCCGGGAGCTCTCGAGATAGCGCCAGCGCGACCAGGGTGACTGCGGACGCGCGAGGCGGACCGCGCCCAGGATGAGCAGGACCGGCAGGAAGACGCCGATCAGCCCGGTCCAGATCTTGCCCTTGAGCAGGGTGACGACGGCGAGCGCCAAGTCCGCGGTGAAGACGAGCGGAACATACGGACCGCCTGTCGACGGCCCTGGCGCGACAATGTCGTCGACCAGGCTCGGCCGGAAGCCGAGCAGCAGCATCGCGGTCAGTGCGATCGCGACGAACACCGCGTCGACCGACAGCCGACCCTTCTCCGACCAGTACACGTCCTTGAGGTGCAGGATCAGCGAAAACTCGTCGAGTACCAGCGCCGAACCGATACCGAACAGCCCGGCCGCCACCGATCGCCAGGTCGTCTCGCCATCAGGCGTGGACAGGCCGGCGACCCCGCCCATCATCATGAACACGACCCCGAACACGACGTGGTGGATGTGCAGGCCACCGGGCGTGATGTTGCCCGGCCACCAGCGCACCTGGGCGCGGATGAGGCGGACCGAAAGCCGAATGAACCCGAACGCGGCGACCATCCCGCCGAAGAAGCACAGCAACGGGACACGACCCGTCTGTACGAACGTCTCGGTGAACCACACGGCCATCCTTCATTCTGACACCCGGGTGCGCGAGGCCGACGTGAATTCGCCGACCCTGCACTTCCCACTAGACCTGCCTACACCTCCATCGGTACCGCGGCCGCATCGAGGTGCGCTCGAACGCTCCGAGATCCACGTTACGGCTGAGCTGGAAGTTCTCCTGTTGTATCTCAGTCCGCTGACGGGAGGCTGAGCAAGGCGCGCTTGTCGGGCTTGCCGCCGGGAGCGACGGGCACCGAGGTGATGGCGGTGAACGTCGCCGGGACAGCGGCGGCACCGAGCTCACCGACCACCATCGCGCGAAGAGCGTCGAACTCCACTTCACGACCGTCCATCGGGACGATGAAGGCGTGTGAGGCTTCCCCGGTGTGCTCATCCGGCGCACCGACCACATACGCCTGGTCGACGTCGGGATGCGACGCGAGGACCCGTTCGATGGGCCCGATGTAGTGGATGATCGCGTTGACGATGACGACCTCCCTGGCCCGGCCCGTCAGGTAGAGGAAACCGCGCTCATCGAGGTGACCGAGGTCGAGTGTGCGGATCCAGCCGTCACGCAGCACCTCCGCGGTCTGCTTCTCGTCACGCCAGTACCCGGACAGCTGGTACGGGGTACGCGCCCAGATCTCGCCGACTGCCCCCGCGGGTACCGGCTGCCCGGCGTCGTCACGCACCTCGATCTCGACGTCGGTACCGGCCCGACCGACCGAACCCAGCGTTTCGGGCCACTGCCTGACGTCTTCGGCCGAGAGCCAGGTGAGGACGCCGAGCTCGGTCTGGCCGTACGCCTGGCGGACCGCGGTACCGATCCGCTCGAACGCCTCGGCCAGCCGGTGAGGCGCCACCGGAGACCCGGCGACCACCAGCACCTGCCACGAGCTGACGTCGACGCTCTCCTCCCGCAGCACGTCCAGCACCTGGTAGAGCCGCGGCACGGTGACCAGGCTCGCGCTGATCTTCAGCTCCTCGATCACCTGGGGGAACACCGGCAGCCCGACCGGGATCACCGCGGTACCGCCGGAAAGCAGGCAGAGGCCGAGATGCTCCATGATCACGAGGCTGGTCAGCGTGCCGAACAGCAGATAGCGGCGGTACCCCGACGCCAGCTCGGTCGTATGGGCACGCCACCGCGCGGGCTGCCACGCCCAGTGCTCGGTCAGCGCCTGGTAGCCGAGGGCGACCCCCTTCGGCGTTCCGGTGCTGCCACTGGTGAACGTCACCACCGCGATGTCCTCCAGCCGCCCCTGCGCGACGGGTTTCTCGTTCTCCCCCAACAACTCCGGCCCAACCCGCAGCACCTTGACCGACTCCGCGGCCGTCAGCAGCTCAGGCGTCTCGGCCGACTCGTCGACGAGCAGCGCATCGATGTCGCGCCCGACGATCACGGCCAGCTGCGCCGGCGTCAGCCCCGGACGGACACCGACCACGCGACAGCCGAGCACCTGCGCGGCCGTCTGCACGGCGAACCCCTCCGGGGTGACTCCGGTGGCGATGGCGACGCCCTGGCCGGCGCGAAGCCCCGCCGCGCGGAGCCCGCTGGTGAACCGCGCGATCAGCTCCAGCGCCTCGCCCCGCGTGACCACCCGCGAGCCGTGCTCGAACGCGGGCGTGTCCGGGCTCTGTTCGAAGGAATCAAGCAGCGCCTGGGGGAAAACACTAGTTGAAGACACTGGTCCGCCTGTTCTGGTCGCGGGGAGCTGAGCCACCATCATGGCCCGGATTTCGCCGGCGACGCCAGAAGTTCCTTGGTGAATGCGGGAAATGGGACGTCGAGTGTCCCAATCCTCGCATTCACGACCCGATCAGTGCTTGTACGGGTTGGGGAGCCAGGTCGAGTGATACTTGTTCATGGCGCCGTCACCGTCATAGAACATCCACTCGGTTTCGGCTTTGGAAAGGGGTTTGGTCGGCCGCGGCCGGATCAGTGCCTCCGGTGGCACCTCCATCACCCGCAGGTCCGGCGACTCCTTGACGATCTTCTGCACCCAGGGGTCACTGCTGTGCGAAAGGGTTTCGTGGTCCGTGGCGATCGAGATGAACGGGTTCTTGGTCGGATTGTCCGAACCGCTGCCGAACGAGGACTGCTTGATCGCCCAGCTGTTCATGTCGCTCGGCTCGGAGAAGTCGCCCTGATGCTCCTGCCTGCTCCTGGACTCCCAGTCGTAGCTCTTGTCCTTGTCACCGAACCGATAGATCTTGACCTTGGTGCCGTCCGCGCTGAGTTCGTACTTCTCCCCGGAAGCGGTGTCCTTCCCGAAGGTCTTCGCTCCGGAACGCAGCGGCGCCTTGTCCGGCACCGGGGGTCCGGCCGGCTTGGGCGTGGGCTTCGGCGGAACGGGCGGCTTCGGTTTCGGGGCCGGAGGTTCGGCCTCCGGCTTCGGCTTGGGCGCCGGCTTGCTGCTCCGCGGGGGCACGGGCGGCGGCTGCTTCGGTTGGGCGGCCGGCGGCGCTTCCGCGGCCGGCTTGGGCGCCGGCTTGCTGCTTCGCGGAGGCAAGGGCGGCGGAGTCTTCTTGACCGCCGCCGGATCGGTTCCCGCGCCGGGGGCGTCGGGCGGGTTGGCGGAGTCCTTCGACTTCGAACACATCAGACCGAGCGGATCGGCTTCCTGCAAGGGGTTGCCGACATAGGCGACCGGGTTGGGCGCCGGGCCGAGACCGAACGGGTCCGGGCTGAGGTAGCGCCCGGTGGACGGGTCGTAGTAGCGGTAGACGTTGTAGTGCAGACCGGATTCCGCGTCCGCGTACTGCCCGGGGAAACGCAGCGGCGTACCCGAGGGCGTCGCGGACTGGCCCCAGAGACCGGACCGCTGATGCCAGGACAGTGTCCCGTCGGCGTCGACGAGCTCGGTGGGTGTCCCGATCGGATCAGTGACGATCGAGTGGAACCGGCCCTCACTGTCGGACTGGGTGAGCGGGCGGTCGTCGAGCGGGTGGTAGTCCCAGGTGGTCACCGTGCGACGGCCCACCTCGTCGGTGTGCACCTGCTCGATGAGCAGCGGACCGTCCCAGACGAACTCGATCTGCTCGGCCACCACCGGTTCCGTGCCGGGCGCGGATACCAGCCGCTGCTTGGCGATCCGGCGGCCGACGGGGTCATAGCGGTAGCGCCACCGCGTGCCGTCCGGAGCGCGCAGCCCGGTCAGCCGATCGTGTGCGTCCCAGGTGTACTGCCAGGCAGCCGTGCCGTGGTTACGCAGCACCAACCTGCCTTGTGCGTCGTAGGCGAAGGACGACGCGCCGCTGCCGACGAGCCTGTTCCCTTGGTACTGACGGGTTTCGAGCCCGGCGGCGACGATGTTGCCGATCGCGTCGTAGCGGTAGGTCTCCCGCCTGTCCGCCCCGGAGACTTCGGTGATCCGCCCGGCCTGGTCGAGGACGAGCCGCACGGAACCGGAAACCGCGTCGTGCGTGGCCGTGAGGCGGCCGTCCGGGCGGTATTCGAAGCGGCGCTGCTGCACGACCCGGTTCTGCTCGGTCGCGACGACCTGCGAGGCGAGCCGGTGTTCGGCGTCGAAGGTCTGCGTGAACACCACCGCGTCATCGATGCTGCGCCGGACCTCGCGACCGTCCCGGTGCCGCAGCCGCAGGATGTGCCCGGCCGTGGCCAGAGTGTCCGGTACACCCGCTTCGTCATAGGTCCAGACACTGTCCACTCCGGACGGCGTCCGACGGCGTTTCTGCTTGCCGTCCGGCGAATAGGCGTAGGTGACCGTGCGGCCGTTGACGGTCTCGGCGACCACGCGCCCGTCTTCGTCGCGTTCACAGACCAGAGTGCCGTCCGGCCCGGTCGCCGATTCCAGGCGACCCAGCGGATCGTAGGCGTAAGTGGTGGTGCCCGATGCCGTTCGGCGCTCGATCACCTGGCCCACCGCGTCGTACTCGTACTCGGTGACCTCGCCCGCGCCGTTGACCGAGCGCCGGAGCTGACCGGCGCGGTCGTAGGTGAAGCGCAAGGTCCGGCCGTCGAAGTCGGTCTCTTCGACCAGCCGCCCGGCGGGATCGTAGACATAGCTCCACACTTGGCCCTGCGGGTTGGTCACCGAGGTGAGCCGCAGTTCGGTGTCGTAGCCGTACGCCGTACGCGCACCCGTCGGGTCCACTGTGGCGAACGGCAGCCCGAACGGCCCGTACTCGACCGCACGCCGCTGACTGAGCTGGTCGACGTGCTCGATCTCGTTGCCCTCGTGGTCATAGCGCCAGTGCTCGCGCCCACCGAGCGGACCGACCCGGAGCGCACGGTGTCCTTCGACTGTCCAGCCCAGGTCGATCTGCCTGCCGGCCGCGTCCGTCAACCTGTTCGTACGACCGAACAAGTCGGTCTCGGGCGTGCCGGTGTCGACGGAGTCGCCACCCCGGAGTGCGCGGTAGCCCAACGGGCGTGCCACGCCGACCTGCGCCCGCGCGGGGTCGGGCAGGTCCACGCCGTCATAGGCCTGCTGCCAGGAACGCTCACCATCGTCCACCGCGAGCGCCGGCTCAGCGCCTTGGGAGATCAGGACTTCGTGCCCGTCGGGCCGGAAGACGCTGGTCAGCACGCCGTTGACGTCGTACTCGTAGCGGGTGATCCGCCCCAGCGGGTCCGTCCGGGAGAGCAGCCTGTCATAGCGGTCCCACTCGAACTCGGTGATGTTCCCGAGCGGGTCGACCTCCCGCAGCAGCTGGTTGGTCTCGGTGTAGTGGTACTCCGTGGTGTGGCCGAGTGAATCGGTGTGGGTGGTGATCAGCCGCTCGCGGTCGTAGGCGAACGCACCGTTGTAGAAACCGCGGTCGCCCACCGTGCGGACGCAACGGCCATCCCGGTCGTAGATATAGCGGTACCAGGTGCCGTTGCGGTCCTGCCAACCGGTGATCCGGCCGAAGTCGTCATAGTCGAACCGCGCCGCGACGCCCGAGGAATTGACGATCTCGGTGAGCCTGCCGGCGTCGTCGTAGCCGTAGCGCATGACGACGACGTCAGGTGCGCCGGCGAGACCGACCATCCGGATGCCGGTGACCCGGCCGGACTCGCTCGAGAAGGCGACCCTGACCCCGCTCGAATGCCGCATCAGTGTCGGGACCCCGGCCCCATCGCGGCTGATGTCGATCCGCCCGGACTCGGGCTTTTCGATACTGGACAAGGGAAAGCGGCGGGGGTTTCCCGCGGACGCGGCGGCGAACCGAAGGCTCTGCCCGGCAGCGACCGCGTCGATGACGTAACCGCCGCCATCCAGGCCGAGCGGCCACCGCGGCCCTTCCAGCGGCATGACCGGACTACCGGCGGAAGGCAGCGGATAGACCAGGATCATGCCGTCCGGGGCGTAATAGCAGACGTGCGCGCCGACCTCGAGCCGCTGGTCCACAGTGGACGCCCACGAGATACCGAAGACGCGCCCGGCCCGGTACGAGGACACATGAGTGCGCTCGAGGATCAGCGCGAGCGGCCCTGGCAGGTCCAGATCCCGCTGGACGAGCACCATCTCACCGGTCACGACGTCCACCGGGTCGGAGGCACAGAAGCGGTTCTCGCCGGGGACGGCACTGTCGCGTAGCGGTTCCGGCTCGGTGGCACCGGAACTGTGCGTCGAATCGTTGCCGAGGCCACGGTCGGACTTGGGTTGCGGGGTGCCGTCCACCTTCAACGGTGGCGGAGTGGCCCCACCACTGTGATCACCCGACGCCGTCGTGGAACCGTCCGTCTTGGGCGGTGCCGCAGGGTCGGACTTCAGCGGCGGTGGCGTGCCACCCGCGCCCGACGGTGACGTCGAATCACCCTTCTTACCCGACGGCGGATCCATCGACTTCGGCCCCGAGCCCACATCACCATGCTTCGCCGCCGGAACACCCTCACCCGGCTTAATCTTCTTCAACGCCCTACCAGCGTCCTCGAACAACGTCCCCGCCTTCTTCAACAACGGCATCAACGCCTTCATCGCCTTCACCAAACGCCCAGTGACATTCGCGATGTCCGACGCCGTCTTCGCAACCGCCGAAATCACCTCCGGCACCACCCACGCCAAACCAATCCCCAACGTGAACACCACCTGCAACGCCCAACTGATCAAATGCCCCACCAGCTGCGCGATCGTATCCCGCACCAACGTCCGAACCGCGCCGACCACCTCACCAGCAGTCTTCACCCCACTTGACGCGCCCTCACAACCCTTCGCCGCCGCCTGCAACAACGCCACCGCATCCGCCGACTGCGCACGATACGCATCCCCCGCATCGCCCACCCACGACGACGTATCCGCAGCCACCATCGACTTCAAATCATCACCGACACTGCCCAACTCCGTCGCGATGTTCTTCCACGTCTCGGAATTCGCCGCAATCTGATCAGCATCACCCGTCAGCGCGTTCAGCGCCTCCTTCAACGGCCCAACATGCTCCAACAACCACCCGACACCAGCAGCCAAAATGGCACCGAACGGGTCCATCGCAATAGTCAACGCATCCAACGCAGTACCGACCGCACCCATCGCGATCGACGCCCAGTCACCACTCTCGATACCCTGCGCCAGACTCGCCGCCGACTCAGCCAACGAAATACCGGAGTACGCCTTCGTCGAATCCTTCACCGGCGCAACCAACGGATTACTCAAAATAAGCCGTCCTCAAGGAAACAGGGCAGTATCCACATGTCCGCCGAAAGGTTGAGCCGAATTCCGAACCGAACTAGAACGTCACCAAGGCGAGTTCTCGTCGTCCTCATCCGGACCGCCAGGACGGCTCGGGGGCCGCGGCGGTGCCTGCGGAGGTCGCGCGGCGGGCGGCGGCGTCGGCGGGGCGGCAGGAGGCGGAGGAGGCGTCGACGGTGGGCCGGCTTCCGGAGCCGCGAACGGCGCGTCGTCGGTGGGCGTGCCCTCGTCGTCCTGCTCGGGGAACCGGGTGCGCAGGTTGTCCAGCAGCAGCGACCTGGTCTCCTGGTCCTCGTCACCGAGCTGCTCAGTCATCACTTCGCTGACCTGCGTCGCGATACCCGCTTGGGCACGCCGCATGGTCGAAAGGATCTGAGACGACAGCTCTTCCAGCGGGATCGACCTGGCCTTGTTGGTGAACTCCAGGTTCGTCACGCCGCCATCGGCGCCGACGGTGACCTTGACCGCGCCGCCGGTACTGGTGGCAGTCAGCCGCAACTGCTCGGTCTGGGCCTGCGCGGCCTGGTAACGCTCCGCCTTGGCCGCGAACCCCTGTGCCCACTGGTCCATCTGCCGCTGCGCTTCGTCCGGGTCACGGGCGAAGCTACTGAGCCCGCTCGGTGTCGTCATAAGTCATTTCTCCTGAACCGTGGTACCGATACGGAAATTTTTCGGCTGTGGCATGGACGGCGAGTCACTGCGCTTGTACGGCGTCGTGGCGGTGGCGGTGTCGTCCATCTGCGAACTACTGTGCAAGAACGGTTGCGCGCTGCTGTCTTCGTTGTCCTGGTACGAGGTCGCCGCCTTGCGGACGTTGTCCGCGCTGGTACTGAGGGCTTCCCCGGCCGCCTTCACCGTGGCGGCTGCCTGCTCGCCGGTCGGGTTGATGATCGGCGGCAGGAACGAACACAACAAGCCGTACGCGGAATCGGACATCGCCGACACACTGGCTGCCGAAGCGGTGTTCAGCCGGTCGACCAGCCCCGCCAGATGACTCGCATGCGCGAGCAGGTCCTCGGGAACAACCTCGAAAGAGCCGCCACTCGTCATTTCCAGTCCTTGTTCTTCCAGTCACCGATCACCGGCGGGGCGACGACCTCATCGGCCGCGAAGATCGAGTCGTCCTCCGGCTCGAGGTAATCCGCCAACTTGTATTCCTTGTCCTCTTCACCCTTGCCGCCCTTGCCGCCGGCTCCGGCGCCGCCCATGGGGCCAGAGCTCTTGCCGGCCGCACCAGCGGCACCCGCGGCACCGCCCATCCCACGGCCTGCCCCTTCGCCTTCCGCCGCGGCCGCGCCGGACGCGTTCCCGCCACTCAGGTTGGAACCTGAGCCAGAGCCGCCGGTGGAGCCACCACCACCTAGACCGCCGCCGCCAGCACCGCCACCGCCACCGCCGAGCCGGCTGCCGATGCTCGAACCGTTGATCCCGCCCGTGCTGCCGATGGTCGGGATCTTGCCGGTGCTACCGGGGCCTGTTCCGCCTGTGCCTGTTCCGCCAGGGCCGCCGAAAGGTGAGCCACCCGGAGGAAAGCTGTTGGGGATCGGCGGCGGGTTGAAGCCCGGATTGCCGGTATACGGCGAACCGGTGTTCGGACCGCCGCCGGGGATCGGCGGCATGGTGAACGGCCCGCCAGACGTTCCCGGACCCGTACCGGTGGGGATCGTCGGCGGGTTGAAGCCGGAGATCTTTGTCCCGTCGCCAGGTCCGCCGGTGCCACCGGGGCCGCCGAACGGGCTGCCGGAAGACCCAGGGCCAGTGTCGAGCGGAGGGATGTTCCCGGGGCCACTCGGACCGCCACCACCCGGGCCACTGCCACCCGGACCGCCGCCACCCGGACCGCCGAAGGGCGAGCCGCCCGGACCGCCGGAGGGGTCGATCCCACCGGGACCGCCGGTGCCACCAGGGCCCCCGGTGGTTCCGTTCGGGCTGCCGGGAACGCCACCCGGCCCGCCGTTCGGGCCGCCAGTCCCGGTGGGCGTCCCCACGCTGAACGGCTTGAGGGTGCCGGCGGGTGACATCGGAGTGCCCTTGAGCCGGGGCGAAAGTGTCCCGGTGGGGCTGCTGCCACCGGAGCCGGGCAGCTTCGGCGGAGCGGTGAACGCGGGGGTCGCGATCGCCGAGCCCACGGTACGGTCGAAGCCGGTCATCACCTGGGCGGCCTGCGCGCGAACGGCCTGCTGGTTCTTGTAGACCTGCTGATCCGCTCCGGCCTGCGCCGCGTACTGGACCGGATCCTTGATCGTCTGCAGCTGCGCGTTCGCGTCCTGCACGGAGAACTTCACCGGCGGGTTGGCCTGCATCCACACCTGCGTCTCGTTCAACGTCTGCGAGTGGATCTCCTGCTGACGTCCGGTGAGCGTCGCGCCCTGCGCGGTCTGCCCCAGCCACTTGCCGACATTCGCCAGGTGCTGCCGCGCCGCGTCCCCACCGGCGCCCTGCCAGTTCGCCGTGCTCGACGAGATCGCGTCGGCGAGGTTCGACTGGTGCTGCGTCAGCTCGTTACCGACCGACACCCACTCCTCCGACGACTCGGCCACCGTCGCCGAATTCGCGTTCTGGCTGATCGCCGCCGCCATCTGCTCATGCGACGCGCCGGACCAGTCCGTCGTCGGCGGGGTGCCGGGCGAGCGGAGTTCGACACCGCTGTCCAGCCCGTTGCGCGCCTCGGCGATCTTCTGCTCGTACAACTGCTGGGTCATGCTGTTTTCGGTGGACTGGCGGACCGCGTCCGACGCCCAGGTCTTGCCGGCGAGCTGCTGCTCGACCTCGGCCGCTGCCTCGGCGCGGATCTGGTCACCGGACTGCGCGCCAGTCGTCAGCGGACCGACGTAGTACGCCGACGAAGAATCAGTGGTGACGTCGTAGAACGGGCTGTGCGGGTCGTAGTCCGGGGAGCTCGGATCGGAAACCGCCCGCGACTGGTCATGGGGGTCGGGAGTGGGGGCCACGAGCTGTCTCCTTGGCAGTCGGCGGGGCGGGTCAGGTTTCCGGGTGAATGGTCCTGAGCCGCTGTTCCGAGGTGTCCTCGGTGTCCCGGTAGTTCTGTTTCGCCAGCTTGATCGCTTCGATGTAGGTCGGGAACTCGTCGCGGGCCTGCTGCAGCTGGGTCAGCAGGCCTCGGTCGTCGGTCGCGGTGTTGACCATGTGCCCGGACACCCACTGCGCGGTGCTGGTCGTGCTCATCGGCGGTGTCTGCCCGACCTTCGCGAGCGTGGCCCAGCGGGCGGTGAGGCTGTCTATGACGCCTTCGAGCGACTGGATCATGCGATTGCCGGTGGAGTCGTCGACGGCGAAGCTCCCCGAGACCGCCATCTCTTTCAGCCTGACCCCGCTCAACCCGACGCGAGCCTCCGCGATCGCCGTATTTGCGGCCACCCGTGTGGCCGCAGCCTTGGCCTCGTCACTCATGGGGTTCCTCCTGGGTCTGCTCGGCCGGTCCGCCGCTGAGGAAGACGCGCCTCAGCCTGTCTGGTTCAGTAGATGCTCGAAATAGAGTTGAGGATCGCGCGCCCGACGTCGAGCCGGCCGGCCGGCTCGTAGCGCGCGGACACGGTGCCCGAGTCGTCGGTGTCGGTCCACACCAGGTACCGGCCGTACTCGGTGTCCAGCCAGCTCAGCGGGTTCGCGGTGAGGATCTCGCCACGCCGCCCGTAGCCGGTGGCGATGACGTGGCCGCCGCCCATGCGCCTGCCGGACAGGACCCGCTCCAGCACCTCCGCGCTGTCCTCCGACTGCGGCCTCGCCGCACGGACCCGGGCGGACCTCGACCGCTCGGACGGGGGCCTGGCCTGGACCACCGCGCGCAGTTCGATGTTGCCGAACGCGTCGGTCTCCTCGTCGTCCAGCTCGGCCTCGGCCTGCCGCCGCGCTGTCATTGCCGAGACGGTGGCGGCCCGCGGCCTGTCCTCGACCGTGTGCGCGCCCGTCGTGGCCGCTTCCGCGGCGGGCAACACTCCGGAGAGGACGTCGACCAGGTCTTCGTCGGCGAACAGCGCGAACTGCAGTACGTCTTCGCGATGGGCCTGGGTGATTCCGAGAGCCTGGGCACCGTCGGTGACCACGAGGACCGCTATGTCGCCGCCGAGACCGTCGATGCCGTTGATCGAAACCGAAACCCGGCGCTCCCGCAGCAGCTCGAACGCCATCCTCACGGACGGGTGCAGCTCACCCGCGATGGACAGTCTTTGCAGTTCCAGCGCCTCGAACACCTTGGCGGCGACGTGGGCGAACCGCACCGGGTCGACCGTGACGTTGCCAATGCGCAACGGGAACTGCCGGATGTCGACGCCAAGTGCCCGGCCGACGACACTTGCCTCGACAGTACCCAGCGAGAAATCGAACCTCTCCGCCATGCCTGAGCACTACTTTCCCTGAAGCCCTAGCCCCGAAGGGTAGTTTCGTTAACTAAGTACCCCGCAGCACGTTACCACGTGGTCAACAACCAGTTTCGCATGCTCGATCACGTTGTCTCCCAGCATAAATCGCCAGGCGTGAGTGAACGGGCAGATCCTTTGCCCATTCACTCATAAGGGAGAACGTCCGGCGCCAAACTGTGCTGGTCACGCACCCAGTGTGACGCACAACGCAGATTCTCGCAGAACCTTCCGCCGTTCCGGGCACGGGGCGCGCATGCCATCTCAAGGCCACCAGAGTTCCGTACTACGTGTGGCAACCGCTGCGCTCTCCACCTCCGGGCACCACACCACGATCGGCCTCTTGCCGTCGTCCGCGACCGTCCTCAGCACCCCGGCCCGCGCGCCACCCACATTCCTGGAACTGGGAAGGCCGGCTGGTGCGGCAGGTCCTGTTTACGGCAGCGAGGACCGGGGCGAATGGGTGCTGGTAGCGGAACTGAAAACCAGTCACGCCGTGCAGATGGCGCCGGTGATGGCGATGTGACTGCTGGGACTCCCGAAGGCACTCTCGGCAGAGCAGAGAGGTCGTCAAGGCCTAGTTGAGTACGCCTTACGCCATGAAGGTGGCCTTCACGACACGTCACAACGCGACACCAGCCTCGCCAGTCACCCCGACATGACGCGACAGACCCTCGGACCCCCTTGCGCGTGCACCACTCGCCCCGGGTCCTTGCTGTAGTAAAGCTGGACTCACCACGCCAACCGACCAACCACCGACACCCTTAGGTTCCAGGCATTGCGCGTCACCCACATTCCCCTGCCGTGGTTCCACACAGTGACGCAAACGCAGTGAGTGTGCGGTCTCGCGACAGCCCAAGACCACCCCAAAGTGTCCCGAACCCTTGTTCTAATCGCGGTATCATAGAGGCGTGACCAGCACCGACACCTCCACAAGACCCACCGAATGGTGGCGTGTCGACGGGTCCGTGCTCGTGACCGAATACATCAACCTCGAGGAAAACCGACGCCGCGCGGAAGCCGAACAAGGCCGGATCCTCGCCGAGATCAAGCGCCGCGGAGTCCGTGACACCACCGGCTACGGCACCCTGCCCGCGCTGATCCGCGACACCGTCCACGTCTCCACCACCGACGCCCTCGCCCGCGTCAAACGGTCCGACGCGCTGCACCCGGGGTGTGATTTCACTGGCACCTCGACCCCACCCCTGGCGCCCGCGACTGCGGATGCCGCGCGGGAAGGGGTGATCGGGAACGCTCAGATCGACGCCATCACCTCGATCCTGGGCAAGATCCCCGCCACCGTGTCCGACCACGACCGCGAACAAGCGGAGAAGATCCTCGTCGGCCTCGCCC
>NZ_JAODNM010000109.1 GCF_025464955.1 Amycolatopsis sp. | reverse complement strand
TCCGCGACGCCTCAGTGGGTGCCGGGTGATGTGGACTGGCTCCGTTTTACCGCGGCAGGGACGGGTGGTGTGGGGGAAGGGATTCTGAAGGCCGGTTGGGGTGGCTGGGTGGTGTCGGTGTGGCTGGCGAGGTTCCTGAGGTCAGCGGGTGTGGTCGGCTGGTGGTGAAGGTGGGACTCGTCGGCGTGAACGTGGGACTCGCCGGGCCGGAGTGTGGGACTCGCCCATGTGCTGTGCGAGTCCCACACTCAGCGAGGGCGAGTCCCACACTCAGACCGACGAGTCCCACACCCAGCTCCGGACACCGGCATTCGCCGTACACCGACACGACACGACCGGCCCTTGCTGCGGTAAAACGCAGCCAGTCCACAGCAACCAGCACCCACAGACGACCGAAGAGCCACAAAAGTGCCCTCCTTGCACACGCGCATAACCGGCGTGCGCAACCACCGCAACTCGCCGTCGAGTTGCGGTCACCGGCTTCCCACTTTTGCGCTTTTGCGGGGTCTCTTAGTTTCTAAGAGATCGCAAGTCGCCGTCGAGTTGCAGTGGTTGCGACACCAGGTGTGGGACTCGCCGACAGGACCCGCGCAACCGACGAACGGGTTGTCCTCCTGGACGTAAACCTTGACTTTCGAGTGGTCTAGTCCAATGCTGTTGAGCACTCCCCGCCGCCCTAGGAGCGCATATGCGACGCAGCAGATTGGCCGCCGGCGTACTCGCCGCGGCCGTGATAGCCGGAACAGCAGCGACCCTCACCACGACCGCCACCGCCGCGCCGAGCCAGGTCGCCACGACCGCGGCGCTGAGCAACAACTGGTACGCCGCCGCGCCGTACCTGATGCCGCAGAGCAACAATCCGCCGGACCCGACCGCGGTGATGGCCGCGACCGGGCTCAAGGCGTTCCAGCTGGCGTTCATCCTGGCACCCAACGGCGGCGGCTGCAGCCCGACCTGGGACGGCACGTCGGCCGTCTCCTCGGACACGAACGTCGCCGGGGTCATCAGCAGGATCCGTGGCGCGGGCGGCGACGTCTCCGTCTCGGTCGGCGGCTACGGCGGCACCAAGCTGGGCCAGACCTGCGGCAGCGTCTCCGCCACCGCTGCGGCTTACCAGCAGGTCATCGACAAGTACAGCCTCAAAGCGATCGACTTCGACCTCGAAGAGCCGGAGTACGAAAACACCGCCGCGATCGCCAACGAACTGGGCGCCGCGAAGCAGCTGCAGGCGAGCAACCCGGGCATCTTCGTCTCCGTGACGATGCCCGGCACCGCGGCCGGCACCGGCTGGTTCGGCACCCAGCTGCTCGATCAGGCGAAGTCGATCGGGTTCTCCCCGAACAACTTCTCGATCATGCCCTTCGACGGCGGCTTCAACGGCGGCGCGTCGCAGGTTTCCGCACTCGAGGCGTTCCACGGGCTGCTCGTGAGCCACATGGGCTGGGATAGCACGACGGCCTACGCACATGAGGGCTTTTCCGGCATGAACGGCAAGTCGGACGCCGCGGAAATGTTCTACCAGGCCGATTTCGAGACCGTACTCAACTACGCCACCAGCCACGGACTCGGCCGGTTCACCTTCTGGTCGGTCAACCGCGACCGCCAGTGCGGCTCGTCGACGGACAACGGCATCTGCAGCAACGTCACGCAGAACGACTGGGACTTCACGAAGTACAGCGTCCGGTTCGCCGGCGCGACCCCGCCCTCGACCCCGCCGCCGACCAGCCCGACCAACCCGGGCACCTGCTCGGCGGCGGCGTACCAGGCCGCGACCATCTACACCGGCGGCAACGTCGTCTCGTACAACGGTCACAAGTGGACCGCGAAGTGGTGGACCCAGGGCGAAGCCCCCAGCACCGGCGGCTCCGGTGTCTGGACCGACAACGGCCCCTGCTGACACCTGTTCGTGAAGGCCGGCTTCACCGCGTAGCGCACGCGGTGAAGCCGGCCTTCACGCATGTTCACCCGCTTGAAACGGTCAAATCAGGCGCGATTGCCGATTCCACCCGCGCGGGGACGTCGAATGCGAGACTATTCTCCGGAGAACGGGAACTGAAGGGACGGTCGGACACGTCCCACCCGGAGCAATCGGAGCAAGGGGAGGGCAGGAAATGGCCGCGAACGGGTTTTCCGTGGAAACCGCCGACCTCACGCGGTACTCCGCCCACAACGACACGATGTCCACCGACATCGGCACCGCCGCCAAGGCGCACCTCGCGAAGCACCTCACGCTGCCTGGGAACCTGTTCGGGGACCTCGGGTACGAGACGGGCCTGCACGCGACGGTCGGCGAGCACATCGACACGATGAACGGCCACATGTACTCGCTCGCGGGCTCCGTTGGCGACCTCGGCCGGTCGGTGAACACCGCGAAGGGCGACTACGACGCCAACGAGGAGAACCACAGCGAGCGGATCCGCTCGATCTTGTAGGTCCGGCAGATCGTTCAGAGGGGGAATCGGACAGTGGCGATCGATATCGCGTCCTACGAGGCACCGATCAAGGAAGCCGGGGCCAAGCTCCAGGGCGATACCGGCGCCGCGAACCAGGCACAGGGCGATCTGAGCAGCCTTTCGCAGAAGCTCACCACCTTCAGCACCCAGCACCAGGGCGAGGCGACCCGCCTGCAGAGCAACTGGGTCGGCGACCGCGGCGACCTGTTCGGGGTGAAGGCCAAAGAGCACACGGACGCCCTGGACGAGGCCTCGAACTGGGCAGGCAAGACGGCGCAGACCATCGGCGACGCGACCAGCCTCATCCAGCAGGCCCAGCAGGAGGTCACCAAGCTGCTGGCGGAGTTCGACGCGGACGCTCAGACGCTGGCCGGCGCGGCGGCGAGCAGCCAAGATCCCGGCGCGGAGCAGCAGGCCCAGGCCGTCATCGCGGGCATGTCGGCGAAGTACGCGAAAGAAGCCGCCGACATCGTGAACTCGGCGAAGAGCCGGCTCACCGACCTGCTATCGGCGATGGCGTCGACAGCGCCGTCGTCCGCGCCGGTGTCCGGCCCGATCGGCAGCCGGTCCGGTGGCGGCGGTGGAGGCGGCGGGCACAGCGGCGGCGGGGGTGGCGGAGGAGGCGGCGGCGCCGCGTCGAGCGGACCGCCCCAGCTGTCCCCGCCTTCGGACCAGTACGGCAGCGGCACGCAGATCAAGCTGCCGAACGGGCAGACGGTCAACGCGCCGAACGAACGCGCCGCGATCGCCGCGCGGGCGGCGCTGAGCAAGCTCGGCCTCCCGTATGTCTGGGGCGGCACCAACCCGAACAAGGGCATGGACTGCAGCGGGCTGACGCAGTGGGCGTACGGCCAGGCCGGCATCGGGCTGCCGCGCACCGCGCACACGCAGACCATCGGGCAGAAGGTCGACATCAACGACATCCAGCCCGGCGACCTGATCATCTGGAGCGGGCACGTCGCGATGTACGTCGGCGACGGCATGGTCGTCGAGGAGCCGCAGCCGGGCGAGAGCTGCCACGTCGTCCCGATGCGGACGACCAACTGCGGCGAACCGCTGCTCGGCGTGTTCCGGCCGTCGGCGTAGGCGGGCACCATGGCTGAGGACAACCAGCAACGGCTGGAAAACGGGTTCGCCGCGGCGGGTCCGATCAAGGGCGTCGCGACCGGTGAAGGCGTCACCGTGGAGGCCGGGGTCGGCGGCAAGCTGCTGTCGGTCAAGATCACGCGGCAGGCCATGCGGTACGGCGCCGACTACCTCGCGAAGTCCATAGTGGACACAGCGGCGCGCGCGACAGCCCGGGCGAACCAGAAGGCGAACCAGGTGTACGCGCAGGCGCTCGGTAACCGGAGCGAGCGCTACACCGAGCAGCTCGGGCTGTCCTACGACCCTTCGCTCGTCCACGACAACCATGGCGAAGACGACTTCGAAGAGATGTGGACACGCCGATGAGCGACCGCCGGACCACCGAAGAGCTGCTGGCGGCGGCCGAGGAGCGGCTGACGCTGACAGAGCAGCTCCCCGGCAAGCTCGCGTCGGTCCGCGGCTGGGCGAACAACGGCGACGAGAACGTGTGTGTCACCGTCGACGTCCACGGCTCGGTCAAGGAGCTGAAGCTGGCAGAATCGGCCCTGGACCTGGGCCCCGACGCGCTCGGGGAGGAGATCGTGCGCCTCGCCGGCGATGCACAGAAGGCGGCGCTGCGCCAGGGTGTCGACACTCTGGGCCAGGCCATGGGCGACGCCGCCGCGCTCGCCATGCTGCGCTCCACCGGCCTGGCCGACCTCGTCGACGAGGACGCGGAGGTCCTCCCCTACGTCCCCGGCGTCGACCCCAACGCCCACACCTGGAACGTCATCCCACCCGGCTCCTGACCCGCGTGTGCGGCGGGTTACTCGTCGAAGTCGACGGTGAGGGTGCCGGAGACGGGGAGGGTCTGGCAGGTGAGGACGAAGCCTGCGTCCACTTCGGACTTCTCCAGTGCGAAGTTGCGGCGCATGTTGACCTCGCCGCCGGTGACCTTCGCCCGGCAGGTGCCGCAGACGCCGCCCTTGCACGCGAACGGCAGGTCCGGTCGGGAGCGCTGGGCACCGTCCAAAAGCGACACATCGCGGGGCAGGGTCAGCGTCGACGTGCGGCCGTCGAGGATGACGGTCACTTCGCTCGACGCGCCTTCGATGCCGGCTTCTTCGTGTCGCACGGGCTCGGGCGGCAGGTCGTCGACGTAGAACAGTTCCTGGTGCACGCGTTCGACGGGCACGCCGAGTTCGGCCAGCAGCGATTGCGCTCCGGTGACCATCGTGAACGGCCCGCACAACCACCAGTGCGCGACGTCCTCGACTCCGATCAGCGCCGCGAACAGGCTGCGCAGCTTGTCGACGTCGAGCCGTCCGGTGAACAGATCCGCCTCGCGCGGCTCCCGCGAAAGCACGTGGACCAGCTCGAACCGGCTCGGGCTGAAGTCTTTCAGGTCCGCCAGCTCGTCGGCGAACATGACCGTGTTGGTGCGCCGGTTGCCGTACAGCACGGTCACCGTCGCATCCGGGTTCTTCAACAACGACGCCGCGATCGACAGCACCGGGGTGATACCCGACCCGGCCGCGATCAACACGTGATGCGCGGCCGTCGCCAGATCCGGCGTGAACGAACCGGTCGGCGCCTGGACTTCGATCTCGTCGCCCGCACGGACGTCGCGCACGAGCCAGCCGGAGAACAGCCCACCCGGCACTTCACGCACACCGACGCGCGGCCGCTCCCCCGCCGCCGCGCAGATCGAGTACGACCGGCGCTCGTCGCGGCCATCGACCTCGCGCCGCAGCGTCAGCGACTGGCCGGGCAGGAACCGGAACTCCTCGGCGTGCTCGGCCGGTACGTCGAAGGTGACCGCGACGGCGTCGTCGCACAGCTTCTGCACGTCGGCCACGGTCAGGGTGCGGAAACCGGTCCGCCGCGTGGTGGTCGGGGCGCTCACGTTAGATCTCCTTGACGTGTTCGAACGGCTCGAGACAGGACCGGCAGCGCCGCAACGACCGGCACGCCGTGGCGCTGAACCGCGACAGCTCCTCGGTGTCCACACTGGAGCAATGCGGGCAGTGGATCCTCGACGCCGGCGCGCTGAGCGTCAACGGAATCGGCCCGCTGACGGCCCCGGGTGCGGCACCCGGAGGCGAAATCCCGGCCTCAGCGAGCTTCCGCTTGCCCTCGTCGGTGATCCAGTCCGTGCTCCACGCCGGCGCCAGCACCGTGCGGATCTCGATCTCGCGGTACCCGGCGCGCAGCAACGCGTGCTCGAGGTCGTCGCGCATGGTGTCCATCGCCGGGCAGCCGGTGTACGTCGGCGTGATCGAGACGACGACGCGTCCGTCCGATTCGGACACTTCGCGCAGCACCCCGAGATCGGCGAGGGTGATCATCGGCAGCTCGGGATCGGTGACCTGGCCGGCGACGGCGAGCGCGCTCACAGTGCTCACAGTGCTCACCACGTTGCGTCCGGATGCGCCCGCGCCACGCTCTGCAGCTCTTCCAGCAGCGATTCCAACGCTTCGGTATGCGATCCGTCGCGTCCGAGCAGCTCTTGCCGCTCGTTGACCGACGGCCATTCCAGCTTCGCGGCCGAGAACACCTGCGCCAACACGCCGTCGAACTCCGCGCGCAACTCAGCAGGGTCGACGCCGACACTCAATTCAGCCGGATGCGCCAGGAAAAGCTCGCCGACCAGCGGCCAGGTCGCGTCGAGGCCTTCCTGCATCCGCTCGTGGGACAGCTCGGTGCCGTCACCGAGCCGGACCATCCACTGTGCCGCGTAGTCGCGGTGGTACGTCAGTTCCTTGACGCCCTTGGCCGCGATGGCGGCCAGCACCGGGTCCACAGAGGACAGAATTCGCTGGAACAACGCGAGCCGCCACGTGCTGAACACGAGCAGACGGGCGATCAGGTGTCCGAAGTGGCCACCGCCTGTCTCGGCGAGGTGGACGTTGCGGAACTCCGTCGCGCCACGGAAGTACGCGAGCGCATCTTCGTCACGGCCGCTGCCATCGGCCTTGCCGGCGCGAGCGAGCAGGAACCTGGCCTGACCCAGCAGGTCGAGAGCGATGTTGGCGATCGCCACCTCGTCCTCGAGCTCGGGCGCCGCGGTGCACCACTCCTGCAGCCGGTGCGACATGATCAGCGCGTCGTCCCCGAGCATCAGGCAGTACGCCGCCAGCTCGGCGCCGTCCACACCGGACGGAACCGTGGTGTCCATTCCGGACAGCGGGTCGTCGAACCCGGTGCCGAAGGCCCAGTGCGTGTCGTCAGCACTCTCGCCGAGTGCCTCGTAGGCGTTGTCGAAGCTCATCACATGTGCGGAACGTTGTCGGGGATGTCGTAGAACGTCGGGTGCCGGTACACCTTGTCACCGCTGGGCGCGAAGAACGGGTCCTTCTCGTCCGGGCTCGACGCGGTGATGTCGGCGGCCTTGATCACCCAGATGCTCACGCCTTCGTTGCGCCGCGTGTAAAGGTCTCGGGCGTGATGCAGCGCCATCTCGTCGTCGGCGGCGTGCAGCGAGCCGACGTGGACGTGGTTCAGCCCCCGCTTGCCCCGGACGAACACCTCGTACAGCGGCCATTCGTGCCGTATCGATGGCGACTCAGCGGGGGTACGTACTTTGTCGCTCATCACGCCTCCTTCTTCTTCGCGTGCGCTGTCGCGGCCTCGCGGACCCACGCGCCGTCTTCCTGTGCCTTGCGGCGATTCGCGATCCGCTCGGCGTTGCACGGGCCGTCGCCACTGATCACGCGCTTGAGCTCGGACCAGTCGATCGGCCCGAAGTCATAACTCTCGCGCTCGGCGTTCCACTTGAGCTCCGGGTCCGGGAACGTGACGCCGAGCGCCTCGGCCTGCGGAACCGACATGTCGACGTACCGCTGCCGCAGCTCGTCATTGGTGTGGCGCTTGATCTTCCAGGCCATCGACTGCGCGGTGTTGGGCGAGTCGTCGTCGGGCGGCCCGAACATCATCAGCGACGGCCACCACCACCGGTTGACCGCGTCCTGCACCATGTCCCGCTGTGCCTGCGTGCCGCGCATCATCGTCATCAGCAGCTCGAAACCCTGCCGCTGGTGGAAGGACTCCTCCTTGCAGATGCGGATCATGCCGCGCGCGTACGGCCCGTAAGAGCTGCGGCACAAGGGAACCTGGTTGCAGATCGCCGCGCCGTCGACCAGCCAGCCGATGACGCCGACGTCGGCGAACGTCGGGGTCGGGTAGTTGAAGATCGACGAGTACTTCTGCCGCCCGCTGATGAGCTTGTCGGTGAGGTCGGCACGGTCCGCGCCGAGCGTCTCCGCCGCCGAGTACAGGTACAGCCCGTGCCCGGCCTCGTCCTGCACCTTCGCCAGCAGGATCGCCTTGCGCCGCAAGGAAGGCGCCATGGTGATCCACTTGCCCTCGGGCTGCATGCCGATGATCTCCGAATGCGCGTGCTGCGCGATCTGGCGGACCATCGTCTTGCGGTACGCCTCGGGCAGCCAGTCGCGCGGTTCGATGCGCTGGTCGCGCGAGAGCGTGTGCTCGAAGTCCTTCTCGAGTTCAGCCTCAGTCATCACAGCAGTCACGAGAGCTCCTTCGCCACCAGCGTCAGCACGTCATACTTCGCGACGGACTCGCCGGCCGCGTTGACAACGTCGGCGTCCCAACGAACTTCGCCGTAGTCGTTGCTGTCACGCGGCGTGATCTGCTTCGCGGTCAACGTCACCGTCAGCTCGTCACCCGGCTTGACCGGCGTGAGGAACCGCAGGTTCTCAAGGCCGTAGTTCGCCAGCACCGGGCCGGGCTCAGGCGAGACGAACAGGCCCGCCGCGAACGACAGGATCAGGTATCCATGCGCCACGATCCCGCCGAAGAACGGGTTCGCCGCAGCAGCCTCGGGGTCGGTGTGTGCGTAGAACGTGTCACCGGTGTACTCCGCGAAGTGGTCGACGTCGGCCTGCGTAACCGTGCGCGAACCAGTGACAACGGCGTCGCCCACCTTCAGCTCGGCCAGCGACTTCCGGAACGGGTGGACGTCGGAGATCGTGCGCTCGGCACCCGGAACCCACTGGCCGGTGACCGAGCCGAGGACCTTGGGACTGCCTTGGATGGCGGTGCGCTGCATGTGATGCAGGACGCCGCGAATGCCACCCATCTCCTCGCCGCCGCCGGCCCGCCCGGGGCCACCGTGGACGAGCTGCGGCATCGGCGAACCGTGACCCGTCGACTCCTTCGCGTCATCGGCGTCGAGCACCAGCAGGCGGCCGTGCCACGGCGCGAGACCGAGGACGACCTCGCGCACGAACTCGCCGTCGGCGCTGACGATCGAGCCGGCAAGGCTGCCCAGACCGCGTGCGGCGTAGTCGATGACCTGCGCTGTCGAGGTGTACGGCAGCAGCGTCGACACCGGGCCGAACGCCTCGACCTCATGCGGCTCGGCGCGCTCGGGGTCGGCCTTGAGCAGGATCGGCGAAAGGAACGCGCCACGTTCCGCGTCCGCGTCGACGACGTCGACCTGATCGGGGTTGCCGAACACGATGCTCCCGGCGTCGAGCAGGGACTTCAGCGAGCGGCGGACCTCCTCGCGCTGCTCCAGACTGGCCAACGCGCCCATCCGGACGCCTTCGGACGTCGGGTTGCCGACGGTCACCTTCGCGAGCCTCGCGCTCGCGGCGGCCGCGACGTCGTCGAGGAGCTCGGCTGGCACGAACGCACGCCTGATTGCCGTGCACTTCTGGCCGGCCTTGACGGTCATTTCGCTGGTCAGCTGCTTGACGAACAGGTCGAACTCGGTGGTGCCGGGCTTCGCGTCCGGGCCGAGGATCGAGCAGTTCAGCGAGTCGGCCTCGCCGTTGAACCTGACCGAATTGCGCACGATAGCCGGGTGCGCGCGGAGCTTCTGCGCGGTCGACGCGGACCCGGTGAACGACACGAGGTCCTGGGCGGTGACGTGGTCGAGCAGGTCGCCGACGCTGCCGGCGACGAACTGCAGCGTGCCCTCGGGCAGGATGCCGGACGAGATGATCAGCTCGACCAGCCGCGCGGTGAGGTACGCGGTCTGGCTGGCGGGCTTGACCAGGCTCGGGACGCCGGCGAGGAACGCGGGCGCGAACTTCTCGAGCGGGCCCCACACGGGGAAGTTGAACGCGTTGATCTGTACGGCGACGCCCCGCAGCGGGGTCGCGATGTGCTGGCCGACGAAGGTGCCGCCCTTGCTCAGCGGCTCGACCGCGCCGTCGACGTAGACCGTGGAGTTGGGCAGCTCGCGCTTGCCCTTGCTGCCGTACGACAACAGGACGCCGATGCCGCCGTCGATGTCGAACTTGGAGTCGCCGAGCGTCGCGCCGGTGCGCGCCGACAGCGCGTACAGCTCGTCGCGGTGCTCCCGCAGGTGCGAGCCGAGCGCCTTGAGCAGCGCGGCACGCTGGTGGAACGTCAGCTCCCGCAGGGCAGGGCCACCGACACCGCGGCCGTACTCCAGCGCGGCGGCCATGTCGATGCCTGCCGAGGAGACGCTGGCGACCTCCTCGCCCGTCGTGGCGTCGTGCAGCGGAACACCGGCGTCGGACGCCGTGTGCCAACCACCGGAGACGTAACTACGCAGCAAAGCCATCCGACCCGCACCCTTCAGCTGAATAACCAACCGTACGTTCAGTAATTCCACTGTAGCCGCTGGCCACCCGATCCGTAAAGGGCGACCAGCAGTGGTTGACATCCGGGCAGGTGGGTGCCTTTACTTGGCCCAGGATTAATTACCGTCCATTCGGTCAGTCAAACAGCTGGGTTCAGACAAGGCGGGTAACCGGTGACCAACGCCGCTCACGAGATGTTCGCCGTGGACGAGGCGTCGCGCGCGCTCGGCATCGAGCTGCTCGAAGCCGGTGACGGACGCGCGGTGGCGCGGATGCGCGTCACCGAGTCCATGGTCAACGGCCACGCGATCGCCCACGGCGGTTATGTCTTCCTCCTCGCCGACACCGCGTTCGCCTGCGCGTGCAACAGCCGCGGCCCGGTGACCGTCGCTTCCGGGGCGGAGATCTCGTTCGTCGCCGCTGGAAAGCTCGGCGACGAGCTTGTCGCGACCGCCGAAGAACGCACCCGCTACGGCCGCAACGGCATCTACGACGTCACTGTGCGGCGAGGGGACACCGTGCTCGCCGAGTTCCGCGGCCGCAGCCGCGTCATCGCAGAAAGGCAAAGCCAGTGATCGACGAGGGCGCGAACCTGACCGCCGACGGGCTGCACACCGTCCAATTGGAACGTCTGCAGTGGACACTCCGGCACGCGTACGCCAACGTGCCGTTCTACACCAGGAAGTTCGACGCGGCCGGCGTCCATCCCGATGACTGCAAGTCACTCGAAGACCTAGCGAAGTTCCCCTTCACCACCAAACAGGACCTGCGCGACAACTATCCGTTCGGCATGTTCGCCGTGCCGCAGGACCAGGTCAGCCGCATCCACGCCTCCAGCGGCACCACCGGAAAGCCGACCGTCGTCGGCTACACCGCGCAGGACATCGACACCTGGGCGACGGTGATGGGCCGGTCGATCCACGCCGCAGGCGGACGTCCTGGGCACAAGGTGCACGTCGCGTACGGCTACGGCCTGTTCACCGGCGGGCTCGGCGCGCACTACGGCGCGGAAAAACTGGGCTGCACGGTCATTCCCGCGTCCGGCGGGATGACCGCGCGGCAGGTGCAGATCATCACCGACTTCAAGCCCGAAGTCATCATGGTGACCCCGTCGTACATGCTGACGCTACTCGACGAGTTCGAGCGCCAGGGCGTCGACCCGGCCGCGAGCTCGCTCAAGATCGGCATCTTCGGCGCCGAGCCGTGGACCGAGCAGATGCGGACCGAGATCGAGCAGCGGCTCGCCATCGACGCCGTCGACATCTACGGCCTGTCCGAGGTGATGGGGCCGGGCGTCGCACAGGAATGCGTGGAAACCAAGGATGGCCTGCACATCTGGGAGGACCACTTCTTCCCCGAGGTCATCGACCCGTTCACCGAGAGTGTGCTGCCATCCGGCGAGAGCGGTGAGCTGCTGTTCACGTCGCTGACGAAGCAGGCGCTGCCGATCATCCGGTACCGCACGCGGGACCTCACCAAGCTGCTGCCCGGCACCGCGCGGCCGGCGTTCCGGCGCATGGAGAAGGTGACCGGCCGCACCGACGACATGATCATCCTGCGCGGGGTCAACGTCTTCCCGACGCAGATCGAGGAGATCGTGCTGCGCACCGCCGGGCTCGCGCCGCATTTCCAGCTCATCCGGTCGACGCGGGGCCGGATGGACCACCTCACCGTGCACGTCGAGGCCCGCGCCGACACCACCGCGGAGCGCCGGGTAAGCGCTGCCGCGGAGCTGGTCGCCGGGGTCAAGGACGGCGTCGGGGTGACCGTCGAGGTCAAGGTGTCCGACCCGGAGACCCTCGAACGCTCGCTCGGTAAGATGCGCCGCGTGCTCGATCAGCGTGAACCCTCGTGACAGCCCCGGCCAAGCGTGGCCGTCCCGGTTACGACCTGGAGACGCTGCTGCTGGTCGCGGTCAAGCTGTTCAACGAACGCGGCTACGACGGCACCAGCATGGAGGATCTCTCCCGCAAGCTCGGCATCACGAAGTCGGCGATCTACCACCACGTGCCGAGTAAACAGGAACTGCTGCGCCTCGCCGTCGACCGCGCGCTCGGCGGGCTGTTCGGCGTCGCGCGCGAGGCCGAGGCCACCGAGGGACGCGCTGTCGACAGGCTGGAACACCTGGTGCGCGGCAGTATCGCCGTGCTCGTCGAGCAGCTGCCGTTCGTCACGCTGCTGCTACGCGTCCGCGGGAACACCAAGGTCGAGCGCGCCGCGCTGAGCCGTCGGCGGGAGTTCGACACGATCGTCACGGAGCTGGTGAAGCAGGCCGAGGCCGAGGGTGACCTGCGGCCGGACATCGATCCGGCGGTGACCGCGCGGCTGCTGTTCGGCATGGTCAACTCACTGACCGAGTGGTACCGCCCGCGCAGCGGCTCCAGCGCCGCGGAGATCGCCGACGCCGTGTACAAAATCGCCTTCGACGGCCTCCGCCTCACCCCCTGACCCCCACCCCACCCCCTGACCCGCGCCCGCGCCCGCGCCCGCAACGATCGCGAGTCGCCGTCGAGTTGCGATCTCTTAGAAACTAAGAGACCCCACAAAAGCGCAAAAGTGGGAAGCCGGTGCCCGGGGGAATCAGCCGGGGGCGTCGGCGTCGGGGCGCTTTCCGGCCTGCCAGAGCAGCGCTTCACGCAGCTGCCGGATAAGCTGCTCGTCGTCCTCCTCGGACGGGTCCCCGCCCAGCGGCAGCCAGGTCTCCGACACCTTCGTGCCGCACTCGTAATGGACGATCAGGATCCCGGCGTACGACAGCTTGACCCCGGACTCGTCGGCCGGATCGAGGCACACCTGCCGGTTCTGGAGCGTGACGGCGACCCACCGGCCGTCGCGCCCGGCGTCACCGCCATTCGAGCCGTTCATGCCAACCACCCAACAGCGCGCCGTTCCCCCATGCCGTGTCGTCGCCCGGGCGGGCGCCTTAGTTACCGACGAGTCGTACCGGTTCGGTAACACCGCGTGAATTGCGGTTTCGGACCGGTCGAAAGTGACACTCCCCCAGGTAGATGAAACGCTGACATCCTGTCAACAGCCTTGTTGACAGGATGTCCGTCTTTCACGACGCTGGAGCCATGACTACACAGCCGATGGCCCGTCGGCGCAGACTCGAGCCGGAGGAGAGGCGCGCGGAGATCCTTGCCGCCGCCCGGCGGCTGTTCGACTCCGGCAACTACGCCTCGGTGTCAACCTCCGACATCGCCAAGGCCGCCGGGGTGGCGCGGCCGCTGATCAACCACTACTTCGGCGGCAAACGCGAGCTGTATCTCGAGGTCGTGCGGCAGATGATGGTGGTGCCCACGCCGGTCACCGAGCGCCTGCCGAAGACGACCATGGAAAACCGCCTCGCCCTGAGCATCGACCGCTGGCTCGACGTCGTCGAGCGCAACAAGCAGACATGGCTCACCGCGATCGGGCCCGAGGCGATCGGCCGCGACCCGGACGTCGAGCGGATCTTCCTCGAAGCCGACGAAATCGCCGCCGACCACGTCCTCGAAGCCGCGCTCATGAGCGACGTCACCGAAGCCCGCGAAGAGTTGCGCGCGATGATCCGATCCTACGGAAGCATGCTGCGCGCCGCGTCACGGGAATGGCTGATGCGCGGCACCCTCGACCGCGCAACACTGCGTGCCTTCATGGAAGACTCGCTGCTGCACCTGCTGAAGGTCAGCTACCCTGCCGTACTCGCGGCGAGGAGCGGCGAGCGTACGCGGCCGGAGTGACGCCCTTCCAGCGCTTGAACGCGGCGATGAAACTCGACGCTTCCGCATAGCCGAGCCGGAACGCGACGTCCTCGACCGACAGCGCGCCGGTGGCCAGCAGCTCCTCGGCCAGCGCCTGGCGAACCTCGTCGACGAGCGCCCGATAGCTGGTGCCTGCTTCGGTGAGCCGGCGCCGGAGCGTGCGCGGACTCAGGTTCAACCCGCGTGCCACGGAGTCCATCCCGGCGTCCATCCCGCTCCCCGCGCCGCCGACGCGGATGAGCCGCTCGCGGACGTCCTGCGCGACACCGAACCGCTCACGGCGACGCGCGACCAGCCGACGGCACTGGTCCTCGCAGATCGCGACGGTGTGTTCGTTGGCCTGCGGCAGCGGTTCGTCGAGCAGTGCGACGTCGAGCACGGCCACGTTCCGGCTCGCCGAGAAGGCCGGAACCACCCCGAAAGCGTCCACATAGGAGTCCACAGTGTCCGGTTCATCGTGTCGAAAGTCCAATGCGCGCAGGGAAACCTCGGGAAGCAGCTCCCTTGCCACCGTGTAGATCGCGGTCAAGTCCCGCAGCAGCAGGAACCGCGCGACATCGTCGGGGACGCGCTCGTCGTTCATGATCAGCGCCAGGTAGCCGTCTTCGACGCTCGCGTGCGGAATGCAAAAGGTGAAGGTCAGGTCCAGATAGCGCAGCGAGAACGCTATCGCGTCCCGGAACGTGGGACTGCTGATGCAGGCGAAGCCGAAGATACCGAACGTCGTCACGTGATACTTCCGGCCGAGCGAGAGGGCCGTGTCGTCGCTTCCGCCCAGCTCGCGGACCACGTTCCGGACAACGGCCAGCTCCTGCCGCGCGTCGACCTGCAACGCCGGGTCGAGCAGCTGGTCCGGGTCGAGCGAGGTGCCACGCAGCAGCTCGCCGACCGACGCGCCACGGTCCTCGGCGAACCGGGTCATCAGCAGGATGCTCGCGGTGCTCCGCGGGAAGTCCCAATCTCCGACCGCGGGCGCGGCGAGCTCTGCCATGGCCGGAATTATGGATCACGCCCTCCCGATGAGCACGATAAGGTCTTCCATGCCTCCCATCGAGACGCTGAGTCTCCGCGCGCTGAACCGGGCCACGCTGGCCCGACAGCTGCTGCTGCGCCGCGCGAAACTGGCTGCCGCGGAAGCGATCGAGCAGCTCGGCGGGCTCCAGGCGCAAGCACCCTTCGCGCCGTATTTCGGGCTGTGGTCCCGGCTTCACGGCTTCCGCCCGGAACAGCTTTCGCAGCTGATCGAAAGCCGCGAAGTCGTCCGGATCGCCCTGATGCGCGGGACGGTCCACCTGGTCACCGCCGCCGACGCGCTGGCGTGGCGGCCGCTCGTGCAGGTGATCTACGACCGAGACCTACTCGCCAACACGCAGTACGCGGCAGGGCTGGCCGGACTCGACTTCGACGCGGTGTCCACCACCGCGCGCGAGCTACTCGGCACGCGCACCCACACCACCAAGGAGCTGGGCGCGGCATTGGCCGAGCGCTGGCCGGACCGCGACCCGTCGTCACTGACCCACGCGGCCCGCGGGCTGCTCCCCCTGGTCCAAGTCCCGCCGCGGGGCATCTGGGGCAAGGCCGGGCAACCGGCGTACGCCACCACTGACGACTGGCTCGGCCGCCCGCTGGACGCCGAACCCTCGCTGGACCTCCTGGTCGAGCGGTATCTCGCGGCTTTCGGCCCGGCGTCGGTGAAGGACGCCCAGACGTGGGCAGGCATCACCAAGCTCAGCGCGGTGTTCGAGCGGCTTCGCCCGCGCCTGCGGACGTTCGTCAGCGAAGACGGCCGAGAGCTGTTCGACCTGCCCGAAGCGCCTCGGCCCGATCCGTCGTCCCCGGCGCCGCCGCGTTTGCTCGGCCCGTTCGACCAGATGATCCTGTCCTACGCCGACCGCACGCGGGTGATCAGCGACGCGCACCGCAAACGTGTCATCACGCAGAACGGCCTGGTCAAGGGCGCTCTGCTGGTCGACGGGTTCGTCAACGGGTTTTGGGAGATCCAGCGCAAACGCGACACCGCGACCGCGACGCTCACTGCGTTCGACCGGATCCCGAAACGCGATATCGCCGGACTGGAGAGCTCAGCGGCGCGTTTGCTGGCCTTCGCCGAGCCCGACGCCGTTCACGACGTCCGCTGGCAGGACTGGTGAGTGTTCGGGCCGGTTAGAACCTGGTTAGAACCGGCCGGAACACTCACCAGTCCCTACCTCAGGGAAAAACCCCTATTGCCGTGTCGGCACTCGCGGCCGTATGCTCGTAGGCGAGTAATCGGCGACGAGGGAGCAGCGGTGGCCAAGCGACGCAAGGTGGGCAATCTGCTGGCACTGGCCGTGCTGTCGACCCTCATCGGGAAACCGATGCATCCCTACGAGATCGCGTCCGTCATGCGGGAGCGCGGCAAGGACCAGGACCTCAAGGTGAAATGGGGTTCGCTGTACACGGTCGTGCAGAACCTTGAGAAGCACGGCTTCGTCGAGGCCGCCGAGACCGTGAGGCAAGGAGGACGGCCGGAACGGACGGTCTACCGCCTCACCGAAGCGGGACACGCCGAGGTCAAGGACTGGGTTCGCGAACTGGTCGGTGTGCCCGAGCCGGAGTATCCGAGGTTCAAGGCCGGCTTGTCCAACCTGTTGGTCCTCGATCCGGACGACGCGATGCAACTGCTGCAAACCCGGCTGACCGCGTTGGAGCCGCAACTGGCCGCGGCCCGCGCGGAGATAACGCGATTCAGCCAGGAACTTCCCAGGCTGCTGCTGATCGAGACCGAGTACGACCTGGCCGTCCGTGAAGCGGAAGCGGCCTGGACGCGCTCGGTGCTCGACGAGCTCAAGTCCGGCGCGATGCCGGGTGTCGAGCAGTGGCGGACGTGGCACCAGACGGGGGAAATCCCGGCCGAACTGGTCGAGATGGCGGAGAGGGGCACGACGAGCAGCACCGAATGAGACCCACCGAGTAAACGGCCCCGGCGGGGGTGCGGGAACACCGCCACCGGGACCTTTCAACCTCGAACCGAAGCCCGCGAACGGACCCAGCCACGAGATGGCAAAGCGAGTGTAGCTGGATCTTGTCGCAGGCCGGTTCGGAAGACAGTGATTCCGAAACCGGAGGAAGTAATGAACGACACCCAGAAGCGCTTCAAGTTGCTGCCCGAGATGGAAGGCCCCCAGGCACGCTGGTACGCCCGGCTGCGGGGCACCGAGCCCCAGCTCGAGGCCAACCGGGTCCAGGCGGCGCAGCTCACCGCAGACCTGCCCGACGGCACCGACATCCTCGAGATCGCGCCCGGCCCCGGTTATCACGCCGTCGAACTGGCGAAGCTCGGCCGGTTCACCGTGACCGGGCTGGACATCAGCCGGACGATGGTCGACATCGCGACCGAATACGCCAAACGGTCCGGCGTCACCGTCGACTTCCGCCGCGGCGACGCGACGAACCTGCCGTTCGAGGCCGGGTCGTTCGACCTGATCGTGTGCCAGGCGGCGTTCAAGAACTTCGTCGAACCGGTGCGCGCCATCAACGAGATACACCGCGTCCTGCGCAACGGCGGCACGGCCGTGATCCAGGACATGAGCGGCGAGGCGACCAACTCCGCGATCGACCACGAAGTGCTGACGATGAACGTCAACCGGGTCAACGCTTTCATGACCAAGGTGGCCCTGCTCGGGCTCCGCCGCCGCGCGTTCTCGCCCGCCCGGTTCAAGGACTTGGCCGCGCAGAGCACCTTCGGCGCCTGCACCGTCTCCGCCGAAGGCATCGGCCTCGAAGTCCGGCTGCGCAAAGCCTGACCGTCCGATCCCGTTCAAAGATCCGCGTACACCCCAAAACCTGGAGAAACCATGCGTGACAAGGAAATTCCCGATGCCGTCGAGGCACAGGGGCTGGTGAAGACCTACCCGGGCGACGTCAGAGCGCTCGACGGACTCTCGCTCACGGTCAGACCGGGCGAGGTGTTCGGACTACTCGGCCCGAACGGCGCCGGCAAGTCCACCACCGTCAAGATCCTGACCACCCTGGCTTGTCCCGATTCCGGCGCCGCGACCGTTGCCGGGCACGACGTCCTGCGCCGGCCGGACCGCGTGCGGCGGGTGATCGGCGTCGTGTCGCAGCGCTCCGGCGCGGACCCGTCGGCCACCGGCCGCGACAATCTGGTGCTGCAGGGGCGAATCTACGGTATGCGTGGCGCAGACCTGCGCGAGCGCGTCAAGGAACTGTTCGACCGCTTCGATCTCGTCGACGCGGCGGACCGCCCGGTCCGCACGTACTCGGGTGGCATGCAACGCCGGCTCGACGTCGCACTCGGCCTCGTCCACCGGCCGCGGGTGCTGTTCCTCGACGAACCGACCACCGGGCTCGACCCGGAGGCGCGGGCGGCGATGTGGACCGAGATCGCCCGCCTCGCCGGCGACGAAGCGCTCGCCATCCTGCTCACCACGCACTATCTGGACGAGGCCGACCGGCTCGCCGATCGACTGGCCATTGTGGACAAAGGGCGGATTGTCGCGGAAGGCACACCGGACACGCTCAAGGCCGAACTACGCGGCGACGCCGTCCACCTCGAACTGCGTGACCTGCCCGACGAACAGCGGGCGCGAGCGGTACTCGGCTGCCTTCCCGGGGTGCGGGAGGTAACGTTCGACGGGCACCGGCTCAGCGCCCGCGCCGACGACGGCGCCGCCGCGGTCCCGCTCGTGCTCGCCGCGCTCGACCAAGCCGGGCTGGGTGTCGCCGCAGTGACGGTCGCCCGCCCGTCACTGGACGACGTCTACCTGCGCTACGCCGGACGCCGGTTCGCCGAAGCCACCCAAGACACCGAAGCCACCGCCCTTGTCACCGCTGGAGGTGCACGATGACCGCGTTCCTCGCCCAAAACGGCTGGATGACCCACCGGCGACTCAAAGCGCTGGTACGCCAGCCCGCCGCGCTCGTGATGGCCTTGGTTCAGCCGGTGATCTGGCTGTTCCTGTTCGGCAGCCTGTTCCGGAAGGTCGCCGAACTGCCGGGGTTCGGCGCGACGTCCTATTTGGACTACCTGGTGCCCGGCGTCGTCGTGATGAGCGCGGTGTCGTCGAGCATGTGGTCCGGTATGGCGATCATCGAGGAGATCGAGCGCGGCACGCTCAACCGCTTCCTCGTCTCGCCGGTCAGCCGTGCCGCGATCCTCAACTCGGGCGTCATCGAGCAGGCACTGAGTACGACGGTCCAGTCGATCATCATCATCGTCCTCGGCTGGCTCGCCGGGGCCGCCTATCCGGGCGGCTTCGCCGGAGTCGTGATCCTGGTGGTGGCTTCGGTGCTGCTGGGCGCGGTGTTCAGCGCGCTGTCGAACACCGCTGGCCTGCTCATCCGCCAGCGGGAGACGATCATCGGACTGAGCGTGTTTCTGCTGCTGCCGCTGACGTTCCTGTCCTCGGCGTTCATGGCCAAAACGCTGATGCCGCCGTGGATCCAGACCGTGGCGTCGTACAACCCGCTCAACTGGGCGATGGACACGTCGAGGTCCGCGCTGGCCGCATCTCCGGACTGGGGCGTCATTCTCGGGCACGGCGGGTGGCTGCTGGGCCTCGCCGTGCTGATGGTGTGGCTGTCCACCCGCACCTTCCGCCGCTACCAGAAGTCCATCTGACCATCCAGTCCAAGGATCCCTCAAGGCCACGACATGGCGACCCTCGCAGTGCGTTGGATGCGCTGTGAGGGTCGCCATCAGGATGACCTTGAGGGATCCCCGCGCCCCGCCGCACCCTTGGCCGGAAATCTCGATTCGGCGGCCGCGTAGGGGGTGGCGCGGGGGGCGGGGTGACAGTAGTTTCGGCGGATGAATACTGCGCCGTCTCGGCAGCCGTCCGTCCTCATCACCGGGAGCGGGTTCGGCGGGATCGGACTCGCCCTCGAACTCAAACGCGCGGGCTTCGAGGACTTCACCATCCTCGAGAAGGCCCACGAAGTCGGCGGCGTCTGGCGGGAGAACACGTACCCGGGCGCCGGGTGCGACATCCCGTCGCCGTACTACTCGTTCTCCTTCGAGCCCAACCCCCGGTGGCCCGCGCGGTACTCACTGCAGCCCGAGATCCACGCGTACATCAAACACATGGTCGCCAAGTACGACCTCGCCCCGCACATCCGGTTCGACTCCGAAGTGGCGTCCGCGGTCTTCGACCAACCCCGCGGCCTCTGGCACGTCGAGACGAAGAACGGCGACGTCCACGAGGCGAAGGTGTTCGTGCCCGCGCTCGGCCAACTCTCCCGCCCGGTCTGGCCGGACATCCCCAGCCGGGAAACCTTCACCGGCCACAGCTTCCATTCCGCGCGCTGGGACCACGACTACGACCTGCGCGGCAAGCGCGTCGCCGTCATCGGCACCGGCGCGAGCGCGATCCAGTTCGTTCCGCACATCCAGCCGCAGGCCGCGGAGCTGACGCTGTTCCAGCGCAGTGCCCCGTACATCGTCCCGAAGCCGGACAGGCAGTACGCGCCGTGGCACCACCGGCTCTTCCAGGCGCTGCCGGCATCACAATCGTTGGAGCGCCTGGTGTTCTGGGCAACCGGCGAGGTCTCGACGTTCGGCCTGCACGGCAACAAGCCCATCGCGAAGTCCATCGAGTGGCTTGCCAAGTCGCACCTCACGAAGCAGGTCCCCGATCCCGCGCTGCGCGCGAAGCTGACACCGGACTATCAAATCGGCTGCAAGCGCGTGCTGTTCGCGAGCAACTACTACCCCGCGGTCGCCCAGTCGAACGTCACGGTGGAAACCGAACAGATCGCCGAGATAACGCCGTCCGGGGTCCGCACGGTGGACGGCATCGAGCACCCGGCCGACGTCATCATCTACGGCACCGGGTTCGCCGCCACCGACTTCCTGGGCGGGCTCGACGTCCGCGGACTCGACGGGCGCGCGTTGTCCGACGCCTGGTCGAAAGGCGCGCGGGCGTATCTCGGCTTGGCCGTCCCCGGCTTCCCGAACCTGTTCTGCATGTACGGCCCCAACACCAACCTCGGCGCCGGGTCCATTGTCTACATGATCGAACGGCAAGCTCGCTACATCCGCCAAGCCGTCGAGCACCTTTCGCGACCGGATGTGTCCTATGTGGATGTCCGACCGGAGGTCGAGGCAGAGTATGACGAAGAGGTCCAGCAGCGACTCACCAAGAGCGTGTGGACGATGTGCGCGAGCTGGTATCGCCAATCCGACGGTCGGGTGTCGACGAACTGGCCCGGCCTGGTTTCGGAATACAACCGCCGGACGAGGAAACTCGATCTGGCCGACTTCCGGAGCGTGACGAGCAAGGCAGCTGCGCGATGAGCGACTACGACACACCAGGCGCACTCCGGCTGGAGCTCTAGACTCCCCACCATGGAACGCAAACGGGTGACCATCCACGACGTCGCCCGCACGGCCGGGGTGTCGCGGCAGACGGTGTCCCGTGCGCTCAACGACAAGGCCGAGATCGACGGCGCGACGAAACAACGCGTGCTCGACGCCGCCCGCGAGCTGGACTACCGGCCGAGCCGGTTCGCGCGAGGGCTGGTCCGGCAGGACACCACCACGATCGGCCTGGTCGTTCCGGACCTGCTGAACCCGTTCTTCACCGAGGTCGCGTCGAGCGCTCTCGACGCCGCCCGCGCGCGGGAATGGCACGTCGTAATCTACGACACGGCCGACAACGCCGAGCAGGAACTGAGCACGCTGAAGGTGATCGGTTCCCAGGTGGACGCGATCGTCGGGTACTTCAGCCTGCCGGAGTCCGACCTCGACAGCCACGTCCCTGGCGTACCGGTGGTGTTCATCGGCCGCGAGCACCAGAACCCGCGGTTCAGCTCAATCCGGATCGACGGCGAGGATGGCGTGCGCGAGGCGGTCACGCACCTGGTCAAGGCCGGTCATCGGCGGATCGGCATGCTCGACCACAACCGACGGCCCGAGCCCAGCATCCGGCAGCACTGGTTCTTCGCCGCCGCCGCGGAGCAGGGTCTTGAGCTGGACACGTCGTGGGTTGTCGGCGCGAGCCAGTCGATCGAGGGCGGCGCCGAGGCGCTGGACGAACTTCTCGCCGCACACGCGGACGTGACGGCGATCTTCACCTTCAACGACATCATCGCGATCGGCGCCATGCGGCAAGCCCGGAAGCGGGGCCTGCGGGTGCCGGCCGACCTGGCCGTCATCGGGTTCGACGGCCTGGAGCTCGGCGCGATCATGGAACCACCGCTGACCAGCGTCGGCATCGACACCCGCCGCCTCGGCACCCTCGCGGTCGACCAGGTCGCCCGCCTCCTCGCGCGCGGCGACACGACCGCCCAGGACCCCGAAGACCTCGTCGTCCGCGCGTCCCTCCTCCTGCGCGACTCCGCCTGACCCCACCCGCACCAAGGCACTTTTGTCCTTTTGTGCCCTCCTTGCGCACGCTAAGCATCGCAACTCGCCATCGAGTTGCGATCGCTAAGTACTTGGGTACCGCAACTCGACGGCGAGTTGCGAGGGGCGCGGGTAGTGGGCGTGCGCATTGAGGGCACTTGGGGACGAGAGTGCCCATCAGGGGTGCTGGACCAGGGGGTTCTTGACAGGGGCGGGGGCCGTCGGTCAAACTCTGGGCCGATTCGTGAACGTTCACGGGAACGCTCACGGGCGCCTCCCGGAGGTTGCAGCAATGACGCTGACTCGACGAAGTTTCCTCACCACCGCCGCAGCCGCGCTCGGCACCGCCGCCCTCGGCGTCGCCGGCTGCTCCAGCCCGACCACGGCGAGCCCAGGCAAGCTGACGCTGTGGTACACCTCGAACGGGCTGTCCGACGGCGTGCTCGCGGACGCCGTGAAACGCTTCGCCGCCGACCAGCTCAACCCGAACCAGGTGAGCGGCGATCTCAAGCACCGGCTGCTCGCGGCGATGTCCGGCGGTTCGTACCTGCCCGACATCACCATGCTGGGCGACGACATCGCGACCTACTTCCCTGACTCGGACCAGTTCGTCGACCTGCGGACACTCGGCGCGGACGGCGTCAAAGACGAGTACCTCCCGTGGAAGTGGGCGGCAGGCACCGCGCCGGACGGGTTCATGGTCGGTTTCCCGATCGATATCGGGCCTGCCGCGCTCTACTACCGGCACGACCTGTTCGCCCAGGCCGGTTTCCCGAGCGAGCCCGACGACGTCGCCGCCGTGGTGTCCACTTGGGACGACTATTTCACCTTCGGCGAAAAACTGCAGAAGGTACTGCCGGGACGGCATCTGATCACCGACACCAAAACGGTGTTCACCTATTCGATGGCCCAGCTGCCGGTGAAGTACTTCGACCGCCAGAACAACTTCGTCGGCGACCACGCCCAGGTCCGCCGGGCCTGGGACCGCGCCGTCGACGCCTTCCACCGCGGCTTGACAGCCGGATACGCGGGCGGCCAGGACCCCGGCAACTCAGTCGACCGGCACGCCGCCTGGAACAACGGCAAGGAACTGAGCTTCGTCAACGCGTCGTGGATCACCGGCGAGCTGAAAAAATCGGCACCGGGCACCGCCGGGAAATGGCGGGTCTGCCGAAGTCCGGGCGGAGCGGGAAACCAGGGTGGTTCGTTCCTCGCGATCACGAAATACTGCCCGCACCCGCAAGCCGCGTTCGACATCATCCGCTGGATCCAGTCCCCCGAGAACCAGCCGCGCACCTACCTCGACGAAGGCCTGTTCCCGTCGAGCCCGTCGGCCTTCACCGATCCGCGGCTGCTCGCACCGGAACCGTTCTTCGGCGGGCAGGTGACCATGAACGTGTTCAGCAAGTCGGCCAACGAAGTCAAACCCGCCTACTTCAGCCCGTACGACATCGCGATCAGCGACACCTACACCGACCAACTCAGCAACGTCGAACTCGCCGGCAAAGACCCTGAAAAGGCCTGGCAAGACGCACGGACGGCCGTCCACCGCCTGCTCCTCCTGCAGGGAGTGAACTCATGACCGTCGCACCCCCGCTCGACACCCTGCGCGCCCCGCTGCGTTCGGCACCGCCGACCCACGGCTCCCGGCGATGGCGTTATCTTCCTTATTACCTGGCGATTTCGCCCTTCTTCATCCTGTTCGCCATCTTCGGTCTCTACCCGATCCTGTACTCGCTGTTCCTTTCGCTGCAACGCTGGGACGGCGTCGGGCCGATGCACTTCGTCGGGCTGGCCAACTTCGGGTTCCTCTTCACCGACACGACGTTCTGGAACTCGATCGGCAACACGCTGATCATCTGGGTGCTGTCGACGGTCCCGATGACCGCGCTGGCACTGGTGATCGCGGTCGGGCTCAACTCGTCTATCCGCTTCAAAGGCGTCTACCGCATCGCGTACTTCCTGCCGAACGTCACGTCGGTGGTCGCGGCTTCGCTGGTGTTCGGTTCTATCTTCAGCGAGCAGTTCGGGATCTTCAACTGGCTGCTGGGGTTGGTCGGCATCCACGGGGTGCCCTGGCTGACGAACCCCTGGGGCATCAAAGCCGCCGTCTCGATCATGATCATCTGGCGGTGGGTCGGCTACAACTCGATCATCTTCCTGGCCGGGCTGCAGGCCATTCCGGCCGACGTCTACGAAGCGGCCAAACTGGACGGCGCCAACGCGGTCCAGACCTTCTTCCGGGTCACTCTTCCTTTGCTACGACCGGTTCTGCTGTTCTCGGTACTGATGTCGGCGATCAACGGAATGCAGATCTTCACCGAGTCCCAGGTGTTGGTCGGCAACCGCGGCGGGCCGTCCGAGGGCGGCCTCACCATGGTCCTGTACTTCTACAACGAGGCGTTCTACAACAACAACTTCGGCTACGGCGCGGCGATCGCCTGGGGCATCTTCCTGGTCGTGGTCATCTTCGCGATCATCAACTGGCGCCTGATCCAACGACCGGACCGGACGATCGGGAAGGGGGTCTCCCGATGATTTCGAACCGGCGCGGACGACTCATGACCTACGGCGCACTCACCATCGGCGCACTCATCCTGCTGTTCCCCTACTACTGGATCGTCGTCATGGCGTCCAACACCACGGCCGACATCTACGCCACCCCGCCGCGCCTCACCTTCGGCGGGCACTTCTTCAGCAATATCTCCCAGGTCTTCGCCAAGATCGATTTCTTCGGTTCACTGCTGAACACGCTGATCGTGGCCGTCGCGGTCACCGTGCTCGTGCTCTTCTTCGACTCGCTCGCCGCCTTCACCTTCGCCAAGTACCGCTTTCCCGGCAGCTCGATCCTGTTCGGGATCCTGCTGGCCACCTTCGTGGTGCCGGCCCAACTCGCGTCCATTCCGCAGTTCTCCATCATGGCGAGCTTCGGCTGGGTCGGCTCATTGAAAGCACTGATCATCCCGGCCGCCGCCAACGCGTTCGGCATCTTCTGGATGCGGCAGTATTGCCAGAGCGCGCTGCCCGACGAGCTGCTCGAAGCGGCCAGAATGGACGGTGCCGGCTTCTTCCGTACTTATTGGACGATCGCGCTCCCGGTGTTGCGTCCGGCGCTCGCCTTCCTGGGTATCTTCACGTTCGTCAACTCCTGGAACGACTACCTGTGGCCGCTCGTCGTCCTGATCGACTCCAACCACGTCACGCTCCAGGTCGCGCTTTCGCAGTTGAACGGCCTCTACGTCTCCGACTACAGCGTGGTCATGGCCGGCACGCTGGTCGCGATCATCCCGCTGATCATCGTGTTCTTGTTCGGCGCTCGGCACTTCATCAAGAACATCGCTGCCGGCGCACTCAAGGGTTGAGTCCACAGTAGAAAGGGCCCCATGTCGTCGTACGTCGAAGACTTCTCCCCCGGCCACGGCAGCGTGTCCCCTCGAGCCGCCTTCACCTCGGACGCGAGATCGCTCAGCCTCAACGGGACCTGGTCCTTCCTGCTCTCTCCGAGCATTCCCGCCGCGCCGGAGCACATCGAGGACGAGGACTTCGACGACTCGGCGTGGTCCGAACTGCCGGTTCCGGCCAACTGGCAGCTACACGGACACGGCAAACCGGCCTATACCAACGTCGTCTATCCGTTTCCGGTCAAGCCACCCGAGGTACCGTCGGACAACCCGACCGGCGACTACCGGCTGCGCTTCGAACTGACCGCGGAATGGCTCGACGAACCGGCAGTCCTGCGTTTCGACGGGATCGACTCCTGCGCGAAGATCTGGCTGAACGGCCACGAACTCGGCGTGACCAAGGGAAGTCGGCTCCCGTCGGAATTCGACGTCGGCCCGCTACTGCGTGTCGGCGGTAACCTGCTGGCCGTCCGCGTACACCAGTGGTCTGCCGGCAGCTACCTCGAAGACCAGGACATGTGGTGGCTGTCGGGCATCTTCCGCAATGTCACGCTGCTCGCGCGCCCTTCCGGTGGCATCGGGGACTACTGGATTCGTGCTGACTACGACCACGTCAGCGGCCAAGGCACAATGTGCGTCGAGACGACTTCCGGCGCCCGGCTCAGCGTGCCGGAATTGGGTATCGAGAACGAGCCGGTCGATCGGCCGATCGTCATCGACGCCGTCGAGCCGTGGAGCGCGGAAACACCGCGCCTTTATCACGGAACACTGTTCACCGACGCCGAACGGGTTCGGGTCCGGATCGGTTTCCGCACGGTGGCGATCGAGCACGGCCAGCTGAAAGTGAACGGGCAGCGGATCCTGTTCCGGGGCGTCAACCGGCACGAACACCATCCGCGGTTCGGTCGGGCCGTCCCGGCCGAAACCGCGCTCGCCGACGTGAAACTGATGAAACAGCACAACGTCAACGCCGTCCGTACCAGCCACTACCCGCCGGACCCGTACTTCCTCGAACTCTGCGACGAATACGGTCTCTGGGTGGTCGACGAGTGCGATCTCGAAACCCACGGTTTCGGCGAACTCGGCTGGGCAGGAAATCCCAGCGACGATCCACGGTGGACAGACGCCTATCTGGACCGGATCCGCCGCACGGTCGAACGGGACAAGAACCGCCCCAGCGTCATCCTGTGGTCGCTGGGCAACGAGGCATACACCGGTCAGAACCTGGCACGAATGGCGGACTGGGTCCGTGAACGCGACGACTCCCGGCCCATCCACTACGAAGGCGACTTCGACTGCGCTTACGTCGACATCCACAGCCGGATGTATGCCGACCACGCCGAGGTGGACCGCATCGGCCGTCAGGACGACGACAACCTCCGACGCCGGGAGATGCCTTTCCTGCTCTGCGAATACGGCCACGCCATGGGAAACGGCCCCGGCGGGCTCCTCGAATACCGCGAACTCTTCGAGCGCTATCCCCAGTGTCAGGGCGGGTTCATCTGGGAGTGGATCGACCACGGCATCACCCGACACGACGAGGAGGGTCAGGAGTTTTTCGCCTACGGCGGCGACTTCGGCGAGTCCATCCACGACGGAACCTTCATCATCGACGGTTTGGTCTTTCCCGATCGGACTCCGTCGCCGGGGCTGATCGAATACGCGAAGGTCATGGAACCGGTCCGTATCACCGATATCGCCGACGGGTTCCGGATCGAAAACCACCACACCTTCCAATCGCTGAGGCATCTCATCTTCACCTGGGTGCTCGAAGAGGAAGGAACTCCGGTCACCGGTGGAATCCTGGACGTGCCGGACGTCCAACCAGGACAGAGCGTCGAGGTCTCGCTGCCGAAGACGGCCGCGACCGAAAGCGAAACCTGGCTTACCGTCCGAGCGGAACTACGCGCCGACACGACGTGGGCGGACGCGGGTCACGTGGTCGCATGGGGACAGTCGCAGCTGGCTCCACCCAAAGAGCCTCCCGCTCCCTCGGCCGGTTTCCTGGTTTCACGGCGTTCCAACAGGCTCACCCTCGGCATCGGCGAATTCCAGCCGTATACGGGAAAGCTGACCGCGCTGGGGCAGTACTCGGTCACCGGTCCCAGCCTCGACCTCTGGCGAGCGCCGACCGAGAACGACCGCGGCGGGCACGAGCCCGACGAACAGGCCTGGCGCAAAGCGGGCCTGCACCGCCTTCAGCACCGTGTGTCCGATGTGGACGTCGTCGGTGACGGACTCATCGTCCGCACCCGCGTCGCGCCGCCCGCACACGACTTCGGGATACTCGCGGACTACCACTGGACGTCCGACGACACCACGCTGACCCTGCGAGTGGACATCGAGCCCGACGGCGAATGGCCGTGCACGCTCCCGCGACTCGGCCTGCGGATGTCCGTCCCCGGCACGCTCGACCACGTTGAGTGGTTCGGCGCGGGCCCCGGCGAGGCGTACGCCGATAGCAGGCAAGCCGCCAGGATCGGCCGCTTCGCCCAGCGCGTCGACGACCTCCAAACGCCGTACGTCTTCCCACAGGAGAACGGCAACCGAGCCGACGTCCGCTGGGCGCGCCTCATCGCGGACACCGGCGACGGCTTACGCATCTCGGGATCGCCCACCTTCGACCTGACGGCACGCCGCTGGACCACCGAAGCCCTCGACGCCGCCGCCCACACCACCGACCTGCACGCGGACGACCTGGTCCACCTCAACCTGGACCTCGCGCAGAACGGCCTCGGCACCGCCGCCTGCGGCCCCGGCGTCCTCCCCCAACACCGCCTCCACCCGCAAAAAGCGAGCCTGACCGTCACCTTCGCGTTGGTGGTCCCGTAGGAGACCAGTCAGGAGCGTTCCTGGGTCCAGACGGGGCTGTCGAGGAAGTGGGTGTCGTAGAGCTCCTGGCTGTCGAGCAGGTCTTGCAGCGTCGCTTCGCCCGAGCGCACCTTGGCCAGCAGCCGGAAGTACTCGAAACGCTCGATTCCGGGCGTGATGACGATCAGCAGGTCCGCCTCGCAGTCTGGCGCGGCCGCGAAGGCGTGCGGCATGTTCGGCGGGACGACGGCCACATCGCCTTGCCCCAGAACAAGAACCTTGTCCCCCGCCAACACCTGGACCGTGCCGTTCAAGATGTAGAAGAACTCGGTCGACGCCGTGTGGTGGTGTGGAACAGCGCCGTTCGCACCAGCCGCGAGGGTGACGCGCTGCGTGCTGAGCGCTCCGCCGGTGGAACTGGAGTCGACGAGCAGGCGGATGGCGCTCGTCTCGCTGGCGAGCGTTTCGGCTTCCTCGCCGCGGATGAGCACGGCTTCGTGGACCAGTGTCATGAGCTGCCTCCCCAGGTAGTAGGTAGGCAAGCTACCTCTGGAGACCCCTCAAGGCCACCCTGAGCGCGGTGAACGCACTCAAAGTGGCCTTGAGGGGCAGGCCCGCGCCGGACCTACGGCATGCCGGCCAGGTGACCGCCGACAGAGTTCGCGAACGCGTAGCCGTTCGACGCGTCCCAGTTGATCGACCAGTCCATCGCGCCGCGGATCGCCGGGTACGTCGTCGACGGCTTGAAGGAGCCGCAGCTCGTCCCCTTCGCGAGGCAGTCGAGCCCCGCGTTGACGACGCTCGGCGACACATAGCCACTACCCGCGCCCGAAGGCGACGCCGGCAGGCCGAGCGCGACCTGGTCGGGACGCAGGCCGCCCTGCAGCTGGATGCACGCCAGCGCGGTCAGGAAGTCGACGCCGCCCTGCCCGTAGACCTGGCCGTTGCAGCCGTTCATCGTGCCGGAGTTGTAGTACTGCATGTTGACGATCGTCAGGATGTCCTTGATGCCGAGCGCGAGCTGGAAGTACCCGCCCGAGGTCGACTGCATGTCGATCGTCTGCGGTGCCATCGTGATGACGGTCCCGCCCTTGGCGTTGATGCTGCGCAGCGCCTGGCCCATGTACGTGGCGTTGATGCCGTTCTCGAGGTCGATGTCGACCCCGTCGAAGCCGTACTGCTGGATCAGTGTGCCGATGCTGTTCGCGAAGTTCGTCGCGGACGTCGAATCGGCAACACTGATCGTGCCGTTCTGGCCACCGACGGAGATGATGACCTTCTGGCCGCGGCCGTGCAGCGTCGCGATATCGGCCTTGAACTGCGCGTCGGTGTAGCCGCCGAGCGCGCTGGACAGGCCGGAGTCGAGCGTGAACGTCACGGCACCCGGCTTGCTCGCGTCGGTGTCGGCAAACGCCACGGCGATGAGGTTGTAGCTCGACGGGACGTCGCTGAGCTTCAACACCTTCGCGCCGTTGTTGAAGTTCTGCCAGTAGCCGGTGAGGACGTGCTTCGGCAGCGAACCGCTCGAGGGCGGCACAGTCGTCGGCGTGGTGGGGGTGGTGGACGGCGTAGTGGGCGTGGTCGGCGTAGTAGGCGTCGTGGGAGTGGTCGGCGGCGGGGTCGTGCCGCCGGGGCCGTCAAGGCTGACGTCGTCGGCGAAGTACGTCGGCTGGCCGTACCAGCCGTGGAGGTACACCGTGACGTTGCTGGTGGAGGCGCCGGTGGTGAAGTTGTAGGCCAGCTGTGTCCACGACGTGGCACTCGGCGTCCACGTGTTGGAATCCGTCGTGCCGCTGCCCGTGACGCCGAGGTAGACGTAACTGCCCTGGACCCACGCCGTCAGCTTGTACGCCGTGTTCGCCTTGACCGAGACCACCTGCGAGCACTGCGCGTTGTCCTGACCTGCGGGTGTGCCGGACACCGCCGACGTCCCGGAGTGCGTCGGGCTGTGGACCACGGAGGCGCCGGTGCAGGTCCAGCCGCCCAGGTTGCCGGATTCGAACCCGGCGTTGCTCAGGATGTTGGCGGCACCCGCGCTCCCGGTGACGACCATCAGCAGTCCGGCGCACACCGCCAGCGCGGAGAACAATGCGGCCATTGCATGTCGAGCCTTGATCTTCACGGTTGCCTCCCGCTGAACAAGATGATGCCGGACACTCACAAAATGGACTAGACCAATCCAGATGTCAAGGGGATGCTTGGGGAGGCCCATACGAAAGTCGTGATCCCCCGAGCGGCACAATGGCCGTCTGACTTAACCGAAGGGATCGTGACAAGTGGGCTTGCAGTCGGTCGAGCAGAAGATCGCCGAAGAACTGGGTGTGCGTGAAGGGCAGGTGAAGGCCGCCGTCACCCTGCTCGACGAGGGTTCGACCGTGCCGTTCATCGCGCGGTACCGCAAGGAAGTCACCGGCATGCTCGACGACGCGCAGCTGCGCACGCTCGAGGAGCGCCTGCGCTACCTGCGCGAACTCACCGAGCGGCGCGCGGCCGTGCTGGAATCGATTCGCAACCAGGGCAAACTCACCGAGGCCCTCGAAGCGCAGGTCCTCGCCGCCGACACGAAGTCGCGGCTCGAGGACATCTACCTGCCGTTCAAGCAGAAGCGCCGCACGAAGGCGCAGATCGCGCGCGAAGCAGGCCTCGAACCGCTGGCCGACGGCCTGTTCAACGACCCGAACACCGAGCCGCTCGCCGCCGCTGCCGTGTTCGTCGATGCCGAGAAGGGCGTCGCGGACGCGCAGGCCGCGCTCGATGGCGCGCGCTCGATCCTCGTCGAACGCTTCGCCGAGGACGCCGACCTCATCGGCGAGCTGCGCGAGAAGATGTGGGGCCAGGGCCGCCTCGCGTCGAAGGTCCGTGCCGGCAAGGACGTCGACGGCGCCAAGTTCTCCGACTACTTCGAGTTCTCCGAGCCGTTCACGAAGATGCCCTCGCACCGGATCCTCGCGATGTTCCGCGGGGAGAAAGAGGACATCCTCGACATCACGATCGAAGCGGAAGAACCTTCCGACGAACCTCAGGTCGGCCCGAGCGACTACGAAGTCCGCATCGCGCACAAGTTCGGTATCGCCGCCAAGGGCCGTCCCGGCGACAAATGGCTGACCGACACCGTCCGCTGGGCGTGGCGCACGAAGATCCTGCTGCACCTCGGGATCGACCTCCGCATGCGCTTGCGCCAGTCCGCCGAGGACGAGGCCGTGCGCGTGTTCGCGTCCAACCTGCGCGACCTGCTGCTCGCCGCGCCCGCCGGCACCCGCGCCACGATGGGCCTCGACCCGGGCTTCCGCACCGGGGTCAAGGTCGCCGTGGTCGACGCGACCGGCAAGGTCGTCGCGACCGAGGTCATCTACCCGCACCAGCCGCAGAACCAGTGGGACCGCTCGCTCGCCGTGCTGGGCAAGCTCGCCGCCGAGCACAAGGTCGACCTGATCTCGATCGGCAACGGCACGGCGTCGCGCGAGACGGACAAGCTCGCCATCGACCTGATCAAGGCGCTGCCGGACCTCAAGCTCACCAAGACGATCGTGTCCGAGGCCGGCGCTTCGGTGTATTCGGCGTCGGCGTTCGCTTCGGCCGAGCTGCCGGACATGGACGTCTCCCTGCGCGGCGCGGTGTCGATCGCGCGGCGGCTGCAGGACCCGCTGGCGGAGCTGGTGAAGATCGACCCGAAGTCCATCGGCGTCGGCCAGTACCAGCACGACCTGTCCGAGGTGTCGCTGTCACGCTCGCTCGACGCGGTCGTCGAAGACTGCGTGAACGCGGTCGGCGTCGACGTCAACACGGCGTCCGCTCCCCTGCTGACCAGGGTTTCCGGCATCACGACCGGGCTCGCCGAGAACATCGTCGGGCACCGTGACGAGCACGGCCCGTTCCGCTCGCGGACGGCGCTGAAGGAGGTCGCGCGGCTCGGACCGAAGGCGTTCGAGCAGTGCGCGGGCTTCCTGCGCATCCCCGGCGGCGACGACCCGCTCGACTCGTCCAGCGTGCACCCCGAGGCGTACCCGGTGGTGCGGCGGATCATGACCGCGATCGGCACGGACCTGCCCGGCCTCATCGGCAACTCGCGCGCGCTGCAGACTGTCAAGCCGGATCAGTTCGTCGACGACAAGTTCGGCCTGCCGACCGTCACGGACATCCTGGCCGAGCTGGAGAAGCCGGGCCGCGACCCGCGTCCGGCGTTCAAGACCGCGACGTTCGCCGAGGGTGTCGACAAGATCGGTGACCTCAAGCCCGGCATGCGGCTGGAAGGCGTCGTCACCAACGTCGCCGCGTTCGGCGCGTTCATCGACGTCGGCGTGCACCAGGACGGGCTCGCGCACGTGTCGGCGCTGTCGAAGAACTTCGTCAAGGACCCGCGTGAGGTCGTCAAGCCCGGCGACATCGTGAAGGTGAAGGTCCTCGAGGTCGACACCGTGCGCAAGCGGATCTCGCTGACCTTGCGCCTCGACGACGAGCCTGGTGCCGCGCAGCCCCGCACGGGCGGTGGCCAGTCCGGCGGTGGACGTCCGCAGCAGGGCGGCCAGCGCAAACCGCAAGGTCAGGGCCGCGGGGCCGGCTCCCGCAGCAGCGCTGCCCCCGCGCCCACCGGCTCACTGGCCGACGCCCTGCGCAAAGCCGGTTTCGGGAAGTAAGCGGCTGTTCGTGAAGGCCACCTTCATGTACCTAGCGGTCGTGAAGGTGGCCTTCACGTCCTTTCACGAGACATGGCCGAAGCGACCTTCGATGGTGCCGAGGTCGCCGAAGTCGGCGAAGACGTGTGCGCCCGGTGTCACGGGAGCGGGTTTCGTGGCCGTGCCAGTCGTGACGACTTCGCCCGCGCGCAGTCGACGTCCCAGCCTCGGCAGCTCCAACGCGAGCCAGTGCAGCGCGAGCCGCGGGTCGCCCATGACCTCCGCGCCGGTGCCGCGCGCGAACTCGACGCCGTCGAGCCGCAGGATCACCGGTTGCGCGGCGAGGTCGAGATCCCGCCAGCCCGGCACCTCGCAGCCGCCGACGAACCGGCCGCACAACGCCGAATCGGCCAGCAGACACGCATAGCCGACGCTGGTGAAGTCGCTGAACCGCGAGTCCGGCATCTCCAGCGCGAGAAACATCGTGTCGACCGCGTCCAGCACGGCGTCCAGGGTGTGTTCGACGTCGGGATCGAGGTCTGTGCCCAGCCGGAAGGCGAACTCGGGTTCCACGACGGCCATGGACGAGTCCGTCGGGATGATCTTGCCTTCGGCGTGTCGGAACCGGGTGAACATCCGACCCGGGAACGCCCTGTCCACCCCGACAGCCGCTTGTCCCGCGGCCGTCGTCGCGCCGATCTTCCAGCCGAACGCCGGCCCGGCAAGTTCCTCCAGCCGCGCCTGCACAGCCATGCCCTCGACTGCGTCACGCGGACGAAGCCCGTCAGGCAGCGCGTCGATCGTTACGCCGGAACTCCAGGCGTCCCACAGGAAACGTGCCGCACCAAGGTCATCCATCTTCCTCATCCTGGCACGGTTCGTCGCGTTCCGGGTCGACCCAGACGAGCTCGACGTCGCCGTGGCCCCCGAACGCGACGAGCGCACTGTCCGTCGACGCGAACGACTGTTGCGGCTCCGGAAGGCACTTTCGGCAGGGCAGAGACGTCGTCAAGGCCTAGTTGAGTACGCCTTACGCCATGAAGGTGGCCTTCACGACACGTCACAACACCACACCAGCCACACCAGCCACATCCGGCCAACCACCGGGCCCCCTCGGGGCCCGCGCCAATCTAAGCTTGCTTACCTCAGCTTGTTGATATAAGGTTATTTACATCAACGAGTGAGAGGGGGACGCCATGAAGGTGTTCTTGACCGGTGGCACCGGCTACCTCGGCTCCGCCGTCCTGGCTGAGCTGGTGCGACAAGGCCACGACGTCGTCGCACATGCACGGACCGAGGACTCGGCGAAGGCTCTCGACGACGCCGGGGCCAGCCCGGCGCTGGGCGATCTGACCGACATCGAATGGATGATTACGCAGGTCGAGCCGGTCGACGGGGTGATCAGCACCGCATCCCCGGGCAACCGGACCAACGCGGAGTTCGAGAGCGGCCTGCTCGACGCCGTACTTCCCGCACTGGCCAGGACCGACAAGCCGTACGTCCACACCGGCGGCACCTGGATCCACGGCTCCGGGCGGGGCATCACCGAGCAGACGCCCGCCGACCCGCCGCCGATCGTCGCGTGGCGGCCCCGGGTCGTCGAGCGGATCCGTGCGGCGGCGAAGCACGGCATCCGGACGTCCGTCGTGGCGCCCGCGAATGTCTACGGTCGCGCCGGCGGGATCCCCGCTAAGGTAGTGGCCGGACCGATCGCGGACGGCGCGCTGCTCTACCCGGGCGTCCACCAGCACTTCGGCAACGTTTTTGTCGACGACATCGCCGCCCTGTACGTCCTCGCGTTGACCACCGCGCCGGCCGGTTCCTACCTGCTCGGAGCCAACGAACACAGCCCGGCGATGGACCAGATCGCGACCGCCGCCAGCCGCATCCGCGGCCTCGACGGCCGAATTCGGCCCGAGCCTGTCGAAGCCTCGCGCAACCGCCTCGGCCCGATCGCCGACGCCGTGTTCCTCGACCAACAATTCGACACAACACACGCCCGAGCGCTGGGTTGGCGTCCCAACGGACCCTCGCTGCTCGACGAATTCACCACCGGCTCTTACACACTCTGAGGAGAAACCCCATGCCCACCAACACTTACACCCTGAACGTCGACACTGTCGGAGCTGTCCCGGTCACTGTGACCGAGAGCGGCGAAGGACGTCCCGTACTGCTACTGCACGGCGGCGGAGGCCCGCTGACCGTCGCCGGGTTCGCCGATCTGTTGTCCAGCAAGGAATCCGCTCGGGTTCTCACGCCAGTCCACCCCGGATTCGGCAGCACACCGCGACCGGACGCGCTGACGAGCGTCCGCGAGCTGGCGGCGTTGTATGTCGCGCTGCTCGACGAGCTGGACCTGACCGACGTCACCGTGGTCGGGAACTCCATCGGCGGCTGGATCGCGGCCGAAATCGCGTTGCTCGGTTCGCCCCGGATCGGGCGCGTCGTGCTCGCCAACGCCGTCGGAATCCTGGTCGACGGGCATCCCGCGGCCGACTTCTTCTCGCTCACCATGGCCGAAGTGGCCCAGCTCAGCTACCACGACCCGGCGAAGTTCGCGATCGACCCGTCGAAGTTCACCCCCGAGCAGCAGGCCGTCATGGCAGGCAACCGAGCCGCGCTGTCGGTCTACGGCTCGTCGATGGCCGACCCGACGTTGCACGGCCGGCTGTCCGGCGTCACCGTCCCGACGCTGGTCGTCTGGGGCGAAGCCGACCGGATCGTCGACCCCGAGTACGGCACCGCGTTCGCGGCGGCGATCCCCGGTGCCCAGTTCCAGCTCCTCGCCGAGACCGGCCACATGCCGCAGCTCGAGTCCCCCGACCTGCTCCTCCAAGCCGTCGCCGCCTTCACCGCCTGACCCGAACGTGGGACTCACCCCGTCGAACGTGGGACTCGCCGACGACGAACGTGGGACTCGCGCAGCGTCGGGCGCCCGCCGGCGAGTCCCACGTTCAGGACGGTGAGTCCCACAGCCGAGCCCGGCGAGTCCCACATTCAAGTGCACGAGTCCCACGGCGGACACGCGTGCGTGGATCGCGATCTCGTGTGCACAGACTGCACACTCGTGTCGTCAGGGGTGCATTTCGTAGGTGCCGGAGAGGTCGCGGACCTGGGACCAGACGCGGTCGAAGCGGTCGGCGTCGACAACGGGCTTGCGGATGGCTGCGACGGCGAGAGCCTGCTGGGCTTCCGTCGAGCTGGACTTGCCGTGCAGCTCGACGGCGGCGGCGCTGAAGTCGCGGACGAGGACATCGAAGATCTGGTCGACGATGTCACTCTCGATGCCGATCAGCTCAGCTTGTTCGAGGATGAGCTGGCCGTACACCACGAGCGTGAACAACTCGGTCAGCGCGAGCCCGAAGTCGAGGTCGGCCTGCTGGGCCTCGTTCGGGGTGGCCTCGGTGAGGATCTTGACCAGCCCGTCCGCCTGCTCGACGAACCGCGCGACGTTCGGGATGGCCGACGCCTTCGTGTAAGCCTCGCGCCAGTTGTGGAACCGGATCTTCAATAGCCCGCGCGCGGGACCCTGACGGAAGAGGAACTCGTCGTCGGCCGAGTCGGTGCGCGTCGGGACCGGCGCGTACTCCTCCGGCGCGAACAGGTACGCGGGCATGAACTTCGCGATCAGCGCCAGGTTCACCGCGACCGTGCCCTCGAGCTTCGGCAGGCCGTCGACGTCGACCTTCGCCATCGCGAGGTAGTTGTCCGCTTCGAAACCCTTGGCTGCCACGACATCCGCGGCCAGCGTAATCACGGTCTGGGCCTCGGTGGTCACTTTCATCTTGGTGATCGGGTTGAACAGCAGGTAACGCCGGTCGTCCGCGTTCGCCGAGCGGAAATAGTCCACCGCTCGGCCGGAAAACAGCTTCATCGCGAGCAGACGCGCGTACGCGTCGACGAACTCACGGCGTACGTGCGGGAAGTCCGTCACCAGGTTTCCATAAAGGACACGGTTGTGCGCGTGGGTGATCGCCTCGTACAGCGAGTGCGTCGCCATGCCGATGCCGCCGAAGCACAGGTTGAACTTGCCGATGTTGACCGTGTTGAGCGCCGCGCTGAACGCGTCCGCTCCGATGTGGAGGATGTCCTCGACGTGCACGGGGTAGTCCTCGAGCGCGAACTCGGCGACGTACATCTGAGACGGGACGATGTTCTTCACGACGTGGTAGTTCGGGTGGTTCGAGTCGGCGTAGAAGAAGACGTACTGGTCCTGGCCTTCGACGCCGTCGATCCGGCCGAACACCGACACCGTGCCCGCGCAGTTGCCGTTGCCGATGTAGTACTTCGAACCGTTGGCCAGGTAACCGCCGGAACCGTCCTTGGTGAGCACCATGTCCGAGGAGTAGATGTCCGCGCCGTGATCCTTTTCGGACAGTCCGAACGCGGCGACTCCCCCGGCGTCCAACGCGTCCGCGGCACGCTTGCGGGCGACCTCGTTTTCGCTCTGCCACACCGGTCCGAGGCCCAGCACGGTGACCTGCATGGGATACCAGTAGTTCAGCCCGTAAAACCCCAGAATCTCCGACAGCGCGGCGATCCGGCTGGTGTCCCAGCGCTTGTCGGGCGAGCCGTCGGCGCTGCCCGCCGGGGTGAAGAAGGTGGCGAACAGACCTTCCTTGCCCGCGAACTCCAGGAAATCCGCGTAGAAGACCTTGTTGTGGTAGTCCTCGACGAGCTTGCGCTTGCCGCGGGCCTCGAACCAGTCGATGGTCGCGCGCAGCAGGCGGCGGGTCTCGGGGTCGAACCGCTCCGGGTCGTAGGTGTGCGGGTTCACCAACAACGCCGTGGACGCCTTGCTCATCTGCGGATCTCCCTCTCGAACGCGAAACTACCCACGGGTAACTTAACAAGGACGCGCGCGGCGGGCAACGTCACACGGGCCACGTCGCCCGATGCCCTATACTCGTAGGCGCGGCCCGCCCAGTTCTGCCTCGGGCCGTGTCTCGTTGTCGTCTACCACGCGCCGCGGCCGTCGAGGTCTGCGCCGGGCAGGACAACCCTTCCACGTACGGAGAATCAGGGCGTCCACACGCCCGTTAATCATGAATTCCACACCTTCTTTCGCAGCTCTCGGCGTGCCCGAAGTACTGGTGAACGCGCTGGCCGCCCAAGGAATCGACAGCCCGTTCCCGATCCAGGAAGCCACGCTTCCGCACTCGCTCGAGGGCCGCGACGTCCTCGGCCGCGGCCGCACCGGCTCCGGCAAGACTTACGCCTTCGTGCTGCCCATGCTGGCCAGGCTCGCCGCCAACCCGGCCAAGCGCCGCGCCAACCGGCCGCGCGCGCTGATCCTGGCGCCGACGCGTGAGCTCGTCGCCCAGATCGACGCCGCCATCGCGCCGCTGGCCAAGACCCTCTCCCTGCACACTACGACGATCTTCGGCGGGGTCAGCCCCAACCCGCAGATCTCGGCGCTGCGCGGCGGGGTCGACATCATCGTCGCCTGCCCCGGCCGGCTCGCCGACCACGTCTCCACCGGGCACGCCAAGCTCGACGGCATCGAGATCACCATCCTCGACGAGGCCGACCACATGGCCGACCTGGGCTTCCTGCCGCAGGTCAAGAAGCTGCTCGACCTCACCCCGCGCACCGGGCAGCGGCTGCTGTTCTCCGCGACGCTCGACGCGGGCGTCGACGTGCTGGTCAAGCGCTTCATGCGCGACCCGGTCACGCACAGCGTCGACTCGGCGCAGTCGCCGGTTTCGGCGATGACGCACCATGTGCTGCACGTCCAGCACGAGAGCCGGCTGCCGGTGCTCGTCGACCTCACCGCGGCCCCCGGCCGCACGCTGGTCTTCACCCGCACCAAGCACCGCGCGAAGCAGCTCACCAAGCAGCTCAACGCGTCCGGCATCCCGGCCGTCGAACTGCACGGGAACCTCGGGCAGACCGCTCGGACGCGCAACCTGCTCGCCTTCTCCGACGGCAGCGCGAAGACGCTGGTCGCCACGGACATCGCCGCGCGCGGTATCCACGTCGACGACGTCACGCTGGTCATCCACGCCGACCCGCCCGTCGAGCACAAGGCGTACCTGCACCGCTCGGGCCGCACGGCACGCGCGGGCAACAGCGGCACGGTCGTCACGCTGATGACGGACGACCAGGTCAGCGACGTCCGCGACCTCACCAAGAAGGCCGGCATCAAGCCGACCACCACGCGGCTCGCCGCCGGTCACCCGCTGCTGCTCGAGCTGGCTCCGGGCGAGCGGACGTTCACCGCTCCTTCGGCGCGTCCGGTCGTCGCGGCCACGCCCCCGAAGCAGCCCCGACGCACTGGTGCCCCGCGCGCCGGCGCTCCCAAGAACGGTTCCGGACGCGGCAACGCGGGCGGACGCGGCGGCGGTGCGGCTCGCGCCGGATCGAGCCGTGGCGGTGCTCCGGCAGCAGCCGGCGCCGGCCAGGGCGGCTCCGGCCGCTCCGGTGGCGGCGCCCGCGGCGGCGCTTCGACGCGCGGCGGCAGCACTCCGATGCACACGACGTCGACCGGCGGTCCCGTCGGCGGACGCACGCAGGGCCAGCCGAAGTCCGGCGGCCGGAACCAGGGCGCGGCCGGTGGCGCCGGCCGCACCCAGTCCGGTGGCGGCCGTGGCGGCGCCGCGGCGTTCTCCTCCGGCACCCGCGCCGGCGGCCGTCGCGGCGGCACCGGCAGGTAGCTCACTCCAGCCCAGCTGACTCAGGGGACCCTTGGTACGAATCATTCGTACCAGGGGTCCCTTGAGTCGTTTCGGCGGTGCAACCCCAGCCGGAGACCTCTCCGAATGGGCGCGTTTTTGTCGGTGGGCGGCCGTAGGGTTTGGGGTGTCGCGTGTGGTCGCGCGCGACGTGGGGACTGGGAAAGGCAGCTCAATGGCTTATGTCACCCTGCCGACGTTTGTTGGTTACAGCATCAGATCGGGCCCGGCGCGTATGTCGTTCGTCCGGCGGTACCGCCGCATGTTCGAGGATCCGCAGCGGGCCGCGTTCAACTTCTACCGCCGCGCCGCGAGCGCGATTCGGGAGGGGCGCGAATCGGGGCGGGACAAGGAATCCATGATGGCGCTGGTCGATCAGGCCAACGCCGTCTCGTTGCCGCACTACACCGCGGTCGCCGAGGGCTGGCTGCGTTATCTGGGGCGACGCAAGCCGGAAGTGGTCGAAGTCGGCCAATCCCGCTGGCGCCACAAACAGTTCGAGTCGCGCATCTCCCCGCAGCTGGGCCTGCGCAAGGCAAGCGGGCAGGAGTTTGTCACCTGGCTGTACTTCAAGGACGAGCCGTTGACCCGCAACGGGGCGAATCTCGCGCTGTGGAGCATGGAGCAGGTCATGGACGACCTACGCCCCGGTGCGACGGCGCTGGTGGTGGATGTCCGGCGCGCCAAGGAGTTCACGCTGACCAACCGTGACCGGGCACGGATGGAGCCGTGGGTCCGCAGCGAGGCTTCGTCGTTCCTGACGCTCTGGGAGGCCGCCGCCTAGCGATTTCCCCGCTGTGGCCGCGAAAAGCCACAGCGGGGAAGGCTCTCACTCGTCGGAAGGCAGGAACTGGTCGAGCGCTTCGGCTACCAGTTCGGGCTTTTCGAGCGTCAGCATGTGCGGAGCGCCGGCAAGCTCCTGGTAGACCGAGCCAGGAATGCGTTCGGCGATGCCCCTCATGATCTCGGGCGTCGCGGAGACGTCGCGTTCGCCGGCAAGAACCAGCGTCGGGCTCGCGAAGTCCCCGAGTTTGCCCTGCACGTCGACGTCTTTGAAAGCACGCCAAGCGGCTGCCCAATCGGCGACGACCCCACGACGAACGAGCTCACGGGCATACCGCACGCCCCAGTCGTTGACAGCCAGCGCTTCGGGCGTGAACCAGCGTGTCAGCGAGGGCACGATCTGAGCGTCCATGCCGTCGGCCTCCGCCGAGACGGCGCGGCCTTCGAACGCGGCGAAAGCGTGGTCGGTCGTGGCCAGCAGCGACAACGACTCCACCCGTTCGGGGTGGCTCACCGTCGCGGTCTGCGCGATCCCACCGCCGTAGGACAGGCCGACGACGTGTGCCTTGTCGACACCGAGCGCGTCGAGCACGCCGAAAAGGTCGGCGGCGGTGTCATCCATGCTGCGCGGCGTAGGCGAACCGGCGGCGAAGCCGTGCCCGCGAAGGTCGTAAGCGAACACCCGGCGGCCGACCGAAAGCCGGTCCATCACGGGTTCCCACATCCGCCAGTCCAGCCCGAGCGCGTGCAGCAGCACGACGGCCGGCCCGCTCTCCCCGCGCTGCGCCACCTGCGTCTCGTGGTCGGCGACGCGGACGCGCTGCAGCGCGGCGGGCTTCGAGAAGCCGGCATCGGTCAGCACCTGGTCTACGGCCGCCAACGCGTTGAGCCCACGAGGAAAGCCCGCGTACAGCGCGACGTGCTCGCAGAGCGCCAGCAGCTCGGACGGGCTGACGCCGTTGCGGAGCGCGGCAGCTGTGTGGACGGCGAGCTGCGGCTCGGCACCACCGAGCGTCGACAACATCGCCACAGTGGCGAGCTCGCGATCGCGTCGGCTCAGTTCGGAGTGGGTCATCGGCCCGCCGAAACCCACCTCGACCAGGGTTTCGAACAGCTGCGGCGAGCGGACTTTGACCGCCGCCAGGCTTGAGTCGGGGGTCGAGCCGATCAGGCCCAGGTACTCGTGTTGTCCGCGGTCGTATCGGTTCATGCCCTCAACAATGGCCGATTCTGCGGTAAGAAGTCCAAGACATGATCAGACTAGTGGTGAGATACTTGCATTATCACCGACGGAACCGAGCTCAGGATGGGCGATCGTGAACTCGATGAACGCGGCCAATGCGGGCGCCGGACGCCGTAACGCGGACCACGCCAGCGAGGGCGTCCAGGACGGCTCGGGGTCGAGACGCGCGACATGGACGGGCGGTCCGGGCAGTTCGGCGATGGACCGCGGCATGATGGCCGCCGCCAAACCGACACTGGCCAGGATGCGGGCAGCCTCGTACCCGCGGGTTTCGAACCGGACGCGCGGAGTCGCGTCGGCGGTCTTCAATGCCGCCACGATGATCTCCCGCACCGCCGACCCAGGGCTGTAAAGCACCAGCTCGACGCCGTCGAGCGCGGCGAGCGACAGCGACCGTTCGCCCGCCAGTGGCGAGGTGAGCCCGGCGACGAGGACCAGCGGTTCGCACCCGAGCGAGTGCGATTCCAGCCGACCATCGTCCAACGCGGGCATTGCGGCGACCGTGGCCGCGTCGAGCTCGCCGTCGTGCAGGCCCGCCACCATCTCGTCGGTGTTCTGTTCCCGCAGCTCCACGTCGACGTCCGGGTAGATCTCGCAGAACGCGGCGAGCAGGTGCGCCAGCTGCGTGGCCAGGCCCCGGGCGGTACCCAACCTGATCCGGCCGCGCGTGCCGCCGGCCCAGCCAAGCATCTCCTCCTCGACCGCGGTGAGCTCGGAGAGGATCCGCTCGGCGTGCGCGAGCAATGCGGTCCCGGCCGGCGTGATCGCCACCCGGTGGTTGTCGCGCTCGAACAGTGTCAGCCCGAGTTGCCGTTCCAGCTTGCGGATCTGCTGCGACAACGCGGGCTGCGCGATATGCAGCGTCTCGGCCGCGCGGGTGAAGTGGAGCTGTCTGGCCACGGCCTGGAAGTACTCGAGCTGACGCGAGCTGATCATCACCCGATCATCTCACCACCCGCCCCATCAGTCATCCAACCTCTAACCCGCAAGTCACTCTTGGCAAAAGTGCCCTGCCTTAGTACTTAGCGAGGGCACTTCTGAGTGCGGGACTCGCGGCGTGCACCCGGCCATGTCGGCGAGTCCCACAGTCACCGGCAGCGAGTCCCACGCCGACAGAGCCGAGTCCCACATCCGGTTCCACCACCACCGCAACTCGACGGCGAGTTGCGGCGGCAACGGCCAACGGGGGCGACAGGCGAGGGTGGCTAGCTCTGTTGAATGCGGACGAGGTTGCCGGCGGGGTCGCGCACGGCGGCGTCGCGGGCGCCCCAGGGCTGGCTGGTCGGTTCCTGCAGCACCTCGGCGCCAGGCGAGGCAGCTACCTTGTCGAAGGTCGCGTCAAGGTCGTCGGCGCTGAACTGGACGGTGCGCAGTTCACCCTTCGCGAGCAGGGCCGCGAGAGCGTCGCCGTCTTCCTTGGAGCGGCCGGCGTGCGGCTGCGAGAGCACGATCATGATCTCGGGCTGGCTGGCGGTGACGAGGGTGATCCAGCGGAAGCCGTCCTGGGCGACCTCGTTGCGCACGGTCAGGCCGAGCGTGTCGCGGTAGAAGGAGAGGGCGGCGTCGGGGTCGTCGACGAGGACGTGGACGTGGCTGATTGAAACGGTCATACCCGTGACACTAGGCAGGCGCGGCGACGGATGCTTCTCCGAAACTGATCTGTCACTCGCGGCCGCGCCGCGGACGGGTCAGCACCATCGCGTGGCAACCCGGCAGGACACGGAGGTCGACGTGGTCGCCGGCGCGATACGCGCTCGGCGTCTGCCCGACCAGTTCGGTGAAGCGGGAGCTGAACGAACCCAGGCTCGTACAGCCGACCGCGAAGCAGACGTCCGTCACGCTCAGATCGCCGCGACGCAGGAGCGCCTTCGCCCGCTCGATGCGCCGCGTCATGAGGTACGAGTACGGAGTTTCGCCGTAGGTATCACGGAAACGGCGACTGAAGTGCCCTGCCGACATCAGCGCCGTGCGGGCGAGCGCAGGCACGTCGAGCGGTTGCGCGTACTCGCGGTCCATCTGGTCGCGGGCCCGTCGCAGCCGCCGCAACTCGTCGAGGTCGGGGCTCATAGGTCCATTGTGGCCCACCCCGACCCCGACCGCGCCGATTACGCCCGGGCCGCTTCGCGGGCGAGCAGCGTGGTGCGGCGGTCTTCGAAGCGGCTGGCCTGCGTCTTGAGGTCGCCGAGGAACGTCGAAAGCTCCTCGCGAGCCTTCTCGCCTTCCTCGTTGAGGCCTTCGAGCTCGAAGATCTTCCAGTAGCGCAGCAGCGGCCAGATGACGTCGTCGTGGTGCAGGACCAGGTCGTAGATCCCGGCCTTCGCCATCACAGCGGCCTTGCGGACGAAGCCGGGCAGGATCTTGCCGGGCATCTGGAAGCCGACGACCTCGTCGGTGATCGCGCGCATCATCTCGTTCGGCGAAACCTCGAGCGACGCGGTGACAAGGTTGCGGTAGAAGATCATGTGCAGGTTCTCGTCGGCGGAAACCCTGGCCAGCAGCTTGTCGCACAACGGGTCCTCGGTGTAACGACCGGTGTTGCGATGCGAGATCCGGGTCGCGAGCTCCTGGAACGACACGTACGCGAAGACGTGCAGCAGCGGCTTGTCCCCGCTGTCGTAACCGGCTTCCATCGTCAGCATGCGGTTGCGCTCGAGCTCGACGGGGTCGATCGCCCTGGTCACCAGCAGGTAGTCGCGGATGGCGATCCCGTGACGGCCCTCCTCGGCGGTCCACCGGTGCACCCAGGTGCCCCAGGCGCCGTCGCGGCCGAACGCGCGCTCGATCTCGCGGTGGTAGCTGGGGAGGTTGTCCTCGGTGAGCAGGTTGACCTCGAGCGCGACCCGCGCTGTCGGCGTCACTCGCGACTGCTCCGGGTCCCACGCCACCCCGCCGAGGTCGGCGAAGTCCTTGCCCTCGCTCCACGGGATGTACTCGTGAGGCATCCATTCCTTGGCGATGGACAGGTGCCGATTGAGGTTGTCCTCCACCGTCGACTCGAGTTCGAGCATCAGGGCGGTGGTATCCAACGAGGGCATCGGGTCAATCCTTCCAGCGGAGCACGACAACAACCTACGGGACCGTAACTTACGGAGTCGTAGGTTCTGAGAACGAACATTGTGACGAATTCGTTCCCGTATCCGGCTACGCGAAGGACCCGGTGAGCCCCCTCGACCGCAGCACGAACCGCTCCAGCGGCCGGAACACGATCAGCTCGATACCCACGCCCACCAGCAGGATCAGGAAGATCGCGGCGATCACGCCCTGCATGTTGTTGAACGAAGACCCGTCTTCGAGATAGGTGCCGAGGCCCACACCCAGTTTCGGCGAGTTCGCGATCAGTTCCGCGGCCATCAGCGAGCGCCACGTGAACGCCCAGCCCTGCTTCAGCCCGGCGAGGAAGCCCGGTAACGCGGCGGGCAGCAGGATGTGCCGCGCCGACGCCAGCTTGCCGGCGCCCATGACCTGGCCGACGCGCGGCAGGATCGGCGGCACCTGGTCGATACCCGAGATCAGCCCGTTCGCGATCGACGGGACCGAGCCCAGCAGCACGACGAAGTAGATCGCGCTGTCGTTGAGGCCGAACCAGATGATCGCCGCGGGCACCCAGGCGACCGAAGGAAGGCTCTGCAGCCCGCCGAGCAGCGGCCCGATCGCCGCACGCACGACACGGACCCTCGCCACGAGCAGGCCGAGCGGGACACCGATCACGACACCGGCGAGGAACCCGAGGACAGCACGGTGCACCGACGTCCAGACGAACCCGAAGACCTTGCCGTTCGACACCGTGCCGGCGAACTCGTCCCACACCGAAATCGGCGATGGGAGCGAGGTCTCGGGCCAGAGCGCGGCCGCCCACAGCACCTGCCACACCACGATCAGCAGCGCGATCGCGACCAGCGGGGGCACCGCGGTCCGCAGGAACCGCTTCGACCGCCGTTCCCCGCGGGCCTCCGGTGTGTCGAGCGCGTCGAGCCCCGCTTCGACCGCGGAAAGATCGGTCGAACCGTCAACCTGCGGCATGGGAACTGATCACCTCTCGCAGGCGTGCCGTGATCTCGTCGGTCAGTTCGGCGTCCTCGACCCCCGGCGACCCGGCCCATTCCCGCACGACCTTGCCCGGCCGCGACGACAGCAGGACGACACGCTGGCCCAAGCGGACGGCCTCGCGCACATCGTGCGTGACGAACAGGACCGCTGTGCCCGTGCTTCGGTAGATCCGCAGCAGCTCGCCCTGCATGACGTCGCGCGTGATCGCGTCGAGCGCGGCGAACGGCTCGTCCATCAGCAGCAGCGCCGGTGCGTCGGCGCCGTCCACGCGCAGCGTCGCGGCGAGTGCCCTGGCCAGCGCGACCCGCTGCCGCATCCCGCCGGAAAGCTCGTGCGGACGCTTCGCGCCGACACCGCCGAGCCGAACCAGCTCGAGCAGCTCAGCGGCCTTGGCACGCCGGTCCGCGCGCCCGAACCCGGCCAGCCGCAACGGCAGTTCGACGTTGCGGGCGGCGGTCAGCCACGGCATCAACGCGGCCTCCTGGAACATCACCGCAGGCCGGGACGTGTTCAGCTCGATGGAACCCGCCGACGGCTTGTCCAGCCCGGCGACCAGGTTCAGCAGAGTGCTCTTGCCGCAGCCGGACGCGCCGAGCAGGCAGACGAACTCGCCGGGCGCCACCCGCAGATCCAGCCCGTCCAGCGCGGTGACCGCGCGGTCACCGCGGCCGTACACCTTGCGCACGCCGTCGAGCTTCACCGCTACCTCGGTGGAAGCCAGCCGTGGCGAGTCTTCGAGTGTGGCGCTCATCGCGTTCCTCTGCTCTCAGAAGCTATTTGGTCAGACCGGGCGCTTCGACCGCGGGCTTACCCGCTGCCTTCAGTACCTCGTTCAGCGGTCCGAAATCGGCGAAGCCTTTGAGGTTTGCGACGTCCTTGACCACGCCGGCGGTCACCGAGTCCTGGGCGAGCTGGGGGTACTCGGCGGCGATCGGGTCGAGGCCGAGCGCGATGTTGGAGAACGCCCTGTCCAGTACGCCCTGGCTCAGTGAGCTGTTGGTCAGCTGCTTCAACTCCGCGTTGACCGCGGTCTTCGCGTCGGCCGGGTTGGCGATGGCCCAGTCGATGGCCTTCTGCTCACCGGCGAGGATCTCGCGCACGGTGTCCGGGTGCTGCTGGAGGAACTCGCTGCGCACGATCACCACGGTGCTCGGGAACTGCCCGTTCGGCCACAGCGTCTTCTCGTCGACCAGCACCTTCGCGCCGGCGTCGACGAGCCGGGACGCCCACGGCTCCGGCAGCCAGCCGCCGTCGACGTCGCCCTTGGTGAACGCGGCGAGCGTCTTCGCGTTGTCGAGGTTGGTGATGTTGACCTGGCCGGTCAGCTTCTGCTGCGAGAGGTACTTCTTCAGCGACACATCCTGGGTGTTGCCGAGCTGCGGGGTGGCGATCGTCTTGCCCTTGAGTTGGTCGGGCGAGGTGATGCCGGGCTTGACCACGAGCTGTGCGCCGCCGGACACCGCGCCCGCGACGAGCTGGATGGTGCCCTTCGACTTGGTGAAGGCGTTGATCGCCGGGCCGGAACCGATGAACGCGACGTCGAGCGAGTTGCCGAGCAGCGCGTTGACCTCGTCGGGGCCGGCGTTGAACGTCTGCGTGCTCAGCTTCGTGGTACCGAGCTCCTGGGTGAAGTAGCCGTTCTTGACCCCGATCAGCGCGGGGGCGTGCGTCACGTTGGGGAAGTACCCGACCCGGACCTCGCTCGCGGCACCCTGGTTCGCGGCGGGCGCCGTGGCGCTGTCCGCCCGCGAGCAGGCGGCGAGCCCGGCGGCCAGTGCGGTCGCGGCGAGCACGGCCGCCAGAATTCGGGGTCTCGGGTTGATGCGCACGGGAGCAGGGCCTTTCGCAGGGAGATGCCAGTTATCCGGCCGAGAATCCCACGTCCATCCCGTCGGCTGCATCGTCATCCGCATGGCGGGAAAATCCCGGTAAACCTTGACAAGACGTGCCTGCCCTGTTCGGCCTGTCTCGAGCGAATCGCGTCCTGGGCAAGTACGGTCCCCGAGAACACTGGAAACGAGCTGGAGGACCGATGCCCAAGGTGAGCGTCGAAGCGACCATGCCGGTGACGCCGGACATCGCGTGGGCGACGGCGTCCGACCTGTCCGGGTTCGGCGAATGGCTGTCCCTGCACGAAGGCTGGCGCGGTGACCTGCCTGCCGAGATCACCACCGGCACCACACTGACCTCGGTCGTCTCGGTCAAGGGCCTGCGCAACCGGATCGACTGGACCGTCCGTACGTTCGACCCGCCGACCCTCATCACCCTCGCGGGGGATGGCAAGGGCGGCGTGAAGGTGTCGCTCGCCCTGACCGTCCGGCCCGACGCGCGCGGGTCCGCCTTTTCCATCGACGCCGAGTTCACCGCACCGGGCCTGTTCGGCCCGATCGGCTCAGCCGTGGGCCGCGCCCTCAAGGGTGACCTGAAAACCTCCCTGGCGAAGTTCGTCGCACTCGCCGAACGCAGCTGACCCCGACCGCAACTCGCCGTCGAGTTGCGGTACTTAGCATCCGTAACCATCGCAACTCGCCGGCGAGTTGCGATGGTTGCCCGGCTTTCGGGGGCAGCGCGGGGAGCGCCGGAGTTGGTAGGTTCGCGATTCTCCACCCCGACTCCGGAGGTCTTCCGTGCGCAAATCCTTGATCGCTGTCCTGGCCGTGGGCGGCTTCCTGCTGGCGGGTCCGGCAGCGACCGCGTCGGCGGCCCCACTGAGCACCACCCCGCCGCCACCGAAGAGCACCCACGGCCCCTGCGGCTACACCACGACGCCGGACGACCCCGCCGCGCGGCCGGTCGGCCTGCCCTGGGACCCGAAGCACACGCCGGACCACGGCAGCGTCGACGTCAAGCTGAAGACGAACCAGGGCGACATCCCGCTCAAACTGAACCGCGCGGAGGCGCCGTGCACAGTGCAGAGCTTCCTGCACCTGACGCTCAGCGGTTTCTACGACCACACGACGTGCCACCGGCTCACGACGTACTCGACGTTGAAGGTCCTGCAGTGCGGCGACCCGACGGGTACGGGTGAAGGCGGGCCGGGCTACAGCTTCAAGGACGAGCTGCCGACGAACCTGCCGCCGTCGCCGACCGACCCGACCGGCGCGCGCAAGGTGTACGCCCGCGGGGTGCTGGCGATGGCCAACGCCGGGCCGGACACCAACGGCAGCCAGTTTTTCCTCGTCTTCGGAGACTCCGCGCTGCGGCCGAACTACACGATCTTCGGGACCGTCGGAAACGAAGGCCTGAAGACGCTGGACAAGGTGGCCGCCGGCGGCGTCACGCCCGACCCCACCGCCCCTCCCGGCACCGTCCCCGTCGACGGCGCGCCCGTCCGCACCACGAACATCGCCCACGCCCGCCTCTCCTGGTAGCCGAAAGGGACTCGAACACAGCGAAAGGGCCGTTCCTCGCACTCGGTGCGAGGAACGGCCCTTTCCGTGGAACCAGCTAGACGAGCAAGAGGAACAACAGTCCGTTCGGCGAGCCGAGGCCCGTCGTGGTGTCGTAGCCCTTGGTGGTGTGGATCGTCAGGTTCGGGTAGTCCAAGTTGCGAGCCGACGTGATGAGCCCGGCGGAAGCATCCACCGAGTTGGCGTAGTCGACGCGCTCGACGGCACCGTCCACGTGCTTGACGTCGCTGATCGCCGAGGTCTTCGACGTCAGCTGGTAGATGACCGGGTTGATGAACCCGTGGTGGAAGTGGTCGAAGCTGTCGGCCACGGCCATGATGCCCGCGAAGACCGGCGACGCGAGGCTGGTGCCACCGATGCGGTACTGGTCGTAGCTCACACCTTCGGGGAAGGTCTGGGTCTGGCCGACCAGGAAGCCGGTGTTCGGGTCCGCGACGGCGGAGATGTCCGGAACCACGCGGCCCTTGGTGTTACCGGTCTGGTTCAGCGTCGACAGGGAGTCCGGGACGACACCCTTCTGGTAGAAGGGCTGCTTGAACAGGCGGCTCGTGCCACCGCCGGCACCGGAGGTGTACCCGCCCGGGAAGCCCGGGGTGTAGGCACCGTTGGTCAGGACGCTCTTGCCGGTCTCCCAACCGGTTTCGAACACCTTCTTGCCGTCCTTGCCGACCGCGAGACTGGTGCCGCCGACCGCGGTGATCCACGGCGCCGAAGCCGAGTAGTCCGGCGAAGGCGTGCCGAGACGGGCGACCTCGTCGCCGTTGTCACCGGAGGAGAAGTACACGCCGATGCCCTCGAGCACGGCCTGCAGCGAGATCTGGTTGAACGCCTTCACCTCGTCGGCGGGGATGTCCTCGCCGGTGTCGCCGTAGGAGTTCGAGATGATGTCGGCCTTGTGGCCGGCGACGATGTAGTTCAGCGCGGTGTCGAGGCCGGTGTTCTGGCAGTCCGCACCGCCGACGTAGAGGATGTTCGCGCCCGGCGCGAGGCCGTGTGCGGCCTCGACGTCGAGGGTCTCCTCGCCGTACCAACCGGAGGCGTCACACTGGTCCGGAGCCGACTGGCCGGGGGTGGCCGGAAAGACGTGCTGCGAGAACTGCGACGCCTTCAGCGGGTTCGCCGGGTCGTTGGTGTTCGCGTACCGGCTCGCGTCCTGGAAGATCGTCGGCGAAGCGAAGGCGTCCACGATCGCGATCGTGGTGCCCTTGCCGTTGGCGCCGACCTTGTCGACCCCGTAGGCCGAACGCAGCTGGGCGGGGGTGTACCCACACGGCGCGTAGGGCAACTGCTTGCCGTTGTACGCCGGGTCGGTCGTGTCGACCTTCTCGCCGTAGTAAGCGCTGCACGGCCTGGCGTTGCGGAAACCCTTCGACGGCGGCGGAACCGGATCGTCGGTCGGAGTCGCCGCGCTGTCGGTGGCCGCACCGGTGGTGTTGTTGGGCTTGAACAGCGACGTGGCCTGGTCGACACCGACGACGCCGATGACGTCACCGGCGAGCGAAGCCGGGACCGAAAGGTCCTTGTTCGACGCGCGGAGCGTCTGGCCCTTCACCTTGTACTTGGCGAGGTTGACGTCGAAGGCGTGCTGGACCTGGTCGGTCGTGCCGGTCGCCTCGACATACGCCTTGTTCGAAGGCACGTCGCCGATGGCGAACCCGCTGCCGGACAGCCAGTTCTTCACCGCGGACACCGTGGTGTCGCTGGCCGCGAACTGGTCGCGAACCTGGTCGGTGCTCAGGTAGTGGCGGTAGTTGGGACTGTCCGGAGAGGACACCGACTGCGCCGCGGCCTCGGCGGCCGCCTCATCGCGCAGGTTCAGGTAGACCCGGAAGCTCATCTTGGCCGCCGGCGCCGAGTCGGCAACCTTCGTCTGCGGGTTCGCCCACAACGGATGCGACTGCGGAATGGTCGAACGCCCCTGGGCATCGGCAGGCGCGGCCACCGCGGCGGTGATTCCTCCCGCCAGCGCAAGGGTCATGAACAAGGTAAGGGTTCTTCGCACTAGGACTCCCTCTCGATGCCGGCCCGGGATATGGGCGGACCACGCCAGAGAATAGATCGCGGGTGCCATGCCCGGGTGGGAAACCCTCCAAGAGACGAGAATGTTATGAAGTGGGGAGAAATTTACCACTTGAGTGTCCATTAAGGATGGACCACGGAAAGTCCCTTTTGGGAAAATCGTCCTGGGGAAACCTTCCCCGCTGGCGCACGCCAGAAGGCAACGCCGACGAAGGCGGACTCCTGATATCCGAGTCCGCTACCTACTTTCGGCGGGTTCTCAAAACCGGACGCGATTATCGACTTGTCGTTACCGACGAAAGGACGGCCAGCCGCCGGTCCACTTCGGCCGGCGCGAATACCGATTCCACCACCATCGCACAGGCTCCGGCGATCGCTACGCCCTCGGCCGGCTCGCTGATCTCGATCCGGAGCCGCTGGGTCGCCCTGGGCAGGGCCCGCTGGTAGAGCGTTTCCCGCACCCCCGCCACGAAATGCGGCTCGGCGAGGTCGCCGGCGATCACCAGCACGCCGGGGTTGACCACGCAGATGAGCGTCGCGAGCACCTCACCGACCTGCCGCCCGGCGACGCGGGTCAACCGCACCGCGTCCGACTCGCCGTCGAGCACCCGCTTCCGCACACCCGAACCGGACGCCGTGGGCTGCCCCAGCTCGGTCAGCCGCGCGGCGAGCGCCCCGCCGCTCGCGACCGCGGCCAGGCAGCCGGTGGACCCGCACATGCAGCGCGCGGCCGACGAGCCCGGCAGCCGGATGTGCCCGATGTCGCCGGCGCCGCCGTCGATCCCGCGGTAGACCTCGCCGCCGACGATCAGCCCCGCGCCGATCCCGGTCGACACCTTGACCAGCACGAACGCCGGGCTGTCGGCGAACCCCGCACGCTGGGCGCCGAGCGCCATCACGTTCGCGTCGTTGTCGACGAGCACCGGCGCCGGCACCCGCGCGCCGACGTAACCGGGGATGTCGAACCCGTCCCAGCCCGGCATGATCGGCGGCTGGACCGGACGGCCGAGAAGGTGGTCGACCGGACCCGGCACCGACAGCCCGACACCGCGGACCTCGTCGAGCCGGTGCCCGCAGTCGGCCAGCAACCCGCGGAACCAGCCGAGCACACGGTCGAGCACCGGCTCCGGGCCGTCGGCGACCCGCATCGCGCCCGCACGTCTGGCCAGCCGTTGCCCGCCGAGGTCGGTGACCGCGACCTCGGCGTGCATGGTGTCGATGCTGGCCGTGAGCAGCACGCCATGGCGGTTGTTAAAGCGCAGCTGCCGCGCCGGGCGTCCGCCGGTGGAGTCCTCCTGGCCGGACTCGGTGAGCCAGCCTGCCGACTGCAGGGCGTCCAATCGGCTGGTCAGCGTCGACCTCGAGAGCCCGCTGAGGTTCTGCAGCGCCTTGCGCGTCGTCGCCTGCCCGGTCCGCACGAGCCGGAGCAGCTCGCCCGCGCTCGTCGCGGGCGTCAGGTTGGCATCTGCCACGTCAGGACACCCCTCGCGCTGTGGTGTAGGTCATGCCCGCGGACACTTTTGTCCATTGACAAGACATAAGTAGGAGATAAGTTGGACACATAACCGAAACATTCCGTTGAGCCGGGGGTTCGAATGCCCAGTGTCGCCCATCTCGCCCGGCCGGGCTCGGCAAGCGCGCCGGGAGATACCGAGGGCTGGCTGCTGGCGGCCGCGACGAACGTCCTCGCGGCGAACTGGCTCGGCTCGTCGACGGTTCCCTCGCGTTCGCTGTACCCCCACCAGTGGAGCTGGGACTCGGCGTTCATCTCGCTGGGCATGCGGCACCTTTCCCCCAGCCGAGCCCGGCGTGAACTGCGGACCCTGTTCACCGGCCAGTGGGCGGGCGGCCGGGTTCCGCACATCCTGTTCGACCTCGCCACCCCGCCCGAGGCGTACTTCCCCGGCCCCGGTTTCTGGCAGACCGGCGCCACCTCCGGCATCGTGCAGCCGCCGGTGCACGCGCTCGCCGTCTGGGAGGTCCACCGGGCCGACCGCGCGGGTTCGAACCACGCGGGCTTCCTGGCCGAGATGTACCCCAAGCTCGTCGCCTGGCACTCCTACCTCCGCACCCGGCGCGATTTCAGCGGGGACGGCCTCGTTTCGATCGTGCACCCCTGGGAATCGGGCATGGACAACAGTCCGGCGTGGGACGTCCCGCTGTCGGCCGTGACCTCGATCGACCCCGCCGCGTTCACCCGCCGCGACCTCGAGCACGGGCATGCCGCCGACCGGCCGACGGACGAGGACTACGGCCGATACGTGCGCCTCGCCACCGAGTACCGCGACATCGGCTACGCCGACGCGCGCTGGCTCGACGGCGAGAACAGGTTCGCCGTCGAAGACCCGGGATTCAACGCGCTGCTCGCCGCGTCGGAACTGGCGTTGGACGAGATCGCCACCGAGCTCGGCCTGCCGTCGCGGCACGCGGAGACCGCCGCGCGCATCATGGACGCCCTCGTCGAACACCTCTGGGACGCCGAGTCCCGCTTCTTCTTTACCCGCGACGTGCTCACCGGCAAGCTGTCGCAGGAGTTCACCTGCACCGGACTCCTGCCGCTGCTGCTGCCGGAACTGCCTGTCGCCGCCGAGTTGCTGGCGACCGCGACCGGGCCACGGTTCGGCCTCGGCATCGCGCTCGGGGTGCCGAGTTACGACCTCACCGCGGCCGGATTCGACCCCGCGAAGTACTGGCGCGGCCCGGCGTGGACCAACATCGGCTGGCTGGTTCACCGTGGCCTGCTCGCCCACGGTGAACCCGGTCTGGCCCGCCGCCTGCGGTCCGATCTGCTCGATTCCGCGTGGCGCACGGACTTCGCGGAGTACTCCGACCCGGTTATCGGTGAGGGCCACGGCGCCCGGTCGTTCAGCTGGACCGCTGCCCTCACCGTCGACCTGCTCGTGAGCGTTCCGGCCACTTAGAACCATCCACGGTTCCGCCACCGGCCGCCGCGGCCGCGGCGATCGCCTTTCCGATGGCACCGAATCATTCACAGAACCGTTTCCGGCCGCGCCGGCCCGGCCTTTCTCATTTTCACAACCTGGAAACTCACCGAATACCGCCTCGCCGCCCTGGGCGCCGGGCAGCCTTAAGGCCGATCCCAGTGGCGCCGGGATTTTTTTGTGCATTTACGGACGGCGGTGCGGTAACCCGACGAGCGCACGAACACGGACGGCAAGAAGAAAGCCGTTCTTGTCCGCCTCAACCGAGTTTCACGCCGTCACGCAACATGTCGAAGCCCTGGTCGGCCGCGGCGACGGCGGCCGGGTACCGCTCGTCCGCGCTCAGCCCACCGGCCATCGCGGTCGAATTGTCCACCGACAGCGTGTAACGCACGGCGACGATCTGCGCGGAAACGAGCCTGGCGACCACCGGATCGACCCACGCTGTCGCACGCAGCGCGTCGGCCAGCGCGGCTTCGGCGCCCGCGTTGAACCGCAGCATCCGGACGGTCAGGGCCGGGGTGGTGAGCACCATCTGCGCGAGGGCGACGATCTCGGGCCGGTCGTTGAGGCCGGTGATCGGATCGCGGTCGCCAAGCCCGGCGGCGAAATGGTTCCGCAGGGCCGTCAACGGCGCCTGGCGGGCGGGCCGTTCCCGCACCACGCGGGCGCTTTCCGTCTCGTGGTCCGCGAGGCGATGCATGACCAGGTCCTCTTTCCTCGGAAAGTAGGCGAACAGCGTTCGCTTCGACACCTCGGCCGCTTCGGCGACCTCCGCAACCGAAACCTGGTCGAAACCGGTCTCGAGGAACAGGGAGATCGCCGTGCTCGAGATGGTCTCGCGGGTCCGCTGCTTCTTCCGCTCACGCAATCCGGGTTGGTCGCTCACCAGCCGAGCCTAACAACGCCGGAACTCCCGCCCGCGCACACGAACAGTTCACGGCCCGGCCATCCGAATGGAGCTAGCCATTCGGCCGACCGCGTCATACGATCCGGAATAACTGGGGTCCTCCCTTACGGGCGGTGTACATGAATTCAATTTCTTTTCGCGTTCTGGGACCACTTGAGGTCGAGGCTGCCGGGCGGCCGCTGCCACTGGGTGGTCCGAAGCCTCGGCTGCTGCTCGCGGCCTTGGTGCTGCAACCGAACGTCGTGGTCTCGACCGAGCTCCTGATCGACATCCTGTGGCCGTCGACAGCACCGCGCTCGGCCGCGGCCAATGTCCGCACGTACGTCCACACGCTGCGAAGACGTCTTGCCGAAAGCGGCGCCGACCTGGCCGAACGGATCCAGAGCCGGGCGTCGGGCTACATCCTGACCGCCGCGCCGGACGAAATCGACCTCGTCCTGTTCGAGCGCCGCGCGGCCGCCGCCGAGCGGGCGCTGCACCGGGGTGAGCCGGAAACCGCGCTCGAACTGTTCGACCTCGCCGACGGGCTGTGGCGTGGCGAGATCCTCGAGGGGCTGCCGCACGACCACAGCTGGGGTTCGACCGTCGCGCGGCTCACCGAGCTGCGGCTTTCCGTGCGGGAGCACCGCCTCAACGTCCGCATCGAGCTCGGTCAGTCCGCGCAGGCCATCGCCGAACTTCGCGGGCTGGTGGCCGAACATCCCCTGCGCGAAGAACTCTGGCAACAGCTGATCATGGCGCTGACGGCCGTCGGCCGCAAGGCCGAAGCGAGACAGGCGTACACCGAGGTAGAGCGCGTGCTGCGGGAGGAACTCGGCGCTGTCCCCGGCCCGCGCCTGCGTCAGGTCCAAGCGCTGCTGCCGAAGGAACCGCCATCCGCGGCGCCTCGGCCCGCGTCCCGTTTCCCGGTCTGCCAACTGCCATTGGACCTTCCCGACTTCACCGGCCGGGCGACCCTCGTCGACGAGCTGGTCGACCTGGTCCGCGCCAAACGCGCGCACGGAGCGCCGGCGGTGGTCGTGCTGTCGGGGGCGCCCGGTGTCGGCAAGTCGACCATTGCCGTCCGGGTCGCGCACGCGCTGCGTGCGGAGTTCCCCGACGGCCAGCTCCACCTCGACCTCGCCGGCACGTCCGCCGAGCCGCGCACGCCGATGTCCGTGCTGGCCGAGTTGCTGCGCGCACTCGGCGTAACGGACACCGGCATGCCGCGGGCGGCGGCCGAACGGTCCGCGCTCCTGCGGTCGCGGCTGTCCGGCGCACGCCTTTGCGTGGTGCTCGACGACGCGGGCAGTGCCGCCCAGGTGCGGTCGCTGCTGCCCGGCAGCGGGACCTGCGCGGTCGTGATCACCAGTCGCGCGCGGATGCCCGACCTGGCCGGAGCGGCCGCCGTCGAAGTGGACCTGCTCTCCGAGCGCGAGGCCGGGCATCTGCTCACCGGCATCATCGGGGCGACCAGGACCGCGGCCGAGCCCGAGGGCGCGGCCGCGATCGTGCGGCACTGCGGTCATCTCCCGCTGGCCATCCGGGTCGCCGGCGCCAAGCTCACCCACCGGCCCGCGTGGACGCTCGACATGTACGCGAACAGGTTGCGGGACGAGCGCCGACGGCTCGACGAGCTGCGTGTCGGCGATCTCGCCGTCCGCGCCAGTGTCACGTTGAGTTATGACCTGCTGCCCGAGGACGCCGCCGGGGCGTTCCGCCGGCTCGCGACGTTGGGTCCGCTGGTGTTCCCCGGCTGGGTCGTCGCCGCCCTGCTCGACCGGAGCGATGCCGAAGACGTGCTGGACGTGCTGGTCGACGCGCACCTGGTCGAACTCGTCGGTTCGGACGTCACCGGCGCGCCCCGATACCGGCTGCACGACTTGCTGCGGGTCTACGCCGTCGAGCGGGCCGCCGAGTCCGATGACGAGCGCGACCTCCAGGCGGCCGTACGCCGGGTGCTCGAGGGCTACCTTTCGCTGGCCGTCGACGCGGTGGACCGCATGCCGATCCACTTCTTCGGGATCTACCGGGCCAGTACGACGTCCGGTGCCTGGTCCCCGAACGACGCCGAACAGCTGATCGCGGAACCGACGGCGTGGTTCGAGGCGGAATTCCAGACGGCGGTCGCCGCCGTGTCGCTGGCCGTGTCGCAGGGCCTCGACGACCTGGTGTGGCGGCTCGCGGCGGCGTTGACGCCGTATTTCGACCTGCGCGGCCACCAGGACGACTGGGACCGGACGAACACGATCGGGCTCGCCGCCGCACGACGCTCCGGCGATGTCCGCGGGCAGGCGATGATGCTGCGCAACGTCGGCCAAATCCAGCTCTACCAGGACACTTACGCTGAATCCCGGGAGTCGTTCGAGGAGTCCCGGCGGCTGTTCGAGCGGATCGGCGACGACCAGGGAGCCGCGATCGCGCTGTCCGGCCTCGGCACCGTGCTGCGCGTCCAGGGCGAGAACGAACGAGCGCTGGACCACTGCCACGAGGCGCTGGCGTTGTTCGACAAAGCGGGCGACAGGCACGGCGAGGCGGTCGCCAAGATCGCCACCGGCGCGATCTGGCTCGCCTGGGGCTGCTACACCACGGCCGGGCGTTGGTTCGCCGACGCGCACACGCTGGCCGCCGAGATCGGCGACCGCCACCGCGAGGCGCACGCGCTCAAACGGCTCGGCCTGCTGCATCAGCGCCGCGGCAACCTCGCGGCCGCGCGCGAGCACGTCAACCGGGCGATCGGCATCTTCGACGAACTCGGAGACGACCACTGCGTCGGTTATGCCAACCAGCACCTGGGCGAGTTGTGTCTGCACAGCGGGGATCTCGCACACGCCCAGCTGCTGCTGGTCAACTCGCTGAGCGTGCATCGGCGCAACGGCGACCGGCGGTCGGAGGCCGAGGTGTCGGAGCTGCTGGGCAAGCTGCACCAGGCCCTCAAGCAGCCAGAACGGTCCCGCGCGTACTCGGAACGCGCGCTGGCGCTCTGGCATGAGCTCGGCGCGGTGCCACAGGAGACCGCATTGACGAACCGGCTGGCCGAAGTCGTCGAGCCCCCCGAACCCCACCACCGCCCCCGCCGCCACATCGCCTCCGCGTAACCAAGGAGGGCACTTTTGTGGCTCTTCGGTCGTCTGTGTGGGTGCTGGTTGCTGTGGACTGGCAGCGTTTTACCGCAGCAAGGGCCTGGTCGTGTCGTGTCGGTGTACGGCGAATGCCGGTGTCCGGAGCTGGGTGTGGGACTCGTCGGTCTGAGTGTGGGACTCGCCCTCGCTGAATGTGGGACTCGCACAGCACATCGGCGAGTCCCACACTCCGGCCCGGCGAGTCCCACGTTCACGCCGACGAGTCCCACAGTCGCCACCAGCCGACCACACCCGCTGACCTCAAGAACCTCACCAGCCACGGAGGCGTCGCGGACCCACACATACGACACAAGAACCACTTTTGTACTTTTGTGCCCTGGTTGAGAGCTCAACCAGGGCGCTTTTGTGGAAAAGTGCCGGGTTGTATCGATCGTGTACGGGGGTGCCGAAGACTTCCGCCGCGTGCCGGAGACGGCCACGTCAGCGGAAGGGAGACCGGAATGGTCCGGACTACGAGGTATACCCGTCGTTTGATGGCGACGGTAGCGGCCGCGGGGGCCGTAGGCGCCCTGGTCACCGCCACCCCGGCGCAAGCGTCGACCGGCACGAGCTGGTGGGCCGATCTGTCCACAGTAGACAACGACGACGTCAACGTGCACGCGGCATCCGGGGTGCTCGCGCTGGCCGACCCGGCCTGGCACCGGACGGCCGCGCAGACCGCCGGCAGCGAGGGATACCTTCTGCTGCCTGAACACGCGCTCGCCACACCGTCCAATCGGGTCACCGCCGCGGTCTCCGCCGACACCACCGCGGGCGCCGAGGTGGAGGTCGACGTACGCGGGAAGTCGGGTGACGACTGGAGCGAATGGCAACCGGCCGACACCGGCGCGGCCACGTTCGCGCACCCGGCGACGTCGGTCCAGGTACGGATCGCCCTGCGGACGGACGCCGACCGCGGAGTCAGCGCCGACGTCACAGGTGTCGAGCTCACCGCCGACAACGTGGCCAGCGCGCAAGCGGCCGCGTTCACGGCGGCGCGGACGTACAAGGTGTACGCCACCCGCGAAGGTCTGGTCGGCGGCACCACGGCGAACGGCCACGTGATCACCAGCAACGACCACTTCGTCTCGTTCCCCTCGGGAAAATCCTTGTCCCCCAAGGGAACCGGTAACTACTCGGCTCGGGTCTGCCGCACCGACGGCAGCCGCTGCGAGTACGACCCGGTGTGGGAAGTGGGACCCTGGAACGAAAAGGACGACTACTGGAACCCCGCGGCGAGCCGCCAGATGTGGAAGGACGTTGCGCAGGGCAAGCCGGAAGCGCAAGCCGCGTACCTGAACGGGTACAACGGCGGTAAGGACGACACCGGCCGCAAGGTGCAGAACCCGTCGGGTATCGACCTCGCCGACGGCACGTTTTCCGCCGGTGTCGGCCTTTCCGACAACGGCTACGTGAACGTGACCTACCTGTGGACCGGCTCCGGGCCGACCGGGGTGGTCACCACCGCGGGCGACCCGATGAACGTCCGCGCGAGCGGCCACACCTCCGCCGCGATCAAGGGGCTGGCCGCGAACTACGCCAAGGTCCTCATCGAATGTTATGTCCAAGGGGACTCCGTGACGGGTACCTTCGGTACGAGCAAGATCTGGGACCGGATCGGCCCGGGGAACTTCGTCTCCGACGCCTACGTGAAGACCGGCTCGGACAGCCCGGTGGCACCGGTCTGCTGAACACTGCTGAACTGGGCGGGCGTTCGGGAATTACCGCCACCCGAAAGGGCTAACGGAAGCGCCCGAACGTCCGTCCTTTTCGGCCTCGAGCACGACGGCCGGCGGGTGACACTGAAACCTCGGACTACCGAGGGGTTTCAGCATGACATTCATCGCCGACAGGGATTTGGTCTCCTTCCGCGCCGAGCTCACGGGCGCGGCGCTGGTTGAGGGCGACCCGGGATACGACAAAGCGCGTTCGGTCTGGAACGGCGAGATCGACCGCCGCCCGGCCGTGGTTGCGGTGGTCGCGGGCCCGGCCGACATCGTCACGGCGCTGGCGTTCGCCCGTGAGCGCAGGCTGGAGATCTCGGTCCGCGGCGGCGGGCACAACCCCGGCGGCGCCGCGGTCTGCGAGGGCGGCCTGGCGATCAACCTGAGCTCGCTGGACAGCGTCGCCGTCGACCCTGCCGCCCGCACCGCGCGCTGCGGAGGCGGCGCCACCCTGGCCCAGCTCGACGCCGCGACGCAGGAACACGGCCTGGCCGTCCCCGCCGGCACCGTCAGCCACACCGGCGTCGGAGGGCTGACGCTCGGCGGGGGCTTCGGCTGGTTGACCTCGAAGCACGGACTGACCATCGACAACCTCATCTCCGCCGAAATCGTCACCGCCGACGGCCGTGTGCTCCGCGCGTCGGCGGCCGAGGAGCCCGACCTGTTCTGGGCGCTGCGTGGCGGTGGCGGCAACTTCGGCGTGGTCACCGAATTCGAGTTCGCGCTGCATCCGGTCGGGCCGCTGGTCGACGTCGGCTTCTACTTCTGGCCGCTGGACCAGGGCACCGAGGCACTAAAGCTGGTCAGGGACGTCATCGACGGGCTCGACAACGGGACGCACGCGATGCTCGTCGGCATGAACGCCCCGCCGGCGCCGTTCGTCCCGGCCGAGCACCAGTTCGCGCCGGGTTACGCGCTGGTCGTGGCCGGCTTCGGGGACACCGACAGGCACGCACGGATTGCGCAGCACATCCGCGACACCGTGCCGCCGCTGTTCGACTTCGTCTCGCCGATGCCGTACACCATGCTGCAGAAGCTCATCGACGACAGCGCGCCCTGGGGCAGCCTGGCCTACGAGAAGGCGCTCTACCTCGACTCGCTCACCGACGAGGTGATCGACGTGATCACCGAGTACTTGCCGCTGAAGTCCTCGCCGATGTCCACGATGCCGGTGACGGTCATGGGCGGCGCGTTCGCCGACGTCGACGACGACGCGACCGCGTTCGGCGGCTCGCGCCGCGCGGGGCTGGCCTTCGGCGTCGTCGCCCTCGCGCCGGCCCCGGACCTCCTCGAAGTCGACCGCGCCTGGGTGCGTTCGTTCTGGAACGCGCTGCTCCCCCACGCGACGAACTCCGGGAGCTACGTCAACTTCATGGCCGACTACGAAGAGGACCGCGTCCGCGCGGCGTACGGGAAGGAAAAGTACGACCGCCTCGCCCTGATCAAGGACGTCTACGACCCGGAGAACGTTTTCCACCGCAACCCCAACATTCGTCCCACTCTCCGGTAACCCGATCCATTCTGTTATTCACAACCATGAACGTTGTATACAGGGCGGAGATCGGTGGTGTAGAAAAGGGGCAGGCTTTGCGGGGCATTCCCCGGCCGTTCCCCATCAAAGAGGATGGTCGTTTCGTGAGCATTTCCCGACGAACCTTGCTGAGCACCGCGGCCGGCGCCGCGGTGCTCGGTGGCGCCGCCGTTTCGTTGCCCGGTACGGCACTGGCTGCTACTGACAATGCCGACGTATCACGGACTTTCCGCAGCACCGCGGACTATGCGGTCACCAAGCTGCGCGCGGTCGCGCCGGCGGTCACCTCATTTCCCACCGCCACCAAGTTCGAGAAGTGGGTCTTTGCGGCGAACGGCGACTGGGTCGGCGGATTCTGGCCGGGCACATTGTGGATGGCGTGGATCTACAGCGGCGATGATCAATTCAAGAACCTCGCGCTCGCGTCGGCGCAGAAACTCGCACCGCGGCAGAATGACACCACCACGCACGATCTCGGTTTCCTTTTCTCACCGTCGTGGGTGACGGCGTGGCGGTTCACCGGCGACCCGGTCTGGCGTGACGGCGCGATACAGGCGGCCCGGTCGCTGATCCAGCGGTACAACCCGGCCGGTCGCTTCATCCGGGCGTGGGGCGCGCTGAACGACCCGAACCAGGCGGGCCGGGCGATCATGGACACGATGATGAACCTCGACCTGCTCGCGTTCGCCACCGAGCAGACCGGGGACCCGAAGTTCCTCCAGATCGCCGTCGAACACGCGACCACGTGCCAGCAGAACTTCGTCCGGCCGGACGGCTCGACCCCGCACGTGTTCGACTTCGACCCGGTCACCGGCGCGCCGATCGGGCCGAACACCGTCCAGGGGTACAGCCCGACCTCGGCGTGGTCGCGCGGGCAGGCGTGGGGCATCTACGGCTTCACCACGATCTACCGGCGCACGAAGAACCCACTGTTCCTGACCACGGCGAAGCGGCTGGCCGACTTCGCGCTCAGCGTGCTCACCCCGGACCACGTGCCGGTCTGGGACTACCGCGCCCCGCAGGCTCCGAACGACATCAAGGACGCCTCGGCGGGCGCGGTGATGGCATGCGGCCTGCTCGACCTCGCCAAGGTCGCTCGGCGCCCGGACTACTCCGACGCCGCGGTGCGGATACTCACCGGCCTGTCCAAGACGTGCCTGACCACGAAGTCCACCCGCGCCGACGCCATCGTCGCGCGCTGCACCCGCAACCGGCCGGCGGAGGACGGGATCGAGGTCTCGCTCCCGTACGCCGACTACTACCTGCTCGAAGGACTCATGCGGCTGATGAAGCCGGCGGAGGTGGCCAAGGCCCTCGCGCTGTAGGCGCCGTCGTATACCGATACCCCGTATGCTGGGGGTACCGGAATCGAGAGGACGGACGTGCCATGGCGAGCTACAGCGGGGACAAAGAGGCGTACCTCAAGCGTCTTCGCCGGATCGAAGGGCAGATCCGCGGCCTGCAGCGGATGGTCGAGCAGGACAAGTACTGCATCGACATCCTGACCCAGGTGTCCGCCGCTACCAAGGCACTGCAGTCGTTCTCCCTCGAACTGCTCGACGAGCACCTGTCCACCTGCGTGGTGGACGCGGCCGCCGCGGGCGGCCAGGAGGCCGAGGACAAGGTCCGCGAAGCCTCGGAGGCGATCGCCCGGCTCGTCCGTAGTTAGTCATTTTTCACCCCGAGTCGCCGGCGACCCGGAAGCATGCACAGTCCTGCATGAAATCGCTTCGGCAACCATTCCCCGGTTCCGTTGACCTTGGAGATCAGCTTCCCCTACCTTCGCCGGAAACGAGCGCTGAAGGAATGGTGGGATGCGAGGGCCGACGAAGATGCTCGTGATGGGTATCGTGGTGGTGCTCTTCGCGATCATCGGCCTCGCCAGCTGCGCCGGCAAGGAATCGGCGCGCCCACCGGCGCCCATCCGGATCGCGTTCGTGCCGAAGGTCCGGGACCTGCCGTACTTCCAGGCGATGGACACCGGCGGCGAGGAAGCCGCCCAGCAACTCGGCGTCGACTGGATGTCCCAGGGCCCGCCGACGGTGGATCCGGGCGCGCAGGTCGCCATCATCCGCGGGTACATCGCCCAGCACGTCGACGTCATCGTCGTCGCGCCCAACGACCCCGCCGCGGTGGCGCCCGTGCTCGCCGAGGCGCGAAGCAAAGGCATCCACGTGATGACCTCGGACACCGACGCCCCCGCGTCACAGCGTGAGCTGTTCGTGAACCAGGCGACCGCGGAAGGCGTCGGCGTAGCCCTCACCGACGCGCTGATGGCCAAGATGGGCGGCGCCGGCAAGTACGCGATCGTGTCCTGCGGCGAATCCGCGGAGAACCTCAACTCCTGGATCACCGCGCAGAAGGCGTATGCCGCGGTGAAGTACCCGAAGGCTCAGCTCGTCGACACCGTCTACGCCGGCGAGGATCCCGCGAAGGCGACCGAGATGGCCAAGTCGCTGATGGCCGCCCACCCGGACCTGACCGGCCTCGTCGGCGAGTGCACGACGTCCGCGCCGGGGGTCGCCCAAGCCGTCCGTGACACACAGAACATCGGGCAGGTGTACACCGTCGGCGTCGGCACCCCGCAGGCGATCAAGCCGTACCTCAGCGACGGCTCCTCCTCGGCGTCCGTGCTGTGGAACGTCGAATCGCTCGGGTACCTCACCGCCTGGGCCGCCGACCAGCTCGCGACCGGCAAGCCCCTCGCACAGGTCAACAAGGTCAGCGGGGAACTGCCGGCCGTGCGCTACAACCCGGACACGCGAACGTTGCTGCTGGGCGATCCTCTGCAGATCACCAGCGCCAACGTCGACCAGTTCAAGTACTGAGCGCAACTCGCCGTCGAGTTGCGATCGTTGCGATCGTCAACTACCGCAAGTCGACGGCGAGTTGCTGAACGGGCTAGCTGCGGACGGTGATGGTGACGGTCGCCGTGCTCGTGCCGTCGGCCAGCTTGGTGGTGTCGATCGCCAGGTACTCGCCGTCGTCCTGCTTACCGGACGGCGTCAGCTTTTCGTGCAGCTGGAACGGCGGGGCGGAGTTCGTGATGCCGTCGATGCCGAAGTCGCTGTCGTTGCTGAGCAGCAACGTCCGGCCGCCGTCGGTGGTGGCGACACCCTCGACCTTGTCATGACCGAAGAACCCGCCGGTCGGATCGAGGCTGGTCAGGAGGCCGCCGACGTCGACGTCCAGCTTCTTCGACACGGTCTTGACGCCGGCCGCGGCAAGGTCGGCGATCGAGGTCACGGTGTCGTCGGTACCGACGGTGGCTTCGATCGAACGGCCGCCGAGGAGCAGCCCGCCTTTGGCGGCGTCGTAGGTCGCGCCCGCCACCGCCGATTTCGGACCGACGTCGGTCGCGCCGGTCAGGTCGATCTTGTAGAGCTTCTTGTTCGCGCCCGGTTCCAGTTTCCCGTCACGCTCGTCGACGACGAAGGTCGAGTCCGACAGCGCGGTGATCTCGCTGACCGCGGTGCTGGTCGCCTTCGGGTCGTCGAGCAGGTACAGGTACTCGTGCGTGGCGTGCGTTCGCAGGTCGTAGGTGACGATCCGCAACGTGGTGACGTTGCCCGGCTTCTTGGTCAGGTCCGGCTGCTGCAGCGCCGACTGCATCATCCCGACCAGCGTCCGGCCGTCCGGGGTGACGGTCAGCCCTTCCATCCCCTTGTTGGGCACGCGGTTGGCGAGTTCGGCGGGCAGCGAGCCGTCGAACGGCGACAGGCGCTGGATCGCGCGGCCGTTCGGGGCGAAGTGCGTGATGTACGGGCCGTATTCGTCGGACACCCAGAAGCTGCCGTCGCGCAGGGCGACCAGACCTTCGGAGTCGTAACCGTTCACGTCAGGGGCGAGGGTGTTCCCGTTGAGGTCGACGATCTTCTCGCCGGTGTTCGCCTGCACGGTCACCCGGCCCGAGTACGGTGTGCCGTCGCCCGCGCGCAGCGGGATCACCTTTTCCAGCACCGCGTTCGGGCCGGACAGGCGGAATTTTCCGATCGCCGGGTCGAACGCGGGCAGCGGCTCGACCTTCTCGCCGTCCGGCCCGCCGACGTTGGGGCCACGGTCGGTCAGCCCGTAGTACTCGCCGGGCGAGCCAGGCACGGGCGCGAGGCTCGATCCGTAGGCGGCGGCGGTGACCGGTACCCCGCCGATCGTCGCGAGCGGTGGGAGGTGGGTCGAGTAGAGGCGGACGGCGTCGCTGACGGTGTAGGTGAACGAGTCGGTGCCTGTGAACCCCGCCGCCGGCGTGTAGCGGAACGAACCGGACGCGCCGACGTCCAGCGAGCCGTGCGACGGCGCGGTGTGCGCCACGAGCGCGGTAGGTCTGCCCCGGTCGTTGTCCAGCAGACCGTCGCCTGTCACGCTGAGTACCTGTCCGGCCGGGATGCGGTAATCGTCGTCACGGGCCTTGAGCGGCGCGGGGTGCGCGTCCGCGGTTCCGGCCATGACCAGCGGAAACAGCAGAATCCCGGCAAGCAGTACGAACTTCGAGCGAGCCATGCGTCCTCCTTGTGCGGCGGTCGCTTGACACGCCCGCCGGAGTGTCCGCCATCGGGATGGCCAGGCGGAATCTTCCAGGCGGACAGGCCGTTAACTGATGAGCACCTTCGTGACAGGGGTGCTCGATGTGTTTCGTCTTGGCGAGGAGTGATTTCGTGCGCGTGGATGTCTGGGCCGATCTGGTGTGCCCCTGGTGCTATCTCGGCAAGCGGCGGTTCGAGCGCGCGCTGGCGGAGTTCGAGCACGCCGACGAGGTCGAGGTCGTGCATCACTCGTTCCAACTCGATCCGACGTTCCCTCGCGGCGAAGTCCGCGACACCAACGAAGTGCTGATCGAGAAGTACGGCATGACGCCGGAGCAGGCGAAGAAGTCGGGCGTCGAGATGGAGGAGCGCGCGGCCGCGGACGGTCTCGAGTACACCATGGCGGGGCTGCGGATGGGCAACACCGTCGACGCGCACCAGCTCGTCCACCTGGGCGCCGAACACGGCATCGCCGACACTGTCATGGAGCGCCTGTATCGCGCGCACTTCACCGAGGGCCGGTCGCTGTTCGACCACGACTCGCTCGTCGAACTGGCCGCGGACGCCGGTCTCGACGCTGAGGAGGCTCGGCGCGTCCTCACCGAGGGCACGTATGCGGCCGCGGTGGAAGCCGATGGCCAGCAGGCGCGTTCGCTGGGGGCCAATGGTGTGCCGTTCTTCGTGCTCGACGAGCGCTACGGCGTCTCCGGCGCCCAGCCGACGGAACTCTTCGCGCAAGCCCTCGACCGCGCCTGGTCCGACACCCACGCCTCCGCCTAGCCCGCACTCTCCCACTTTTGCGCTTTTGCGGGGTCGTTGCACACGCGGGTATTCGGCGTCCGCAACGAGGTTGCTTTTGTGGCGCTTGTGTCGTATGTGTGGGTCCGCGACGCCTCAGTGGGTGCCGGGTGCTGGGTGCTGGCTCCGTTTTACCGCGGTAGGGGCGGGTGGCGTGGGGAAGGGATTCTGAAGGCCGGTTGGGGTGGCTGGGTGGTGTCGGTGTGGCTGGTGAGGTTCCTGAGGTCAGTGGGTGTGGTCGGCTGTCGGTGAATGTGGGACTCGTCGGCGTGAACGTGGGACTCGCCGGGCCGGAGTGTGGGACTCGCCGACGCGCTCTGCGAGTCCCACACTCAGCGAGGGCGAGTCCCACACTCAGACCGGCGAGTCCCACACCCAGCTCCGGACACCGGCATTCGCCATACACCGGACACGACCCGGCCCTTGCTGCGGTAAAACGCAGCCAGTCCACAGCACTCTTGTCCAAAAGTGCCCTTGGGGTGTCGGGTGGGCAGCGGTCGCCATCGCAACTCGACGGCGAGTTGCGATGGTTGCGGACGCGAACTACCACAACTCGACGGCGAGTTGCTGGCGCAGCGGGGTCAGCGGTGGCGGCGGAGGGAGTGCATGGCGGCACCGCTGCCGAGGACGAGGATGAGCACGGTGAGACTCCAGCGGCGTTTGACGGCGGTCTGTTGATCTTTCTTGACCGCCGCGACGAACTGCGGGGTCGGAGGCCGTTTGGACGTCGGGGCCGGTGGTGGAGGCGTCGGCGACGGGGTGACCGTAGGCGTGACAACGGGAGTCGTCGGCGCGGGCGGGGGTGACTCGATCGGCAGCGGCGCCGGAGGCGGCGGAGGCGTCGGGGTAGGCGTGGGTGTCGGGGTCGGGACCGGGACCGACCTGGGTGTCGGAGTCGGCGTGGGGGTCGGGCTGCTTGACGTCGTCGGCGGAGGAGTTGACGTAGTGGGCGACGGGGGCGGTGGCGCTGGCGAGAAGCAGCCCGCCGAGTCGGAGCTAACCAGCGCCGGGCCTGTACCGAGCTTTGTCACCGGACCGGAACCGTCCCGCGGTACCCGATAGCTGACGCTGTGGTGCCCGTCCTCGTTCGCGGTGACGTACAGCGCGCCGTCGCCGCCGATCGTCACCGAACCGACCGCACCGCCGCGTGGCACCCGCGGCCCGGGCACGACCTGCACCCAGCCGGTCGTCGGATCGATCGTGACCACGGATCCGTTGCCACGCCACGAAGTCGACACGCCGTACAGCAACCCGTCCGCGGGATCGAAGTCGAAGTCGTCGACCCCGACCGCGAGCGACGTGAGCCGCAGCGGGACCCGGCTGACGACACTGAGGTAGTCCGGACTCGCCGGGTCGACGTCCACTGTGTACAGATCGCTGTCTTTCCTGATGTACCAACTGTTCCCGGAGATCGCGCCGGCAGTGGCGCCGGTGACGAGACTCCACGGGACCCTTCTCGCGCCCTGGCGCCGGATCGGCCCGAGATCGGCGACCGTCCCGTCCTCCGCGACGGTCACCGCGTGGGCGCCGTCATGAAACCGGCCCTGCGCGTTTCCATCGGCGACGGCGTAGCCCAGGTGTTGCGCACTGGAGTACCCGAGCGCGTTGAGCCAGTATCCGACGTTACCGAGCTGGGTGACCGTGGTGCCGGGGAGCTCCCGCAGCGTCAGCGACGACGACGCGCCAGGACGGACATTGGCCACTTCGAGTACCTGACACACTCCGCCGTTCGCCCCCGACGCCGGAGGCGACGACGGGAGCAGTCCGAACAGGACGGTCATCCCGGCCAGAAGCGCGACCAGGCAGGCAATGTACCACCGCGCCTTGCGCGCGCCGAGCTTCACGATCAGGACAACCGGGCGAGCACCGAGGTGAACGCGTCCGGCCCGATCTTCGCTCCCCCGCTGAACGGGTCCTGTAGCTGGAAGATGGCGAAGAGTAGCAGTGCCATCGTGCCGGCCAAAGTGGACACAATGATGATGTGCGCGCCCAGCCTGGTCCCACCGAACAGGTTCGGCAGCAGCACCGAGATGAAGCCGCCAAGGATCAGAGCGAACCACACAACCCCGCCGACCCCATTGCTGGCCGCGGCAGTCAACCTGGCCTGCCGCGACTGGTAGACCTGCCAAAGCTGGTTCGTGGCCTCGGTTTTGCGCTCGTTCGCCCAGTCGCTTTGGGTGTCTGCCCCGGCGACAGCCTTGCGCAGCTGGTCCAGCTGCGTCCAGCCGGTGTCCGGGATCGTTCCCCCGGTCTGCATCTGCGGCCATTCCTCCTTGGCGACCGTGGCGGCGTATGCCTGGCTCAGCTGCTTGACCTGGCCGGCGGTGGCGGCAGGCAGGGAATCCGCGGCCCAGGATGCCGCGACCAGGCTGTCCGCCTCCGTGTACGAACTGTCGCGTGCGGTACTGACCGAGTCGAACAGCGAAATAAGGACAAACGCGACAAGGACCGCGTTCAGTCCGCCGACAATGGTGAAGACCTGGCCCGCCGCGTCGTTGTTGTCCCGACGGCCCTCATCCCAGCCGAACCGCCTCACCAGATACCCGATGAGCGCCCCGGTCGCCGCCGCACCGGCGACCCAGAGGATTCCGGCCAGGTAGATGTTCATTCATTTTCCTCCGGATACTGTGCTATGAGAAATTCGTGCCCGGCGGAGTACACGCCAGTGGCGAATCGGCCCCGTGGGGAATTCACCCCCGGGGGAATCCGGCCGCCGCCGAAGCCCCCGATCAAGCTAGCCAGTGAAGATCACATCAACAAGACCGGGCCGCACAATTCATCCATGCGGCTTTGCAGGACCCCGAATGGTCGCCAAATCGGACCAGATCCCCAGGTCTAGGCACGCAAGCACCGGATTCGTCGTCACCGCGAGGAACCCTTTGGTACAGCGACTGGTCCAAACGAGCAAACGGGTGTAACTCGAAGTGACACAGTCATGATCATTCTCCGTTACCTGAATTCACCGTCAAAACTATTGGCACCGAGTCAATCGTCCGACGACTGGCGTTCAGGTGATTGTGCCAGCCGGAACACTTTTGAGTGATTGTGCGGCCCCGACCAGTTGCTATCTTGTTTTCGCGGCTTCGCGGGCCGAATTGGCGGATCGGGAAATTTATTTTCCGGATAGCGGCAATCAAGTTATCTGCTCACCAAGAACTAGCGATTGGCGGTTTTCGCAGTGACTGTGACGGAGCCATTGTCGTCGGCCTCACCGGATCCGGAAGTTTCGGGAGAATCCCCGCTGCTCAGCCTGAGCCGCGCCGCCGCGCGGAACCTCGCCACCACGACCAAGTCCGTCCCGCAGATGCAGGCGATCTCCTCCCGCTGGCTGCTGAAGCTGCTGCCCTGGGTCGAAGCGGGCGGCGGTGCGTACCGCGTCAACCGCCGGCTGAGCTACGCCGTCGGCGACGGCCGCATCACCTTCACCACGACCGGTTCCGAGGTCCGGGTCATCCCGCCGGAATTGGGCGAATTACCGCTGTTACGTGGCTTCGACGACGAGTTGACGCTCGAAGCGCTCGCCGGCCGGTTCGTCCAGCGCGAGTTCTCCGCCGGCGACGTCATCGTCGAATTCGGCCACCAGGCCGACCAGGTGTTCCTGATCGCGCACGGGAAGATCAACAAGGTGGGCGCCGGAGAGTACGGCGACCAGACCGTCCTCGGAGTCCTCGCCGACGGCGACTACTTCGGCGACCAGGTGCTCGCCGACGCCGACTCGATCTGGGAGTTCACCGCGAAGGCGGTCACCGGGTGCACCGTGCTTGCCATGCCGCGTCAGGCTTTCGACGAGGTACTCGGCCAGTCCGACGCACTGCGCGGCCACCTCGAGAACGCGCAGGCCGACGGCGACCAGTCGCAGAACAGCAGCGGTGAAGCCGCGATCGACGTCGCCTCCGGGCACGACGGAGAACCCCGGCTGCCAGGCACGTTCGTCGACTACGAAGCCAAACCGCGCGAGTACGAGCTGAGCGTCGCCCAGACCGTGCTCCAGGTGCACAGCCGCGTCGCCGATCTCTACAACCAGCCGATGGACCAGATCGAGCAGCAGTTGCGGCTGACCATCGAAGCCCTGCGCGAACGCCAGGAACACGAGCTGATCAACAACTCCGACTTCGGCCTGCTCACCAACGCGGACTTCTCCCAGCGCGTCCACACCCGCACCGGCCCGCCCACCCCCGACGACCTCGACGACCTGCTTTCGCTGGTGTGGAAGGACGCCGGGTTCTTTCTGGCGCACCCCAAGACGATCGCCGCGTTCGGCCGCGAGTGCAGCCGCCGCGGGATCTACCCGAACAGCATCGACGTGAACGGGCACCTCATCCCGGCCTGGCGCAGCGTGCCGATCTTCCCCTGCAACAAGATCCCGGTCACCAGCACCCGCACCAGCTCAATACTGCTGATGCGGACCGGCGAGGAGAACCAGGGCGTCATCGGCCTGCGCCAGACCGCCCTGCCCGACGAGTACGAACCCGGCCTCAACGTGCGGTTCATGGGTCTCAACGAGAAGGCGGTCATTTCCTACCTCGTGAGCACCTACTACTCGGCAGCCGTCCTCGTGCCCGACGCGCTGGCGATCCTCGAGAACGCCGAGATCGGCCGGGAGGGCTGACATGACCGTCACCGATTCCGGGATGGAAGCCGATGCGCGGCTGAGTCTCAGCACCGCGGCGGCGCGCAACCTGTCCACGACGACCAAATCCGTCCCGCAGATGCAGGGAATCACCCCGCGCTGGCTGCTGCAGATGCTGCCGTGGGTCGAAGCGAGCGGCGGTGCGTACCGCGTCAACCGCCGGCTCAGCTACACCGTCGGCGACGGCCGCGTGACGTTCACCAACATCGGTGCGGCGGTCAAGGTCGTCCCGGCCGAGCTCGGTGAACTGCCACTGCTGCGCGGGTTCGACGACGAAGCCGCGCTGGGTGCGCTGGCCGATCGGTTCGTCCAGCAGGAGTTCGCCGCCGGCGACGTGATCGTCGAGTCCGGCGCGGGCGCGGATCAGGTGTTCCTGATCGCGCACGGGAAAGTCGCCAAGCTCGGCACAGGCGAGTACGGCACGCAGATCGAACTCGGGGTGCTCTCCGACGGGGACTACTTCGGCGACCAGGTACTCGCCGGGTCGAGCTCGAACTGGGAGTTCACCGTCAAGGCCGTCACGCCGGTCACCGTGCTTTCCTTGCGGTGGCAGGCTTTCCAGGAGATGAACGGCCAGTCCGACCCGGTGCGGGCGCATATCCGGGACCTCCTGGCCTCCCCGGACAAACCGCGGAACAAGAGCGGCGAGGCGACCATCGACCTCGCTTCCGGCCACGACGGAGAGCCGTCGCTGCCGGGCACCTTCGTCGACTACGAACTTGCCCCGCGTGAGTACGAACTCAACGTCGCGCAGACGATGTTGCGCGTCCACAGCCGGGTCGTCGATCTGTACAACCAGCCGATGAGCCAGCTCGACCAGCAGTTGCGGTTGACCATCGAAGCCCTGCGGGAACGCCAGGAGGACGACCTCGTCAACAACCGCGAGTTCGGCCTGCTGCACAACGCCGACCTCCAGCAGCGCATCTCGACCCGCACCGGTCCGCCGACCCCCGACGACCTCGACGAACTGCTCTGCCGTCGCCGCAAGACCAGGTTCTTCCTGGCCCACCCCAAAACGATCGCGGCGTTCGGCCGGGAGTGCACCAACCGGGGCCTCTACCCGGGGGAAACGCAGGTCAACGGCAAGCGGGCCACGTCGTGGCGCGGGGTACCGCTGCTGCCGTGCGACAAGATCCGGATCAGCGAGACCGGGATGAGCTCGATATTGGCGATGCGTACCGGCGAGGAAGATCACGGGGTGATCGGGCTGCACCAGACGGGGCTGCCCGACGAGTACCGGCCGGGGCTGAACGTCCGGTTCATGGGCGTCAACAACCGTGCCGTCATCTCGTACCTGGTCAGCACGTACTACTCGGCCGCCGTGCTCGTCCCGGACGCGCTCGGTGTGCTCGAGAACGTCGAAATCGGCCGATAAAGGAGGCCCGAGAATGACCACCATCGACCTGCCGGCGACTGCCGGCGCGCGGCCCGCGCGCGAGGTGCTGAGCTGGAGCCGGGCGGCCATCGACCCGGCGCTGCGGGAGGCGGCCGACCGGCTGCCCGGTTCGATGCGGCATATCACCGGTTACCACTACGGCTGGTGGGACGAGCACGGCGCCCGCATCGACAGCGATGGTGGCAAGGCGATCCGGCCGGCGTTGGTGCTGCTCGCCGCGAAGGCGTGCGGCGCCGACCCGGCGCTGGCCGTCCCCGCGGCCGCGGCGGTGGAACTCGTCCACGACTTCTCGTTGCTGCACGACGACGTCATGGACGGTGACCTGACCCGGCGTCACCGCCGGACGGCGTGGTCGGTGTTCGGCACCGGGCCTGCGATCCTCGCCGGGGACGCGCTGCTGACCCTCGCGTACGACGTGCTCGCCGCCAGCGGGCACCCGAACGCGCAGCGGGCCATGCAGGCACTCAGCATGGCGGTGCTGCGTCTGCTGGAAGGCCAGAGCGCGGACGTGGCGTTCGAGGACCGGGATGAGGTCGCCCTGGCCGAGTGCGTCGAGATGGCCCGGGGCAAGACCGGGGCGCTCCTGGGTGCCGCGTGCGGGCTCGGGGCGCTGTTCGGCGGTGGAAGCGCCGAACAGGTCGAGCGGTTCACGGCGTTCGGCGAGAACTTCGGGCTCGCCTTCCAGCACGTCGACGACCTGCTCGGTATCTGGGGCGACTCCGCGGTGACGGGCAAGCCGATCTACTCGGACCTCCAGAACCGCAAGAAGTCGCTCCCGGTGGTCGCCGCGCTCACCTCGGGGACCGCTGCCGGCAACGAGCTGGGCAAGCTCTACCAGCAGGAACAGTCGCTGTCCGACGTCCAACTGGTCCGTGCCGCCGAGCTGATCGACCTGGCGGGCGGGCGGACGTGGAGCCAGGCGCAGGGCGACAGCCTGCTGGCCGCCGCGCTCGCCCACCTGGCTGCGGCGAACTCGGGCCCGCAGGTCACCGCCGAACTGCGGGCACTCGCCGAACTCGCCACCCACCGGGACCGCTGAGGGTGGGTGCGAGCCGAGCCGTCAGCTGCCGGGCCGAGTCAGCCCGTCGGCTGCGGCGCCCCGGCTGAGGACGATCTTGTCGGTCGCGGTCAACGCCTCCTGACCGCGCGCGCCAGGGGTGCCGTAGGTCAGGTCGATCAGCCGGATGGGCGGCCCGAGCTGGATCAGGGTCGGCAGGTACTCGGCCTTGTCGACCTTCCACCCGCCGGCCGTCTTGGCGAAGTGGAAGCGCGTGATGATGCCCTCTTCGGTGTCACCCTTGGGCTCATCGTGGCGGGCGATCTGGTTGCCCATGCCGTAGGCGACCCACTTGTCGCCGATCTTCTCGATCGGCTGCACGACGTGCGCGTGGTGGCCGACGATGAGGTCGATCGACGGGTCCGCCAGCAGTTTCTTCGCCAGCGCGCTCTGGTCCGGCGTCACGTCGTGCTGGTATTCGATGCCCCAGTGCAGGCTGACGATGACCACTTCGGCGCCGGCAGCGCGGGCCGCCTTGGCCGCGGCGATGATCTTGTTGCCGTCGATCAGGTTCGCCAGCCACGGCTTGCCACTGGGCACCTTGATGCCGTTGAACCCGAACGCGTAGGACAGCTGCGCGACCTTGACCCCGTGTACGTCGAGGATGTTCGGGGTGGCGGCCTCCGGCGCCGACCGCGCGGACCCGGTGTGCTTGATGCCGACCGCGTCGAGCTTGTCGAGCGTCCTCGTGATTCCGGCGGCGCCCTGGTCCAGTGTGTGGTTCGACGCCGTCGAGCAGGTGTCGTACCCGGTGTCCTTGAGCGCGTCGGCGATCTCGGGCGGCGCGCTGAACGACGGGTACCCGCTGTACGGCCCGCCCTCCGGCGCTAGCGGCGTCTCGAGATGACAGATCGCCAGGTCAGCCTGGGAAATGATCGGTTTCAACCCGGCCAGGATCGGGCGGTAGTCGAGCGCGCCGCCCCCGCCCGCCTGGGCGTCTGCGGTGGCCTGGTCGGTCAGCGCCGGGTGGATCAGGATGTCCCCCGCGGCGACCACGGTGAACCCGTTGTCCGGGGCCTTCGTGGAAGAACTCGCCGGAGCGGGCGCGGAAGCAGGTGGAGCCGGTGACGGGGTGCTGGTGCAGGCCCCGGCGAGCAGCACAGTCGCGAGTAGAACCCCAGTCCACAGTTTCTTGGTTCCGGCCACCCGGGCCATCCTGCCTCATGACGTCCGCAGGATGGGATGAACCCACCAGGACGTCCTATGCTCGAGAGGGTGAGTGAGACGACGCTTCCCCTGATCGACATCTCGCGCTTCCGAGTTTCCGGTGCCCGGGCCGAGTTCCTCGCCGAACTCCGCCACGCGGCCCATGACGTGGGGTTCTTCTACGTCGTGGGGCACGGGGTGCCCAAAAACCTGATGACGTCGATGTTCGACGTCGCCCGCGACTTCTTCGCGCTGCCGCTCGGTCAGCGGCTCGCCATCGAGAACGTGAGCTCGCCGCAGTTCCGGGGGTACACCCGGGTCGGCACCGAGCACACCGGCGGCTCGCCGGACTGGCGCGAGCAGATCGACATCGGACCGGAACGCGCCGCGCGACGGCTCGAGCCCGGCGATCCCGCCTGGACCGGGCTCATCGGGCCGAACCAGTGGCCCGCGGCGCTGCCTGAGCTGCGGGAAACGACGTTGGCCTGGCAGGCCGAGGCGCTGCGGGTCAGCCGCGAGGTCCTGCGCGCGCTCGCCGCGGCGCTGGGCCAGGGCGAGGACTACTTCGACACGTGGTTCGACGCCGAGGCGTCCACGCACGTGAAGATCGTCCAGTACCCGGGCCGACCGGACGAAAACTCGGATCAGGGCGTCGGCGTCCACAAGGACTACGGGTACCTCGCGCTGCTGCAGCAGGACGACGTCGGCGGGCTGCAGGTCCAAGCGTCCGACGGCAGCTGGATCGACGCGAAACCGGTGCCGGGGGCGTTCGTGTTCAACATCGGCGAGATGCTGGAGATCGCCACGCAGGGCTACCTCACCGCGACCCGGCACCGGGTGGTCAGCCCGCCGGTCGGCGTCAAGCGGCTGTCGGTGCCGTTCTTCCTCGGGCCGCGGCTCGACGCCGTCGTCGAACCGCTCCAACTGCCGCCGGAGCTCGCGGCGGCGTCACGCGGGGTCAGTCAGGAGAAAGGCAACCCGCTGCTCGCCGCGTTCGGCGAGAACGCGCTCGTCGGGTGGCTGCGCTCGCATCCGCGGGTCGCCGCGCGCTGGTGGTCGGACGTGGCGGAGTGACCGAACCCCCACGCAGGTCGTTCGAAACCCGGCAGATCCATGCGGGCGCGAGCCCGGATCCGGCCACCGGGGCGCGCGCGACGCCGATCTACCAGAGCAGCTCGTACACGTTCCGTGACGCCGACCACGCGGCAGACGCCTTCGCCCTACGCGACCTGGAAAGCCATGCTTACACGCGGCTGTCCAATCCGACCACATCGGTCGTCGAGGAACGGCTGGCGGACCTCGAAAACGGGTTGGCCGCCGTCGCTGTCGCAAGTGGACAAGCGGCGTCCGCGCTGGCGTTGCTGAACATCGCGCGGGCGGGCGACCACATCGTCTCGGCCGCGACGCTGTACGGCGGAACATACAACCTGTTCGCGTACACGTTCGCGGACTTCGGGATCACCGTCGACTTCGTCACGGACACCGACAACCCGGACGCCTGGCGGGCGGCGTTGCGTCCTGGCACGAAAGCGCTCTACGCCGAGTCCGTGGGAAATCCCGGCGGCTCGGTCCTCGACCTCGCCATGGTCGCGGGGATCGCGCACGACGCCGGTGTCCCGCTGGTCGTCGACAACACCGTGCCGACGCCGTACCTGCTGCGTCCGCTCGACCACGGCGCCGACATCGTCGTGCACTCGACGACGAAGTTCCTGGCCGGGCATGGGACAGCGATCGGCGGAATGGTCGTCGACGGCGGGAAGTTCGACTTCCAGGCCGAACCGGACCGCTGGCCGCAACTGACCAAACCGGACCCGAGCTACCACGGTCTGGTGTTCGGTGAGGAGTTCGGCGCGCTCGGCTACGCGCTGCGGCTGCGGACGAAACTGGTGCGGGATCTGGGTCCCGCGGTGTCGCCGTTCAACAGCTTCCTTCTGCTACAAGGGATCGAGACGCTGTCATTGCGGATGGAACGGCACGTGTCCAACGCGCAGGCCGTTGCAGAGTGGCTCGACGCGCAACCGCAGGTCGAGCACGTGCACTACGCCGGGCTGCCCGCGAGCCCGTGGCACGCGGCGGCGAAGCAGTACCTGCCGAACGGCGTCGGCGCTGTGCTGGCGTTCGAGATCAAGGGCGGTCTCGACGCGGGGCGGCGGTTCGTCGACGGTGTGCGCCTGTTCAGCCACCTCGCGAACATCGGGGACGTCCGCAGCTTGGTGATCCACCCGGCGTCCACCACCCACGCCCAACTCGACTCCGAACAGCAGCGCGCGAGCGGTGTGACCCCCGGCCTGATCCGGCTTTCCGTTGGACTGGAAGGCGTCGGGGACTTGATAGCCGATCTCTCACTCGGCCTGGCGAACGGAAGCAGCGGATGAGCGAGTTCGACGGCGCGACAGGCAAGATCCACTACGACCATTGGGAGCCCGAGGAACCACTGGCGCTTGTCGTCTTCTTCCACGGCCTCGGTGAGCACATCGGCTCCTACCGGCCGCTCGCCGAAACCCTGAACGCGGCCGGTTTCGCGTTGTGGGCGTCCGACCACTTAGGACACGGACTCAGTGAAGGGGTCCGCGTCCTGATCAACCGGGTCGACGACCTCGTCGACGACGCCGAACACCTGCTGCGTCTCGCGCGAGCGGCACATCCGGACCTGCCGGTGATCCTCGCCGGCCATTCACTCGGCTCCGCCGTGGTGACCATGCTGACCGCCGAACGCCTGCTGCCCAACGGTTTCACCCCGGCCGGCCTGGTGCTCGCGGGCTCGTCGCTGATGCCGGTCGACGCGGCAGGCGGACTGGCCAAGGTGATCGCCAGCGGCATCGACCTGATGGAGTTGCGCAAGGATCCGATCGAGCTGACCCGCGACGAGGCCTACGCCCGGCAGATCCGCGAAGACCCGCTGACCTGGGACGGCGGCATCCGCCTCGAGACAATCACCGCACTGACCGAAGGGCGCGCACGATTGGAAGCCGTCGTCGAATCGGGCGCCCTTACCCTGCCGGTACTTCTCCTGCACGGGGAAGAAGACGACCTGGCGCCGGCCGAAGACGCGCGACAAGCGGCGAACCTACTGCCGAACGCGCGGGCGGTGATCTTCCCCCTGGACCGGCACAACATCCTGAACGAAATCGACCGGGACGCGGTCTACACCGTCCTCGTGGACTTCGTCCGCTCGGCTACGGCGGAAGTCCCGTAGGCGTCGCACTTTTGCGCTTTTGTGCGGTCTCTTAGTTTCCAAGAGACCGCAAGTCGCCGTCGAGTTGCGGTGGGTCGTGTCGGCCTACTGCAGCAAAGACTGGGGCGAAGGTAGGCGAGGCCCGGATCCCGAAGGCCTGTTCTGTTGCCTTGGTGATTGCGTTTCGCGAGTGGCCGAAAGGGATTTTCCTTGCGGTGAACGCACGGATAACGCCGTTCGCGCTTCGCCACTCACGTTAAGCAACGACCTCGCAAGGCTGATGCATGAGTGAGTGACACGCTTTGCGAGCAGTTGTCGCGAAATCCGCTTCTCGTAACGTAATTCGCCGTGAAAGTGGATTTCGCGATCTATCGATGATCACGTTCCGCAGTAACTCCTATCACCTGAACGTGTTCCGAATAAACGTTCGATCCGTAGTAGAATAAAGGAGTGCCCAGCGTAACGACCACCCTCCCCGATCCCGCCGATATCCGCCGTGCCGATCCGGCGACGCTGGTCGACTACGCCCGGGCGATCACCCGGGAAATGAACCGTTACACCGCACTGCTGGGGCTCGTGGTCACCAAAACCGAGACCGACGGCATCAAGACCACCCACCAGTACACCTCCGCGGTGCACTGGCTGATGCATACGACGGGGATGACCGAGCCCGCCGCACGCCAGATCGTCGTCCGCGCCCGCGGCACCAACTCCGCCTACACCATCGACGGGACAGAGGTCCCCGCCGTCGCACCCCTGACCGGTCTCGCCGCACTGGCCGGTGCCCTCACCCCCGCCCACGTCGACGTGATCGTAAAAGCGATGACGGCCATGCCCGCGACGGTGTCGGAGGAGGATCGGGTGGCGGCGGAGAAAATCCTCATCGGTGTGGCCCGTGCCGCGTCCCCGGTTGAGGTGAAGAAAGCCGGCGACCGGATCCTCGACACCCTCGACCCGGATGGGCCGGAGCCGAAGGACCCGCCGGAGCGACCGGAGCGGGAGCTGTCGTTCCAGGAACACCGCGACGGCTCCGCCACACTGAAAGGCAAGCTGGACAACCTGTCCTACGCTCAACTCCGCGCAGCCCTCGATCCGTTGGCGAAGCCGCACTCGACGAAAGAGGAAGGCCGCGACACCCGCAGTCAATGGGAACGCCACGCCGACGCCCTCGTCGACCTCGTCCGCCTCGCCATGACCGTCGACGAGATCCCGACCCACGGCGGTGACCGTGTCCATGTGGCGATCACCGTGGACTACGAGACACTGAAGTCCGGGATCGGGACCGCGATGCTCGACTACGGCGGCGTCATCACCGCCGCCGAAGCACGGATGCTCGCCTGTGACTGCAAGGTGATCCCCGCTGTTCTCGGCACCGAGAGCGAGCAGATGGATCTGGGGCGGTCCAAGCGAATCATCACCACCGGACAACGGCGACGACTCGTCATGAGAGACCGCGGATGCGCCTTTCCCGGTTGCAACAAACACGCCAAACACACCGAGGGTCACCACATTATTTTTTGGATCCTCGGTGGGCCAACCGACCTGAACAACTTGACCCTCCTGTGTGAACGGCACCATAGGTTGGTGCATTGTGGTGGTTGGGAAGTACGCATGGGTGGTGACGGGAGACCGGACTTCATCCCGCCCGCTTATCTCGATCCCAATGCCGCTTACTTAGCGGGCCGCACGAAGATGCGTATTGCTGGCTCGTCGTGGTATCGACGTTGCGCGTGAAAGCTTCTTTTGATTACCTTTTCACCGGAGCGGCAGCGCTTGATAACTCGAGGGTAGGTTCGTTTTCGACGCAGCGGGAGGCGACGTTCCCGGATCTCAGTCAAGGTTTCGTGGATTGCTTGCTGAAGTCTACGAGGGGGGAAAACCCGCCTGGCCAGTGACCTGACGGCGGATGACGTGAAGGCTGCGGGTGAACGACAGCCGGTCGACGTCAAGCGGGTCGTCACCATCGTCTGCGGCGTCTCGCATGAAAGATCGGACGGCGTAGTGAGTGAGTAGGAGTGCCCATATCTCCTGGCGGACAAGCTCGGGAGATTTGGAGCGGAGAACTCTGGACTGCGCCATTTGATGGGTTTCGATCTCGTCGAGCGTAAGCTCGAATTCCCATCGTTCTCGATATAAGGCGGCCAACTCGATAGCCGGGGCAAGTTCGTGATCCATCAGGGTTGTGATCAACCGGACGGTCTCCGCCTCATCGCCACGGTTCGTGATCGTGTACTCCACAACGCGGATGGGAATCCTAACCTCAGTCGGTATACTACGCCGTTTGCCGCGTTTGAAATCTGCTTTCATGTTCTTGGGTACCAATTCTGACCTGTAGGAGCCGTCCGACAAGGACTCCAACACTGGCACATCGACCGTGGCAGACAGGCGCCAGAGCAGATCAGCACCGGTGTCGCGTGCAGCCGACCAGAGGTCGTACCCGAAGAAGCCACGGTCGGCCAACACGATTGTGCCGGGTTCGAAAGCAGGCAGCAGGCGTCCGAGCATCTCGCGTTCGTAGACTTTCCAGGAGTCGATTTCTGCCGCGACAATCGCATGGGTTCCACATTCTCCCAGGCCTACAACCCGCACCTGAGGGAACGGGCTTTCGCCGCTACCATGAGATTTTTTGGTGAACGCCTCAAGGTTTCCAGGGGTGTCCGGGGTGTCGAGGATTACTCCGTCGACTGCCATAACCCTCAGACCATGAAACCACGCTCCCGGCGTCCCCGGAACAGCCAGCGGCCGAGCAACCCTGTCGAAGAGTTCTCGCAGCGGTGCCTCGCCAAGCCGCTGGCGAGCTTGCGATATCGCGCTGGTCGTCGGCACGTGCCAGTCGTCGGTCCAGGTCCCGAGAAATCGCAGGCCGTTGACCAGTTTTCGCATCACTTCTTCGTAGGCGTCTTCGCAGAACAGGCACAACGCCAGCACGTAGTAAACGACCACTCGAGCCGGCAGTAACCGCGAGCGTCGCTCTACGCGATCCGTGTCAGCGAGAACCTCGTCGACCAAGTCTCTATGGAAGATTCGAGTCAGGACACCAATGGACACACCATCCGCGAAACGGCGTTCATGACTCCTGCTTGCTTCTCTCACCGTCTCAATTTAAAGCATCGTATGCGATGTGGCAAATGGCACGAATGTCAAATCGACACACTTCTTGCGTGAAGAATTGTTATCTAATTTCTTAAGTTAGCGGCATTGATCTTGATCCGCTTCGAAGACCCAGGCGCAACACCGTTCACCTGTAACAGAATACCGACCCACTCCAGGGCTCGTGAGTGCCGCGACCGGATCACCCGGCCGCGACACTGACGAGCCCTGACTGCATTCCCC
>NZ_JAODNM010000010.1 GCF_025464955.1 Amycolatopsis sp. | reverse complement strand
CGCAGGCGTGCACACCGGCGTTGCGGATCAAGCCCTCGATGCCCCGGGCCGTGTCGAAGATCGTCTTGCACTCCGGGTCGCTCTCGACCAGCGCACGGACCTCGGCCGCTTCGGCGTAGCGCTCGTGCTCGGGGTTGACGATGCCCGAGAGCGGGATGTCCTTCGCCATGATCGGCGGCGGAAGCGCCTTGGAGATCCTGTCCGCGATCGCGTAGCCCGGCTGGCCGTACTGGACGCGGGCGGCGTCCTTGATGGCGGCCTTGGTCTTGATGGTGCCGAAAGTGATCACCTGCGCGACACGGTCCGCGCCATACGTCTCGGTGGCATAGCGGATCATCTCGCCGCGCCGGCGGTCGTCGAAGTCGATATCGATATCGGGCATCGACGCCCGCTCGGGGTTCAAGAACCGCTCGAACAGCAGCTTCTGCGGAATCGGGTCCAAGTTCGTGATGCCCAGCACGTACGCGACCAGCGAACCGGCCGCCGAACCACGACCGGGGCCGACCCGGATGCCGACCTTGCGGGCGTGGGTGATGAGGTCGGCGACGATGAGGAAGTAGGCGGGGAAGCCCTTCTGGATGATCACGCCGAGCTCGTACTCGATGCGCTCGGGGTAGCCCTCCGGCGGGCCGTCGGGGAAGCGCCAGGCCAGGCCCTTCATCGTCTCGGTGGTCAGCCACGAACCCTCGTTGTAGCCCTCGGGGACGGTAAAGACCGGCATCCGGTCCTTGTGCGCGTAGACGTCTTCATAGGACTCGACGCGCTCGGCGATCAGCAGCGTGTTGTCGGCCGCGCCGGGGATCTCGACGTCCCAGTAGGCGCGCATGTCCGCGGCGGACTTGAGGTAGTAACCGTCGCCGTCGAGTTTGAACCGGGTCGGGTCGCTGAGCGTCTTGCCCGACTGGACCGCCAGCAGCGCGGAGTGCGCGGCGGCTTGGTCTTTGGTGACGTAGTGGGAGTCGTTGGTCGGCAGTGGCCGCAGGCCGAGCTGCTTGCCGATGTTCAGCAGCCCATCGCGGACCGACTTCTCGATGGCCAGGCCGTGGTCCATCAGCTCGAGGAAGTAGTTGTCCGCGCCGAAGATGTCCTTGTAGTCCGAAGCGGCCTGCATCGCCGCCTCGTGCTGGCCGAGCCGCAACCGCGTCTGCACCTCGCCCGACGGGCAGCCGGTGGTCGCGATGATGCCGCCGGGGTTCTCCGCGATGAGCTCGCGGTCCATCCGGGGCTTGCGGTAGTAGCCCTGCATGCTGGCCATCGACGTCAGCTTGAACAGGTTGCGCAGGCCGGTGGAGTTCTCGGCGAGCATCGTGATGTGCGTGTACGCGCCGGCGCCAGAGACGTCTCCGCCCTCGCCCAGCTCGTCGGACCCGCGCTGGTTCTGCTGCCCCCAGAACACCGGCTTCTTGTGGAAGCGGCTCTCCGGCGCGACGTACGCCTCGACGCCGATGATCGGTTTGAGGCCGTGCTTGCCCGCCTGTTGGTAGAACTCGTCGGCGCCGTACATGTTGCCGTGGTCGGTCATCCCGACCGCGGGCATCTCGAGCCGCGATGCCTCTTTGAACAGGGGCGCGATCTTCGCCGCGCCATCGAGCATCGAGTACTCGGTGTGCACATGCAGGTGGACGAAAGAATCCTTCGACACCAGCGAAAACCTCCCCGAAACGGACCGGTCGGCGACGCGCTGCCCGGACTTCCACCGTATGCCCCGGCGGCCGAGGGCGACGGTCCGGGGGCGGCGCGAGAAGTCCATCTTGCCCCCGCGGCGGCGCGCCGCGCTGCCCGCCGCGCCGACTGTTTTTTTCGACCACGGGGAGTCGTCGGGCGGACGCGAAAAGAAGTCGTCCGGTGACCTCGCGATCTCTACGCTTCCTCGTCATGGATGAGGAAATCCCGACCTGGGGCGCGGCGTCCGACGCGTCGCCGTGCTGACCGGCGCCGGCATCTCGACCGACTCCGGAATCCCCGACTACCGCGGCCCGGACGGCGTGTGGACGAAGAACCCCGCTGCGGTGAACCAGTTCACCCTCGAGAACTTCCTGGCCGACCCGGAGGCGCACCGCGTTCTGGCGAACCTACGCCGGCCACTCCGCCTCGCGGGCTGAGCCGAACGCCGCTCATCGCGCACTGGCCGGGATGGACCGGGCCGGGTTGGCGGTCCGGGTGCCGACCCAGAACATCGACGGCCTGCACCAGCGGTCAGGACTGTCCGCACGCAAGGTCCTGGACCTGCACGGCTCGATGCGCTCGGTCGTGTGCACCCGATGCAATGTGACTGTTGGGGCTCCTGAAGGCACTTTCGGCAGGGCAGAGACGTCGTCAAGGCCGAGTTGAGTACGCCTTACGCCGTGAAGGTGGCCTTCACGACACGTCACAACGCCACAGGGGTGGCCCCGAGGGGACTTGACAACAGGTGGCGGGGAGACGCACGATTCCGGCTATGAACCTGTCTGACAGCCAGACAGCCAGACAGGCCCCCCGGCGCATCAGTGCCATGGAGGCCGTTCTGGCCCACCTGCGTGCGGCGATCGAGCGCGGGGAGTACGAGGTCGGCGACAAGCTGCCGTCGGAGGCGACGCTCGGCAAGGATTTCGAGGTCAGCCGCTCGGTCATCCGCGAGGCGCTGCGAGGGCTGCAGGCGCTGGGCATGACCGAGTCGAAAACCGGCAAGGGCACCTTCGTCACCGCGACCGGCCCGGTGGAGAACCCCACGTTCGGCCCGTATTCGGCGCGGGACCTGTTCGAGGTCCGGCGCCATGTCGAGATCCCCGCCGCCGGGTACGCCGCGCTGCGGCGGAGCTCGGACAACCTCGACCTGCTCGGCCACCTCGTCGAGCGGATGGACCTCGAGACCGACAACACCGCGTGGGTGGCGCTGGACTCGCTCTTCCACATCACCATCGCGCAGTCGTCCGGCAACCCGGTGTTCGGCAAGGTCATCGAGGAGATCCGCGACGCGCTGGCCCGGCAGTCGGCCTTCCTCAACCAGCTCGGCGACCGCCGCGGGCGGTCCAACACCGAGCACCGGCGGATCGTCGCCGCGATCGCCGAAGGCTCCGAAGCGGCCGCGGTGACGGCGATGACCGCACACCTGGCGCAGGTCGAGACCGCGTTGACCACCATCGTCACCAAGAACGGGGAAAAGTGAGCGCCGCCGCACCCGTCCGCGTGCCCGATCACGTACCGCTCCTGCACATGCTGCGAAGCGGCATGACCGAAGGCGTCCACTACGGGTCCGTGGTGGTACTCGCGCCCGACGGCTCGACGCTGTTCGAAGCGGGCGACGTCGACGCGGCGTTCTACCCGCGTTCGGCGGCCAAGCCGATGCAGGCCGTCGCGATGAACCGGCTCGGCCTGGCCCTGCCCCCGCGGCTGCTCGCGCTGAGCGCGGCCAGCCATTCCGGGGAGCAGATCCATCTCCACGGCGCGGAGCAGATCCTCACCACGGCCGGCTTCCACACCCGCGATCTGGGCAATCCCGAGGACTTCCCGTACGACCCGGTGCAGCGCGACCGGTGGCTCGCGACCCGCCGGAGCCCCAGCAAGCTGGCCCACAACTGTTCTGGCAAGCACGCGGCAATGCTCGCGGCTTGCCACCTGCGCGGCTGGTCGACGGCGGACTACCTCGACCCCGGGCATCCCCTGCAGCAGGCGATCGCCGAGACCGTCGAGGACCTGTCCGGGCAGCCGGTGGCGCGAGTGGCTGTCGACGGCTGTGGCGCCCCGCTGTTCGCCGTGTCGCAGCGGGGACTCGCGACCGCGATCAGCCGGATCGCCCGCGCCGCCGCCGGCAGCTCGGAAGGCCTTGTCGCGCAGGCGATCCGCGCGCATCCCGAGATGGTCGCCGGGACGCGGCGCGACGTCACCAAGCTGATGAACGCCGTGCCGGGGCTGATCGCCAAGGACGGGTTCGAAGGTGTCCAGGTCGCCGCGCTGGCCGACGGCACCTCGATCGTCGTCAAGGTCGCCGACGGTTCCGACCGGGCACGCCAGCCCGTGCTCGCCGCCGTGTTGACGCTCTGCGGGGTCGACGCCGCGCTGCTGAAACCGTTCGCCGGAACGACCGGTGAAGACGGACTCAAGATCGTCGGCGCGCTCGCCGAACGACTCCGCGAAGTGAAGTAAGGGGAAGCGCGTGCCGATCCGGATCGAACACGATCTACTGGGAGACAAGGAAGTCCCCGCGGACGCGTACTGGGGGGTGCACACCGCCAGGGCCAGAGAGAACTTCCCCATCACCGGCACCGCGATCTCGGCGTACCCGCACCTGATCGAAGCGCTGGCGTCGGTCAAGGAGGCCGCCGCGCGCGCCAACGGCGAACTCGGCCTGCTCGAGCCGGACGTCGCCGACGCGATCGTCGCCGCGTGCACGGAGATCCGCGGCGGCGCGTTGCACGAACAGTTCGTCGTCGACGTCATCCAGGGCGGGGCCGGGACGTCGACGAACATGAACGCCAACGAGGTCATCGCGAACCGCGCGCTCGAACTGCTCGGACACAAAAAGGGCGACTACACCCGCGTGCATCCGAACGAGCACGTCAACCGCAGCCAGTCGACCAACGACGCTTACCCGACCGCGGTCAACGTCGCGACGATCATCGCCGTGCGTGAGCTGTCCTCGGCGATGACCGTGCTGGAGACGGCTTTCGCGGCCAAGGCCGTCGAGTTCCACGACCTGCTGAAGATGGGCCGCACCCAGCTGCAGGACGCCGTGCCGATGACGCTGGGCCAGGAGTTCGGTACCTACGCGGTCATGCTCGGCGAGGACCGGCTGCGGCTGACCGAGGCCGTCACGCTGCTGCACGAGATCAACCTCGGCGCGACGGCGATCGGCACCGGCCTGAACGCGCCGGACGGCTACGCCGAGGCCGCGTGCCGTCACCTCGCCGAGATCACCGGGCTGCCCGTGGTGACCGCGGCCGACCTGATCGAGGCGACCCAGGACTGCGGCGCGTTCGTCCACCTTTCCGGGGTGCTCAAACGGATCGCGGTGAAGCTGTCCAAGAGCTGCAACGACCTGCGGCTGCTTTCGTCGGGCCCGCGCGCGGGGTTCAACGAGATCAACCTCCCGCCCGTGCAGGCCGGTTCGTCGATCATGCCGGGCAAGATCAACCCGGTGATCCCCGAGGTGGTCAACCAGGTCGCGTTCGAGGTCATCGGCAACGACGTCACCGTGACGATGGCCGCGGAAGCCGGACAGCTGCAGCTCAACGCGTTCGAGCCGATCATCCTGCACTCGCTGTCCGAGAGCATCACGCATCTGAAGGCGGCTTGTCTCGTACTCGCGGAACGCTGCGTCGCCGGGATCACCGCGAACCCGGACGTGCTGCTCGGCTACGTCACCAATTCGATCGGGCTCGTCACCGCGCTGAACCCGGCGATCGGCTACGCCGCGGCCACCGAAATCGCGAAGGAAGCCCTCGCCACCGGACGCGGAGTCGCTGAACTCGTCATCGAAAAGGGACTGCTGCCGCCCGAACAGCTAGCGGCGCTGCTACGGCCCGAGACCCTCGCGAAGCTCAGGTAGCCTCGGCTGATCGACCGTTAACCCCAGGCAGAACGGTGGCTCCGCGTGTTCGAACGACTCGTCGACAAACTTCTTGGGCTGCCTGCCGCCGAAGTCCCGAAGCCGGCCGTGGCCAAGGACATCGCCGTGCCGATGCCCGACGGCGTACGCCTGCGAGCCGACCGGTACCGCCCTCCGGGTGAGACGCCGATGCCGGTGGTACTCATCCGGACGCCGTACAGCAAGAGCACCCTGCTGGGGAAGCTGCTCGGCGGGGCGCTTGCGCGTCGCGGGCTGCAGGTCGTCGTGCAGGACGTACGCGGCACCTTCGGCTCCGAAGGTGAGTTCTGGGCGTTCCAGCAGGAGAAGGAAGACGGGCTCGCGACCGCGGCTTGGCTGCGCGAGCAACCGTGGTGCGACGGCAGGCTGGCGACGACGGGGATGAGCTATCTCGGCCACACCCAGTGGGCCATCGGCCCGTACCTCGACCCGCCGCTCGAAGCGATGTGTCTCGGCATCACGGCGTCGGAGTTCGTCAGCTCGTTCTATCCGGGCGGGGTGCTCGGGCTGGACAACATGCTCTCGTGGTCGGCGCTGATCGGCACTCAGGAACGGCGGTTCGCGGCGCTGCCGAACCCGCGCAAGGCCAAGCGGATCCGCGCGGCGATGGCGCACCTGCCGACGAACACGGCCGACGTCGCCGCGATCGGCAAGCCGGTGCGGTTCCTCGCCGACGTCACCGGCCACGCCGAGCCGGGTGACGACTTCTGGTCGCCGACCGACCACAGCAAGGGCCTCGCCGAGCTGACCACGCCGACCAGCATGGTGACCGGCTGGTTCGACCTGTTCCTGCCCGCCCAGCTGCGGGACTTCAAAGCACTCACCGCCGCCGGTCGGGAAACCCGGATCACCATCGGTCCGTGGAGCCACGGGCAGCCGTCGAGCATGGGGCCGATGATCGCCGACCAGGCTTCGTGGCTGACCGCGCACCTGCTCGGCGACCGCGCCCAGCTGCGTCAGGCGCCGGTGCGGCTGTTCCTGCAAGGAGCGGGCCGATGGCTCGACTTCGACCAGTGGCCGCCCGCGGAGTCGACGCCGAAGGCGTGGCACCTGCAGCCCGTCGGAAGGCTCGGCGAGGAGACTGCGACGGAGTCCACTCCGGACAAGTTCACCTACGACCCGGCCGATCCCACGCCGTCGGTCGGCGGGCCGCTGCTGACGGGCGAGAACCGGCAACGCGACAACGCTTCCGTCGAGGCGCGGCCGGACGTGCTCGTCTACACCGGTGAGTCGCTCAAGGTGTCGCTCGATCTCATCGGCGAAGTCTCGGCGACGGTCCACGTCCGTACCGACCTCGGCTACGCGGACGTGTTCGTCCGGCTCTGCGATGTCGACCCGGGCGGGGTTTCCCGCAACGTCACCGAGGGCATCCTGCGGCTGCGGCCGGGGGTACCCGAGGCAGACGCCGATGGGATCGTCACCGCGGAGGTGAGTCTGGACCCCACGGCGTACCGCTTCCGGCGCGGGCACCGGCTGCGTGTCCAGGTGACCGGCGGCGCGTTCCCGCGGTTCGCGCGGAACCACGGCACGGGCGAACCCTCGGGCACGGCGACCGCCACGAAGCCGTGCCGGTTCGAGGTCTTCCACGACGCCGCCCACCCCTCCCGCGTCACCCTCCCCGTCTTCCCCGGCTAACGCGTGGGCACTTTTGTGGCTCTTGTGTCGTATGTGTGGGTCCGCGACGCCTCAGTGCCGGGTGAGGTTCTTGAGGTCAGCGGGTGTGGTCGGCTGTCGTTGAACCGCCCCGGGTTTGGCGGGGACTCCATCGTGTGAGTGAGGATGGAGTTATGGCCAAGTCTTCGAGGCACCCTCGTGAGCTGCGTGAGCGCGCGGTTGCGTTGGTGTTTGAGCAGGTAGAGCA
>NZ_JAODNM010000008.1 GCF_025464955.1 Amycolatopsis sp. | reverse complement strand
CGCAGGCGTGCACACCGGCGTTGCGGATCAAGCCCTCGATGCCCCGGGCCGTGTCGAAGATCGTCTTGCACTCCGGGTCGCTCTCGACCAGCGCACGGACCTCGGCCGCTTCGGCGTAGCGCTCGTGGTCCGGGTCGACGATGCCCGAGAGCGGGATGTCCTTCGCCATGATCGGCGGCGGCAACGCCTTCGAGATCTTGTCCGCGATCGCGAACCCGGGCTGGCCGTAGTGCACCCGCGCCGAGTCCTTGATGGCGGCCTTGGTCTTGATGGTGCCGAAAGTGATCACCTGCGCGACACGGTCCGCACCATACGTCTCGGTGGCATAGCGGATCATCTCGCCGCGCCGGCGGTCGTCGAAGTCGATATCGATATCAGGCATCGACGCCCGCTCGGGGTTCAAGAACCGCTCGAACAGCAGCTTCTGCGGAATCGGGTCCAAGTTCGTGATACCCAGCACGTACGCGACCAGCGAACCGGCCGCCGAACCACGACCGGGGCCCACGCTGATGCCGACCTTGCGGGCGTGGGTGATGAGGTCGGCGACGATGAGGAAGTAGGCCGGGAAGCCCTTGCCGACGATCACGTCGAGCTCGCGATCGATGCGGGCCTGGTAGCCGTCGGGGGCACCGTCCGGGAAACGCCAGGCCAGCCCCTTCATCGTCTGCTCGGTCAGCCACGACCCCTCGTTGTAGCCCTCGGGGACGGTGAAGACCGGCATCCGATCCTTGTGCGAATAGACGTCCTCGTAGGACTGAACCCGCTCGGCGATCAGCAGCGTGCTGTCCGCGGCGCCGGGCACCTCGACGTCCCAGTAGGCGCGCATGTCCGCGGCGGACTTGAGGTAGTAGCCGTCGCCGTCGAACTTGAACCGGTTGGGGTCGTTGAGGGTCTTGCCTGCCTGCACGCACAGCAGCGCGGAGTGGGCCTCGGACTGGTCCTTGGTCACGTAGTGCGAGTCGTTCGTGGCCACTGGCCGCAGGTTGAGCTGCTTGCCGATGTTCAGCAAGCCCTCGCGGACCGACCGCTCGATGGGCAATCCGTGGTCCATCAGTTCGAGAAAGAAGTTGTCCGCGCCGAAGATGTCCTTGTAGTCGGACGCGGCCTGCATCGCGGCGTCCGGCTGCTTCAGCCGCAGCCTGGTCTGCACCTCACCGGAGGGGCAGCCGGTGGTGGCAATGATGCCTTCGTGAAGCTCCGCGATGAGCTCCCGGTCCATTCGGGGCTTGCGATAGTAACCCTGCGTGCTCGCCATCGAGGACAGGCGGAACAGGTTCCGCAGGCCGCCGGCTGTCTCGGCGAACATTGTCATGTGCGTGTACGCGCCGGCACCCGAGACGTCGCCGCCCTCGCCCAGCTCGTCGGACCCGCGCTGGTTCTGCTGCCCCCAGAACACCGGCTTCTTGTGGAAGCGGCTCTCCGGCGCGACGTACGCCTCGATGCCGATGATCGGCTTGACCCCGGTCTTCTGCGCGACCGCGTAGAACTCCGCCGCGCCGAACATGTTGCCGTGGTCGGACATCGCGACCGCGGGCATCTCCAGTCGCTTCGCCTCCGCGAACAGCTTGCCCATCTTCGCCGCACCGTCAAGCATCGAGTACTCAGTGTGAACATGAAGATGCACAAACGAGTCAGTCACGCAGGGGCTCCCGGTCTTGGGTGAACAACAGACTGGAACGACCTTAACCGCTGACCAAGCGAGGCCATCCGAGGCGCGGCTCGCGCGTTCGGGTGCCGCTGTGCCATCCCTCACCCGACCCTGACATGATCACCCTGAGCAACCCTAATCTCACCTTCAGCAACGACGCGAACCCGGAAACGGTCGTGCCGAAAGGCTTGACCTCGATTGCCTTCCGGCCTGGGTTTTCCGTGCTTTCTGTGGGTGCAAATACCCTTGTCCCGGTTGTCGCCGCTCTGGCAACGTCGTTGCGCATGACGAGACAGGCCACCCCGGAGCCGCCGGTATCCGGCGAAGCCGCCGAGCCGCCGTCGCACGGGGTGCCGCGGTTCGGGGAACTGCTGCGGCGCCACCGCATCGACCGCGGCGCGACGCAGCGACAACTGGCGGATCTGTCGACCGTCAGCGTGCGGGCGATCCGGGACCTGGAGCTCGGCAAGGCACATCGGCCGCGCCGGGACACCGTGCAGCTGATCGCCGAAGGGCTCGGACTGACCGGGCAGGAGCGGGCACATTTCGAGAAGGCGGCGGGTGGCTCGGCCAACGAGCTGAAACTGAGCTACGAAACCGGACCGGTCCCACCGCCCGCGCCGATGGACACCCTCGTGGGGCGTGAAGCCGAAGTCTGGATGCTCGGCGACCTGCTCGGGACCGGCAACCTGCGGTTGGTGAGCATCACCGGGCTGCCCGGCATCGGCAAGTCAAGGATCGCGCTGGAGATCGCGGGTTTCCTGCATCGTGAACACCGGCTCCCGGTGCTATGGAGCTCGGCGCCGACGCAATCGTGCGCGACCCGCGACACCGGGTCCGAGCCGCTGTCGGGACTGGTCGGAGCGGCACTGAACCTGCCGGCCGCCGCGGCCGCCGTCACCCTCCAAGCCGAGCTGCGGACGCTGGTCGGCGACCAGCCGACGCTGCTGGTCATGGACGGCTACGAGCGCGCGGGTATCGACGCCACCGCGCTGGCCGCCCTGCTGCAGCACTGCCGCGGGCTGCGGGTGTTGATCACCGCGCGGACCCCGTTCCAGCTGCCCGGTGAACGCGAGTTCCCGTTGGCACCACTGGCCGTGCCGGGCGAACGAGCCGAGGCCAACCTCAACGAGCTGGCCGAGATCGGCTCGGTGAAACTCCTCACCCGGTGCATCGCCCGGCCCGGCTTCCGGCTGACCACCGCCAACGCCCCGGCCATCAGCGCACTGTGCCGGCTGCTCGACGGCATCCCGGACTCGCTGCAGCTCGCCGCATCCTGGTTCATGGTGTACACAGCGGAAACCCTGCTCGAATACGTTCGAACGGACCCCTTCGCCTTCGTCACCGACGACCTGCGGACGTCCCTTCGAACCGAACTCGCGGCCCTCGATCACGACGAACGGGCACTGCTGGGGCGGTTGGGCGAGCTCGACAGCTGGTCGATGAGCGACGTCAGCCGGCTCGGTCACCGGGAACCGGCCGGCTGTGCCCGGCTGGTCCGCCGCCTGCTGATGCACGGGATGGCGCGGACTTCGGCCGGCCCCGACTCCGGCCACTTCGCGGTGCTGGAATTGGTGAAGTACCTGGGTCCCGAACGCCGGTCCGCACTGCACCGGCTCGAGGACGAAGCGGCGAGCTGAGGTGCGCGTCCAACGCGGTTAGGCTCCATCCATGGCGGGAAGAGCGATCATGGACTCGGTCGGTTTGGTGCATCCCGGCGCGATGGGAGCGGCTGTCGGCGCACAGCTGGCCTCCGCAGGGACACCCGTGCGGTGGGTCTCCGACGGCCGCGGACCGGCAACCCGCCGACGTGCGGAGGCGGCCGGGCTGGTCGAGTGCGCACGCCTCGACGAGCTCGCCGAATGCTCGACGATCCTCAGCGTCTGCCCGCCGGCCGCCGCGCGTGAGGTCGCCGCGTCCGTCGCCGCCACCGGCTTCGAAGGCGTCTATGTCGACGCGAACGCGATCAGCCCGGAGCACGCGCGCGAGATCGGCACGAGGTTCGCCCATCGGGATGGCGTTGTCGTCGTCGACGGCGGCATCGTCGGGCCACCGCCGAAAAAGCCGGGGACGACGCGGCTGTATCTCTCTGGTGACGCGCGGGCGGTCGCCGGAGCCAGGGACCTGTTCAGTCCGACCGAACTGCGGCCGATCGTGCTGAACGGGCCCATCGGCCAGGCTTCGGCGCTCAAGCTGGCCTTCGCCAGCTACAACAAGCTCACCTATGCCCTCGCCGCGCAGGCGTACGCCCTCGCCGCGCATCATGGCGTGTTCGACGAACTGCGGGACCTGGCCGGTGACGTCCTCCCCGACACGCCGTTCGGACGACCGGACTCCCTCGTCTCCGCCGGTCAACGCGCTTGGCGCTGGGAGGGCGAAATGGCCGAGATCGGCGCCGCGTGCGCGGAAGCCTCGATCCCCGACGCGCTGCTCAGGGCTGTCGAAGCGATGTTCTCACGCTGGAGCGACTACAAGGACAGCGACGAAGTCACCGTGGCGCAACTCCTGGCCGCCCTGCACGTCGCGAATTGAGACGTCCGCCGCTCGATCGCCGTGCGAACCTTGCCGCCATGGCTGTGGACGTGGATCTGACGGTGACGGCCGGGAACTACCGGTTCGACGGGGCTTCGTTCGCCGTCGACACCAACATCTGGCTGATCGGCGACGAGCACGAGGTGCTCATCGTCGACGCGGGTTTCGACGCGACGTCCATCGAAGCCGCCGTCGACGGCCGGGACGTCGTCGGCATCGTGTGCACCCACGCGCACAACGACCACGCCGACGCCGCGCTCACCTTGGCCGATGCCACCGGCGCGCCCGTGCTGCTGCATCCCGACGACGCGAAGCTCTGGGCACGGGTCAACCCCGGCCGCCTGCCGGACGCCGAACTCGCCGACCGACAGGTTCTGACGGTCGCCGGCACGTCAGTGCTCGTGCTGCACACCCCCGGTCATACTGCCGGCTCGGTCTGCCTCTACCTGCCAGACGAGGGCGTGCTGTTCAGCGGGGACACCCTGCTGTCCGGCGGTCCCGGCATGACTGGCGACGTCCTGTCGAGCCGATCCACGCTGCTGGAGTCGATCCACCGCTCGCTGCTGGTGCTGCCCGACGAAACGGTCGTACACCCCGGCCACGGTTACGACACCGACCTCGGCACCGAACGCTCGGAACCCTGGGCCACCGCTGTCAAAGGGTCGCCGTAGTACTCCGGAAAACCTTTGTCAGTCTGCCGGACAGCATTGACTCGACCTCTGGACAGCACCTAGGCCGGTGTGTCACTTTATAGTCGCCTCTTTTTCCAACGATGTAAAAATGACAGGCAAGCGCGGCGGAGCAACTTCAGGATGGGGTGTCCGTTGAGATCTGTACTGGCGCAGAAGGCAATCCGCTCGCTGAGACAACCCGTCGTCGTTCTCACCGTGCTGAGCATGGCGGCGGCGATGACGGTGGCCGGGGCCGCCCAGGTGGCCGCGGGCCCACCCCGCATCGCGACCGTGACGGCCGGGAACGCGCGTTTTCAGGTGCTTTCCCCCACCTTGATCCGCACTGAGTACGCGGGGGACGGCAAGTTCGTCGACGGCCCGACGTTCAACGTCATCGGCCGGGCGGCCTTCACGCCGACCGCGTTCACGTCGAGTACCGCCAACGGCCTGCTCACCATCAAGACGAGCGCGCTCGACCTGCGGTACCAGGTGGGCTCGGGACCGTTCACCCCACAGAACCTCGCAGTGCGGCTGACGGCCGGTGGCGCGCCGGTGACCGCCACCCCGTGGCGGCAGCCGACCTGCACCGTAGGCGCGCTCTGCGAGGCGGAAGACTTCACGTACAACGGGTTGAGCATCGCTTCGGATCATTCCGGCTACACCGGCACGGGCTTCCTGGCCGGGTTCGAAGGCACGGGCAGCTCGATCAGCCTCGCCACGGACGTTGCGGCACAAGGGGTTTACCAGTTCGACGCGCGGTACGCCAACGCCACCGGGGGCGACGGCCAGTACACGACACGCACCCTGACCCTGTCGGTGGACGGGGGTGCGCACCAGTCGGTGAAACTGCCGGTGACCGGGAACTGGGACTCGTGGGGCGTCGCCTCCGTTCCGGTGCAACTGAACGCGGGCAAGCACACGATCACCCTGACGCGGACCGCGGCGGATTCGGGCAGCGTCAACCTCGACAGCGTCGCCCTGGTCGGCTCGGGCGCGCCGTATCCGCCGTCGTCGGCGAAGGCGATCGTGGACTGCGGGTACAGCGTGAGCTGCGAGGCTGAGGCAGGTCGCACCGCCGGCACGGCGATCGTGGCCACCGACCACAAAGGGTTCTCCGGCAACGGGTTCGTCGCGGAGTTGAACCAGGGATCGAGCGTGTCGCAGCGGATCGTCGGCGTACCGTCCGACGGTACGTACGCTCTGCAGGTGCGCTACGCCAACGGTGTCGGCGGCGATGGCCTGCACCAGACACGCACAGCCACGGTCTCGGCCGGCGGCACCGCACAGTCGCTTTCCCTTCCCGCGTCGGATAACTGGGACACGTGGCAGACCGCGTCGGTCCCGATCGCGCTCAAGGCCGGCAGCAACGACGTGACCCTCGGCTGCCCGGACCCGGCCAGCTGCCACGTCAACGTGGACACGGTCGCGGTGACGTCCCTCAGCGCGGCCGGCCCCGCACCGCACCTCGCACTTGGCGGATACCGCCGCGGCCTCGACGGGGTCAACGGTGACAACGGCAATCCGCAAACCACCCCAGGGCTGCTGTACCGCGACGGCTGGTACCTGCTCGACGACACGCCATCCGCGATGTACGACACCGTCACGAAGCAGATCACTCCACGCCCCGGCCACGACGGCAAGCCGTACCAGGACGGTTACCTCTTCGGCTACGGCCACGACTACAAGCAGGGCCTTTCCGACCTGGCCACGCTGACCGGGCCGGCCGAACTGCTTCCCCGCTGGGCTTACGGCGTCTGGTACTCCGAGTACATCGACCGCACCGCCGCCGACTACCAGAACACCATCCTGCCGAAGTTCCGCTCCGAAGGCGTCCCACTGGATGTCCTGGTCACCGACACCGACTTCAAGTCGCCCAACACTTGGAGCGGCTGGGCGATCGACCCGGCCAAGTTCCCCGACCCGAAAACATTCTTCGACTGGTCCGCCGCTCAGGGCCTGCACAACACGCTCAACATCCACCCGAGCATCCTTGGCTCCGACCCCCAGTTCGCCCAAGCCCAGGCCACGGCGAAGAACAAACTGCACCAGGGCGGCTGTGCCCCTGCCGCCGGCGCCAACTGCTATACCTTCGACTGGGGCGACCCCGACCAGCTCAAGGCCTACCTGGACCTGCACCAGACGATGGAGCAGCAGGGCAACGACTTCTGGTGGCTGGACTGGTGCTGCGACGCTTCACAGTCCTCATTGGACGGTGTCACGCCCGACGCCTGGATCCACCAGCACTATGCCGACGACGCCGACAAGACGATCGGACGCGGATTCGTCATCTCCCGCGCCTACGGCTCGCTGCAGTCCGGCGGCTACAGCAACCCGGCCGGGCTGCCGACCGGGCCGTGGGCCGACAAGCGCACCACGGTCCACTTTACCGGCGACACGTCGTCCACCTGGGGAACACTCAGGGCCGAGGTCGGCTACACGCCGGGCGAGTCCGTGGCCACCGGCATGTCCGCGATCAGTCACGACATCGGCGGCCACAACGACACCACCGGGCTGGCGGGCTCCGAGACCTACACCGCCGACGGGCAGACCAAGCGAACCGTGAAACTGCCCGACGACATGTACGCCCGCTGGGTCCAGTTCGGCACCTTCCAGCCCATCGACCGCCTGCACAGCAACCACAGCGACCGGCTGCCGTGGCAGTACGGAACCGAAGCGAAGACGTCCGCCGAGAAGTTCCTCAACCTCCGCGAAAACCTCGTCCCCGACAGCTACACGCTCGCCCAGCAGGCCAACACCACCGGTGTCCCCGCCGTCCGCCCGACCTACCTCGAATACCCCGAGGAACCGAACGCCTACGCGACGGCGGGCAGCGAGTACCTCTACGGTCCCGATCTCCTCGTCGCGCCGGTCACCACGCCCGGCACCACCGCCACCACCACGGTCTGGTTCCCGCCTGGCCAGTGGACGGACTACTTCACCGGACAGAACTACACGGGTGGCACCACCCAGAACATCACCACCGGCCTCGACACGATGCCGGTGTTCGTCAAGGCCGGCGGCATCGTGCCCACCCGAACCGACGATGTCACCAACGACGTCCAGAACTCACTCAGCAAGGTCACCCTCACCGTGGCCGAGGGCAGCTCGGGTTCCTACACGCTCTACGAGGACAACGGCACCACCGACCAGAAGCAGAGCAGCACCACGGTCCAGTACACGGAAACCCACGCGGGCCACACGGTGAAGATCAACCCCGCGGTCGGCTCGTTCGGCGGGCAGGTGACCAGCCGCCAGTGGTCACTGTCGTTCCGCAACGCCACCACACCCACCACCCTCGCCGCCAACGGAGTTCCCCTGTCCGCCAACGCCTACCAGTGGGACGGCGCCACCCACGTCCTGACCGTCACGCTCCCCCCTCACAGCGTCCACACCCCGATCACCTTCACCTATCGCTGACCCCCTCGGGCCAAAATGAATACCAGGCCCGCGCGGTCGGGAGGTCAACGCGGCTATTTGCGGCTCCTCGGTCGTATGTATGGGTCGCTGCCACCGCAACTCGCCGTCGAGTTGCGATGGTGACGGAACCGGGTGTGGGACTCGGCTCCGCCAGCGTGGGACTCGCCGCCGGTGAGTGTGGGACTCGCCGACAGCACGCCGTTCGAAGTCCGATTGGTGAGAATGTCCATCCGCCCGCGCCACGAAGCTGCCCATCGGCACAGTCCACAGCCTCATCGCTGAGCAGCGCGCCGACCACGCCTCAGGACTTGGTCGACACCCAGGAGCCGACGCCGCCGATGCGCTCGACGGAGTAGCGCACGACGTAGCCGGGGCCCTTCGGCGCTGGGAACTCGACGTCCGGGGCCATGTAGACCTTCGCGAGGCGGTTGAGCAAATCCCACGCGTCATCGCCCGGCTCGATGGACGCTCGCGCCCGTACCACGGCGTACTCGTTCAGAAAGGTGCCGGCCACCCGCGGCGCGTCGAAGGACAGCACGACCCGAGGGTCTCGCTCGATGTTGCGCAGCTTCGCCTGCCATGACATGTGACCGCTGACGAGGTCATCGCCGTCCAACCCGATCCAGATCACGGTGACCTGCGGGCTCCCGTCGGCATTGACCGTGCTCAGGTGGGTCATCGGGCCCGACACGATCAGGTCGCGCAGTGCGCTCGGCAGCGCGGTCATGGCCGGATCGTCTTTCGCATGACCGAATCGTAGCCCGAAGACCACCCGCGACGTCACTCCACGCCGAGCATGACCTCCGTGGACTTGACGAGTGCGGTAACCGGCTGACCGACCTGGAGCCCCAGCTCCTCGACGGCGTCCCGGGTGACCGACGCGGTGACCTGCTGGCCGCCGTCGAGGGTGACGGTGACGATCGTCATCACCGAACCCTCCTTGATCCCCGCGACGATCCCGGTGAGCTGGTTGCGAGTGGACAGACGCATCTTCGAATCTCCTCTGGTAACGACGTTGACCAGCGAAGACTACGGTTTTCCCCGTCCCGCGGCGGCACGAACGAGCCACCGCGCTCGCCCCCGGTTCCGCAAACGCACCGATCTCCGGTCGAACGGCACGCATCCGCGCTCCCCCGGGCAGGTCTACCTCCGCGCCTGGAGGTCCCGGAGATTTCTGGCACACCGGCGCGATCAGGTGATGTCGGCTCAGTCCAGTGCGATCTCGCTCCCCGAGCCGGCCGGATGGCGACCTCACCACTGAGCCGGCGGTGGTTTTCTTGCCCGTCGAATCCGCCGGACATTTCGTTACCACCGAAGATCAGGTTGCCTTCTATGATCCAGATCACCCCAGGAAAGTCCTCTCGTTTCGCCGATTACGGGATATGCGGGATTAACCCGTCGACCTCGGTTCATCGAGTACAGGCGAGCCTTATTCGTGATGGCCACATTGCAGAGAGTATTTCTGCTTACTTCTTCCGATGACCACCTATCCAGGTGGTCGATCCGAAAATCCTGCCCCCGTTTGGCCGAATTCGACACTGTCAGCCACCATCTCCACCACCGTGCAGCCCGCGAATGTCATTCGTTCGAGTGACCTTCGGCTCGTGCCGCCCACTGTCACTGGCCGCGCGTAGCGCCGCCGAGTCGTCACTGTTTTGTGACCGGACGGCAGCTTGGTAGCTTGCCTTTGCAGCCGCTCTCGTCGGCGCCCGCATTTAGTTCCCATGTTTGCGCTGGGAATGGGGGAATTTCGACGAGCGGCTTTTCCGACTTGTTTGCCGACTTCTCGAAGGGACAATTCATGCGGGTAGACGTGCTGCGTACCGGGGGTGTGGCTGCCTTGGCCGCGACGGTGATACTGGTGGCCACCTCGGCGACAGCGTCGGCGGCGGTGTCGTCAGAAACCGCCGCACCCGGCACCGGTTCCGCCTACGGCGCATCGGCCAGTGTGTCCTTGCTTCCCGGTGTCCTGGGCGACAAGGGATTGACCGTGGACACCGGCAAGCTGGCGCCCTCGGTCACGACCGGACCGGTGTCGGCCTCGATCGTCGACCTCCCGGCCAAGGGGCTACTCACGGCCAAGGCGGTCACGAGCACCGCGAAGCACAGCGTGGACACCGGCGCCGTCACCGCGACGGCCGCGATCGTCGACGCGACGCTCCCCGTGCTGGCGCCGCTCGCCGGAAGTACGCCGAAAGCCCGCGTGATCAGCGCGAAGTGCGCCTCCACCGCTGACGGCGTCACCGGCAGCTCCGAGATCGCCGGCCTCGATCTGGGCCGGATTGGCAAGCTCCCGGTCGCCGCCCCGCCGAACCTGGCCCTCGGCATCCCCGGTGTGCTGCAGGTGATCGTCAACGAGCAGATCCACCACAGCGACGGCAGCCTGACCGTCAACGCACTGCACATCAAGCTGCTCGGCGGCACCCTGACCAACGCGCTGGGCAGCGGTGACATCGTGCTGGCCTCGGCGACCTGCGGCGAAGCGACCACCCCGCCGACCATCCCGCCGACGGCCCCGGTCACGCCGGTCCCCGCCGGCCCCGGCCAGGTGACCGTCGTCCCCGCCGGCGCGCCGCAGACCGGTGACGGCAGCCTCGCGACCGTGATCGCGGACTGACCGCCCGTGGCAAGCATTCCCCGCAGGTGGGCCGCCTTGCTGCTGGCGCTGGTGGCGACCCTGTCACTGGTCGGCTGCGGCGCGGACACCGCGGCCGCACCCGCGGCTCCCCCGCCGCCGGCCACCACGCCCGCCGCCCCCGCGGGGTTGGCCAAGTCGATCCCCACCTGGCTTGACGTGCCGAGCATCTCGGTCCATTCGACCCTGGTCCAGCTGGGCCTCAACCCGGACAAGACCGTGCAGGTCCCGCCGGTCGACCAGCCGCTGCAGGCCGGCTGGTACCAGCACAGCCCGACTCCGGGGCAGGTCGGACCGGCAGTGCTGCTCGGCCACATCGACGGCAACCATCAGAAGGGCATCTTCTGGCGGCTGCACGACGTCAAGAAGGGCGACAAGGTGCAGGTCGGCCGCCAGGACGGCAGCACGCTGACCTTCACCGTCACCAAAGTCGACCAGATCGCCAAGAGCTCGTTCCCGACCGACGCCGTCTACGGCAACACGACCGACCCCGAGCTCCGGCTGATCACCTGCGGCGGCGCTTTCGACGCCGCCGCGCACAACTACCTCGACAACATCATCGTCTACGCCACCCTCACCTGACGGGTTGCCTGCGTAGCGCCGGTTCCCCCTGCCTGCCCATGACATTTGTCATGGGCAGGCAATGCGCCAGCTCACTACACCGCCCCGGTACCCGCGGCGATCATTGACTTCGTCAAGGTCGTCAGCCAGGAAAGGGTCACCATGAACGCCCAGAGCGCACAGCCTGTCTCGATGTCCGAAAAGGACTTGAACCACCCGCGGAGCCTGACGGCGTTCCGCAGTATGAAGATCCTCATCATCGGCTACTTCGGGCTCAGCTTGCTCACCCTCGTGGCCATCGTCCTGCTCCGCAACCACACCGGGATGGTGAACCAGGCCGTTTGGGTGCGGGGAACCATTGTCGCCGCGACGTCGCTGCTGATGTTGTCCTTCGCCGTCCGCGCGGCTCGCGGCTCCCGCAAGGGGTTTCTCCGGGTGCGGATCACGTCGGCGGCCATGGTGGTGGCCATCGTCGTCATCATCGCGCTGCCCGGCACCTTCCCGGTCTGGCTGAAGATCGAGCAGGCCGTCTGCGGGCTGGTCCTGATCGGCGTCGTCGTGGTCGTCAACGGCAAGCACCTGCGCTCACTGTTCGCCGCCAACTAGTTCTCGACGACTGCGAGGGCGGTAACGTGCGGTGATGCGCGCAACGAGGAAGGCGCCGGACGATCTCCCGGCCGTCGCCCAGCGGCCATGGTCCGACGGATGGCGACGCCGGCTGTTGTCCGCGGGCATGTTCATCTACCCGGTCATCACCGCGACCGAGGTGCCTCAATACTCGAGAGGGTCGGCCGCCGTTGCCGGATACACGATCATCGCCGTGTTCTCCGCCGTTTACGTGCTAGTAGTCATCGCGACAGTCCGGCTCGCCTGGACCCGTTTCTGGGTCCTGATCGGGGTCATGACCCTGCTGTTCATCGCCGCCTTGCCGTTCGCTCAGGCCGGCGCCTTCTTCCTGTGCGCGGTTGTCGTCTCACTGGCTGCCGCACGCATGAAGCGTTACATCGCACCCGTCGTGGCCTTCGCGATCGTCGCCAGCTTGGTTGTGCCGTGGGCGGTACGGCCATGGCATAGCGGGCCAGGCTGGCTTCAGGCGATCACGATCGTGTTCACCGTCGCACTGGTGTTGGGGTTCGCCGAGACCACGTACGCGAACCGGGCCCTCGTCGAAGCACGCGCCGAGGTCGCTCAGCTGGCTTCGGAGGCCGAGCGGGCCCGGATCGCGCGAGACCTGCACGACCTGGTCGGGCACTCGCTGACCGCCATCACTGTCAAGAGCGACCTTGCTCGGCGACTCGCCGAGGCCGGCTCGCCTCGCTCGCTCCAGGAGATCACGGAGGTCGAAGAGTTATCCCGCCAAGCCCTCGCCGATATGCGGGCCGCGGTGTCGGGCTACCTGGACGTCACCGTCGCGAGTGAGCTCGCCCGCGGGAGGGAACTGCTCCGCGCGGCGGGCGTCACGGCCGACCTGCCCACGGCGATCGACATGGTCGATGTCGCCCACCAGGAACTGTTCGGCTGGGTTGTGCGCGAAGGCCTCACCAACGTCGTTCGCCACGCGCGGGCCACCCGGTGCACGGTCAGCCTTTCAACTTCGGAAGTGGAAATCCGCGACGACGGTTCCGGCGGACCGGGTTCGTCCGGGAACGGCCTGACCGGGCTGCGGGAACGGGTTGCGGCCGCCGGCGGCCGGTTGGAAGCGGGACCGGTGAGCCCGCGGGGCTGGCGGCTGCGGGCATCATTCGAACCAATGGAAGCCGAGCCGACATGACGATCCGCCTGCTGCTGGCCGACGACCAGGAACTGGTCCGGCAAGCGCTGTGCGCCCTGCTCGAACTGCAGGAGGACTTCCGGGTGGTCGCCTCGGTCGGCCGCGGCGACGAAGTCGTCGACGCGGCCCTTGCCGAACAACCCGACGTGGCGCTGCTCGACATCGAGATGCCTGGCCTCGACGGGCTGGCCGCGGCGGCCGTCCTCGCCGCCCAGGTGCCGGCCTGCCGCGTGGTCATCCTCACGACGTTCGGCCGCGCGGGCTACCTCCGCCGGGCCATGGAAGCCGGCGCCGTCGGGTTCGTCGTGAAGGACGCGCGCGCCGAAGTGCTCGCCGACGCCATCCGCCGGGTGATGACCGGCGAACGTGTCGTCGACCCGGTGCTGGCGGTGGCGACGCTGGCAGCGGGCGAATCCCCGCTCACTGCCCGGGAACGCGACGTCCTCATCGCGGCACGCTCGGGCGCCGCGGTAGCCGAGATCGCCGCGAAGCTCTATCTGTCAGAGGGAACCGTGCGGAACTACCTGTCGGCCGCGATCGCCAAAACCGCGACTCGCAACCGGATGGAAGCACTACGCGTCGCAGACCAACGAGGCTGGCTGTAACGCCGGGTGCGCGTCGCGGGTCATCGCTAGTCGAGGTCGAGCGGCGGTCACCAGCTTCCCACTTTTGCGTTTTTGTGCGGTCTCTTAGTTTCTAAGAGACCGCAACTCGCCGTCGAGTTGCGGGGCGGTGGAGGCCGGGGGACGCAGGTCATCGCTCCTCTTCGAGCGCGAGTAACGCTGACACGGCTGCCTGTCCGAGGGCCAGCCCACCGTCATTGGGCGGGACCACCCGGTGAGTCAGCACCTCAAAGCCCCTGTCCCGCAACCGCGACCGGCACAGCCGCAGCAGCAGCACGTTCTGGAACACCCCGCCAGTCAAACCGGCCGTACGCACCCCGTGCGCCTGCCCAACAGCAGACACCACCTCACCGACAGCATCGGCGACGGCCACATGAAAAGCCGCCGAGAGCACAGCCTGCGGAATACCACGGCGAAGACCACCGACAAGCCCAGCCAGCAGCGGGGCGGGGTCGAGCATGCCGTCACGAACGGCGATTCGAAGATGCGGCAACGAGCGTTCCTGCGTCGCCAGAGTCTCCAACTCGATCGCGGCCTGTCCCTCGTAAGCAATCCGGTGCCGTACACCGAGCAGTGACGCCACCGCATCGAACAGCCGACCCATGCTCGTACACGGCACACATCCGAAACCGGACTCCAGCTGCGAAGCCAGCAGCCGCAGTTCCGCGGGTGTCGCGGCGGCCACCGGCGGCAGGTCCGGTGACCACTCGATCCCAGCGGACGTCAAGTACGACAACGCCATCCGCCACGGATTGCGCACCGCCGCGTCCCCGCCAGGCAACGCCACCGGCGCCAGATGCCCCGCGCGGGTGAACCGCTGCGTGTCCGTGCTGAGGAGCAGGATCTCCCCACCCCAGATCGCGCCATCAGTCCCATAACCGGTGCCGTCGAACGCAACGCCGACGATCGGGTCCCCGAGCCTGCCATGCTCGGCGAGCAACGACACGACGTGCGCATGGTGGTGCTGGACGAGATCCAGCGGCCGGTCGCCGACGGTGCGTTCCGCCCAGCTGCGCGTCAAATACGACGGGTGCAGGTCGGCGGCGAGTCGTTCGGGCTCGCCGGCGCGCATGCCGGTCAGCTGGCCGACCGAGCGTTCGAACGCCTGCAGGGTCTCCCAGGTACCCATGTCCCCGATATGCGCCGAGCAGTACGCGCGGTGGCCGTCGGTGACGCAGAACGTGTTCTTCAGCTCCCCGCCGACAGCCAGCACCGCGGGGACTTCGCGCCCGAGGTCGACCGGCAACGGCGCATACCCCCGCGACCGGCGGATCGGCAGCTCATGACCGTCGAGCACGCGGACCACCGAGTCGTCACACGGCACGTGGATCGGACGATCGTGGGTGAGCACGGCGTCGGCCAGCCGCGGAAGCCGCGCGGCTTCGTCGTCGTCGGTGAAGCAGATCGGCTCGTCGGAGAGGTTCGCGCTGGTCAGGACCAGCGCGTCCGGCACGGGCGCCGCCGCGCCGGGAACGGGAGCGAACAGCAGATGGTGGATCGGCGAGTACGGCAGCATCACCCCGAGCCAGGGGCTGCCGGGCGCGACGCCGTCGACCACCGGGGCGTCGTCACGGCGGCCGAGCAGGACAACCGGGCGCGCGGGGGACGTCAGCACCGTCTCCTCGGCGACGTCGATGTGCACGAACCGCCGCGCGACAGCGAGATCGCGAACCATGACCGCGAACGGCTTGCCGCCGCGTGCCTTACGCCGACGCAAGGACGCGACCGCGTCTTCGCGGCCAGGAAGACAGGCCAGGTGATAACCACCGATCCCTTTGACCGCAACGATCTTGCCTTCGGCCAGGGCGTGCTGCGCGGCAGCGACGGCCTCATCGCCGGAGTCGGCCCCGAACCTCAGCGTTGGCCCGCACTCCGGGCACGCCACCGGCTGCGCGTGGAACCGCCGGTCCGCCGGGTCCTCGTACTCCGCCGCACACCGCGCGCACAGCGGGAAGTCCGCCATCGTGGTAGCCGGCCGGTCGTACGGCAGCGCGCGGATGATGGTGAACCGCGGGCCGCAGTTGGTACAGGTGATGAACGGATGCCGGTAGCGCCGGTCGGCCGGGTCGAACAGCTCGCCGACGCAGTCCGCGCACACCGCGATATCGGGCGGGATCGGGGTTTTCGCGCCCTCGACGCCCCGGCTGGCCACGATGACGAAGGCGTCTTCGCAGACGACGGGGATCACCTCGGTTCGCACCTCGGAGACCTCCGCGAGCGGTGGCAGTTCCTCGACGAGCCGCCGCGCGAACCGCTCGATCGCCCCGACCGGACCCTGCACTTCGGCGAAGACCGACAAAGAATCGTTGCCCACCAAGCCGACCAACCCGAGTTCGGTCGCCACCCGGTAGACGAACGGCCGGAAACCGACGCCCTGGACCACACCGGTCAGGGTGAACCGGCGGCGCTCAGTGTTGTCTCCTGGGCTGCCTGCGGGCCGGACTGTGGTCGTCATCGTCGACACCTCAGCCCTGATTCTTGATCAGGGTCCGCAGTCAGGCAACCCTGTCAAGCACGACGTATGTAAGAAAAGTTTGACACCGTGTCGAGTTTACTTTACATTCGTCGATGTCAAGTTTTCTTAACATCGGAGCGGCATGGCGGTCGAAGAGAAGCGCGCGTGGATCATGGCGGTGGTCGCGATCGGCGGCTACGCGGCCTACCTCGCCATCATCCTCGGGAGAGCGGGCGCGACTCCGCTCGCCGAGGTGCCGTACGTGTCAACGCTGTTGTGGAGCGTCGGCTCGGCGATCGTGGCAGGCATCGTGCTCACCGCCGTGGCCGCGATGACCTCGCCGCGTGACGCCACCAAAAAGGACCAGCGCGATCGGGAGATCGGCCGGTTCGGCGAGTACGTCGGGCATTCCTTCGTCGTCCTCGGCGCGGTCACGGCGATGGGCCTGGCGATGGCCGACTTCGACGGCTTCTGGATCGCCAACACCGTCTACCTCGCGTTCGTGCTGTCGGCGATCCTCGGGTCGACGGCCAAGATCTTCGCCTACCGCCGAGGTTTTCAGCCGTGGTGAAGCCGACCAAGATCACGAACACGATCCGAGCCCTTCGGTTCGCGCATGGTCAGCTGACGCAGGCCGCGCTGGCCGACCGCATCGGCGTGACGCGGCAAACCGTCATCGCCATCGAGCAGGGCCGCTACTCGCCGTCGCTCGAGATGGCGTTCCAGCTCGCCCACCTCTTCGGCGTCCCGCTCGAAGAGGTGTTCCAGTATCCGGACAGCACAGGAGAAACACTGTGAAGGCCATGGTCCAAAATACATATGGCTCCCCCGACGTCCTCGAGTTCAGCGACCTCGAAAGACCGGTGGCGGGCCCGGGTGAGGTGCTCGTGCGGGTGCACGCGGCCGGCGTCGACCCCGGCGTCTGGCACCTCACCACGGGCCTGCCCTACCTGGCCCGCCTCATGGGCTACGGACTGCGCGCGCCCAAAGCGCGCGTCCGCGGCCTGGACTTCGCCGGGTGCGTCGAGGTGGTCGGCGCGGACGTCACCCGGTTCCAGCCGGGCGACGACGTGTTCGGCACCTGCGAAGGCTCCTTCGCCGAGTACGCATGCGTCCGCGTGGACAGGTGCGCACCAAAGCCGGCAAACCTGACGTACGCGCAGGCGGCCGCAGTTCCCATCTCCGCTGTCACGGCCCTACAAGGACTTCGCGACGCCGCGAAAGTCCAGCCAGGCCAACGAGTCCTGGTCATCGGTGCCGCCGGAGGCGTCGGAACGTTCGCCGTGCAGCTGGCCAAGACGTTCGGAGCCCACGTCACCGGCGTGTGCAGCACGGAGAAGACGGACCTGGTCCGCTCGATCGGGGCGGACGAGGTCATCGACTACACCCGTGCCGACTTCGCCGACGGGAAGCATCACTACGAGGTCATCCTGGACACCGCGGGCAACCGGTCGCTGTCCCAGCTCCGGCGGGCTCTGAGGCCGCGCGGAATCCTGGTCATCGTCGGTGGCGAAGGGCCCGGCCGGCTGTTCGGCGGCGTCGACCGCGTTCTCCGGGCGCTCCTGCTGGCACCGTTCGTCAGCCAGCGATTGCGCGGTCTGTTCGCCGCGCAGCGTCAGGAGGACCTGGAGTTCCTGCGGCAGGCCGCCGAGAACGGCGAACTCACCCCGGTCATCGACCGCACCTATCCGCTCAACGAAGCCGCCGACGCCATCCGGTACGTCCACAAAGGACATGCGCGCGGCAAGGTCGTCCTCACCGTGTGATATTGCCGGCCGGTCAGACAGCCTGGTGGTCCTTTGCCCACCAGCTCGTGACGAGCCCGGCGTACTCGTCCGCGGCGTCTTCCCAGGTGAAGTGCCCCACGTCCAGGACGTCGAGCTTGCTGTGCGGCAGCCGCTCGTGGAGGTACTCGGAGTTGACGGTCGGCACGACCTCATCCCGGCTACCGGAGATGTGCAGCACCGGCGTCTCGATCCCCGGCAGCAGGTCGCGCAAGATCGGGAGCTCGGTCGGGTACGCACGCACATACCGCATCGACTCGACGAACCGGTCACCGTCATAACCCGAGAGGTAGTCCTCGGCGATCGCGTCGGGAACCTCGTACCGCGCGAACGACGACACCGCGACGCCGACGATCGCCCGCGGGTCGGCGGCGCGATAGCCCGCCAGATCAGGTATTTCGACCCACTCCTTCAGCGCACCGCCGAGCTGCAGCGGAAAGGACGCTCCACCGCTCCCGATGACCAGGCTGCGCAGCCTGCCTGGATGGGCGGCCGCGGCGAACAGTGAAGCACTGGTGCCGACGTCCGGTCCGACGACGTGCGGGTGGTCCAGCCCGAACTCGTCAGCGACGCGGATGAGGAACTCGCCCATCGCTCGCGGGGACATCAAGTCGTCACGACGTTCGGAATGGCCGAATCCGGGCAGGTCGATGGCCACCAGATGGGTGTTTTCGGCCAGCCGCGACCACGTCGGCGCGTAGGCGAACACGCTCTCCGGCCACGGGCTCAGCAGGAGCGCGTGATCCCCGCGGTCCTCGCTCTCGGCGAACCTGACCTTCACGCCGTCGATGGTGCGGAACTGCGGCTGGATGGATTCGTTCGAAACTGAAGTCATCGGATTCACTCCTGGGCGCTGTGGCGTGCTTCGCTCTCTTAATATGACCGGTCGTCTTAATCTTGTCAAGGCGCCCCGGAAGTGCTCGCCGAGTGGCGTTGCCCCGACTGGTCGATGCCGGGGCAACGCCACGGGCCACTGGGCGGTCACCGAGCCATTTGCCGGGGAGATGCCGTTGAAGGGCGTTCCACCGGAGAAGTCGGCGGCCGGCGTGGTGTTGATCGAATCGAGTACGCCGGCGTCGGTCAGCACGAGCCGGCGGGTTTACCGGTGTGCGAACAAGGTGGACCGGATCATTCGACGACGTCAACCAGCCTGTGAATACGGAACTAACCGGTCGACACCGACCCCGGACCGGAGATCACAATCGTCTGGTTCAGCAGCCCGGTGCATGCGGGCTTCTGGTCGACCTCGTCGATCGCGACGGCCAGGGTGAAGCCGCCGCGGATGCCCCGATAGGCCCCGGTGCCGGAACCCGCCACGATCGGCGTCCACCCGGTCACGTTCACTGTGCCCGAACACGTCTTCTTGTTGGCCGGGAAATCGGCGAAGGCGTCGATGATCTTCTGGTGAAGACCGCCGATGTCCAGGCGGAACGACCCCTGGGTCAACGCGAGGTCGAGTTGGCTGCTGTGCTCCGGGTCGACCGTGCCGTCGGGGTGCACACTGGTCGCCTTCCCGTAGTCCCCGATACCGTCGGCGAGGATCACCGTGGACGTCGACCCGTCGTTGTCGCTGTAGTCGGTGAGGTGCACAGCGGTGCGTGCCGCCGGGGTCACCAGTGGCGCTGCCGCCGACGCCAAATCGCCGGTCAGCAGGCCGCCGACAGCCGCCGCGGCGACGAACACGGGCACAAATCTCGTTATACGCATGACAAACTCCTGGCGATAGCCCTCGACTTCCGGCCGGAGTCCTGAGATTTCCCCGCCGGCTAACCGAATCCAGCCTTTCGGCAGGCGAACACCGGCACCATCGGGGATTCCCCGGAGACAACCCGGAACTTCGGTCTGACCGAGTCTGCCCGGTTATCGAAAAGCGAGCTATCGGCAAAAATTGTGTTGCCCGTGCGCTGCGGACTTCGCCCTCGCGAAGTCCACAGCGCACAAGATCGTCAGGACACGTTGAGGGCGGTGTCGTCGACTACGAACGACGTCTGCGCCGAACTGTCCTCGACCCCGGTGAACCGCAACGTCACGGTTTGGCCGGCGTAGGGCGCAAGACTGTAGGTGTGCTGGGTGTACCCACTCGCCGCGTTGGCGTTCGAGAAGTTCGCCAACGTCGAGAGCACGGTCCCCGATCCGTTGAGCACCTGGACACCGAGCGTGTCAAACACGGTGCTCGACGTTTCCGCGGTGTCGATGTGAAGCCAGAACGACAGCGCGTAGGTCGAGCAACCGCTGGGCAGGCTCACCGTCTGGGCCAGTGTGTTGGTCGTGGCCGTGCCGTAGCCGTCGAGCCACGCGTCCCAGGTCCCGGTCCGCGTCGGCTCCTTGGCGGAGTTGGCGAGGACCTTCGCCGATGCCGTCCAGGGCGCGGCGGTGCCGGTTTCGAAGCCCGGGTTGCCGAGCAACTGGGCTGGGGTGCAGGAGCCGCCGGTCGAACCGACCAACCAGGTGAACGAGGTGGTCCCGACCGGTCCGGTGCTGTCGGTCGCCGTGACGGTGACCGTGCTGCTGCCCGAGGTGGCCGGGGTTCCGCTGATCACACCGGTCGTCCGGTTGATCGTCAGGCCGCTGGGAAGGCCCGACGCGGAGTAGGCCAACGTCCCACCGGCGCTGTCAGCGGCTTGGATCTGGAGCGAAACAGCGGCGCCCGCGGCCGTCGTCTGGTTGCCCGGGTTGCTGACGGTGACCCCGCCGGGAGTGCCGGTGGCGCCGGAAGCCAGCCACGCTGTCGCGTTCAGTCCCAGTGCCGCGTTGTCGGCGGTGGGGTCGGCCCAGCCGTTGAACAGGGTGTTCCCCGGCTGCCCGGTGCCGTCGTCGATGGTGGAACTGTCACCCCAGATGGCGACCCGCCCCGACCCGAAGGTGCTGGTGACGAAGAAGGCGCCGGTGTTGCCGGGTGTGACAGTGCTCAGATACAGGAGCCCCTTGACGTTAGGGTTGTCGGCAGGCTTGAGGGTGAACGTGGTGCCATTGGCGATGAGACTGTGCCGCACCGTCCCGAACGCGCCGTTCAGGACGGGGTTGGCCGCGTCGGTGACGGCAACCGGGTGGTCGCTGGCGATGTTCTTCAGGTCGACCGAGAACCCGAACGGGTCGGAGTTGTCGACCCCGTTGTTGGTCAGCAGGTCGTTGATGATCGCCGGCGAGTCCTTGCCGTCGTTGTTGCGGTCGCTGCCGGTGTGGTCGGAGATGAGGAACAGCCCACCGCCGGCCTGGACGAACTTCATCACCGCGGTCTTTTCCGCCGCGGTGAGCAGGATATTGGGCTCTGGCAGCACAAAGGTGTCGAAGTTCGCCAGGTCCAGCGGGTTCGACGTGGTGCCGTAGGTGATCGAGTTGCCGGTGCCGAGCGTCTTGAGGCTGTACTGCCCGGTCTTCTGCAGCGCGACACCCCAGGAGGAGATGGCTCCGGTCCAGTCCGTATCCGTTGACGGGGAAGGGTTCTGGCCAGTCGGGTCCGGGATGCTGGTACTGATGATCCAATCGGCGTTTCCGGCCGTCTCGGCCTTCGTGTTGTCGAACAGCACCCGATGCTGGACAGCAGCGGCCGCGTGGGGCGCGGCGTCCGCCGCGGGCGGGAGTACCGCCACCGAACTGAAAACCAGTCCGGTGGCTAGGGCCGTTAGTAGGGAACTCCGTGCTTTCACGAGCACTCCTGAGGTCGGAAAGTGTTGGTATTCAACCGATCCAGGGTGTCGATTCACAGCGGGGAAAGCTAGTGCCGCAGGGTTGGAAAGGGACAACAGAAGGTTAAATTCCCGCGCTCTTTCGCTTCGCGCGCCTGGACCGCAGGACCTCGATCAGCAACGGGCTCAGCGACAGCAGCACGACCACCGCCACGATCGGCAGCAGGTAGGTGTCGATGTTCGGCACCGAAGAACCCAGCGCGTACCCGGCCATGATCACCCCGACCGTCCACACCAGCCCGCCCACCGTCTGCCACAGCGCGAACGTCCGCGCGGGCACGCCCACGATCCCGGCCAGCGGGTTCAGCACCGTGCGCACGACCGGAATGAACCGGGCCAACACGATCGCCTTGCCGTAGCCATACTTCTCCAGCATCGCCGCCGCGCGGTCGACGCCTTCGTGTACCCGCTTGCGGCGGATCCTCGCGAGCATCGCCTTCCCACCGCGAAGGCCGATCACGTACCCCACCTGCGCACCCACCAGTGCGCCGAACACCGCCGCGAGAATCAACGACACCAGCGAGGACCCGCCCGACAAGGTCCCGGTCGCCGCGAGCACCCCCGCGGTGAACAACAGCGAGTCACCGGGCAGGAAGAATCCGATCAGCAACCCTGTCTCCGCGAACAGCACAAGGAAGACACCGAGCGCACCGAGGCCGGTCAGCAACGAGCGCGAGTCCAGGACGTTTACCGCGAGTATCTGCACACCCCCGACGCTAGAAAGCCGCCAGTAAATGATCGGCACGCGGAAGGTTAAAACCGGCTTTACCTGCAGCGCTTGCGACCAGAGCCGGTCCCACCTGTTCCCCCGCGTGCGCACCGACGACGAACTCAGGTTGACCTGGGCGTTCCTGGTCGGCAGGGTGAGCGGATGAGCAGTGACGAGCGGGACGGCGTACCGCTGACCAACCTCGACCAATCGCTGTTCGAGGGCGCGGGCGCGACCAAACGGGACCTGGTGGACTACCTCGACGCCGTGCGCGACCGAATCCTGCCGGGACTGCGTGGCCGGCCGCTGTCGGTGATCAGGGTGCTGCGCGGGCAGAAGCCGTTCATGCAGAAGAACCTGCCGAAGTACACCCCGGAGTGGGTCCGGCGGGTACCGGTGTGGGCCGAGGCGTCCCACCGCGAGGTGAACTACGCGCTCTGCGACGACCGCCGCACGCTCTTGTGGTTCGCCAACCAACGGGCCATCGAGTACCACGCGACACTGGCGCTCGCCGAGAGCCGCGACCGGCCCACCCACCTGATCATGGACATCGACCCCCCACCGGGCGACACGTTCACGGCAGCGGTCGCGGCCGCGCTGCTGGTGCGCCAGGCACTCACCGACGCCGGGCTCTCGGGCGCGGTCAAGACGAGCGGCGCGAAGGGTGTCCACGTCTTCGTCCCGATCGAGGAAACCGAGCCCGCAGACGTCGCGGCCGCCACCCGCGCCCTCGCGGCTCGCGCCGAGCGGATCGACCCGGCTCTCGTTACCACGGCGTACATCCTGGAGGACCGCCAAGGCAAGGTGTTCCTCGATTCGACCCGCGCCGGAGGCGCCACGGTCGCCGCTGCCTACAGCCCGCGCGTGCGGCCGGGCTTGCCGGTGTCGTTCCCCGTGGCGTGGACGGATCTGGAGAACGTCACGCCTGCCGACTTCACCGTGCATTCCGCGCTCGCGCTGCTCGCCGACAGCGATCCATGGGCCGACACCATGCCCGCCCCACAGCACCTCGGCGCCGATCTGGTCGCGGAGGGGCACGAGATCCCGGTGGCCCGGGTCCAGGCGATGCACGAAGGCAAGCGCCGAGCCAAGGCCCGCCGCGAGTAGCGGTGGTGACCCCAGCCACGTGTGAGCCACCCGCCGACGCTGCAACGCCGTGACGTCCCGCACCTGGGCCGAAAACGGTCAAACCCGCTGCTAGCTTCACATTGCCGGTCACGAACGGGGCCGGCGCGGGGGTGTTCGTGAAGATCATGCTACCCGGCGGCACCGGGCATATCGGCAGGTACCTGAGCCAGTCGCTCGCCGATCGGGGGCACGACGTCGTCGTGGTGGGCCGCCAGGACGGTCGCGAATCCAGCGCCGGGATTCGGCACGTTCGCTGGGACGGCCACACCGCCGGGACTTGGGCAGCCGAAGTCGACGGGTGCGACGCGGTGATCAACCTCGCCGGCCGAAGCGTGAGCTGCCGCTACACCGACGCGAACCTGCGGGAGATGATGGACTCGCGGGTGGATTCCGCCCGCGCGGTCGGCGAAGCCATCCGCCAGGCGGCCGAACCACCGCGCGTCTGGTTGCAGATGAGCACGGCCACGATCTACGCGCACCGGTTCGACGCCCCCAACGACGAAGCGACCGGCATCCTCGGCGGCGACGAGACGGGCGTCCCGGGCTACTGGGCGTACAGCGTCGACATCGCCAAAGCCTGGGAAGCTGAACAGGAACGGACGGAAACCCCGGAGACACGCAAGGTCGCACTGCGGGCGGCCATGGTGATGGACCCCTATCGCGGCGGCGTCTTCGACGTGCTGCTGCGGATGGTCCGCCTCGGTCTCGGCGGCCCGGTCGCCGGCGGCGCCCAGTACGTCTCGTGGATCCACCACCTGGACCTGCTCCGCGCCGTTGTCCTGCTCCTGGACCGCGAAGACCTCGCCGGTCCGGTCAACCTGGCCGCGCCAAACCCCTTGCCACACCGCGAGTTCATGCGCGTGCTGCGGGCCGCACGGCGAATCCCGATCGGCCTTCCCGCGACCAGGTGGATGACCGAGCTAGGCGCCTTCGCGATGCGGTCCGACACCGAGCTGCTGCTCAAAAGCCGCCGGGTGGTCCCAGGCCGTCTTGTCGCCGAGGGTTTCTCCTTCGACTTCCCCGATTGGCCGAGCGCGGCCGCGGACCTCGTGCGGCTCAGCGGGAACCCAGGCTCGTAGCGTTCCCAACGTGGGACTCGGTCAGCTGGGCGTGGGACTCGCTGCCGGACGAGGTCGCGGGCTTCCAGCGCGAACCGGGCCAGCGCGGCACACGCGACGTCGCCTTCGGGAGCGCCCGATTCCTCGGCGATAACCCGCGCCAGCGCCGACAGCTAGAACGAACTTCATCTCGCAACTCGACGGCGAGTTGCGGTACTGAGCGTCTGCAACGATCGCAACTCGACGGCGAGTTGCGGTTGCCGACTGTGCGTGCGACGCACACCGTTGGCGACTAGCATGCGTCCCGTGCATATCGACAACGCGGACCTCAACCTGCTGAAGGCGCTCGACGTCCTCCTCGAGGAACGTCACGTGTCGCGCGCCGCCGCCCGCTTCCACCTCAGCCAGTCGGCGATGAGCCGGACGCTGGCAAGGCTCCGTGACACCTTCGGCGACGAACTGCTGGTGCGCACCGGGACCGGCTACGAGCTCACCCCTCGCGCCCGCGCGATCCAGCGGGAGCTCCAAGCCGTCATGCCGCGGCTGCGGTCCCTCGTCCGCGGCAACGACTTCGACCCAGGCACGGCCACCGACACCGTGCGTGTCCAGTGCACCGACTACGTGCCCGCGGTACTCGGCCCAGGCCTGTTCCGGCAGCTGTTCCACCAGGCTCCGCACCTGTCATTGACTATGGAGCCGCTCAGTCCGCACACCTTCGACGACGTCGAGCGAGGGCGGGTGGACCTGGCGTTGTCGCCGGTGAAGCCCCCGGCGCCCCTGCGCTGGCAGACGCTGTTCGAGGAGGACTTCGTCTGCGTGCTTTCGCGCGATCACCCGGTCACCGCCGATCGGCTGGAGCTCGACGACCTCGCGGCCTACCCGCACGCCAGCGTGGTGGTCATGCAGGCCGAGAACATGCTCGTGGACCGGCGCCTCGGCGAGCTGGGCATCCAGCCGCCGTCCTCACTGCGTGTCCCCTACTTCGCCGCGGCCGTGACAGCGCTGCCCGAAACGACGTTGATCGCCACGCTACCCAGGCGTTTCGCTCGGCTGCACGCCGACGACGACGGGATACGGATCGCCGAGGCGCCCACCGAGTTCTGCCGTTTCCCCTATGGGGTGATCTGGCATCCCCGGCTCACCAACGACCCCGCGCACTCCTGGCTCCGCACAGTGGTCCAGACCGCCGGCGACGCGGTCGACGTGCCGGAATCTGGGGTGTGACCAGGCGAACAAGGGCTCCCGAAAGCGGTGACGATCAAGTAGTTTTCGGGGTCGTCAGATCGGGGCAACAGCACAAGGAGAGTCGCCATGGGCAACGATGAGGTGCCAGCCGACGCGGCGCAAGACCGCCGGCGCCTCTTCGCCGCCGAACTGCGGCAGCTCCGTGAGGACGCCGGAAACCCGTCGTTCCGGAAGATGGCCGAGAAGTCCGGCTGCATCTCCCACGCGACGCTGCACGAAGCCGCCACCGGGTCGCGGTTTCCCTCGTGGGAAACGACAAGGGAGTTCGTCAAAGCCTGCGACCAACCGGAAGAGTCTTGGCGGGCGCGGTGGAACGCGGCAAAGGGCGACAACGAACCCGAGCCGGCACCCGCGGACCAGGCCCTCGTCCCGCGGCCTGCCCGAATGCCGCGGACCCTGGTGAGCGCGGCCGCCCTGGTACTGGCCGTGGTGGTGGCGATCGTCGTGGCGGCGCGACCGGGAGTCGACAATATGGTCGCCTTGGCCGGGCCCTCCCCCGTACAGCCGCCCACCGGCCCGCGGGTTGCGGGCGACGCGACCAAGTTCATCGCCGACGTCACGGTGCCCGACGGCTCCGCGCTCAAACTGAACCAGAGCGTGGTGAAGGTCTGGGAAATCCAGAACACCGGCAAGGTCACCTGGCAGGGCCGATACCTGCAGCGGATGGACCTCCCCGCGATGCCGACCACCTGCCACACTCCGGACCGGGTCGCGATCGGCGACACCGCGCCCGGTGAGAAGGTGATGATCAGCGTGACCGTCCAGGCTCCGGCGGCGCCGACGAGCTGCTGGATCGGCTGGAAGATGGTCGACGTGCGCGGTGCGCAGTTCTTCGGCAGCTCGCGCCCGGTGTACGTGCTCGTCAACGCCGTGCCCTGAGCCCCTGGCCGGAGCAGTATGCCCCGGCCGGGGGCTACCTCGTCGACGTCAGTCGTCGATGGACTTGACCTTGCCGTCTTCCTTGACGTGCCCCTTGGCGCCGGCGGCGACGGTCGGCGCGTGCAGCCGCTCCACAGTGCTGGAGACCTGCCACCAGATGTGGATCTGCTCCGAGTGGTTGCACGTGTTGTGGTAGTAGACGGTCGTCGTGGAGGTGCCGTCGGCCCACGACCAGTTGAAGCAGCCGGCCGTGCCGGTGTGCTTGGAGGCAGGCTGCGCGGGGGCGGCCGAAGCCGTGCCGGTCACGGCGAACGCGATGGCCGGGAGGACGGCCAGGGCGGCGACAGCCTTGGTCACTCGGTTCATGTGTGGATCTCGTTCCTGCTCGAATTCCTGTCTGGCAGGAACGATCTTCCGGCTGGCCGCCAGTGTCCGGTAGGCGTCTGACCAGGTCTTACAGTGTCTGACACGAACCTCTTACAGCGCACCGCCCTCGACGTGGCGGTCCAGGCGGAGATCGCTGAGCAGCACCAGTCGCCGTCCCACCGACTTGGGTAACCCGGCGACCACGCGGCGATAGGAATGCTCGACCATCTCCTTGATCTCGTCCTCCGGAACGCTCCCGTCGAGGGCGACGGTGTTCCAGTGCCGCTTGTTCAGGTGGTAGCCAGGGGTGACCGCGTCGTAGTGCTCACGCAGGTGAATGGCGAGCCCCGGTTCGCACTTGAGGCTGACCGTCGGCGGCGTCCCGTCCGGCGCCAGGATGACGAAGACCTTGCCGGCCACCTTGTAGACGTCCACGGTGGGACCGAACGGCTGCTCCTCGGTGACCTGGGCGAACTCGAGCGCGAAACCGGCGATGTCCTCGGGTGTCATGGGCACTTCCTACCTCCTCACCCTGCCCGGTCGCCACCTCGACCTCCGGCGACAAAGGTAAATTACGCGATTTCCGATAAAGTCGTTGACGCGGTTCCCGCCACCCTGCATGATGGAAACAACAAACACCGAACGAGGAGAAAAAGATGCTGACGAACATGCGAGAGCGAGGATTGCAGCGGCGACCGTTCGACGCCGTGATCGTCATCGCGTGGCAGTCGGCATACCGACTCCCCGTCGAACACGAGCCCCTGACCAGCACAGGCTCCCCACCGTGACGTAGATATCCGTCACGGACCAGGGAGCCGCCCATCGGGAAACCGATCAGGGCGGCTCTTTCTTTTGCGAGCACTTTTATTCACAGAACTATTCTTTGTCGGTGCGCTTCGGAAGCGGAATGGTCTCCAACACCATCTCCCGGCGGGTTCGACTCCTCCCACCGGCGCGCCCTTTTCCTGACAATTGTTCGACCGAACACACAACACCCGCCCCCATAGCGCAATGGACAGAGCGCGGCGTTACGAACGCCGAGGTTCCAGGTTCGAGTCCTGGTGGGGGCACTGCTGGCACCGGCGCAGACCGGCGGGCCGCACGTGGCGAGTGAGCCACGTGGGCCGACCGGGCCGGTTCCAGACCAACCACGGGTACGAGGGAGACGGAAACCCATCCACCTTGGGAGTGGAAGACACCGCGTTCGACTCGCGGGTATCCGACGGCACCGACAGGCAAGACAGACAGACAAGGCGCGTTCGTCCAACCGGCCAGGACATCGGATTCTCGATCCGGCAACGCGGGTTCGACCCCCGCACGCGCTGCCGCACCAACCTGCCCCTCTAGCCCAACACCTCGGCAGAGGCACACGGCTCAGACCCGTGACAGTGAGGGTTCGAATCCCTCGGGGGGCACGTACCCACCCGTTCAGCCGACCGATCAGTTCGAAGGAGGTGATCCACATGGACGTCCTGGTACTCAACGCGAGCTTCGAGCCGCTTCAGAAGGTGTCCGTCCCCCACGCCATCCGGATGCTGGTCCGGCAGGTGGCCGAGGTCCACGAGGCCGAGGCGGACCTCACCTTCGGGCTGTTCCCCCGGCCGCGGGTCGTGCGGCTGCTGCGCTATGTGGTGATGAAATGGCGCTACAGCCGACAACCCGCGTGGTCCCGTCGAGGGGTGCTGCGCCGTGACGGGCACCAGTGCGCCTACTGCGGGCGCCGCGCGGACACCGTCGACCACATCGTCCCGCTCAGCCGCGGCGGCCGGCGGACCTGCTGGCTGAACACCGTGGCAGCGTGCGGCGGAAACTCTCGCAGCTGCAACGCACGCAAGGCCGACCGGCTTCCGGAAGAGGCCGGGATGCGCCTGCGGGTCACCCCGTACGTCCCGAGCTGGACCCAGCTCGAGGCGCTCGCGGCGTAACCGGCGGGCGTCCTACTCCTGCTGTGTCCTGCTTTGTCCTGTGGTGTAACCGGCAGCATGGCGGTTTCTGAATCCGTCGGTCCAGGTTCGATTCCTGGCGGGACAGCGCAACGATGCAAGCCCCCGTGGTCCAGCGGAAACGACACCGGCCTCCGAAGCCGGAGACGCAGGTTCGACTCCTGCCGAGGGCACCAAAGTCCCAACCGCGAGCCGTACCTCGCACAACGCTCAACGACTCACGTCAGAGGAGAGCCAGAAGCTCATCCAGGCCTACCAGGCTGATGAGGCCACGCACTCGCTAGGCCACGTTTCAAGATCAACCGGATGACGCCGAGTCAAGAGTTTCTACCCCAACGGAGCGCCTGTACGACGGCGGGACGAGGTGGCTTGCCCGTCGACGTCTTCAGTGATTCGCGCAGGATAGGTAAATGCTTCGCCCTGAATTTCGACGGTCATTGCCACAGCGCCAATGATGGCGATCAGGATGGCGGTCCGCTGGCCCTGGCTGAATCCGGTCCAGTCGAGATGTTGCGTGTCGGAGCTGGCGGTCGCTCCGTTGATCCCGATGAGCACCGTCGATGGCCGAAACGGCTGCCAGCGATGACGAGGACCGCGACTCGTTGGTGAGCAACTTGACGGATACTAGCGTTGCAGTCTGGCGAACGACGAGATACACGGTCTTGGGTACTGGTCGCTGCCCGGTTGTTGGGTTGACCCAGAAGGTTGTTAGCACTCCTTGCCAAGTCCCGTGTATATAGCGTGGAACTCCCGGCGCCAACTGGGCAAGGTGGAACTTCCATAGCCACAGATCCCACAGTGTCAAGACGACGGTCGCAACAAGAACCGCTGCGGAGAAGAATTTCAACCAACCGAAGTTTAACTGTCCGCTCTGTACCAGGTTCCAACGACGAAGACGAGTACAACGATCGCAGCTATGACGCGGACGACGATATTCTGCTTCACGATGCGTACCCCAGGTAATTCCAGGCGGCTTTGACAAAGTCACGCCCGTCAGTGCGGGCCCAGTCCTGACCGCCATGGAAGAGATACTTGAATTCGTTAACTTCGAGCCAACGATCGTCCTCAACCGTGGGCTCATCACCGTCGAGTTCTTGCCAGGCGTGTAGGATGATGCCGCTGACGGTCTCGGTCCACGTTGAGCGCCGGAAGATGGCGTTCGGGCAGTTGTCGACAAGACACTCAACAAAGAACGACGGAACCTCGCGATGCCCACCGTCCTTGACCATCGCGTTCTCAACACGCTTCATGATGCGGACGGTCTTCTTGTAGTACTTATTCGTCTTCGTGTTCTTCTGTCGGCCGTTTGCAAGTTGCTGATCGGGGTAGTTGACGAGTGTGGTTCCGTCCTTCTTGAAGACCTTCGTTCCATCTCTGTAGCTACTGGCAGAAAAATAGTAGCGATAGTCAAAACACGGCACGACGTCTGCATCAACGCGAGCAGTGTTCGAATTGATTCGGAATGCGGGATCCTGACGAGTCAACCTGTTTGGGAAACTTCTTCTCTAGGGCGGCACCGAGTTCTGAGCGGAGCTTCGCCGGTGTCCATATACCCTCATAGGACCCACTGCCGGAGGGATGTGCCCCGGGGCTTGCCTCGTCCCAGTAACGGAGATCCGTACACTCGACTGCGACATCTACGTCGCTGTCAGCTCTAACGTTGGTATTGTTGGCGCACGAACCTTTGGCGTAGACCTTCAGGTCGCAGTCGGCGAAGGGCTCGTGATTCTTCACGGCCTCGCGGATCATGCGTTCGGTGCGCTCCTGCTTCTCCTGCTCGCTTGTGCTCGACGGACCGGTCCAACCGGCCAGCTTGTCTTCTAGGTTCATTGATGAACTGCTCTCCTCGGTGAAGGATCAGCAAGATCACGGTCGGTCATGTAACCCGCCATGGCGAGGATTCCCTCGTCCACCCAGCAGCGTGTGAAGACCTTCCCACGCTGGACGGCATGCTGGAGAGCCTCGGGTAGGTGAACAGTGTTGAGGCCGAGCAATTCGCGATTTGCCACGTCAAGACGGTACCTACCTTGAGCCATGGCCGCGAGTATTCGCACCTTCGGCGCGCGCCGTCGTCGTCGGCAGTGCCGGGTTCTGGCCTACTCGTCGCCAGAGGACCGAGCGGACTCCCGCAGCCGCAGTGCCGGAGTCTCGTTCAGCTTGAGGATGCCGATGGCCTGGATGCTGACCTGGGCACCGTTGGCGACCGAATGCAAGATCCCGTTGTAGACGAGGTCCCAGATTTTGCGGTCGCGCTGGAGTTCTTCGAGACTTCGGCCGAACCCGAGGTCCTTGTCGTAGAGCCACAGGTGGAACGTAGTGCCGCCGTAAGAAGCGTCAATTTTGGTCAGCTCGTACAGATCCACCCACATGCGCTTCTTGATGCCCCAGCGGACCTGTTCGACTAGAAGCCAGTCGGCTCCTGCGGCATAGGTCATGGAGCTGAATGGGCTGGACATCAGCACGGTGCCGATGACGACGAACACCCACATCTGCCAATAGGTGAACGCCGACAGTCCGCTCCCGCTGAAAACGGAGATCGCGGCCACGATGACCAGCATCAACCCGACACCACTCAGAACGAGGACAACCTTGCCCCGAGGACTTTCCCGGTGCCACGCTAGGACCGGGCCGAGCCCGGGCGGTGGCAGCGGCTTCCGCGACAGTCGCCGTTCACGGTTCGGGTCAAACTCAGGGGCGGGGGCGTCGCCGCGCATGTAGGACAGGCCGTGCGGCGGGAACGGTTCACCGATCTCGCTGTCGGGGCGCGGCGGCAGGCTCTCCAACGGTGGCTCGTCACCCGCAGGTGGATGGGGTGTCACGTGCTCTGACCTCTCGCTCAATTCGGCACTAGCCAATCCGCAACAGCTTGCCCGCCGATGGCTCCGGCGATCCCACCGGCCGTACCCACGACGAACGAGCCGACTGGGCCGAGTGGTGCTCCGGCGAGCGCGCCGGCCAGGGCACTGGAGCCGATGCCGCCGAGCGCGCCACCGGCGATAATGCCGCCAGTGTCGGCGGCCGCCTTACCCCAGCTCTGCTCGCCCTTCGCGGCGCTGAACGCTTCGGTCCCGGCGGTGACGAGGCTGCCGACGTACGGCATGCCACGAAGGAGTTTCTGGCCTGTTTTGAGGCCTATGCTCGCGTCCTCGGGGAGGGCATGAACGAACCTTTTACCGGGATACGCCGAAATCGCCCGTTTGGCGGTTCATGCCGTCACCTCGCTCAGCTCGTCGGCCAAGATGCGCACCGTGGAGCCAGTTCGCCGGATGTCCGCCGTTAGTTGCTTGGCGATGGCGGAGAAGGCCGAGAGGTGCGTGCGGTCGATGACGAGTGCGCAGGCGCTGTCCGGCAGCCGCAGTACATCCAGCAGTCCGGTGAACCCCGGACGGATGAGAGCTGTACTGGCCACACCCTGGTCACGAAAGACGGTGCCCAGGCACATGCCGCTGGCCACGCTCCACCAGGTCAGGAGGTCGGCGCACGCGTTAGCGTAGGCGTGGGCCGATTGCAGCGCGCGGGTACGCACGTAGCCGTAGACCATTTGAGCTGTGGCCGGAGGTTCGGCAGGCGGCAGCTGGAGCAGCTTCTTGGCAAGCAGCTGCAGGTCGGGGAAGGCGTCCGCGGTCATCCTTGACGCCTCTTTCGCGCCGGGGCCGGGCCGGTCGGCCGCATGACGGTGTCGACTTCCTTGAGCAGCCGCCAAACGGTGTGGACGGCCAACTCGTGTTCAGCGGCCAAGGTGTACGTCGTCGCCCCAGCCTCGTAGGCGATTTTGAGTTTGGTGGCGAACGCCCGGCGGCCCGCTCGGTTGCCGAGTGGCGGCCTCGCGGCTTTGGGGCTTCCAGTCGTCGAAGTAGTCATGCGACGGTCTCCACCAGTTCGACGGCTTCGGCGTGGGCGTCGAACTCCAACCGCTGTAACAAGCTGTTCTGGAGCAGTGGACTCCGCGCCAAGTGCCGGTACGTCAGGATGACGACGTGGTGCGCGTCGGCCCGTTGCAACTCCTCGACCAGTTCCTCGAACGCATCATGCACGCCACAGACGAACTCGTAGAAGATCGCCGCCAGACACCAGCCCTGCCGTTCGGCGAAGCGCTGCATTTCGAGCTCCATCCGGCGCACCTTGCCGTCGGGAATGTCGCAGGGCACGCGCATGTAGCCGTAGGCCAGTGGCCGGAGCGCGAGCAGCGGCGGTATGTCGTCGTCAAGAAGCGCAGTCATCCCATGAACCCCTTTTGCTGGTGAGCCCGCCCGGTGACGGCGTCGGGGTCGCAGCGTCACCGGGCGAACATTCGTGGGGTAGCCGTTCGATTGCTACCGGTCGTGAGTGAACCACCGGCAAGCTCAAATATGCAAGACTCACAACGAATCCTCGATGAGAAACATCCGAATTCGCTACTATCATTACAGGACGTGCGATCGGATGCTTTCAAAGCGGATGTAAGGTAGCTCCAGAATGAGAGGTGGAGACGTTGGCTGACGGGATGTCAGGTTCGACAGTGCCGCGCAGGCAGCTCGGCAGGTACTTGCGGGACGCTCGGGGCAAGGCGCGGCTGACCGTCAAGGCCGCGGCCGAGGCGCTGGAGTGGTCCGAAGCCAAGATCTGGCGCATCGAGACCGGACAGACCAGTCTCAGGAGCCTGGACGTCGAGGCCATGTGCCGCGTCTACGGCGTGGACGCCGAGATGACTGAGGCGCTCATGGGTCTGGCCAAGGAGACCAAGACGCGCGGCTGGTGGCACGCCTACGGCGACGTCATCCCTGGCGGCTTCGACGTCTACATCGGGCTGGAGGGCGCCGCCTCCGAGTTTCACTGGTATGAGTCCGAGTTGGTACCGGGTCTCTTCCAGACGGCCGACTACACCCGGGCGCTCATCACGGCTGACCATGACGACATCGGCACCGAGGAGGTCGAGCGACGCGTTCGGCTCCGTATGGAGCGTCAGACGTTGCTCACTCGAGCAACCGCCGCCCCTGAGCTGCGAGTTGTCTTGAATGAGGCCATCGTGCGCCGCCCAGTCGGCGGCGCAGGCGTTCAGGCCGGCCAGCTGAGCCGCCTGGTAGAGGTCGCCGAGCTGCCGAACGTCGCGCTCCGCGTGGCCACCTTCGCCGCAGGCCTACACCACGGCATCATGTCCGGGCCGTTTGTCACGTTGCGTTTCCCCACCAACGGTGACGGCAAGGCCAGTGAGCCACCTACCGTCTATGTGGATGGCTTCACCGGCGACTTGTACTTGGACAAACCGCAGGAGATCGAACGCTACGACCAGGCATTTCAACGTATCTGGGGTGCCTCGTTGAACGAGGCTGACAGCAAAAAGTTGTTGATCGAAGTAGCAAAGGAGTTTGGGTCATGATGAGTGCTGAGTTGCACGGAGCTCTGTGGCGAAAGAGCAGTCGCAGCAACAGCAATTCCAACTGCGTCGAGGTTGCGTTCTTGGAAGACGGACGCGTGGCCATGCGTGACAGCAAGCAGCAGGGCAAGGGTCCGGCGCTGGTCTTCACCGCAAGCGAGTGGGACGCTTTTGCTGGCGGCATGTCTGATGGAGAGTTTCAGAGGTCGTAGTCTTCGACGCGCAAAAAGCCCGCCTTCCAATGAGAGGGCGGGCTTTTTACTTGCCGGAACGACGAGTGCAACATTTCGGATCTTCTTGTCACTTTCGCCGCACAGCTAGTCGGCGAGGTTATTTCTCGACGGGTCCCAGCCTGGTCGGTAATCACCTCCACTAAACAAGCTGCGACCTGGTCTCTCTCGCGCTTTTCACCTCCCGCCAGTGCTGCTGCCAACCGTTGCATAGCCTCTGTTGGGTTCGAGAGCGAGTCACGTAGGCGCACTTGTTCAACCGCTCAGGCCACGGGTTCCACCTGGAGCCACATATCGCCATGCTCGTTCCGGCGCACATCCGAATGTCCGACGTTGCCCCCGTAGACCAGCCACCAACCCGCCGGCGGTCTCACCCGCATCTCGTACTCACCGACGGGCAGGTCGGTGAAGGCAAAATGACCTTCCGCGTCGGTATAGACGGTCTGGATGGGCTCGATGTCAAGCAGCCCGGGTTGCAGAACCTTGCGAGGATCTCCATTTCGCAGGTCAAGGCCATATTCGAGTCATAGGGTGCGGGAAAGGGCCAGCGCCGCGGTACGCACGGCCGGCGCGATGCGCTCGGTACGCATCCGGTTCGACCAGCCGGAAAGGGAGATCGCCGCCAAGGGCAACCCCGTGCCGTCAAGGAGCGGGCTCGCCGCACACACCACGCCGACCCCGGATTCCTCGCGCTCGTACGCAACGCCGTCCTTCCGGATCTTCGCCAGTTGCCGGCGCAGCAGCCCCGGCGCGGTCACGGTGCGCGGGCTGATCCTGGGAAGCCCGGCGGCGATGACCTCTTCCTGCACCGATTCCGGCGAGAACGCCAGGATCGCTTTGCCCACACCGGTTGCGTGCGCGGGAAACCGGCCACCGATACGCGACGGCAAGGAAGGCGCGTCCGGACCGCGCACGATGTCGAGGTACACCACTTCGGTGCCTTCCAGAACCGCGAGATGCGCGGTATTGCGCGTGGCCTCTCTCAGGTCCGCGAGATACGGGCGCGCCGCGTCGACCAACCCGCGCTGGCGAACCGCGAGCTGCCCGATCTCGAACAGTTTGAGTCCCAATCGGACAGACGTTCCCTCGCGCTCGAGGAACCCCGCGGCGACCAGGTGCCCGGTCAGCCGATGGACGCTCGACTTGGCCAAGGAAGTCCGCCGAGCCAGTTCGGACACACCCAGGGCGTTGTCACCAGGCTCGAAAGCAGTCAGCAAGGCCACGAGACGGGTCGCGGTCATCCCGTCGTCGTTCCGCTCAGCGGCACGCATGAGTTGATTGTGCCTCATCCTGGCGAGGACGGTAACTACCATGGCACAACGAAACGCGGTGGCCGCCATCGTCGGCCCAGGCAACATAGGCACCGACCTGCTCGCGAAGCTCCGGCGCAGCGACCACGTCGATGTGCGGTACATGGTCGGGGTCGACCCGGCGTCCGACGGACTGGCCAGGGCCGCGGCCCTCGGCGTCGAGACCTCGGCGAACGGGGTCGACTGGCTGCTCTCCCGCCCCGAGCTCCCGGACCTGGTGTTCGAGGCGACGTCGGCGAAGGCCCACCTGGCCAACGCGCCCCGCTACGCCGAAGCCGGGATCACCGCCATCGACCTGACCCCCGCGGCGATCGGGCCTTACACCTGCCCGGCGGTCAACCTGCGCGAGCATGTCGACGCGACCAACGTCAACATGATCACCTGCGGGGGCCAGGCCACCATCCCCATCGTGCACGCGGTCTCCCGGGTCACCCCGGTGTCCTACGCCGAGATCGTCGCCTCCATCTCGTCGCGCTCGGCCGGCCCCGGAACCCGGGGGAACATCGACGAGTTCACCGAGACCACCTCGCACGCGATCGAGCACGTCGGCGGCGCGGTGAAAGGCCGCGCGATCATCATCATCAACCCGGTCGACCCGCCGATGATCATGCGCGACACCGTGTTCTGCGCGATCGGCTCCGATGCCGACCGCGACGCGATCACCGAGTCGATCCATCGCATGGTCTCCGACGTCCAGGTCTACGTGCCGGGTTACACGCTCAAAGCCGACCCGCAGTACGACGACCCGCGGCCCGGCTGGGCAGGTTGCGCCCGCGTAGCGGTCTTCCTCGAGGTCGCGGGCAACGGCGACTACCTGCCGAGGTACGCCGGCAACCTCGACATCATGACGGCCGCCGCCGCCCGCGTCGGCGAACTCCTCGCTCAGCAGAAAGCGGTGACGGTATGACCACCTGGGACGACGTCCACCGCGAGGTCCGCCTCGTCGACACCACCCTGCGCGACGGCAGCCACGCGATGGCCCACCAGTTCACCGAACGGCAAGTCCGCGACACGGTCCGCGCGCTGGACACCGCCGGGGTGTCGCTGATCGAGGTGACCCACGGCGACGGCCTCGGCGGCTCGACCTTCAACTACGGCTTTTCCCTGGTCGACGAACGTAAGCTCATCGCCGCGGCAGTCGACGAGGCAGAGCGCGCGAAGATCGCCGTCCTGCTGCTGCCGGGACTCGGTACCGTCACCGATCTGAAGGCCGCGGCCGATCTCGGCGCGGGAGCAGTACGGATCGCGACCCACTGCACCGAGGCGGACGTGTCGATCCAGCATTTCGGGAAAGCACGCGAGCTCGGGCTGGAAACGGTCGGCTTCCTCATGCTCTCCCACATGTCCACGCCGGAAGCCCTGGCCAAACAGGGGCGGATCATGGTCGACGCCGGCTGCCAATGTGTCTACGTAGTGGACTCCGCTGGTGCGCTCGTGTTGGAGGAGACCTCCGACCGGGTCGCCGCGCTGGTCACGGAGTTCGGCGACCAGGCCCAGGTCGGCTACCACGGACACCAGAACCTCAGCTTCGGTGTCGCCAACTCGGTTCTCGCCTATCGCGCGGGGGCCCGCCAGATCGACGGATCACTCGTCGCGCTTGGCGCGGGCGCCGGAAACTCCCCGACAGAAGTACTGAGCGCGGTCTTCGACAAACTCGGCATCACCACCGGAGTCGACAAGGACGTGTTGCTCGACGCCGCCGAGAACATCGTGAAGCCCTACATCACGCGGCTGCCGGTCATGGATCGATCCTCGATCGTGCAGGGCTTCGCCGGGGTGTACTCGAGCTTCCTGCTGCACGCCGAACGCGCCGGCGAACGCTACGGCGTCCCCGCGCACGAGATCCTCTACCGGGTCGGCAAGGCCAAGTACGTCGGCGGCCAGGAAGACATGATCATCGACATCGCGCTCCAGCTGGTGAACGAAAAAACCACCGCGTAGTTCGACAGGGCAGGGCGGGGACGTCGTTTCGGGTTCCGGTCTACGGCAGCAAGGACTGGGGCGGCCGGCGCACGTCGACTGGATCAGAGGCCCGCGTCCGTGGGGCTGGTGGTGTCAGTGTGACTGCTGGGGTTGGCCGGTCGGGTACCGTTGTGTACGAAACGTCCCCCGATACAAATGATTTGTACTCAACGTCCCCCGAGTCACTCGCGCGCGAGCCGCAACGCCACAACAGCACCCACCGCCCCATCAGCCGCCCGGGAGGGTCACGGATCCGAGGTGCGAAAAATGCGCGGCGACGTGGCCTCCGGCGGGAACCGGGACGGCGTCGGTCATGCCTCCGGTGAGCACGATCCAGCCGGCTTCGATGCTCAGCCCGCGCTCGGCAAGAACATTCGCGGCCAGCGCGAGCGCTTCCGCGGGATGTCCTTGTACGGCAGCGCCGGTGGCGGTGTCCACGATCTGGCCGTCGACCTCCAGCAACGCCGCCTCGAGCGACAGGTCGAGTTCGTGCGCGGACTTCCCCACCGGGCCGAGGACGAACCGGGCTGAGGAAGCGTTGTCCGCCACGACGTCGGGCAGGGTGAACTTGAAGTCCCGATAGCGGCTGTCGATCACCTCGATGCCGCCGTGGACACGGGCCACCGCGCGCATCGCCGAGGCCGCCGTGACGCCGGGCCCGGCGAGGCGGTCTCCCATGACGAAGACGATCTCCGGTTCCGCCCTCGGATGAATGAGCTCGGTGCGGGGAACCGGGTCGCCGGCGGGCAGCACCATGGCATCGGTCAGCCAGGCCACCAGAGGTGAGTCGATGCCCATGCGCTGCTGCTTTGCCCGGGAGGTCAGCCCCAGCTTGACCCCGATGAGGGTTTCGCCGCGGTTCCGACGCTGCCGGAGAGCTTCGTCCTGGATCGCGTACGCCGTGCGGAGGTCCAGCTCGGGCCAGAGTTCGGTGATCGGGCCGCGAGCTGTGGCCGTACGTTCGCCGTCGAGGAGAACCGCGGCCGCGTGCCGCACATCTCCGGGCCGGATCTCGAGTACGTCGGTCATGTCGAAGCTCCTCATGCTGACAGCACGGCTGTAACGCTGCCGATTCCGGCGATGGTGGCCGACACCGTGTCCCCGCGTGCCATCGTGATGGCCTTGGTCATCGATCCCGGCATGACCACATGACCGGGTTCCAACGCGACGCCCAGCGGGCCGATGGTGTTGGCCAGCCACACCAGCGCGTTGAGCGGAGACCCGAGTACCGCGCCACCGGCGCCGGTCTCGGCCACCTCGCCGTTGCGGTAGAGCACGCACCCGGCCAGGCGCAGCTCGACGTCGGCCAACCGGGCGGGCGTGCCGCCCAGGATGACGCCGCCCGAGGACGCGTTGTCGGCGATGGTGTCGACGATGGAGATCTTCCAGTCCTGGATACGGGAGTCCACGATCTCCAGTGCGGGCAGCACGAACTCGACCGCGCGCACGGCATCGGCAATCGTGACCCCGGGACCTTCCAGCCGACGGCCCAGTACAAAAGCGATCTCCGGTTCGATCTTCGGCTGGATGAACGTCTCCGCCGGAATCGGCTGATGTTCGAGATGGAACATCGATCCGGTCAAATGTCCGTAATCGGGCTGGTTCACCCCGAGCTGCCGCTGCATTGCCGCCGACGCGAGTCCCACCTTGTGCCCGCGGATCACCGCACCTGCGGAAACCCAACTACGGACCTGTTCCTGCTGGATTCGGTAGGAGTCCTCGAGCGTGGCTTCCGGGTAGGTCTCGATCAGGGGGGCGATCGGCTTGCCGGTTTCGTAGGCGTCCAGCAGGCCGGCCGCCGCCGCACGAACTGCGTCTGGGTTCACCGATCGTCCTCTCCAGTGGCACTTGCTGCTCCCACTGTCGGTCGTCTGGATCAAGTGCGCAAGCAGCGCGTGCCACTGAACGGAACGGCACGGGCTAAAGCCAGGGCCCGAGCTCGGGGAACGCACTGTCGCCCGATGCCAGTCCTCGCACGCCGCGACCGGTCACCCAACGGGCGAGATCCGCGGGGTCACCCGACACGATCACCATCGGACCGGCGCCGGCGATATGCCAGGAACCGCCGTCCGCGGACCGCAGCTCCACTTCCCTCCCCTTCCCGCGAGCTGAGCGCACTGCCGTCACATCGGCGAGCAACTCCGTCACGAGGTCGGCCGGGAAGTCCTCGAACCCGACACCCACGTTGAGGTCGACGGCGTGGATCCAGACCTCACGAGTGCGCATCCACGGGATCTCCGTCGCCGCGACCGTGCGCCCCTGCGCGGTGGACACCGGATTGCCCCACATCGCCGGGGACAGCGCGTCCATCCCGGCGTCCAGCAGCGTGACGGCGTCGTGCAGCCAGTCACGAATCAGCGGGGGAAGAAGTCGGGCGCCTTGCTCGATGTCGTTCTCGCGCTGCTCGGTCGAGGAGTACATCGGTGTGGGCTCACCCGTCGCGGCCCAGCGGGTGAGGCGGTGCAAGGCTTCGGCGTTGGCCGCCAGGTGCGCCACCAGATGACGGCGTGACCAGCCGGGGAGCCCGCTCGCCTGGTCGAACGCGTCGTCGTCGAACCGCGCGACGTTGTCCAGGATCACGGCGGTGCCCTGATCCAGCCATCCGCGAGAGCGGGGATGCCTGTCGGTGTTCATGCCGTGACAGCCGTGTTCTCGAGCCTGCCGATCCCGCTGATCTCGGTCACCAGCAGAGAACCGGCCTCGAGGTAGCGCGGCGGCTTGCGCGCGTGGCCGACACCGCCGGGAGTCCCGGTGGCGATGACGTCGCCAGGGTTGAGGGTGAGGATCGTCGAGATGTACCGCACGAGCGCGACCGGACCGAACACGAGGTCGCCGGTCGACGCCTTCTGCACCAGTTCGCCGTCGACCGTGCAGCTCAGTTCGAGTGCGGGAGCGGTGCCGCCGGGCAGCTCGTCCGGGGTCACCAGAACCGGCCCGAGCGGGGTGGTCGCCTCGAACGTCTTGCCCTGCAACCACTCCGGGGAGCGGAACTGCCAGTCGCGCATGGTGACGTCGTTGAGCACGCTGAACCCGGCGATCGCCGCGGCGGCCTGCGATTCGGTGGCGCGGCGCACCTTCGCCCCGATCACGATCGCCAGCTCGGCCTCCCAGTCCACCGCTTCGGACTCGGGCGCGAGCTGGATGGCGTCACGAGGTCCGATCAGCGCTTCGGCGAACTTCGCGAACAGCGCAGGATGCCGCGGCAACTCCCGGCCCATTTCGAGGATGTGATTGCGGTAGTTCAAACCCACGCAAAGGATCTTGCCGGGCTTGGGGACTACCGGGGCGAAGTCCGCGTCCACCAGGGAGTGAATCGGCGTTCCCGCGCCGGCCGCCGTCCGCCAGCCGTCGCGGGCGAGCAGTTCCCCGACATCGACGGCGTCGAGTTCGACGTAACGGTCGCCATCAATGCGGACCGCGCGGGTGCCGTCACCGGTGCGGAGCGTCGCGAGCCTCATCGTTGCTGTCCTTTCACCTGTACACGGTCCTGACGCAGAGCCTCGAAAATGGGCGCGTCACTGAAACGGAAGAGGTTGAGTTCGGTCTCGGCCTCCAGTGTGACCGGCACCCACGACGGCACCACGAACAGGTCGCCGTGACCCACCTGCCACTCGCGTTCGCCGAGGCGAACGGTGCCACGCCCGGAGAACACCTGCCAGACCGCGGAACCCACCTCCTGCCGGGTCGCGGTCACCGTGCCCGCGCGCAGCCGGTGAAACTCCGCCCGCAGCGTCGCCATGACGTCCCCGCCAGTGGTCGGGTTGCTGTAGCGCACGGCGGCGTGACCCGGTTCGACGACGCCAGGGTGACCTTCGGCTTCCAGGTCGAGCTGCTCGGTCAGCGCGGCGTCAGTGTGTTCCCACCGATAGGCGGCAATCGGCGAGTTCGTCAGCTGCGCAGTCTGCGACACCGGCCGCAGGCCCGGGTGCGCCCAGAGCCGTTCCGCGCGCGACCGGTCCGGAGTGGACACATCACTGACGGCGTCGGCACCGAACTCAAAAAACGCGGAGCCGGTGTAGTGCACGAACGGGATGTCCAGCCCGTCGAGCCACGCCATCGGCTGGTCGCCGGTGTTGTGGTGGCCATGGAAGTTCCAGCCGGGGGTGAGCAGGAAGTCCCCGCGCCGCATTGCCACCGGGTCGCCGTTGACGACAGTCCACACACCCTCGCCCTCGACGACGAACCGGAACGCGTTCTGGGTATGGCGGTGTTCGGGCGCGACCTCACGCGGACCGAGATACTGGATGGCGGCCCACAGCGTCGGCGTGGCATACGGCGCGCCGCCGAGGCCCGGGTTGGCCAGCGCGATCGCGCGCCGCTCGCCGCCGCGTCCGACAGGTACCAGCTCACCGGCGCGTTCAGCCAGTGGCAGCAACGTGTTCCACCGCCACGCGTGCGGTTGTGCGGCCGGGGTGGGGTGCAGCGGCATGAGGTCGCCGATTTCCGTCCACAATGGAACGAGCCGCTCCTGCTCGAAGCCCCGATAGAGCTCGTCAAGTTCACGTGACGCCAACGGCGTGGCGTCAGTCGTCGATGTGGTCATGAGAAAAGCCTAGGCACTTTCCGCATGGAAGGATCTATCATTCTGGTGTGAAGAACAAACCCGCATACGCCATCGAGTCCGTCGACCACGCCCTGCATCTGGCCACCGTGCTGCAGCAGGAAGGAGCCATCGGGGTCACCGAGGCTGCGTCGCTGCTGGGCGTCTCGCGGTCGACCGCGCACCGGCTGCTGGCGATGCTGGTCTACCGCGACTTCGCCAAGCAGGAGCCGGATCGCCAGTACCACGCCGGCCCGGTGCTGCGCCTCGGCGACGCCGCGACGACAGCCGCTCCGATCGCGGAGTTGCGGCGCGCCGCGCTCCCGCACATGCGGGCGCTGGTGAACCGGGTCGGCGAGACGGCCAACCTGCAGGTGCGCGCCGGAGGGCAGACGCGGTTCATCGCCAACGTCGAGTGCGAGCAGATCCTCCGGGTCGGCGACCGGGCCGGACGCGCGCTGCCGGCGCACCGGTCTTCCGGCGGAAAGGCGCTGCTCGCGGCGCTGCCGCCGGCGGAGCTGGCCGAGCTCTACCCGGACGCGGAGTCGGACGACCCGAACCCGGCCAAGCTGCGCCGCGAGCTGGCGCTGATCCGCAAACGCGGGTTCGCCATCAACAACCAGCTCACCGAAACGGGCGTCACCGCGATCGGTGTCGTCGTGCCGGACACCGAGGGCATCCCGTCGGCCGCACTCGCGCTGGCCATCCCGACCGCCCGCTTCGACCGGGATCAGCTGCCCACCTGGGTCGGCGCGCTCTCGTCCACCGCCACCGCCATCGCCCACGACCTCTACTGAGCTGCCGGCACCCCTCCGCTTATCGGCAACGATTTCCATGAGCTTTCACGCATAAGATTGAAACGGAAATCATATTCATTTACTGTCCGGGCGATGAGAGGGCGGACAACCCGCGCCCCGAATGAGGAGATTGTCCGAGATGAAGTTCCAGTTCGCCGTAGGTATCGCACTGGCCGCCGTCGCCGTGACCGCTGTCACCGGCTGTTCGACGTCGTCGCCGGCGGCCGCGGCCGGCACACCGAACGGCTCGACCACCAAGATCCCGGTCGTGGCGGCGGAGAACTTCTGGGGAAGCATCGCCGGCCAGCTCGGTGGTGACCACACGAGCGTGACCAGCGTGATCACCAACCCCGACACCGACCCGCACGCCTACGAACCGACCCCCGCCGACGGCCGGACGATGGCGGGCGCGCAGTACGCGATCGTCAACGGCGTCGGCTACGACCCGTGGGCCCCGAAGCTTCTCGCCGCCAACGCCAACCCCGCGCGCACCGTCCTCACCGTCGGGGATCTGGTGGGGGTCTCCGGCGGGGGCAACCCGCACCGCTGGTACTCCCCCGACGACGTGCGCAAGGTGATCGACCAGATCACCGCGGACTACCAGAGGATCGACCCGGCGGATTCCGCCTACTTCGCCCAGCAGAAGGCAAACTTCGAAACGCAGGGGCTCGCGGAGTACACCAGGCTGATCACCGACATCAAGACGAAGTACGCCGGCACCCCGATCGGCGCGTCCGAGTCCATCGTCACCCCGCTCGCCGAGGGCCTCGGGCTCACCATGCTGACGCCCGAGACCTTCCTCGACGCGATCAGCGAAGGCAGCGATCCCACCGCGGCGGACAAGGCCACCATCGACACCCAGATCAAGAACAAGCAGCTCAAGATCTACGTCTACAACAGCCAGAACTCCACCCCGGACGTCCAGGCCCAGGTGAACGCCGCGAAGGCGGCCGGGATCCCGGTCGCGACCGTGACCGAGACGCTCGTGCCGTCGAACGCGACCTTCCAGGAATGGCAGGCGAAGCAGCTCCAGGGCATCGAGCAGGCGCTCGCCCAGGCCACCGGCAAATAGCCGAGATGGTCCTCAAGCCACACAACGGCGTCCGGGTGACGGCGGGACAGATCCCGCCGTCGCCCGTGCTCACCCTGTCCGGCGCGGCCGTGCGAGTCGGCGGCCGCACCCTCTGGAGCGGGGTGGACCTGTCCGTCGCGCCCGGCGAGTTCGTCTCGGTACTGGGCCCGAACGGGGTCGGCAAGTCGACACTGATCAAGGCCGTGCTCGGGCTCATCCCCGCCGCCGGGGAGATCTCCGTGCTCGGCCTGCCCGCCGGCCGCGCGAACCATCGCGTCGGCTACCTCCCGCAACGCCGCAGCTTCGACTCGTCGTTGCGCGTCCGGGGCCTCGACGTCGTCCGGCTGGGCTGGGACGGCGACCGGTGGGGCATCCCGCTTCCGCTGTCCGGCCGCTTCAGCGCCCGCCGCAGAGCGGCGAACACCCGAATCGCCGAGGTGATCGAACTGGTCGGCGCCTCCGCCTACGCACAGCGTCCGATCGGGCAGCTCTCCGGAGGGGAACAGCAGCGGCTGCTGATCGCGCAGGCCCTCGTGCGCAGCCCCGCACTACTGCTGCTCGACGAGCCGTTGGACAGCCTCGACCTGCCCAACCAGAGCGCGGTCGCGGGCCTGATCGACCGCATCTGCCGCGAGGAGAACGTCAGCGTCGTCATGGTCGCGCACGACGTCAACCCGATCCTGGGCTACGTCGACAAGGTCGTCTACCTCGCCCACGGCCGGGCGGTCGCGGGCACGCCCGCCGAGGTCATCACCGACCGGACACTGTCCGATCTGTATGGCACGCCGATCGAGGTGCTGCGGACCTCCGACGGACGCCTGGTCGTCGTCGGCTCGCCCGAGGCTCCGTCGCGCCACACCGACGCGCACCCGGCCGGTCGCTGATGGCGCCTGTCGGACCTAGCTGGAACCTTGTCACCGATCTCCGAGAACTGTGGTCCTTTCCGTTCATGGTCAACGCTTTCCGGGCCGGCACCATCATCGCCGTGGCTTCGGCGGTGATGGGCTGGTTCATGGTGCTGCGCAGGCAGACCTTCGCCGCGCACACCCTCGCCGTCGTCGGCTTCCCCGGCGCTGCCGGCGCCACGCTGATCGGGATCAGCGCGACCTACGGCTACTTCGGGTTCTGCGTGGCCGCGGCGCTGGTCATTGCCGCGATTCCCCGTGGCGGCAGCGAAAGCTACGGACACGAGTCCGCCGCGACCGGTACCGTCCAGGCGTTCGCGCTGGCGTGCGGGTTCCTGTTCATCGCGCTGTACAAGGGATTCCTCAACGGCGTCAACGCGCTACTGTTCGGCACCTTCCTGGGCATCACGGACCAGCAGGTCGTCATCCTGCTTGTGGTGACCCTGGTGGTGCTCGGCGCGATGGCGGCCATGGGCAGGCCGCTGCTGTTCGCCTCGATCGACCCGATCGTTGCCGGGGCCCGAGGCCTCCCGGTCCGGTTCCTGTCCACCGCGTTCCTGGTCGTGCTCGGCGCGGCTGTCGCCGAAGCGAGCCAGATCACCGGCACCCTGCTGGTCTTCGCTCTCCTGGTGATGCCCGCCGCGACCGCTCAGGTGCTCTCCGCACGTCCCGCGGTGAGCCTGGTGCTGTCGTTGGTGATCGCGGTCGCGGTCACCTGGCTCGGTCTCGGTGCGGCGTACTACTCCGTGTACCCCATCGGTTTCTTCGTCACGACGTTCGCCTTCGCGCTCTACGTACTGGCCCACCTCGCTCGGGTGGGCCGCAACCTGCTCGGCCGCGCACCGCTGGGAACGGCGGCATGAACCTCTTCGATCCGCTGTCGCATCCCTTTTTCGCCCACGCGCTGCTGGCGGGCGTCCCCATCGCCGCGGCCTGCGGTCTGGTCGGCTACTTCCTCGTGCTGCGCGCGCAGATCTTCACCGGGGACGCGCTCAGCCACGTCGCCTTCACCGGGGCGTTGGGGGCGCTGGCGTTCGGCGTGGACGAACGGCTCGGGCTGTTCGTCACGACCATCCTGGTCGCGGTGCTGATGGGCACGCTGGGCGCCAAGGCCGTGGCCGACGACGTCGTCATCGGGAGCATCTTCGCCTGGATCCTGGGCCTCGGCGTCTTCTTCCTCACGCTGTACACGACCAGCCGCAGCTCCGGCAATGGATCAGCCGGGGTCAACGTCCTGTTCGGCTCGATCTTCGGAATCAGCGCCGGCCAGGCACAAGCGGCCGCGGCGATCGGCGGCGTGCTGTGCCTGCTGCTCGTCGGACTGGCGCGGCCGCTGCTGTTCGCGACGATCGACCCGGCCGTCGCCGCCGCCCGCGGAGTGCCGGTCCGACTCGTCGGCCTGGTGTTCCTCGCGCTGGTCGGCGCGTGCTCGGCGGAGGCCACCCAAGCCGTCGGAGCACTGCTGTTACTCGGGCTGCTCGCTGCGCCTGCCGGTGCCGCGCAGCGCCTGACCACGCGTCCGTACGTCGCGCTCGGCTTGTCGATGCTGCTCGCGGTGTTCGACATGGTGGCCGGACTCGGGTTGAGCTACGGCGTCGCGGCGCTTCCGCCCAGCTTCGCCATTCTCGCCGTCGCCACCGGTGTGTACGTCGTAGTTCTCCTCGTCACCTCCGCCCCCGCGAAACGCTTGAACCTGACGCGGCCGTGACCTCGCACTTTGTTGGCGTGTAAGGGTTTTGCTCGGCAGAATGTTACCCAGACGAGTGATGCGCGTCGAACGAGCGTTCGACTAGTGTCGCTTTGTGGACGAAAACCAGATATCAGCGGGCACGCTTTCCGGAGGCGACCTGGCGGCCAGTGGGCGCGACAACGTAGCGCGTCGTCGCGCCCACCGATGCCGGGCCTACGCCACCGAGTACTGGTAGGGCATCGCGGCGAGTTGGTCGCCGGTCGGGCTGATTCCGACCTGGCTCAACGAGGTGCTGTCGTCGAGGTAGAGGGTGCCGGTAACGAGCGTGCCGGAAGGCGCGCTCGGGATGATTGTCAAATACAGAGTGGATGTCCGGCCCGGCTGGACCACGACCGGCGCGAAACCGTCGGTCTGGCGCCAGAGGTCGCCCGACGGCGACTGGGCGTCGGCGTCGAAGGCCTTGGTGGTGGCGGTCACCGTGAGGTCCACAGTGGACTTCGGTGCCGGGTCGGCCCCGAACGCACCGGCGGGCTGAGGGCTGACCTGCCAGTTCCCCGGGGTGATCGCGGGCGCGGTCAACGAGGCGAAGGCCTGATTGCCGTCCGCGGTGGACCCGAGGTCCGGTTCCCCGTTGTACGGCGAGGTGTCGAAGACGACCGGCCCGGTCGAGGCCGCCGACACCGCCAGCGCGGTGGTGTCGGTCGGCACGATCCACTGCGGGATCGGGGCGGTCACCGCCAGCGGCAGGGTCAAGCCCTTCGACGGTGTGACGGACGCCAGCTGCGTGGTCGTGGTCTTGTTCAGCCGCGCGTCGAGGAAGTAGGACTCGACCGCCGGTGAATCATTGTGCACCGTCACCGCGACCACCTGCGGCACGCCCGCCTTGAGTGTGCCGCTCGTCGGCAGCCCGGTGACCTTCGGCGCGACCGGGGCGAAGTCGACCTTGCCGGACAACGTGGTCGACAGCTGGTCCCCGACCACCGGGTTGGTGAACGTGATGATCACCGTCCAGCGGCCGGCGGCCGGATTCGTGGTGTGCACCCGCGATCCCGGACTGCCCACGGTGACCGGCTGCCCGTGGTTGCTGCCCACCAGCAGTTGGTTGCTGCTCTGGCCCGCGGTCTGGCCATCCGGCGCGACCAGGTACACGTAGTACGGGTCCTTCGCCTCACCGGACAGAGCCGTCGTCACGTCCAGCGCGGGCTTCCCTGCCGGCACGTCCAGGTTGTAGAAGAACGTCTGCGCCGGTGTCCCGGTACGACCGTTGCCGCCGACAACCTGGCCGCTGAACCGGCCGACCCCGTCGCTGAACGGCACGAGCGAGCGCAGTGTCATCGGGATCGAGGTCATCGGGCTGCCCGGGTTGCCCAGCACCAGCGAGGCACTGGTGTCACCAGGGTGGGCCGGCAGCGGAGCCGTGACCCTGACCTTCGCGGACTGTCCTGGAGCCAGCGTGACCTTGTTCGGCGTCACCGTCCCCAAAGGACGGTTGCCGGCGACGGACGCGCCGAAGTGCACCGCTCCGGTGAAACCGGTGACCGTGCCGGTCACGGCGACCTGGGTCGCGGACATGACCGCCGTCCACCGCCCGGGCAGGGGCGAGCCGACGTCGACATGTCCGTGGTTGCCCTGGCCTTCCGGCAAGCTGTACCCGGCCAACCTGCCCTGCGGGTCCAGCAGCGCGAGGTCGACGATCGAACGACCGCCGCCGGGATATGCGATATCCCCGTCCAGCCGGTCCGCTCCCCGTGGAACGTCGAAGGGCACCTTCACGTACGTCTTGATGTTCCCTCGTGCATCAAGGTAACCGGGGCCGGTCGCGCTGATGACAGCGTCGGTCGCGGCGATGCTCCGGCTTGCGCTCAACGTCCTGCCCGCTGCCGTCACGGTGGTCGACGTGGCGCCCGCGTTGGTCAACGTCACGCTGAACTGTTTGCTGGTCCCGGGCGCGCCGATGGCGTCCAACTGATCGGTGTCGGCGATGACGTTCGAGCCGATCGCCGTGGGCTTCGCGTCGGAGGTGGGCACGGAGCGGGCCGCCGCGACAGCGCGGTAGGCGTCGACCAACCCGGCGCCCTGCTGGGCCCCGGAGATGCCGAGGTCGTCGGAGGTGCTGGTGATCAGGTGGCTGACCAACGCGGGCGCCGGTGTGGCCCCGCCATGGGTGGCGCGGTAGGACTGGATCACCAAGGCCGCGACTCCCGCGACGAGCGGGCCCGCCTCGCTGGTGCCCCCGGAAAGTACGACACCGCTGGGCTTTCCACGATCGTCGAGACAGTCCGGCGCGATCTTCGGGTCGGCCGTGCAGATGGCCCAGTCCAGATCGCCGGGGGCGACGACGTCGATACTGCGGCCTTGCTCGGTCGACCCGCCCGAGGACAGCGAACTGATGTTGTCGCTGATCCACCCGGTCGCGCCGATATCCGAGAAGCCGCCTTCGCCGGTTTGGGCATAGGAGCGGAACGTCGTGGACGCGCCGACCGGGATGACGCCGGGCTGGGAACCGGGCGACCAGATCGTGTTGGCCAGTCCGGAGTCATAAGAGGGAACAGTGATGGTGACGCCCGCGGCCATCGCGTTCGAGTTGGCCGTCTTGATCAGGTCGGCACTGGTGTCCGGCATCGGGAACGTGCCGGCCTCCTCGTTCAACACGTTGACGTGGTCGGTACCGACGGCGTAGTCGATGGCTTGCAGGAACGCCGAGGTGGTCGTCATGTCGTTGGCGGCGTACACCTTGTACGCGGTGAGGTTCACCTGCGGCGCAACGCCTTCCAGCCGGATCCTGCACGGCTGCGAAAGGTGGTGCACGGTGTAGTCGGCGAGGTCGTAGACGCCCCGGCCCTGCGCGGCGATCATGCCGTCGTCGAGGAAGGACTCGATGTCCTCGGACTCGACGGCGCCGCCTTCCCCGGTGAAGTCGCGGTAGTCGCCGATCACGTGCGAGCCGTCCGGCCGGATCAGTTCCGGGCTGTCGACGTCGATACTGCCCGCGATGTCGCCGACGGTGACCCCGGCGCCGGTCGCACCGAGACTGCGTGCGGTCTTGGCCGCGGGATCGTCGGACACGGCGTGGATCGCCGACACCGCCTCGGGGTTCAGCTGAACGCCCCCGTCGGCGGCACAAGCGCCGGCGGGCAGGTTCGGCGCTGCCGCGGACACCTTCGCCGCGGTGGGGCGGGCCGGCGGCTTGGCGATCTTGATCAAGGCGTTCGGCACGATCCTCGCGACCCGCGGATCCCGCTGCAGGGTGGAAATCTGCTGCGGGGTAACGGTCGCCGTGATCGCGTTGACCACGCCGAGCGCATGCACGTCGCGCGCGGTCGCCAGCTCCGCTGCCACCGGAGACCGCGCGATTTCGGCAGCGCTGTGGGGGCTCGACGCACCCGGCGTTCCCGTCAGCTCCACGATCACCGATTGGTCCGGACCGCCGGCCGGAGCCGCGCTCGCCGAATCGGTGACCAGAGCCGAAGCCGTGAGCGCGGCCAGTACGGCCGCACTCCAGCGAGCACTCAAACGCATCAGGTGTCCCCTCCCAGTGGCCGCCGATTCGGCAGCACCCGATCGTCACCTGATCGGGGAGTCCCTGAATAGGTCCTATCGTCGGGATTCGGCCTTCACCCGCGACAAACTGCATACTTCGCCCAAGGGGGCAATTCGAAGCGCCCCGATGGCCGCGCCGAATACGCTTCCGACCGGCTGCCATAGTTGTCGCCTACGCTGTCGCCCCCGCCGCGAGGAGTGCCGTGAGCACCCAGGTCGTCCCCTCATCGCCGACTCCGGCCGGTTCGTCCTGGGCGCCGCTGCGCAACCGGACCTTCCGCATCCTCTGGCTCGCCCAGCTCGGGTCGAACATCGGCACCTGGATGCAGACCGTCGCGGCGCAGTGGCTGCTCGTCTCGCACGCACACGCCACCGAGCTGGTGTCGTTGGTACAGACCGCGAGCCTGCTGCCGGTGTTCTTCCTCTCGCTGCCCGCCGGGGTGCTCGCCGACATCGTCGACCGCCGGCGGCTGCTCTACCTGACGACGACCGCGATGGCACTGTGCGTCGGCGTACTCGCGCTACTCACCGGAGTCGGCTCGATCAGTCCGGCACTGCTGCTGGTCTTCACCTTCCTCATCGGCTGCGGGTCGGCACTAACCGGGCCGGCCTGGCAGGCGATCCAGCCCGACCTGGTGCCGCGCGAGCAGATCCCGTCCGCCGCGGCGCTGGGCAGCATCACCGTCAACGGTGCCCGCGCGGTCGGTCCGGCCCTCGCGGGCTTCTTGGTGGCCTGGGCCGGACCGGCGCCGGTGTTCGCGCTCAACGCGATCTCGTTCCTCGGCATCGCCGCGGCGACACTGGCGTGGAAAGAACCGCGCACCGCTCGCCGTCACGAGGCCGAACGGCTGGGCGAGGCGCTGACGGCTGGGTTGCGCTACCTGCGTTCGGCGCCGGGCGTGCGCCGCGTCATCCTGCGATCGATCCTGTTCGCCACCCCGGCCAGCGCGCTGTGGGCGCTACTGCCGGTCGCCGCGCAGCAGCGCTACCAACTCGACGCGTCGGGCTACGGCCTGTTGCTGGCCGCGCTCGGTATCGGGGCGGTGGCCGGGGTCTGGGTGCTGACGTGGCTACGCAGCCGCGTCCCGGCCAACGCGATCCTCGCCGGCTCGGCGGCGGTGTTCGGCCTGGCGACGGCTTCCCTCGCTTTCCTTCCCGTCGCGGTCACCGGCCTCGCGCTGGTGGTGGCCGGCGTCGCCTGGATCGCGACCCTGTCCACGCTGAACGCGGCCATGCAGGTGGCGCTGCCGGCCTGGGTCCGGGCCAGGGGCATGGCCGCCTACATCCTCGCGTTCATGGGCGCGCAGGCCATCGGCTCCACGGTGTGGGGGCTGGTCGCGGCCGATACGAGCCTGCCGCTCGCGCTGGCGGTCAGCGCCGCGCTGCTGATAGTCGTCGCGATCACCGTCCCGCTGCTACCGGTCTACGCGCGGACCACGCAGCTGGACCGGACGATCATCACCGACTGGCCGACCCCCACCCTCGCCTTCGAGCCCGCCCCGACGGACGGTCCGGTCCTGGTCTCGCTCACCTACCAGGTCGCGGCCGAAAACGCCGACGCGTTCCTGACCGCGGCCAGGGCGTTGGAACTCCCCCGCCGCCGCACCGGCGCCCAACGCTGGCGCCTCTACCGCGATGGAACGGCGACCGACCGTTATGTGGAGACCTTCGTCGTCCCGTCCTGGGCCGAACACCAGCGCCAGCACTACGAACGCTGGACCGGCAGCGACCGCGACCTCCTGGCCGTAGCCTTCGATCTCGCCACCGGTGAACCCGAAGTCCGCCACCTCTTCTCGGCCGAAGGCTGAACGTGAGTTCGCCGGCCGAAGGCTGAACGTGAGTTCGCCGGCCGACGACATGACTTTGCCGGCTACGTGACTTGGCTGGCTAGGCACCCGAGTTTGCAGCGTAGGCAGTCGAGCTAGCCTTCACGACCAGACTGCCTCCGAACGGCTAGGGCTGGTGTTCTGACTTCAGGGCGACACCGGCGACGTAGCCGGCGCGGGACGGCTTGTCCTCCCACCACTGCTCTTCGGCCCCGTCCTGGTTCCATTCGACGGTCCAGACCACGCCCGGATCGACCAGCCGCCAGTCGCCGAAGAACACCTCGAACTCCTCCGGCCGGCGAAGATAGGCGGGGTTGGTCGTCTTGGCATAGTTGGCCGCGACCTGTTGCGCGCGCACGTTCTCCGGCTCGACCGAACCATGCGAGAGCACCAGGGCGGAGCCCGGGGCCACCTGCTCCCGGTAGAACGCCATGGCGCGCTCGGGCCGGGTCTCGGGCGGCATGAAGTGCAGGATCGCGGTGACGAGCAGGCAGACCGGCTCGTCGATGTCGATCAAGCCCGTATCGAGGATCTCCGGCCAGAGGTCTTCGAACTCGAAGTAGTCGCCGAACACGGCGGTGTGCCGCTCCGGATCGGCGCTTTGGTCGAGCAGAATCTCCGAGTGGGCGTGCGCGATCTGCTCGTTGTCGACATAGACGACATGCGCGCTGAGTTCGGGACGTTCACGGTCGGCGATCTCATGCGCCTGTCCCTGACTGGGTAAGCCCGACCCGATGTCGACAAACTGCCGGATACCGGCGTCGAGTGCGTACCGCACGGCGCGGCCGATGAACGCGCGGTTCGAGCGCATGCCGAGGCCGATTTCCGGGACCCGCAGCACTTGCTGCTCGGCGAACTCGCGATCGATCGCGTAGTTGTGGTCGCCACCGAGGAAGTAGTCGTAAACCCGGGCCGAACTCGGCTTTTCCAGGCTCGACATCCCGGTTACCGCCCGCAGTCTGTCGTCGACGTCGTCGTGCATCAAGCCCCCCTAGTAGAGAGGGAGCAGTGTAACGGCCGCCGGCTGGGCTCAGCCGAGCCTGACGTCGTGCGTGACCTGTTCGCCGCCGGAGACCGTCAGGTTCCCCACCACGGGGGCGTAGCTGGTGGCCATGACCGTGTAGGAACCGGGCTCGAGATCGTGGAACTCGTACTGGCCGTCCTCGGCCGCATTCGTCACCCGCACCACGTTCCCGCCGCTGTCGACGAGGGTGACCTTGACGTCGATGCCCGTCACGGGGGTGTCGAGCCGGATGTGACCGGCGATCGAGGAGCTGATGGCGAGCGTGGCGTCGAATCGGGTGTCCTGCCCGTCGGCAGCGACGACCGAGAACGCCGACGGCCGGTGTGAAGCCGCGCTCACGGCCAGCGTGTACGTCCCGGCGACCACTGAGGCGAAGGCATAGTCACCGAGCTCACCGCTGACGACCGACTCGACCACCTCGCCCCGGGAATCGGCGAGCGTCAGCACGGCGCCGCCGAGCGGAGCGCCGCCCGCGGAATCGACCCGCCCGCGCAAGGTGCTCGCGCCGGTCAGGACGACGTCGAGCCGCAGCGGGCGTCGGCCGATCGTGGCGGTGCTGGCCTGGGGCTGGTGGGCCGGCGCGGAACCGATGAGGACGTAGGCTCCCGCGCCCGGTGCCATCAGCTCGTAGTTTCCGTCGTGCTCGGTCCGCGCGCGGCCGACCTGGCGGCCGGCCCCGTCGATCAGGGTCAGCACGGCACCGGCGACCGCGCGGCCGCCGCCGTCGCGGACCTGGCCGCCGATCGGCACACCCGTCCGCGCCTGGTCGGGAATTCGCTGTATCTCGCTGGACATCGTCGACGCTCCCTCAGGGATGTGGCTGGCTCAAGGATGTGGCTGGGCAGGGCCTGGGATTTCGTTCACGGCAAGCTGTTCCAGCGCGGGCAACGCGGCGACGAGCGCCTTGAGCTCCGCCTCGCCAAGCTCGGCGAGGCGGATGTCCAGGTAGGCGGTACCGGACTCGTGCAGCCGCTCCAGCGCGGCCTCGCCGGACGCGGTGATGGTCACCCGGGTCGCGCGCTGGTCGTCCGGATCCGGCGTCCGTTCGACCAGACCGAGCTCGCCCAGACTGTCGATCATGCGGGACGTCGTCGCTGCCGCGATCCCGAGCTTCGAGGCAAGGTCGGTGACCCGGCTCGACCCGCTGGACTGGACCACCGCCAACGTTGAGAGCTTCGTCAACGTCAGCTCGCCGGCCGGGGTGGTGCTGCGCAAGCGGCGGGACAGGCGGACCAGCGCCCGGTAGAGCGGCACCCCGACTTCCTCCGACAGCTCTGTCGGATGCACGGTCGTCATGGGCGGTCAGCCTTCCATCCCGGCACGATGAACTAGTCCCCGACCCCGGTACGGGCCCGACCGAGGTGGACATCGACGTCGAGCTGCCCTTCACCGGCCAGGTCCACCTGGACCACGGCCGGTTCGAACAGACTCGTCACCACGGTGTACTCGCCGGGTTCGAGATCGCGCACCTCGTATCCCCCGTTCGTGTCGGACGTCGTGGTGGCGACCACGGTCCCGTCCCGGCCGCTGACCGTCACGATCGCGTTCGGCAGGATCCGGCCGTCCGGGCCGGAAACGGTGCCCCGCACCAGGCCGGCGGCGTGCAGCACGAGATCGACGATGGCCGCTTCCTGCTCGGTGACCACCGCGGTGGCCGCGAGCGGCCGGTGCCCCGCCACCTGCGCGGTGATCGTGACCTGGCCGAAGGGCAGGCCGACGACGCTGAACCGGCCATCTTGCCCGGTGTCGGACCTGCCGACGACCTGGCCGGCACTGTCCGTGGCGAGCACCGCGGCGCCCGCGACCCCGGGTCCGTCCGCCGACGCTCTCAGAAGGCCCGACACGACCCCGTTGCCGCTGAGGACGAAGTCGCGGATCAGGCCGGTGCCGTTCATCGTCACCGCGGCCGCTTCGGGCTGGAACCCGGAAGCCGCCACGATCATGGTGTAGACGCCATGCCCGAGCCCGTCGAGAGCGTAGGCGCCGTCCGAGCCCACCCTGGACCGTTCGACCTGGCGGCCGTCGCCGCGGGTCACCGTGACCACGCCGTGCGACACGCCCAAGCCACCGGTAGTGCGGACGTAGCCGATGATCGTGCCCGGCCCGCCCGGTTCGCTCGCCGGGGAATACCGGAGGTGCCCGTTGTCGTGGTCCCTGGCCGCGCCGACCGGTTCGCGTGAGAAGCCGACTTCGGGCTGCTTACGCGAGACGCACAGCCACGATGCCACCACAGCGACGAGTGACGCGATCACCGCGAACCAGAACGCGGCGGTCAGTCCGTCGGAGAACGGCCCGGAAATCAGCTGCGGGAAAAACCCGCGGCCGGTGAGGAACGACGCCTGATCCGGCGGCAGCTTGTCGAGGACGCCGCCGAGCAGCTGCTGGATCGGGTTGTAGCCGAGGAACGCGGCGAACAGGACACCCACCGGGGGCAGCGCGGCGATCCGGTTCGCGTCCACCGCCGGGACCCCGTGTGCCAGCAGTCCGTCGTGCAAGACAGTGGGCAGGTGCTGGGAAAGCCCGGCGATCATCAGGCTGAAGAAGAAGCCGATGGACAGCACCATGGCGGAGTTCTGGAAGGTCGCCGTCATGCCCGCGCCCGCACCGCGGGCGTTGGCCGGAAGGCTGTTCATGATCTCGGCGCGGTTCGGCGAAGAGAACAGGCCCATCCCGAGCCCGTTGAGGAACAGCAGCCCGGCGAACGCCCAGTAGTTGAAGTCGACCGGCAGGACTTCCAGCAGCACGAAGCTGATCGCGGCGACGAACATCCCGCCGCTGGTGAACCACCGCGCGCCCATCCGGTCGGACAGCACCCCGGAAACCGGCGCCGAAAGCAGGAAGCCGACCGTCAACGGCAGCATGTAGATCCCGGCCCACAGCGGCGTCTGCTCGAAGCTGTAGCCGTGCTGCGGCAGCCAAATGCCCTGCAACCAGATGATCAGCACGAACTGGAGGCCACCCCGGCCGAGCGAAGCGAGCAGGTTCGCGAGGTTGCCGAAGCTGAAGGCGCGGATCTTGAACAGCGCGAGGTTGAACAGCGGGTTGGCGACCTTGGTCTCGATCACGCAGAAGGCCAGCAGCACCGCGACGCCGCCGATGATGCAGCTGAGCACCAGCGGGCTCGTCCAGCCCATCACGTGCCCGCCGTAGGGCTGGATGCCGTAGGTGATGCCGACCAGCACCGCGATCAGGCCGACAGCGAAGGTGATGTTGCCCCACCAGTCCATCTTCGCGTGCACGCGCTCGCTGGTGTCGTGCAGTTTGAGGTAGGCCCAGATCGTGCCGAACACACCGAACGGCACCGAAACCAGGAACACCAGGTGCCAGTTGACCGGACCAAGGAGCCCGCCGATCACCAGGCCGAGGAACGAACCGGCGATCGCGGCGACACCGTTGATGCCCAGCGCCATTCCGCGCTGGTGGACCGGGAAAGCGTCGGTGAGGATCGCCGAAGAGTTGGCCATCAGGAACGCGCCGCCGACGCCCTGCACGACTCGCCAGCCGATGAGCCACAGGGCAGCGGTCGAGCCGGACATCCAGGTGACCGCGAGCAACACCGACGAGATCGAGAAGATCGCGAACCCGAGTTGGTACATCCGCACGCGCCCGAACATGTCCCCGAGCCGGCCGAAGCCGACCACCAGCACCGCGGTGACGACCAGGAAGCCCATGATCATCCACAGCAGGTAGCTGGTGTTCCCCGGCGCGAGCGGGTCGATCTTGATGCCGCGGAAGATGTCCGGCAGCGCGATGAGCACGATCGACGAGTTGATGGTCGCCATGAGCATGCCCAAGGTGGTGTTCGACAGGGCGATCCACTTGTACTTCGGACCGAGCTCGTCGATCGACCACGTACGGTCGTGCCGTTTGGCGGGCTTCAGCTCGTTTCGGTTCCCGCTTCCCGCCATGTCCGACTGGCCCACAGACCGCGTCACTTGATCCCTCCAGCCACCTTCACCCACAAGAAAACTTAGCTGACCTATGCTAATCAATCCGAGGGCTTCTTCGCGAGCACTTCCTCGATTCCCGACGTTACAAAACTCGCCTTACCGGACTTTTCGGCATACTCCGGACGATCTTGCCGCTCCTGAAAAACGCCGACGTTGCCCCGAAAAACAAGGAAAACGCCCGACCGGGAACCGGCCGAGCGTTTTTTGGTCACTATCCGCGCCAGGCGGCTCAGCCCTGGCGAGCCTTGAACCTGGGGTCGCGCTTGTTGATCACGAACACGGCGCCGTGGCGGCGCACCACCTGGGCACCCTGCTTGTTCTTCAGTGAACGAACCGACGTACGAACCTTCATCCCGAAACCTCCTCGCAGTCGAGGCCTCTCACGTTCCTCCCAGTGAGCGCCTCCGCTGGAGATAACAACCCACCTCGCCGATTTCATCCCGGCCGAGCCGTATAGATCGTTATACGATCAGCTGAAGGCTTTCCACCCGAGGACTACGGCGAGGCCGAGACCCGCGATCCCGATTACGATGCGCAGCGGACCCGCAGGCAGCCGCCGGACGATCAGCGGGCCGACCCACGAGCCGAGGATCGACCCGGCGCAGAGTGCCACCGCGGCCGGCCAGTAGACCTTGCCGGTGCAGGCGAACACGATCGCCGCCACGAGGTTCGCGACGCCGGTGGCGATGTTCTTCGCCGCGTTGGTCCTGGCCAGCGACTGCGTCCACACCGTGGACAGCAGCGCCAGCATCAGCACCCCGGCCGCCGCGCCGAAGTACCCGCCATAGATCGCGACCCCGAACGCGGCGAGGCCGGCGGCGGGGCTCAGCCCGGCAGCGTCGCCGCGCTCGCCCGCCGCCCGCAATCGCTGGCCCACCATCAGCAGGATCGAAGCGCCGGCGATAAGCCACGGCACCACAGCGGTGAACGCGCCCGGTGGCGTCACCAGCAGAAGGACTCCGCCGACAGCACCACCGATCATCGTGATCACGCTCAACCGGAGGAGCCGGCCGCGCTGCCCGGACAGCTCCGGCCGCGAGCCCGCCGCGGCGCCGACCGTGGTCCCCATCATGGCGACCGTGTTGGTCATATTCGCGGCCAGCGGGGGAAGTCCGGCCGCCAGCAGGGCCGGGTAGGAAACCAGCGACGCCAGCCCGGCCACGGAACCGGTCAGCCCGGCCCCCACTCCGGCCAGCACGAGAAGCAGCAACACACCCGGTCCCATGATCACGACCCGTAGTCTCGCCGAGGGGCGAAAACATCGATCCGGCAGGTGTTGTCTCTGCGTGCGGCGCGAGCTGTGAAGTGCCGGTGACCGGAACCGACCGCGTAGACCGCGCGCTTGTTTTCGGTCCGCAGCAAGTAAAAGTTTACGGTCACGCTAACTATCCGGGCACTGGACTATCCTCGGGACATGAACGGGCGGACAGTGGACTGGTCAGCGTTACGCACCCGGCGGGACGGCGTTCCCGTGAGCGAAGGGCGCCGCGAGCGCAAGAAGCGGGAGATGCGCCAGCAACTGACCGACACCGCCACTGAGATGTTCCTGGACCGGGGTTTCGACGCCGTCCGCGTGTCCGAGATCGCCGAGGCCTGCGACGTCTCGGAGAAGACGGTCTTCAACTACTTCCCCACCAAGGAAGCCCTGATCCTGGACATTTCGGAAGCCGCGATGGACGCGCTGCGGACCGATCTCGCCGACCCCGCCCGCACCCCACTCGACGCGGTACTGGGGATTCTGGCCGATGAACTGGGCGCCTGGGCCTCCTGGTTGGGCGCCCAGGAGGACCAGGCTCGGACTCGGGCCAGTGCGCGGAAGTTCAGCGGGCTGATCTACGCCACCCCATCACTTCGGGCTTACCAGAGCGAGATGAACGACCAGCTCATCGCACTGGCGACCGGGGTACTGGCTGACCGGGCCGGGATGAGCCCGGCCGACCCGGAGCCGCAGATCGCGGCCACCGCGCTCCTCGGCCTCTGGAAGGTCCAGTTCCGCGCCATGGGCATTCACCTGGACGACGTCAGCACGCCCGAGCAGATCCAGGACGCCGTCACGGCCGACGTCCACCGCGCCGCGGAACTCCTGAAGACCGGGTTGGCGGGGTTCGCGGACGTGCCGGCGTAGTCGTCCCTGCCAATGTCAGCTAGTTCACGGACAGCTGCAGCCCGAAGGCGATCACCGCGAAGGCGAAGGCCAGCACCGCCGCGGACGAGCGGAACACGTCGATCCGCTCCCAGCGACGGATGACGGCCTTCCAGTCGGCGGGCGGCGAGTCGACGTTCCAGTCGTTCACCTGGATGTTGATCGGAACGGTACCCAGAAAGGACAACAGGACGAACGCCACCAGCGCGACCACGGTGGCCAGCCGGAGACCGAAGCCGGTTCCGGTGCCGCTGAAAACGAGCACGGCGATCCCGGCGAGCACGGTCGGGACCATGATGATCGGCACCACCACCCGGAGGCTGCGGACCACCGCCTGCCGGGCCTGTAAGTGCGGGCGATCCTCCAGTTTGGACAGTGCGGGCTCGAGGCCGTACCGGACGATGAGCTCCTCGCCCGCCAGGATCCCAGCGAGGAACAGGCCGATGCACTGCAGCACGTGGGCACCCATTTCCGATACCCTTCCTGCCGCTCGCTCATTTTTACGTTTGCAGGAACTTTACTGCTACTGCAAAAATAACGCAAGCACCGGCCTACTCGACGAGCCCGCCTCGCACGCGGTCGAACACCGCGCTCAGCACGTCCATGTCGGCGTCCGACAGCTGGTCGAAGAAGTAGCGGCGGACGTGTTCGACATGGGAAGGGGCGGCGGTTTCGATCGCGGAGCGGCCGGCGTCGGTCAGCCGGACCATCGATCCACGGCCGTCGGCCTCGCATTCTTCACGGGTCACCAGGCCTCGCTTTTCCATGCGGCGGACCTGGTGCGCGAGCCGGCTGCGGTCCCAGCCGAGACCCGTGCCGAGCTCCCGTGCTCGCACCACGCCGTCCGCGACTTCGGACAGCGGAACGAGCACCGCGTACTCGGCGCCGGACAGGCCGGACTCACGGACGATCTGGTGTTCAAGCGCGCTCAGCAGCTCCCGCTGGGTCGCCAGGTATCCCTGCCAAACGCAGGCTTCGCGCTCATCGAGCGACCGTGGTTCCACCATCGGAGAACTCTATCCAATTTGTTGACACATCATCAATAGACCATCGGGAGCGGACGGCCGACGGTCTCGTGGTGATCCAGTTCACAATCGAGCTGGTCAGGGCACCACGTGGACGTGCGGACGTCCTTTCAGGTGAGGCGGGGTAGACGGACCGGGAAGGTAACGTGCAGCTGCAGAGGAAGACGCTCATCTGGGTCGCCGTCGGTGCCGTGGTGGTGACGGCAGGCGCACTGGGCACCGCGCTGGCGCTGAAACCAGGCCCCACCGAGTCGTCGATCCTCGGCCTGGTGCCGAACGTCCCCGCCGATCCCGCCACCACGTCGGGTGAGCGTCGACCTCTCCGCCATCCAAGCGCCGGTCAGCTGACTAGCCCTTCAGCACGAGCCTGTCGAAGGCGGCGTCGAGTTCGTCGCTCACCCGACGTCGCGCGGGATCGGCGTCATGGAACTCGACGATCTCGCGTGCGCCGCGGTCGAAGGCCACGGCCGGGGTGAAGCCCGGCGAAAAGCGCCTGAGCTTGCTGTTGTCGAACAGCAGCGAATGGGCGAAGTCGTGGGTCAGCACCGCCGCCCAATCGGGGATCTCCGTGCCGACGGTCTCGCTCGAACGGTGCACCAGCACCGGTTTCACCCCCGCGGCGGCGGCCATGGACAGGTGGATCTGGTCCCAGGTCAGGATTTCGTCGCTGGTGATGTGCACCGAGTCGCCGAGGGTGTGGGAGTTGCCGAGCAGCGGCACGAAGGCACGGGCGAAGTCGGCGCTGTGCATCAAGGTCCACAGTGAAGTGCCGTCACCGTGGACTACCACGGGCTTGCCCTGACGCATCCGCTCGAGCACGGTCCAGCCGCCGAGGATCGGAACCGTCGTGCGGTCGTAGGTATGCGACGGCCGCACGATCGTCACCGGGAAGTCGCGCTCACGGAACGCGCGTTCGAGCAGCTCCTCGCAGGCGATCTTGTCCTGCGGGTAAGGCCAGCCGTTGTTGCGACGCGGGGTCGACTCGACGATCGGCAGCTGCGCGATCGGCCTGCTGTACACCGACGCGGTGCTGATGAACACGTACTGTCCACATCGGCCGGCGAAGGTGTCCACATCAGCCGCGACCTTGCCCGGCTGGTAGCCGACGAAGTTCACCACGACGTCGAAGTCCTTACCGGACAACGCCTCCCGCAGCGATTCCGGGTCGTGTGCGTCGGCGGTGATCCGGCGTACCGACTCGGGCAGCACCCGGCCGCCGCTCCCCCGGGTGAGCACGGTCAGGTCCAGCCCGCTGGCGACCGCCTCGGCCGCACAGGCCGAGCTGATCATCCCGTTGCCGCCGAGGAACAACACCGAAAGCGCACTCACTGGAGACCTTCCTTTCCCGCCACCGCGAGACGGCCGCGCGAAAGGCCTTCCCCGACCAGGTATGAATAGCTCTGCCGCAGGGCTTCGATCATGTCGATCCGGCTCCGGTCCAGTTCGACGATGTGCCAGCGGACGCCGGTACCCGCGGCGAGCACGGCCGGGACGTCGACCCGCCCCTGTCCGACGGGCACCATGAAATCGTCGTTGTCCTTCGCCGGCCCATCTTTGACATGAAGGAATTTGACCCGCTCCCCCAGCTCGCGCACCACCGCGGCAGGGTCGCCTCCGCCGAGAAGAACCCAGTACATATCGAGCTCCAGCACGACGTCCGGGTGCAGGTGGTCGAGCAGGACGTCGTAGGCGCTCCGGCCGTCGAACGAGTTGGCGAATTCGGCGTAATGGTTGTGATAGCCGACGGTGATGCCGTATTCGCGGGCGTTCTCCGCGCCTTCGTTGACGCGTTCGCAGCCGCGGCGGATGGCGTCGACGCTGTCGAACTCCTCCTTCTCCATGCTCCACACCACGGTGTCCGCGCCGAGCTCGCTCTGCTCGTCCAGGATCTTCCGCGCATCCGGCCCGGCGGGAAACGGCGCGTGTGCACTGCAGACGCCCATCCCGAGCTCGTCAAGCAGGCTCCGGACCGCCTTCGGCGTACGGCCGTGGAGCCCGAGCGGCTCGACGGCGACATAGCCGATCTCGCTGATCCTGGTCAGTACCCCTTCGAGATCACGGGCGGCCTGGTCGTGAAAGGTCCACAACTGGGCCGCGATCGCGGGTGTCATCGGTCCCCTTCTTCGTCCGCTTGGCACACCCACCGGATCCCCTGCCGCACCAGGCGCTGGAACATCGGCTCACCCCACGCCCGCATGTCGTGTCCCAGCGCCAGGTAGCACACCCGTCCAGCACCGTGTTCGCGGACGTAGAGGATCGGCTCGGTGCCGTCTTCGGTCTGACGCCACGCGAGCACGCGCACCCCGGGATCCGACAGCTCGAAGACGTAGTACTCGTCGAACAGGCTGAACTTCCGGGCGCCGTCGGTGATCGGGTGTCCACTGTCGACTTCGACCTCGTAGACGCCCTCGTGGTGACCGGGTCCGTGGGACAGGTAGCGGCAACCGAGCAGATCCACCATCGCCCGGTCGCCGGAATCCGCACTGAGCACATTGGACGCGTGCAGCGCGAACAGCCCCTTGCCCCCGGCCACTGCCGCGGCCAGCGCCTCCTGTTGCTCGGAACCGAACGCGCCACCCGCGGTGTAGAGCACATAGGCGTCGACGTCCGCGGTTTCCGGCCTGGCATCGACGAACCGCTGCATGCCCACCGCGCGTCCGGTGGCCACCCCCGCGGCCAGGCCGATCGACTGCAGGGCCAGCGCCGCGCCGAGCAGGTCGTGATGAATGTCTGTCCCGTCGACGATCACCAGTGCGGTCACGGCTGCCCCTACTTCACCGGCACGAGGTTGACCGCGACGACCACGCCCGGTTTCGGCGACGCGTACGGGTTCTCCGCTGTCGGCCAGCCGGTGACCTTCGTGTCGTTGTACTCGGCGTAGTCCGGAAAGTAGGTCAACGGGATCAACGGCAGCTGCTCGACCATGGTCTTCTGCAGGGCGAACAGGATCTTCTGCCGCTCGGCGTCGGTGGTGGCCACCGGGTACTGGTCGAACAGCTGCCGGGTGGCCGGATCGTTCCAGCGCTGGATGTTCTGCCCGGTGATGATGTCCTGGCCGATCGGCAGTGAGTACGCCGGGTTCATCCACGAGTCGTAGATGGCGAACTCCGAGGTCTGGGTGTCGATCGGATAGCCGAGCGAGGCCTGGAAGTTTCCCTTCTGCGTCAACGCGTTGATCGACTCCACCGGGACGCCGTTGATATCGGCCTTGATGCCGACGTCCTTCATCTGCGACACGATCACCTGCGCCTCGGCGATTTGCTCGGTGTAGGAGGACGGGTCGGTGATGGTGAACGACAGCGTCTGCCCGTTCTTCGCGTAGTAGCCGTCCTGGCCCATCACGTAACCGTCGTTCTCCAGCAGCTTCTTCGCACCGGCTTTGTCCTGTGTGTACACCAGGTTCTGGTACTCCGGAGCGACCGACTTCTGGTACACCGGCATGGGCAGCGCGGTCTGGTTGCTCGCGGGCTGCCCCTGGTTCGCGTTCGCGATCTGCTTGCGGTCGACGGCGAGGCTCACCGCCTTGCGAACGGCGAGGTCGTTGAACGGCGCGGTCTGCTGGTTGGTGATCAGGCCGTCCGTGCCGACAGTCGGCCAGAACGCCTTGAAGTGCGGGTTCTTGCTGGTGTAGGTCTGGCCGACGTTCGGGACGTACACGCCGCCCCAGTCGATCTGGCCCTGCGCGAGCGCCAGCGCGACCCCTTCGTTGTCCCGTTTGGACACGAACTGGAGGCCGTCGATCTTCGGCTTACCGGTCTGCCAGTAGTTCGGGTTCTTCACCAGGAGGTAGCTCGCCGCGCTGAACGACTTGAGCGTGAACGGGCCGGTGCCGATCGGGTCGGCATCCGGGTACGCCACGGGATCGGCCACCTTGCCCCAGATGTGCTCGGGCAGGATTTCGTTCGCCACGATGATGTCGAGAAACTGCAGCGACGGCTTGTCGAACGTCATCGTCACGGCATCCGTGCCGGTGGCTTCGATGGAAGCGAACTGGATCCCCCGCAGGTTCGTCGCCGGGAACTTCTTCAGCAGCTCGTAGCTGAACACCACGTCCTGGGCCGTCATTCCGACGCCGTCGGTGAACTTCACGCCCGGGTGGAGCTTGAAGACCAGTTTCTTGTTGCCGTCCGACCAAGTCCACGAATCGGCGAGCCACGGTTTGACCTCGTCGGCCGCGATCGTGTCGACCTGGGCGAGGGTCTCGTAGATCAGCCCGCGCGAGCCCAGGTCGTAGGCGCTGGTGGGCAGGTGGGGGTTGAACACCCGCTGCACCGGGCCGGTCGGGCCGCCCGCCACGTTGAGGATCACCTGGCCGCCGGCTGCGGCGCCTGCCCCGCCGGAACAGCCTGCCACCACCAGCGACACGACCGCCATGAGTGCGGCGGCGCGGACCCGCCGCCTGTTTCGGTTCAGCACGATTGGCTTCCTCTCGGCTGTTCGGCGGGCGCCACCGACGCCGCGTTCTCGGACTTTTCATGCAGCCAGCAGGCGGCCCAGTGACCGCCGGTCAGCGTGAACTTCGGGGGCACGTCGGTTTTGCACCGGTCCATGGCCAGCGGGCAGCGCGGGTGAAACCGGCAACCGGCCGGCGGGTCGATCAGGCTCGGCGGGGTACCGAGGCCTGCCGAGGATGCCGGGGGCACCGGAGCCACCGGACGTCCGGGGTCGGGCGCGGACGCGATCAGCAGCTGGGTGTAAGGATGCGCGGGCTGCTGCGTGACCGTCTCGGACGGGCCGCCTTCGATCAGCCTGCCCGCGTACATCACCACGGTGTTGGTCGCGAAGTACCGCGCTGACGCGATGTCGTGGGTGATGTAGAGCAGCGCCAGCTCGCGTTCGGCGGCCAGCTTAGCGAGCAGGTTGAGCACGCCGAGCCGGATCGAGACGTCCAACATGGACACCGGTTCGTCGGCGAGCAGGACGTCCGGCCCGGCGGCCAGCGCCCGCGCGATCGAGATCCGCTGCCGCTGCCCACCGGACAGCTCGTGCGGGTATCGCCCGGTGTACTGAGTGGACGGTGTGAGGCTCACTTCTCGCAGGAGCTCGTCGATGGCGGCTTCCTCGGCCACCTTTCCCTGGCCGCGGCGGTGGATGTTCAGCACCCCGCGCAGGTGGTGCCCGACGGTGTGCACCGGGTTGAACGAGCCGAACGGGTCCTGCAGCATCAGCTGGACGGAGCTGACGTAGTCGCGAAAGGGCTTGCCGCGCTTGACCAAGGTTTCTTCGCCACGCAGCCGGATCGACCCGGACGTCGGCGCCATCAGCTGCGCGAGCAGACGCGCCACAGTGGACTTTCCCGAACCCGACTCGCCGACCAGCGCGGTGACCTCGCCCGCGTACAACGACAACGAGACGTCATCGACGGCATGGACGACAGCGCGATGACGCGCAGACTTTCCGCGCACCCGGAAATGCTTGGTGAGGCCGACCGCCTCGAGTACCGGGGAGTTCATACCGGCTCCACCACCGGCGGCGCGACGAGATGAGCGTCTTCCCCAGCGCCGTAGAGCCGGCAGGCGACCTGCTGGAAGTCCTCCGGTCGCGATGCCGACAACGGCAGCAGCACCGGGCTGCTGGTCGCGCAGTCGGCGAACGCGTGCGCGCACCGGGGCTCGAACGGACATCCCGGTGGTAGCTCTCGCAGGTCCGGCGGCGAACCGGGAATACCGGTGAGTTCCCGTCGCGGTCCCGAAACCGTCGGGAAGCAATCGAGCAGCGCCGCGCTGTAGGGATGGCGAGGGTTGCGGTAGAACTCGGCCGCCGGGCCGGTTTCGACCACCCGTCCGGCGTACATCACCGCGATGGTGTCGGACATCTCCACCAGCAGCGAAAGGTCGTGGGTGATGAAGATGACCGAGAACCCCAGCCGTTCCCGCAGTCCGGCGAGCTGGCTGACGATCTCACGCTGGATCACCGTGTCCAGCGCGGTGGTGGGTTCGTCGAGCACGATGACCTCCGGGTCGAGCGCGAGAGCGATCGCGATCATCACACGCTGCCGCATCCCGCCGGACAGCTCGTGCGGATACGCCGTGGCGCGGTCCTCGCCGATACCGACCAAGGTCAGCAGCTCCTTGACCCGGGCGGCGCGGGCAGTGGCTGTCAGCTCCGGGCGATGCGCCACCAGCACGTCACCGATCTGGACCCCGACCCGCAGCACCGGGTTCAGCGCGTTCATCGCCGACTGGAACACAATGGACAGCTTCTCCCAGCGGAACCGGCGGAGCTCCTCACCGGACAGCCCGAACACGTCCACCTGCTCACCTTCCTTGGTGGTGAACAGGATCCGGCCACCAGTGATCGTGGCAGGCGGTTTGAGCAGCCGAGTGATCGCGTAGGCCAAAGTGGACTTGCCCGAGCCCGACTCCCCCGCGATCCCGAGCACCTCCCCGCGGCGCAACACCAGGCTGACGTCGTCGACGGCGTGGACGGATCGTTCGGCGGTCTCGTAGTCGACACTGACGTTCTTCAGTTCCAGCAACGTGTTGCGGTCCTCGGGTGCGACCATGACCGACTCACCGGATGGCCCCTGCCAGCGTCGTACGCGACGCTGTCGCTTCTTCCGGCCGGCGCGCCGGGTCCCGATGCCGGCGACCCGCAGCCTCGGGTTGACGAACTCGTCGATCCCGAAGTTGACCAGCGACAGACCCGTGCCCACCAATGCGATGCACAGCCCAGCTGGCACGAACCACCACCAGGCTCCGGCGAGCAGCACGTTGCCGACCTGCGCCCAATACAGAATCCCGCCCCACGACCATTCCGTGACGTCGGTGAGCCCGAGGAAGGCGAGCCCGGCCTGGGTCAGGATGGCTCCGGTGACCGTGCTGAGGAACGCCGAAGCGATGATGGCCAGCTGGTTGGGCAGGATCTCGCTCAGGATGATCTTGAACGAGCCCTGACCGGACGCGCGCGCCGCTTCGACGAAGTCCCGCTTGCGCAACGACAGCGTCTGCGCCCGCAGCACCCGCGCGCCCCAGGCCCACCCGGTCAACGCGATCACGATGATGATCCCGGTCGACCCGGCGTTCGGCAGGTAGCCGGCCATGATGACCACCAGCGGCAGCGTCGGGATCACCAGGAAGATGTTGGACAGTACCGAGAGCACGTCGTCCCACGCGCCGCCGAGATAGCCGGCGGTGACCCCGACCAGTATCGAAAGGACAGTGGCGGCCGCGGCGGCCACCACCCCGACGAGCAGCGAGACCCGGCTGCCGTAGACGATCTGGGCGAACACGTCCTGCCCGTTCTGGGTGGTGCCGAACCAGTGCTTCGACGACGGCGGCTGCAGCGAGTCGTAGGACACCGCCGACGGGTCGGTGTGGAGAAGCATCGGCCCGAAGATCGCCATCAGCACGAAGAAGGCGAGGATGGACAACCCGATGACGATTTTCGGCGAACGAAGTCCGTGCGGCATCTAGGCCTCCTGGCGCGTTCTCGGGTCGAGCAGGACATAGACGAAGTCGACGATCAGGTTCGCGATCAGGACGGTCAGGATGATGACCAGGAAGATGCCCTGCATCAACGGGTAGTCCTGCCCCGAAACCGCCTGGTAGAGCACATAACCGAGGCCCGGGTAGGAGAAGACGATCTCGGTGACGATCGAACCGCCGATCACGAAACCGAGGGACATCGCGAAGCTCGCGAGCGACGGCAGCATCGCGTTCCTCGCGGCGTAGGTGTAGATGATCCGGCGGCGCGACAGCCCTTTGGCCTCGGCCAGGAGTACGTAGTCCTCCGAAAGCGTCGTGACCATCATGTTCCGCATGCCGAGCAGCCAGCCGCCGATCGACGACACGATGATCGTCAACGCGGGCAGGACCGCGTGGTACAGCGCGCTCCCGATGAAGCTCCCGGTCGGCCCGACGTCCAAGCCGAGGTCGTAGCCGCCCGAAAGCGGGAACCAGCCGAACTCCAACCCGAGGAAGTACACGGCCACCAGCGCGAACCAGAAGTACGGGATCGACGAGATGAAACTGGTGACTGGGACGAGCGAATCGACCCAAGTGCCCCGGCGCCAGCCGACGAAGATCCCGAGCGCGGTCCCCAGCACGAAACTGAGCACGGTGCAGACCCCGATGAGCGCCAACGTCCACGGCGCGCTCTGTCCGATGACCGAGAACACCGAGCTCGGGTAGTTCGTGATCGAGGTGCCGAGGTCGCCGTGGAACAGCTTCGCCCAATAGGAGACATACTGCTGCCAAAGGCTGCGGTTGTCCTGGCCGAACAGCTGACGCAGGGCGAACACGGCATCGGGCCCCAACTGCCCGTGGAACTTCCGGAGCATCGCCGACACGGGGTCGCCGGGCATGATCCGGGGAAGCACGAAATTGAGCGTGATCGCGGTCCACGCGGTGATCAGGTAGAAGAACGCGCGCCGGGCGAAAGCTCGCACTGCCAAACCCCTTCCTCGTACCGGTCTCGTCTCGGGACCGAATCGGGAGGATCGCTGGGTCGGCACGGCACGGCCACCACCGGTGCGCTCCGGGCCCGGAAAGCAGCCCGTGGGGAACGGAGGAGGAAGCGGGGGTAAACCATTCTGTACCACCAGTAGACCACAAGGTACACTCGGCCTCCCCAGGGCACAAGACTCAAGAACTCGCAGTGGTCCAGACCCTCGACTCCGCCGCGGAGGCATTCCATGCGCTACAGCCAAGTGGTCGGTCCGCGCAGGTCAGAGCTCATCGAAGGGCCGGAGCTGCGGCCGGGGCCGGGTGAGGTCGTGCTGCGCGTGCGCGCTTCCGGCGTCTGCGCATCGGAATATCACGGGTGGGCGAGCCACGACGGCGGCGAGCCGGTGCGCTTCGGCCACGAGCTCGCCGGCACCATCACTGAAGTAGGCACGGACGCGCGCGGCTGGCGCGTCGGCGACGACGTCACCGGGCTCGGTGGCCCGGGATTCGCCGACAGCGCGGTGATGCGGGCCGACGCGCTGCTGCCGGTCGCGGCGGGAACCGCCTTCGAACACTCGCTCGGCGAACCGCTCGCCTGCCTGATGGAGGCCTTCAGCCGGACCCCGATCAGCCCGCAAGACGTCGTCGCGGTGGTCGGGACCGGGTTCATGGGCCTGGGTTTCCTCCAGTTGGCGCGCCTCGCCGGCCCGGCCGAGCTGATCGCCGTCGACTACGACGAACACCACCGCGAAACCGCGCTCTCCCTGGGCGCCACCGCCGCCTACCATCCCGACGAACTGCCGGAGCGATACCGAGCCGGGGTGGGCGTCGCCGTCGAAGCCGCGGGCACGGCGAGCGCGCTGACACTGGCGGGCGATCTAGTGGCGCCCCACGGAACGCTGTGCATTGTCGGTTACCACTCGCAAGGATCGCGCGCCCTGGACCTGAAGTGGTGGTACAAAGCGGTTTCGGTGGTGCACGGGTACACCCCGCAGCGGTTCCGCGTGATGAAGGCGATGGCCGACGGGCTCGCACTGGTGGCCGAGCACCGGTTCACCTACGCCCCGCTGGTCACCCATCTGATCGAGTTGTCCCAGGTGGACACCGCACTCGGCTATTTCACCGACCGCCCGGCCGGGTTCATCAAATCCGTCGTCGTTCCCTGACGAGCCGCGCCCGATGTCCCACTCAGTGGAGCTAGTGTTGCACCCCGTACGCCAGGCCGGATCCACCCGAACGCAGGAAGGCTGTCACGAAGTGAGCGGTACGTCAGAAGGTGGGTCCCGCGACGCAGGCGTCGCCATCCGGGCCGACTATCCCGACCCGCTGTGGATCCAGGCGGTCGACCTGATCCGGCGCGAGATCGCCAGCGGCGTGCTCAAGCCCGGTATGCGCCTGCCGCCGGAACGTGAGCTGTGCCAGCAGCTTTCGCTCAGCCGGGCGACCCTGCGCAAGGCGTTGAACCAGCTGGTGGAATACGGCGTGCTCAACGCCTCGCACGGCCGCGGGTGGTACGTGGCCCACCAGGCCGTGCGCAAGGAATGGCCCAACAGCCTGGAGTCGTTCAGCGAGACCGCGGCCAGGATGGGGCTCACGGCCGCATCGACGGTGCTCCGCGCGGAAGAGGTTCCGGCGAACTTCGACGAGGCGGAGGAACTCGGGATCGCCCCGGGCACGCCGCTGTTCCGGCTGGAGCGGGTCCGGCTGCTCAGCGGCGTTCCGATCGCGATCGACTCGACCCGGATGGCCGCGAAACTGGTGCCGGACATCGGATCCCGGGATTTCGCGACCGAGTCGCTGTACGAGGCGCTGTCCGCGGCCGGGATCGAACCCGTGCGCGCCAACAGCACCATCGAGGCGCGCGAGGCGGACGCGTACACCGCGGAGCACCTGAACCTGACCGTGGGCAAGCCGCTGCTGGTCATGCACCAGATCGCTGTCGACGGCGGCGAGCGCCCGCTGTTCTCCTCGAGCATCTCCTACGCCGGCGACCGCTACCGCCTGCGGACGTCGTTCGCCCGGTCCCACGGCAAGGGATCACCTGGTCACTGAACCGGCACTGAACCGGCATGAACCAGCACAGAACTGGTTCGCTGAGGTATACCTCGCTACTGGATCAGCGCATCGGACTATAGACCACTACTAGTCCACCTGGCTATCATCGCTCCCAGCAGCCCGCGAGCCTTGGAGGACAGTGTGATCGGTGTCGGCCTGGTCGGTTCCGGGTTCATCGGCGATACCTACGCCGACGCCCTGCAAGACGTCCGGAACGCCGAGCTCGTGGCGAACTACTCCCGCGACCTCGCCCGCGCCGGCGCACTGGCCGAGAAGTGGGGCCCGATCCCCAACCAGTACGACGACATCGAGGCGCTGTGCGCCGATCCCGCGGTGGACCTGGTCGTCGTCGCGCTGCCGAACGAAGCCCACGTCGGCGCGGTCGCGATCGCCGCCGCGGCGGGTAAGGGAGTGGTCTGCACCAAACCGCTGGCCCGCACCGGCGCGGAAGCCGCGGAGATGTTGCGCCTGGTCACCGGAGCCGGGGTCTGGCATGGCTACGCCGAAAGCTCCGTGTTCTCCCCCAACATCGCCAAGGCACACCAGATGGTCCAGGCCGGCGCGATCGGCAAGCTGCTCACCATGCGCGCCCGCGAGGCGCACTCCGGCCCCCACGCTCCGCATTTCTGGGACGCCGAGACGGCCGGCGGCGGCGCACTGCTCGACATGGGCTGCCACACGATCGAGTCCGCCCGCCACTTCTTCGGCAAGGACAACGCGATCACCGAGGTGTTCGCCTGGGGCGCCACCCTCGCCCACGCGGACAAGACCACCGGCGAAGACACCGCCATCGCGCTGCTGAAGTTCGACGGCGGCCAGCTCGCCACGGTCGAGTCGTCCTGGATCGAAAAGGGCGGTATGCAGCTGCGGCACGAACTGGTCGGCAGCGCGGGCCGGATCGTCACCGACACCGCGTCGACGCCGGTGTGGGGGTTCATCGAGAACCCGGCCGGTTACCTGGTCGAGAAGGCGGACGCCGACACCGGCTGGGTCTATCCGGTGCCGGAAGAAGCCCGCGCGTACGGCTTCAGCCAGGAAATGCGTCATTTCGTCGACTGCTTCGCCGCCGGTAAGCCGCCGATCGAGACTTTTGCCGACGGCGTGGTCGTGAACGACATCCTCGACGCGTGCTACGCCTCGATGAAGTCCGGTAGCTGGGAGAAAGTGCGGAGCAGCAACTAGACCTGAACAGAGGTAGTAGCAAGGTCTACAAGTGGTATATGGTGGTACATACCTAACCGATCGTGGGAATGCGGGGTTCTCGTGCCTCACCAAACGACGGACAAGCGGACGGTCTCCGCCGCGCTCGCCTCACTTCGCACCGAAGAAATCGAAGCATGCAAAGCCATCCTCGGCCGCGAAGGGCTGCTCGGCGAAAACACGCACGTGTCGTATTTCGGCCTGGCCGAACAGGACAAGCGCGAACTGCTCGCCGGAACGGTCGCACCCAGGCGCTTTCGCGCGATGCTCATCGATATGTCCACCGGTGTCTCGCACGACGTGGTCGTCTGTCCCGACGAAGGCCGAATCGTCACCGTGAAGCTCCTCGACGCGACCGTCGACGGGCAGGTTCCCGTTGTCCTGGTGGAATTCTCACTCGTCGAAGAAGTCGTGCACACCGACGAGCGCTGGCTCGAAGCGATGCGCAAACGCGGTCTCACCGACGTCTCGCGCCTTCGTGTCAACCCGATGACAGCCGGCGTGCTCCGGGACGACGAACGCGGACGACGTCTGCAACGTTGTGTCACGTTCCTCCAGAAGACCCCCGATGATCTGGGCTGGGCTCATCCCGTCGACGGAGTCTTGGCGACTGTCGACGTCGTCACGGGCGAAGTGGTCGACGTCGTCGACTACGCACAACTGCCCGTTCCCGAAGAGGACGGCAACTTCCACGATCCGGCCTGGTCAGGGCAGCCGGCCCGGGCCGGGATCAAGCCGATCGAGATCACCCAGCCGGACGGCCCGAGCTTCACCATCGACGAAGACGGGGTACTGAACTGGCTCGGCTGGTCCCTGCAGGTGAGCTTCGACCAGCGCGAAGGCCTGGTCTTCCACCAAGTGTCCGTTGAGGACGGCGGAGTACGGCGACCGGTCCTCTACCGCGCGTCGATCGCGGAGATGGTCGTCCCCTATGGCGACCCCGGTCCGCAGCGCTGGTTCCAGAACTTCTTCGACTGCGGCGAGTACCTTCTCGGCGGTTTCGCCAATTCCCTCGAACTCGGCTGCGACTGCGTTGGTGACATCACCTATCTCGACGCTGTCCTCGCCGACAACGCGGGCAATCCGAGGACCGTGCCGCAGGCGATCTGCATCCACGAAGAGGACACCGGGATCCTGTGGAAGCACAGCGACACTTGGACCAGCTCAAGCGTGTCGCGCCGCGGCCGTCGTCTGGTGGTGTCCTTTTTCGTCACCGTCGGGAACTACGACTACGGGTTCTACTGGTACTTCTCACTCGACGGCACGATCGAACTCGAAGTGAAAGCCACCGGGGTCGTCTTCACGTCGGCTTATCCCGGCGAGGGTTACCCGTACGCACAACAACTTGCGCCTGGTCTCGGCGCGCCGCACCACCAGCATCTCTTCAGCGCACGGCTGGACATGACAGTCGGCGGAGTAGACAACGCCGTCGACGAACTCGAAGCCGCGCTCGTACCGAGAGGTCCGGAAAACCCCACCGGCAGCGGGTTTACCCAGTCCGTGACGCGCCTGCGTACCGAGCTCGACGCGCAACGCCTGGCGGACAACACCAAGGGTCGCGTCTGGCTGGTCTCGAACCCATCGGTGCGCGGCCGCCTCGGCGGACCCGTCGGCTATGTCCTTTACCCCGAAGGAAAACCGGTGCTCCTGGCGGACGAGGAGTCCGATATCCACCGCCGGGCCACGTTTTCGTCGAAGCACCTCTGGGTCACGCCGTATTCGCCGGACGAGAACTACCCCGCCGGCGACTTCGTCAACCTCCATCCCGGCGGCGCCGGCCTGCCCGCCTGGACCGCCGCCAACCGCGACGTCGACAACACCGACATCGTGCTGTGGCACACCTTCGGCCTCACCCACTTCCCGCGTCTCGAGGACTGGCCGGTCATGCCGGTGGACTCGACGGGCTTCGTCCTGAAACCGCACAACTTCTTCGGCCGCAACCCGGCGCTCGACCTGCCTGGTTCCGCCGCCCACTCCGAACATGGCTGCGAACACAGCCCCGCACAAGGCCCCGAACATGCTGACAACGCTGACAACGAGGAGAACCAGTGACCGGCCAACCACTCGGGGTCCAGCTCTACAGCGTCCGGGACGACCTCGGGCCTGACGACCTGGACACCACGCTCGCCCGGCTCGCCGCCATGGGCTTCACCCACGTCGAGCCGTACGACATCCTCGGTTATACCGCCGCGCTGAAAAAGGCCATCGACGCCAACGGGCTCCTCGCCACCACGACGCACGCCAACATCGTCACGCTGGACCGCGACGCCGTAATCGCCGCGGCGAAGGAACTCGGGATCGACACCGTGCTTGTCCCGTGGGTCGAGCCCGAAAGCATCGCCGACCGCGCGGGCGTGGAGAAACTCGCCGCCGCGATCAACGACGCCGCGCGGTACGCGGCCGGCCACGGCATCCGCGTCGGCTACCACAACCATGACTTCGAGTTCAGCCAGCACATCGACGGACAGTCCGCCTACGAACTGCTCGTCACGCTGCTCGACGACGACGTCATCCTCGAAGTGGACACATATTGGGCGAGCGTCGGCGGCGCAGACGTCTTCGAATTGCTGCCACGACTGAAGGAGCGCGTGCGCTTCCTCCACGTCAAGAACGAACCGCCGGATGCGGGCGACCCGCCGGCACTCGGGGTCGACATCACCGGCCGGATGTCCGAAGTGCTCGCGGTCTCCCAGGAGTTCGTCACGATGCCGGTCGTCGAGGTCGTCGTCGACGAAGGCGACGTCTTCGAAGTACTGGAGCGGAATGCGGCCTTCTTCCGCAACGAGGTGTCGCTGTGACCGGCGGCCCCATGACCGTGGGCATCATCGGTGCCGGCAACATCTCCGACGAGTACCTGCGCAGCCTCACCGGCTACCCCGACATCGTCGTCGCCGGGATCGCCGACCTCGACGTCGAACGCGCGCGGGCCCAGGCCGAGAAGTACGGGCTCGGGTTCTCGGGCACTTCGGAAGCCTTGCTGGCCCGCGAAGACGTCGAGCTGATCGTCAACCTGACCACGCCCGCGGTGCACGCCGAAGTCGCCCTCGCCGCGATCGCCGCGGGCAAGCACGTCTGGGGCGAAAAGCCGCTCACGCTCGATCGCGAATCCGCGCAGGCCGTGCTGGACGCCGCCACGGCGAAGGGGGTCGTCGTGGGCAACGCGCCGGACACGATCCTCGGCGAGGCCATCCAGAACTCACACCGCCTACTCGCCGACGGCGCGATCGGCACGCCGCGGACCGTGCTGACCCTCATGCAGGGTCCCGGCCCCGAAGCCTGGCATCCGCGCCCTCAGTTCCTCTTCGCCCGCGGAGCCGGCCCGCTGTTCGACATCGGGCCGTACTACTTCACCACGCTCGTCCAACTGCTTGGGGAGATCGAATCGGTGCAGGCGCTCGGACAGCGGCCCCGCGCCGAGCGGGTCATCGGCTCCGGTCCCGACGCCGGGACGGCGTTCCCGGTCGAGGTGTCGACCCACGTCAGTGTCCTGACCCGGTTCCGGTCCGGCGTGGTGGGCACGTCGATCTACAGCTTCGACTCCCCTGTCGGGCGTCAACTGTTCGAGATCAGCGGCTCCGCCGGCACGATGGAGGTCCCGGTCAGCGGCTTCGACGGCCCGACGCGGATTCTCGGCGCGGCGCCGGACGCCGAGTGGACCACGTTCGCGCCGCCCGGCGCGCACCGCGAACGCGGCGTCGGGGTGCTGGAGATGGCCCGTGCCCTGCGCGCCGGCGGGAACCCGCGAGCCAGCGGGGAACTCGCCTACCACGTCCTCGACGCGATGCTCGCCGTTGAGGAGTCGATCAAGACGGGTGCGCCGGTGCAGCTCAAGAGCACCGCGGAGGCGATCACCGCCGTCGAAGCCGGGTGGGATCCGGCCGGGGAGACCTTGAGGTCGACAACTTGCACCGGGGGGACTTCATGATCCGTGACGACATCACGTTCACCGCCGCGCGGGCGACGCAGGCCGACCGGCTCGACCGCGCGATCGGCGCGATCGCGGACCAGGTCACCGCCCGCCGGGCCGTCGGGGAGTTCACCGGCCCCGGCCCGATCTTCGTCGGGATCGGCGCCAGTCTCGCCGCCGCGTGCGCGCCCGTGTGGGCGCTGCGCAGCCGCGGGATCCACTCGTGGCGGCTCGGCGCGGGCGATCTGCCGCTGCCGTTCCCGCCGAGCGAGCACCCGATCATCGGGGTGTCGCAGAGCGGCCGCAGCGCCGAAACCCTCACCGTGCTCGAGTCCGTGCCGGAAGCGCAGCGGTACGCGGTGGTCAACCACCGGCCCTCCCCCATCGCCGACCTCGTCGCCAAGACGGTCAGCCTGGACAGCATCCCGGACAGCTACGCCTCGACGATCGGCTACACCGCCACGGTCGCGGCGCTGGGCATGATCGCCGACGTCTGGAACGGCGGAGTCATCGCGCCGGGTTGGCGCGCCCTGCCGGACGCGTTCCGCGCCGCTGAGGCGGTATTCGCCCGCGGTATCACCGGGATCGCCTCGCTGTTCGCCGAAACCACGTCCGTCGACTTCGTCGGCGCGGGTCCGGCAGTCGGCTCGGCGGAAGCGGGGGCGCTGCTGTTCCGTGAGGTCGCGCGCATCCACGCGACCGGGATGAGCACCCGGCAGTACCTGCACGGCTCGATGGAATCGGCAGGCGACGGGGTCCACGTCCTCCTCGGCGACACCCGCGAGCTGGGTGTCGCCCGTACCCTGGCCGAAGCCGGCCACCAGGTCGTCCTGATCTCGAGCGAGCCGATCCCGGAGGGCCCGATGCTGCGCACGATCCGGCTGCCGAAGCTGCCGGCCGCTCAGCGCGCGATCCTCGAGGCGCTGTTCATGCAGGCGCTCGTCGGTGAGGTGGCCGAGCTTCGTGGCGTCGATATCGAGGAGTTCGTCTTCGACAACACCGACACCAAGGTGGCCACGTGATCGAAGTCGTCGCCGGGATCGACGCGGGCGGTACCAAACTCGCCGTCCGCGTCGAAACCCTCGACGGGACTCGCTTGTGCGACAAGGAGTTCCCCGCCGAAGACTGGAGCGCGTCGCCGGTGGACACCGCGGCGACCTGGTTGCGCGAGCGGCTGGACCGCGCGGTTCCGGCGGGGTACCGAATGCTGGCCGCCGGCATCGGCGCGCAGGGCTGCGACACCCAGAAACACTGCGCTGAACTGGAAACCGCACTCGCGGAACAGGGCCTCCGCGCCGTCGTGGTCAACGACGCGGCTCTGCTCGTCCCAGCCGCGGGCCTGACCGAGGGTATCGGGGTCATCTCGGGCACCGGAGCCATCGGTGTCGGCGCGAACGCTGACGGCGACCCGCTGTTCGCGGGCGGCTGGGGCTGGGTGATCGGCGACGAAGCCGGGTCGGCCGGCATCGTGCGGCTGGCCACCGTCGCGGCCTTGACCGCGCACGACGAGGGCAACCCGGACGACGGCCTGCTGTCGTCACTACTCCGCGCTTTCGACGTCGACGGGCCGGAAGCGTTGGCCCGCAAGGTGAACGACGAAGCGACCGCCGAAAATTGGGGACCACACGCACCTGCCGTCTTCACCGCCGTCGAAGACGGATCCGCCCTGGCCGGCGAGGTGGTCGGGGCAGCAGCCGACCACCTCGCCGCGCTGGTGCGCAGGCTCGTCACCCGCGGTGCCGTCGGCAAGGACGTCGTCGCCGCGGGCAGCGTGATCACCGGTCAACCCCGGTTCGAAGCGGCTTTCCGAGCCCGGATCGGCACCGCTTTTCCCCACCTCACCGTGACGTTGCTCGAGGACCTGCCAGTGGCCGGTGGCGTCGCGCTTGCGAGACGCCACACCGGAAACGCCTGACCCGCGCGGTATGTTGACGCATCATCAACAGCACGGTAGTTTTGCGTTCAAGTACATTTCCGGTCACCGCACTCGCTTGGAAGGTCCCGAATTGACTGACATGGTGGAAATCAACAAAGGCGTGATCAAGGAGTTCCGCGAGAACGCCGGCAAGGTCGGCGGCATGTTCGAGGGCGCCGCGATGATCCTCGTCCACCACACCGGTGCGAAGTCGGGCGCCGCGCGCATCGCCCCGTTGGTCTACCTTGCCGACAACGACCGCCTCTTCGTCTTCGCCAGTAAGGGAGGCGCCGACGACAACCCCGCCTGGTTCCACAACCTCGTCGCCACCCCGAAGACCACCGTCGAGATCGGCACCGAGACCTTCGACGTCGTCGCGACCGTGCTCGACCAGCCGGAGCGCGACGAGATCTACGCCAAGCAGGCCACCCTCTCCCCACAGTTCGCCGAGTACGAGAAGAAGACCAAGCGGCTCATCCCCGTCGTCGAGCTCAAGCGCGTCTGACGTTCACCGACGTTCCCTCAGGGCCAACCCCGTGGCGTTCAACGCCACGGGGTTGGCCCTTTTAGGGCTCTTCGGTCGTCTGTGTGGGTGCTGGTTGCTGTGGACTGGCTGCGTTTTACCGCAGCAAGGGCCGGGTCGTGTACGGCGAATGCCGGTGTCCGGAGCTGGGTGTGGGACTCGCCGGTCTGAACTGTGGGACTCGCCCTCGCTGAATGTGGGACTCGCACAGCCCATCGGCGAGTCCC
>NZ_JAODNM010000173.1 GCF_025464955.1 Amycolatopsis sp. | reverse complement strand
CTGCGACGGTGTCGGAGGAGGATCGGGTGGCGGCGGAGAAAATCCTGGTCAACCTCGCCGTTAACGCGTCCCCGGTCGAGGTGAAGAAAGCCGGCGACCGGATCCTCGACACCCTCGACCCCGACGGACCCGAGCCGAAAGACCCGCCGGAGAGACCAGAGCGGGAGTTGTCGTTCCAGGAACACCGCGACGGCTCCGCGACACTCAAAGGCAAGCTGGACAACCTGGCCTACGCCCAGTTGCGGGCCGCGTTGGATCCGCTGGCGAAGCCGCACTCGACGAAAGAGGAAGGCCGCGACCCCCGCAGCCAATGGGAACGTCACGCCGACGCGTTGGTCGACCTGATCCGCCTCGCTATGACCGTCGACGAGATCCCGACCCATGGTGGTGACCGGGTGCACGTGGCGGTCACCGTGGACTACGAAACACTGAAGTCCGGGATCGGGACCGCGATGCTCGACTACGGCGGCGTCATCACCGCCGCCGAAGCACGGATGTTGGCGTGTGACTGCAAGCTCATTCCCGCTGTTCTCGGGACCGAGAGTGAGCAGATGGATTTGGGTCGGTCCAAGCGCATCATCACCACCGGGCAACGGCGACGACTCGTCATGCGAGACCGCGGATGCGCCTTTCCCGGTTGTAAAAGCCACGCCAAACACTGCGACGGGCACCATATCGTGTATTGGATCCTCGGCGGGCCAACAAATCTGGACAACTTGACCCTCCTGTGCCAGCGGCACCACCGGCTTGTGCATTGTGGTGGCTGGGAAGTGCGGATGGGTGGTGACGGAAGACCGGACTTCATCCCGCCCGCTTATCTCGATCCGCTTCGAAGACCCAGGCGCAACACCATGCACCTGTAACAGAATATCCCGTACCAGGGCTCGTGAGTGCCGCGACCGGACCACCCGGCCGCGACACTGACGAGCCCTGACTGCATTCCCGGCACTACAGCAACTCGCCGTCGACTTGCGAACGCCGACAACGATACTGAATCGGGGGACGGCGGGTACGAATCATTCCTACCAGGGGTCGGCAGGACGAACGGGACCGGACGTAGCGAGCCTCGGCAGCCACCGCGGTACGGATGCGGCGCTCGGATCCCTATCGCGCGCCCGTCGTCGCCCCGGTCCTTGCTTCAGTAAACGGGAGTGCAGGCACGACGGTGACGGCGCTGCCCGAATCGCAACTCGCCGTCGAGTTGCGAACGCCCGACTGCCACAGTCCTGCTGCAGCAAGACCAACGAATCCGACCAAGATCACCAATCTCCACCATCACACCAGCCTCACCAGTCACACGCGCGCGACGCGACAGGCCCTCAGACACCTCGCGCGTTCATTCAACTCGCCCCGGTCCTTGCTGCAGTAGAACCGCACCCACCGCCTCAACCGACCAACCACCGGACACCGGCTAGTCCTCCGCCGGCCGGTCTGGGCGGGCCAGTTCGATGCCGATCTCCCCGAAGGCGCGCAGGGACATCGTGCGGGTGGGCTCCACGGTCCAGCCGGCCGCGGCGATCCGCCGTGCGACGCCGTCGCCGACGTTATCGCGGAGCAGTTCGGGCGTCCGGCTTCGGCGTCCATGGCCGTGGCCATGGTCATCGACCACGGCGTCGGCCAGGACGAGCAGGCCGTCGGGGCGCAGCACGCGCCGAACCTCGGCGAGCAACTCGTCCTTGGCCGCGCTGTCCAGGTGATGCAGCATCAGACTGGAGAACACCCGGTCGAACGACCCGTCGGCATAAGGCAGTTCCTGGGCGAACCCGCGGTCCAGTCGCACGGCGACCCCGGCCCGGCGGGCCTTGCGCCGGGCGCGGGCCAATGCCTTCGGGTCGGGGTCCAGGCCGACGAGCTCGGCCTTGGGGTAGCGCTTTCCGGTCGACCGCAGCAGGTTCCCGGTGCCGCAGCCGACGTCGAGCACCCGGTGCCCATCCCGCAGCCCGGCGAGCGTGATCAGCTGCTGGTGGATCGGGCGCAGCCCGACCACGTGATGGACAACGTCGTAGAGCGGCAGCAGGTAAGCCTTGCCCATGCCCGGGATGTAGTCCCGCTCGGCGGGTGGCTGAGATGTTTTTTCGGTCATGAAGACATTCTGAGTGCTACTTGAGCTGCGAGTCTGTACCGATGCGCGGTTCCAGTGGGACGATTCGACGGTGCGTACCGTACGGATGGCGGTGGGCCGGGACCAGCCGGCGACCTACTCGATGCTGCCGGCTCCCGGCGAGTTGCCGGTGACGACCTGGCGGCTGGCAGAACACGGCTGGGACACCACTGCCGCGTTCGAGGAGCACGCGCACGACTTCCCCGGCCTGGCGTACTTCCAGAGCACCGGCGGGCGGCTGCGCACCGGTCGGCAGACCTGGCCGATCGAGGCGGGTGACCTGTTCGTGGTCGCGCCGGGCGACCTGATGGGCCACCTCGACGCCGGCGATCTGGCGAGTGTCCGTGGCTGGGGCGTGTTCTTCACCGCCGACGCGCTCGGCCCGGATGTCCCCGGCGCCCACCTCGCCTGGCGTACCCACCCGCTGCTGTTCCCGTTCGTCCGCGGTGGAGCGATCGGCGCCCTGCGGTTGCGGGTGCCCGAACCGGACCGTCCCGAGTGGACAGCCCGGCTCCAGGCCCTGCACGACGAACTGGCATTACGCCGCGACGGCTACCGAGAGGCCGTACTGGCCCACCTGGTCCTGTTGCTGGTCGGCGTTTCCCGGCTGGCCGCCGACGTGGCGGGCGACCTGCGCGAGAACAGCGAACCGCTGCTCGCCGAGGTGTTCGACGTCATCGAGCAGCGCTACCCGCAACCTCTGTCCCTGCGCGACGTCGCCGCCGCGGTCAACATCTCCCCCGGCCACCTGACCTCGACGGTCCGCCGGCGCACCGGCCGCACCGTGCAAGAGTGGATCACCGAGCGCCGCATGGTCCAGGCCCGCCGCCTGCTCGCCGCCACCGAACTGCCGATCAGCGCCGTCGGCAGGCAGGTGGGCTTCCCCGACTCCGGTTACTTCGCCCGCGCCTTCGGCAAAGCGCACGGGATGAGCCCCGGTCAGTGGCGGCGAGCCGGCAGCGGTCGCCGTTGAGCCAGGGCCGCACGGGCGGTTACCGCCAGGTGCGCGTGTCGGGCGGAACGGAGCCGATGGTCAGCACGGTTCCCGCCGTGACGATCTCGAAGGCGTCCGGGATCAGGTCGGAGACGGCCTTCTTGAGCGGGAACCCGCTGCAGTGCATGGGTGCGACCAGCCTCGGCTCATACGCGGCAAGGGCTTTCGCCGTGCTGTCGATCCGGTTGGCGCTGATCCCGGGATGTCCGGTGTGGAACCCGCCGAGGACGCCATAGAGCGTGTCGGTGCCGGTGAGAGCCCGCATGTGCTCGATCGAGCTGACAACCCCACGGTGCCCGCACGGGTCGATGACGACCAGGCCGTGGCCCTCGACGTCGATGCCGAGCACCTGGTGGTCGTTGATTTCGTCGGCTTCGACGTGGCCGTCCGTGTGTACACACAGCCGCCCGGTCGGCGCTTCCAGCTCGAAGTCGGTGCTGGTCTTCATTTCGCCGGAGGTGAGCAGGCCCGGCCCCAACGGGACGGAGTCCCGAGCCTCCATCAGGTGCCCGCCGGAGGCCTCGATCCCAGCCCGGGTCAGCCCGATATTGATCATCGGGAGCGTGGTGTGCGGTTTCACGATCATCCGTGGGTCGAACGCTTCCGGGTGCACGAGCACGGGGGTGGGGTGGCCGATCGCTGCGAGCACACCGTTGATCCCGCCGAAGTGGTCGGGATGCCCGTGGCTGAGCACCACCGCGTCGACCTCGGTCAGGTCGACCCCGAGGTGCCGCGCGTTGTGCAGCACCACCGGCGCGGTCAGCCCCGCGTCGAAGAGAACCGTCGTCCGGTCGCCGCCCTCGGTGAACGTTTCCACGAGGAAGCACAAGCCGTTCTCGGCCAGCAGTTCGCCGTAGCGGGAACTGAAGTGCTGATCCATGTTGTACCTACGCACACGGGGGCTCGAGGGCAACAGGATGTCGATGAAGTTCTCGTCGAGGACGGTGATACGAGCGCCGACGCAGCGGGTCATGATCTCCCCTTTCCGGGGTCAGTTAAGGCGTTCCGGGAGAATGACGACGCGCCCGGGGACCCGGTCGGCCACCGCGGCGTACGCCTGCGGACCGTCGTCGAGGCCGAACCGGTGCGCGACCGGCAACGGCCGGAACTCTCCGCGTTCGAAGAACGGGGTGAGCAGGGTCAGCCGCTCGGCGGATTCGGTGACGTCGAGCTGGCGGCTGTCCGCGCCCAGGAGCCGGGCTTCGCGGTGGTAGAAGTCCGGGAGGTGGATCTCGACCATCGGAGTGCCGACCGCGCTGATCACCACCAGCCTGCCGCGCTGGGCCAAGACCGCGAGCGCGGCCGCGGTGGTGACCCCGCCGACGGCGTCGTAGACGACCTCGGCACCCCGTCCGCCGGTGTGCTTGAGCAGGGCGTCGACGACATCCGCCGAGTCACCGGTGAAGGGCACGAACTCGTCGACGATCTCCGCCGCCGGCGTGCCGTCGGCCGGAGCGACCCGGCCGACGCCCAGCACCCGGGCGCCGCGGGCGTGGGCGATCTGGGCGACAGCGCCGCCGACGCCGCCGGAGATCCCGAAGACGACGACGGTCTCGCCCTTCTGCAGCTGCGCGATCTCGACGGCGCCGAGCCACCCGATCACAAAGTTGACCCCGACCGCGGATGCCTCTTCGAAGCTGAGCCGCTCGGGTTTGCGAGCCAGCGCGCCGACCGGGACACGAAGGAATTCCGCGTGTGAGCCGTCGAAGGTGAAGCCGACGTCGCCGCCGGTGCCCCACACCTCGGCGCCGAGCCAGTCCGCCGGACCGGCAACGACGATCCCCGCGAAGTCCCGGCCCGGCACTCGGGGCAGCACAGTGCCCTCCATGACGCCGGCGACGTTCTTCAGGTCGGACGGGTTGACCGAGGCCGCCCGGACGGCGACGACGGCGGTGCCGTCGGTCGCGACCGGGTCAGGTAGCTCGGCGACCCGCAGCACGTCGGGACCACCGAACCGGTCGAAACGCAGAGCGCGCACAGAAGTGTCCTTTCTCCGACGGTGAACGGCAGGTCCGCCGTCAGCGACGCGCGGAAGCGAGAGTGAAGGTCCACTCGACGGTCTGGAACGGCTCGGTCATCGGGGTACCGTCCGGCGCGGTCTCCCCCGCCTCGTGGTCCGCGAAGTCGGCGACCAGGGAACGCTTGGCCCCGAACACCGCGTCCTGCTCCAGGTACGGGTCGTCGCCCCGGAACAACATGGTCACCAGCGGTTCGCAGCCGGCCGCGCGGAACCGGAAATGCAGGTGTTCAGGCCGCATCGGCGACCTGCCTGCCGCCCGGATGATCTCCCCGCAGGGGCCGTCGGTCGGTACCGGGTAATACCGCGGCACGATCGAACGGAACGAGAACCAGCCGTCGAGGTCGGTGTGCAGCAGGGCCCGCATGGCGAGTTCGCCGTGCAGCTTGTCCGCTTGCTGCACGTCGTAGAACCCCTCGCCGTCGCTGTGCCAGGTATCCACGTCCGCACCGGACACCGGCAGGCCGGTCGAATCCACGACCCTGCCGGTGAAGAACAGCGGCATGCCGGGGACACCGCCGGAGATGTCGGAACCGTTCTCCACGCGCGGCCGCCCGTCCACGTAGAACGGCCCGAGCAGGGTCGAGTCGGTGGCGGAGCCCGCGCCGCCGTCGTGGTTGATCTGGTCGACGAGCACGCTCACCCCCAGGATGTCCGACAGCAGCACGAACTCCTGACGTGTGGGGCTGCTGATGCGGCCCACCCGCTCCAGGAAGTCCACCGCCGTGAACCATTCCTCGCTCGTCAGCCGCACTTCGCGAGCGAAATCGTGCAGGTGTTGCACCAAGCTCACGAAGATCTCGCGCGTCCGCTCGTCCGCGGCCCCGTCAAAGGTCTTCTGTACCTCGGCGGTGATCGTTTCCTCGGTCAGGTCGATCGACATCGTTCGGCTCCCTTCGTTCCGCCTCCTCAGCATCGCGGAGAATTCCTATCTCGTCCAACGAAGAGAATCGATACTCTTCATCTCCATGTGAGATAGTGAGACCATGGATCTCCGTCAGCTGGAGTACTTCGTCTCCGTCGCCGAGGAGCGCAGCTTCTCCCGAGGCGCCGAACGGGTCCACGTCGTGCAGTCGGCTGTCTCGACGGCGGTCGCGAAGCTCGAACGCGAACTCGACATCCGGCTCCTGGACCGAGCCGCGCACCCGATCGCGCTCACCCCCGCCGGCGCGGCGTTCCTCACCGAAGCGCGAGGCGCCCTCGCCGCGGCCCGTCGCGCACGGAACTCGGTCGCGCCCTACCGCGAGCAGCTCAGCGGCAGTGTCGACCTCGGGACGCTGTTGTCCTCCGGGCCGCTCGACCTACCGAGCGCACTGGGCCGGTTCCACGCGCGGTATCCGCTCGTCTCGGTACGACTGCGGCAGAGCGTCGCGGGCACCACCGGCCATCTCGAAGCCGTGGCGGACGGAGCTCTCGACCTCGCCCTCGTCGCGGCCACGACACCGCCGGCACACGTCACCCTGCGGACGATCGCCCGCGAACCACTCCTTCTGCTGTGCCGGCCCGAACACCGGCTCGGCGCGCGGATCCAGGCGCGGGTGGCCGACCTGGCCGGCGAGACCATCGTGCGGTTCGCGGCAGGCTGGGGCATCCGCCGCCAGACCGACGAGGCCTTCGCCGCGGCGGGAATCGCCCCCGAAGCCCCCTACGAAGTGGCCGACTACGACACCGCAGCCGGCCTGGTGCGCAACCGGCTCGGCGTCGCGCTGCTGCCGTCCACCCCGGCCGGCCGGTACTCGGATCTCCGCGCGGTCCCGGTCACGCCGTCGACCACGTGGACGCTCGCCCTCGCCACCTCGGCGCGGTTCCCGGTGTCCCCCGCCGCGGCCGCACTGGCCGACGCCCTCCTTGAGGAGTCCCGTTCCTGACCAGCGACAGGCGCGTCGGCGAGGACTACGTAGATCACGCGGCTACGTCGAAGACCTTGACGGCGAAGTGCACTACAGCGCCGTCAAGGCCTACAACGCCGCCAAGCTCGCGCAGATCCTGTTCACCAAAGAACTTCACCGCCGCCACGGCCCGAAAGGACTCACGAGCGTCGCGTTCAACCCCGGCAACATCAACACCGGCTTCGCCACCCAACCCGGCTCCGCCAACGGCTGGGTGCACCTGCCGATCGTCGAGCAGCTGCTGCTCAGTCCTCCTGACAAGGGCGCCGACACGTTCGTCTACCTCAATACCTGAGCGCGGCCCTCCTCCACCCGAAACACGGGTGCATTATCGGAATCACCGCACTGGCGTCGGGTTTCGGCACCGCCTACGTAGTCGCCGGACGGGCCCGGCGTCCGGCCCCGCCGACGGGCCGGTAGTCCTGCTCGTGCACGGTGGAACGGTCGGCGGCAACCGGACCGTGGGGCGGGCCGGGATCCGGTACTCGCCGCCTGGGGTACCGACGACAAGGCCATCCCCTTCCCGCGACGGCGAGTCCCCCACCCGGTTCCACCGCAACTCGCCGTCGAGTTGCGGGCTTTCTCAGGTCCGCAATCAGGCCTGCGGGTCGATGTTTCCGCGTACCGCGAGCCGCTCCTGCAGGCGGGCGTGGCGGAACTGGTACACCGCGCCGACCTGCCGCAGCACCCCGCGCCGGTGCGCGTCGTCGAGGAAACCCATGAACTCCAACGGGATACGCCCTCGCGACGCCAGCCAGAGCCGGGTGATCGCGAACGCGCCCCAGGCACGGGCCAGGCACACGGTGAGCCCGACGGCGAGCCCGAACCCGACGCCCGCCACCACCGCGAGTGCGGGGCTCGCCGCAGGCGGCAGGATCAACCCACCGATGACCGCGCCGGCGAGCCCGTAGGCCACGCTGCCCGGGTTGCGAACCAGATAACGGCCCAACAGGGCCGAAGCCAGCCCACCTGCCAACCCCAACTCGAGATCGAAACGGCCGTCGAAGACCTCGGCTGCCGCCGCCTCCGGGGTGAGGGCCAACGCCATCCCGTAGAACAAGCCCAGCGACACCATGAAGGACAGGGTGAACGACAGCGTCGCCGCGCGGTCGTTGCTCAGCACCGTCGCCGGGCTCGACACCCGGTTGGCGTCCAGTGGCGTGTCCAGCCAGACATGCACCCCGATGGCCAGCCCGAACACCACCGCGAGCAGTCCGATCACCCCGGCCGAGAGCGACCAGCCGAGGCCGAGGCAGACCCCGATCACCACGCCCGCCGCGAACCGGCGCCCGAACCTGCCCGCTGTCCGGCGGAAGCGGGCCTCCACCCGCAGCGGCCCGGGCCGGTGCCCGACACTGTGGGTGACACAGCCCGCCACCGCGAACGACATCCCGTAGATCGCCCCGATCGCCGGGCCCGCGGCGAGCCAACCGGTCAGCGCGTACAACACCGCCGAGGGCAGACTGAGGTAGAGCCCGATGACAATCCTCGGCACCGCACGATCCAGCTGCCACCACGCGAGGTCGCGCGTGCTGCCGCGTTCCAGCTGCCGCGCGAGGAAACTCAGCCACCGCTCGGCCTGTTCCGCGTCGTAGTCACGCGCCCGCGCCGGACGGTCGAGCCGCGCGGGCGGTGCTGGGCGGCGGAGGTAGACGGCGGGCAGGTACGCGTCGAGCAGGTGCCCCTCGATGACGACGCTGTCAGGAAACCTTGTGGTGTCACAGAGTTCGCCGGGGCTGGTGGCGGGATGGGCGTAGGCGGTCCTGGCCAGGTCGACCATCAGCGGGGTGCGCAGAGCCTGCGCCAGCACCCCGTCCGGCTCCTGCCGCAACCGCTGGACCACCGGCTGCCAGCGGTTGTCGCCGACGCGCTGGCGCCCGGTGAGGAAGTCGATGGCATCCTCGAGTTCCACCGGCTCGATCTCGACCACCGCTGCCCTGGCCAGGAACGAACCCGCCTGGTTCACCGCGAGCTCGTACTCGGCGCTGCGGCAGGTCAGGACCAGCGGGCGGCCACCCGCCACGGCCTGGTCGAGCGCGTCGATCGCGGCCGCGTGAAACCCGGGCGGGGTCTCATCGAGGCCGTCGAGAACCGGGATGATCCGGCCTTCGAGCACCAGTCGGAGCGCGGCGTCCTTGCCGTACGCGGCGGTGTTCGCCAGTCCGGGATACTCCTCGACGAGCTTGCGGGCGAGCCAGCCGTGCAGATGTTCCTGACGCGGGTTCCACGAGGCGAGCGGCAGCAGCACCGGCACCGGCTCGCCGGGTGGCGCATCCGCGAGCAGCCCGAGGGTGAGCAGGATCGCCAGCACCGTCTTCCCGGCTCCGGGTTCGCCGAGCACGACCAGCTGACGCGTCGGGACCTGCCGGAACTTCGCCACCACATCGGCGAGATCCCCGCTCAGGACCAACCGATCCGAGCCGTCACCAGGCCGTTCACCCAAGACCGCCGAGGCGACCGCCGCCACCTGCTTCGTGGTACTGGACCAGGTCAGCGGCACCGGTTCGGGCCGGTTCAGCGACCGCATCTCGGCCTCGGCGGTCCACTGCCGGGCGATGGCCGCCGCGAGCTCCTTGGCCGCGCGGTCCAGCTCGTCCGGGGCCCGCTCGGCGGCGAGTTCGGGAGTACTTGGCACTGCGCCGTCCGAGTGGGGTTCGCCGCGCAGGATCCGTTCGTGCAGCTGACGCACGTCGGCTCCGGGATCGACCCCGAGTTCCTCGGCGAGGCGGACCCGCAAGCGGTGGAACACGTTCAGCGCGTCGGCCTGCCGGCCACCGCGGTCCAGCGCGAGCATGAGCTGCGTGTGCGGCCGTTCGCGCAGCGGATGCTCGGAGACGACCTCTGCGAGCTCGTCGACAACCTCGCGGTACTCGCCGAGCGCGAGCTGCCAGTCGAGGCACAACTCGAGCGCGTTGAGCCGCTGCTCGTCCAGCCGCGCCGCGCGCCCGGCCAATACGGCGGTGCCGAGCCCGTCCAACGCGGGACCCCGCCACAGCTCCAAGGCCGAACGGATCTCGCGCACCCCCTCGCGCAAGGCGCCTTCGGCGGCGAACCGGCGGGCGTCGGCGATCCGATGGGTGAAGCGCAGGACATCGAGCTGGTCCTCGCCGACGGTGATCCGATAGCCGGGGCCGTCGGTCACGATGAGCCGCTGATCGGGGTCACCCAGGCGTTCACGCAGCGTCGAAACGCAGTTCTGGACCTGTTTCGTGGCGGTCGCGGGAGGTTCGTCATCCCAGGTCGCCTCGATGAGTTTCGACAGCGGCACCACCGAATTCGGCGCCAGCAGCAACGCCGCCAGCACCCGCTGATGACGCGCGCCGGGCAGCATCAGCCGCCCCTGCTCTGTCCAGATCTCCAGCGTTCCGAGCACGCGGAAGTCCATCCCCGGTCCCTCCCCGCACCGGTCGCAGTGCGCGCCCAGCATACCCGTGCAGTTCGGAGCGGGTAAGGACAACACCAAGGGCAGCCAGAAGGACACGGCAGGGACGGTACGAGGACGGGTCCCGGCATGGTGGTGCTCGTCCGGTCACCGACTTGGGGAACGTGACCACTCGCCTCTACGACAGGAAACGATCATGACTGTGAAGTCCCTAGCCGTCCGGCTGGCTGCCATGACGACGATCGCCGTCGCCGGGGGCCTGATCGCGGCCGCGGTGCCCGCCGCGGCGGCCACGGAAGCTGCGCCGTACTGCGCCACCGACGTGCAAACCCACAAGAGCGCCTGCGGCGACAGCGAGGCGCAGGCCGCGCAACTCGCCGGAGTCGCCAAGGCATCAGTGTTGGCCGTGACGCTCTACGACGGCATCAACTACAGCGGCGCCTCGTACAGCTTCTACGTGACGAAGGATTGCACCGCCGGCTACGAGGGCGAGTACGGCAATCCCAACCTCGGGGCATTCAGCAACAAGGCCAGTTCGGTGCATACGTATCACCACTGCGACGTCCACCTGCACGACCCGATCAACTACGGCACCCCTTACTCGGTCTGGATCGACCAGTCGGCCAACCTGGCCAACATCGGCAACGGGTGGAACGACCGAGCCAGCTCCATCGGCGTCTCGTAACAACTCATCGCAAACCATCACGCTGAGTGAATGCGAAGGGGGGCCCGTGTGCCCGGCGATCGCCGGGCACACGGGGCAGCCCGTTTCATAGGCGTCCGTGCTTCAGCCGAAGAGCGCCTGGCCGTGGCTCAGCGCCGAGGGGTCGGCCGCCAGGCTGCGCGGTGCCTGGGCCAGCACGATGCCGGCCGCGCCGCGGACCTCCGCCCGGTCGCCGAGTTCACCCGGCACCACGGTGACCCGCTTGGCCACCGCCGGCAGCGCGTAACGGCGGATGCCGTGCCGGATCGGTTCGAAGATCAGCTCGCCCGCGACGGCCAGATCACCGCCGACCACGATCAGCTCGGGGTTGAACAGCGTCACCAACGAGGCCACCGCACGGCCGACCGCGACGCCGGCGTCCTCGACCGCGCGCACCGTGCCCGGATCGCCGGCGGCCAGCAACCGAGGCAGCTCCGCGGCAGCGACGTGCTTCCCCCAGCTGGTCGCCAACAGCTGCGCCACGGCGGGCGGACTGGCCACCGTCTCGAGGCAACCCCGGTTGCCACACCGGCAGATCAGGCCATCGGAAACCGAAGGCAGGTGCCCGATTTCGCCGGCCAGCCCACCGGCACCGACCAGCAGCCGTCCGTCGGACACGATCCCGGCGCCGATGCCTGCCGACAGTCGCACGTACACCATGTCGGCGGTGCCGCGGCCCGCGCCATAAAGCCGTTCGGCCAACGCCCCCGCGTTGGCGTCGTTGATGATCTGGGTCGTCATCCCGGTGCGACGGGCCAGTTCGATGCCGGGCCGGATGCCGAGCCAGCCGGGCATGATGCTCTCCCCACCCAGGGAGCCGGTGACCTTGTCGACCGGGGAGGCGATGCCCGCGCCGATGCCGAGCACCCGCTCCCGATCGACGGCCGTCTCCTCCAGCGCGCGATCCACCAGGCCGGCGACCAGGTCGAGGGTCTCGTCCGGCGCGTGGTCGACCTCGCGCGTCTCGGCGTGATGCCAGACCGGCGTGCCGGACAGATCGCACAGCGCGACCCGGACGTGGTGGTGGCCGATATCGGCGCCGACGGCGTAGGCGGCCGACGGAACGAGTGAAATCCACTGGGCTGGCCTGCCGGTGCGCCTGGTTTCCGACCCACCGGGACCGTCGTCCTCCTGGACGAGGCCGAACTCGGTCAGCTCGGCGATCAGGGCGGTGACCGTCGCCCTGGCCAGGCCGGTCATCCGGACGAGCTCGGGGCGGCTGGTCCGCTCGGTCTCGTGCAGCGCACGCAGCACCCGGAGCCTGCCCACTTCCCGGAGGTTCGGCGGCGCGCCGGCCCCGGCTTCCGAGGGCTCTTCGCGCACTGCCCTGTCGCCTGCGTCATGACTCATGTGGTCCCCTCCGGCACAGTCGCGCACTGGTTTCGAGCAAACTCAGCGTATCTCGTCGAGCGCGCGTCGCGGCCGTCCGGCGCGCGGCCCGTCCGGGTCTTCGTCCGGGGCGGCCGTCAGCCGGCCCGCAAGCAAGTGACTCGGGGGACGTTTAGTACACACCATTTGTATCGGGGGACGTTTCGTACACAGGGGCCCGCGGCACCCGACCCCCAGCAGCCCCACCTACACCACCAGCCCCAGCAGCCCCACGGACGCGGGCCGGTGATCCAGTCGACGCACCCCGGTAGCGGTATGGCCAACTTTGGGCATAAGCGGGTACGAGCGTCCCCACCCCACCCGCCCGGCCAACGGGTTTGGCCAGTCGACCGCACGTCACAGCGCTAGGCCGATCGGTGACAACGTTGACGTGTTTGCCCCAGAAACTTCACGCGGCCTTGACTTTTGTCTATTCCTGGCTGAATGGTGTTGATCGGCGTCACAGTAACTCCAACGACGGAGGCGACATGGCTCGGCAGCGACGGCGTGGGTGGTTACGGGCGATGGCGGCGACGGCCGCCGGTTTGGCGATCACGGCGATCGTCACCCCGGCGGCGACCGGAAGCACGGCACATGACCCCGTCGTGCCCATCTACCTCGACACCCACTACTCCTTCGACGAGCGCGCCGCGGACCTGGTGTCCCGGATGACTCTGCCGGAGAAGGTGGCCCAGCTGTCCACCAACAGCGGGCCGGCCATCCCGCGGTTGGGCGTCCAGCAGTACACGTACTGGAGCGAGGGCCAGCACGGCGTCAACACGTTGGGCGCCAACCAGAACAACAACGGCAACGGCGGCCAGCCGAAGGCCACCAGCTTCCCCACCAACTTCGCGTCCTCGATGGCCTGGGACCCGAGCCTGGTGTACCAGGAGACCACGGCGATCTCCGACGAAGCCCGCGGTTTCGTGGACAAATCGCTGTTCGGCACCGCGCAGAACAACCTCGGGCCCTCGGCGAACGACTACGGCTCACTGACGTACTGGGCGCCGACGGTCAACATGGACCGCGACCCGCGCTGGGGCCGGACCGACGAAGCGTTCGGTGAGGACCCGTACCTCGTGTCGCAGATCGCGGGCGCGTTCGTCGACGGCTACCAGGGCAACACACCCTCCGGCACGTCTCAGACCGGCTACCTCAAGGTGGCGGCGACGGCCAAGCACTACGCGCTGAACAACGTCGAGAACAACCGCACCGGCATTTCGTCCAATGTCAGCGATACCGACCTGCGGGACTACTACACCGCCCAGTTCGCCAGCCTGATCGAGAACGCGCACGTCTCAGGCCTGATGACCTCGTACAACGCGATCAACGGCACGCCGTCCGTCGCCAACACCTACACCGCGAACCAGATCGCCCAGCGCACGTACGGCTTCGGCGGCTATGTCACGTCCGACTGCGGCGCGGTCGGCACGACGTACGGCACCTTCCCCAGCGGCCACGACTGGGCACCACCCGGCTGGACCACCGACCACAAGGGCGGCACCGGCACCTGGACGAACACCGCGACCGGCGCGACCGTCCCGGCGCAGGGCGGCGGACAGGCGTACGCCCTGCGGGCCGGCACCGCGCTCAACTGCCCCGGCGGCGAGAACACCCTGACCAACGTCGTCGCCGCGATCAAAGCCGGTGCGCTCTCCGAAGGCGTGCTGGACACCGCGCTGGTGAAGGTCTTCACCGTGCGGATGCGGACCGGTGAGTTCGACCCGGCGTCGAAGGTCGACTACACGAAGATCACGAAGGCGCAGATCGAGAGCCCGGCGCATCAGGCGTTGGCCACGAAGGTCGCCGACAACTCACTTGTCCTGCTGCAGAACAACAACGTAACCGGCACCACCGCCAAGTTGTTGCCGGCCAACCCGGCCAAGCTCACCAAGGTCGTCATCCTCGGCGACCAGGCGAACACCGTGAACCTGGGCAACTACTCCGGCGCGCCGACCCTGCAGGTCAGCGCCGTGCAGGGGATCACGAACTCGGTCAAGGCCGCCAACCCCGGCGCCACCATCGTCTATGACGCCGCGGCCACCTCGACCACCGCCACCACCCCCGCGGTGCTCAGCCCGCAGACCCAGGCAGATATCAGGAGCGCCGACCTCGTCGTGCTGTTCGTCGGCACCGACCACGGCGTGGCCGACGAGGGCAAGGACCGCACCACCATCGCCATGCCCGGCAACTACGACTCGTTGATCAACCAGACGACCGCGCTGGGCAACCCGCACACAGCGCTGGTCATCCAGTCCGGTGGCCCGGTCACCATCAGCGACGTCCAGGCCAAGGTTCCCGCCGTCGTCTTCAGCGGTTTCAACGGCGAAAGCCAGGGCACCGCGCTCGCGAACGTGCTGTTCGGCAAGCAGAATCCGGACGGGCACCTCAACTTCACGTGGTACACCGACGACTCCCAGCTGCCGGCCATGGCGAACTACGGCCTGTCCCCCGCCGCGACCGATGGCCTCGGCCGCACCTACCAGTACTTCACCGGCACGCCGACCTACCCGTTCGGCTACGGCCAGAGCTACTCCACCTTCGCGTACTCCGACATCCACGCCGACCGAAACTCCGTGGACGCCAACGGCACCGTGAACGTCAGCATGACCGTCACGAACAGCGGTACGACGGCCGGCAGCACCGTCGCACAGCTCTACGCGGCGACGCCGTTCACCGTGCCCGGCGTGACGCTGCCCAAGCAGCGGCTGGTCGGTTTCCAGAAGACCGGCGTGTTGAAGCCCGGCCAGAGCCAGCGCGTCACGCTCGCGGTTTCCCTGCCCAGTCTGTCCATCTGGGACGCCAAAGCCATGAAGTCGGTCGTGTACAACGGAAGCTACGTCTTCAACGCGGGCGCCAGTTCGGCCGACATCCGCGGCACCTCGAAGGTCGCCGTGACCGGGGCACTGCGACCGAAGGTGCAGAACGTCACGGTGCAGCCCGGCCAGGTCGACTTCCAGGCGGGCCAGACGCTGGACCTGACCGGCAAGAACCCGTGGCTCAAGGACGACACGGACCCGGCGCAGGAGCAGCGGAACCTCGCCGTCACCGCGGACAACGTCGTCATGGCGGCCAACAGCGACGGCAGTTTCGCCGACCTGTCGAAGACCCGCGTCACCTACTGCAGCAGCAACCCGAAGGTGGCGACGGTCAGCGACAAGGGCTTGGTCACCGCGGTCGGCGACGGCGCCGCCACCATCACCGCGACCGTCGACGGGGTCAGCGGGTCGACGCCGGTCGTGGTCGGCCACGCCGTGTCGGTGAGCGCACCGGCGCTGGCGCAGGCCGGCAAGGCCGCCACCGTCACCTCGACGTTCACCAACACCGGCCGCACCGCCGTCCGCACCGTGGCCATGGCACTGGACCTGCCGACCGGCTGGACCGCGACGGCAACCACGCCGGCCACCTTCGCCAGCGTTGCAGCGGGACAGAAGGTCACGACCACCTGGGCCGTCTCGGTGCCGACCGGTGCCGCCGGCACGTTCACCGTGAACGTCGACGCCACAGTGGACGGTGCCCACGACAGCTCCGGCTACACCCAGGTCAACGTCGCCTACTCGTCGTTCCCGTCGGCGTTCAACAACTCGGCGGTCACCAACGACAGCAACCGGGGCACCGCCAACCTCGACGGCGCGGGCGCGAGCTACTCGGCGCAGGCACTGGCGTCGGTGGGCGTACAGCCCGGCACCCCGATTGTCCACAACGGACTAACGTTCACCTGGCCCAACGCCGGCGTCGGTAAGCCGGACAACGTGGTGGCCGCCGGCCAGACGATCAACTTCTCCGGCTCCGGCTCGACACTGGGCTTCCTGGGCACCAGCGTGTGGGGCCCCGGTACCGGCAGCGGCACGATCGCCTACACCGACGGCAGCACCCAGCCGTACACCATCTCCTTCGGCGACTGGGCGAACGGCACGCCACCGGCGGGCGGTGACGTGGCCATCAAGGCGCCCTACGGCAACCAGCCCGGCAACAAAACAGGCTGGCAGGCCACCGTCGACTACTTCCCGGTCACGATCGACCCGGCCAAGACGGTCCAGTCGGTGACCCTGCCCGACGGCAGCGCGCAGCCTCAGGGCGGCATCCCGTCGCTGCACGTCTTCGCGATGTCGATCAAGTCGGACAACCTGTCGATCACGGCACCCACCGCGATCTCGGCAGGCGGCTCCGGCGCGATCACAACCACCCTGACCAACCCGTCGACGTCCGCGCTGAACGACGTGAAGCTGACGCTGAACCTGCCCGGCGGCTGGACCGCGGCCAACACCACGCCGAACTCGTTCACCACGGTGGACGCGGGCCAGCAGGTGACGACCACGTGGACCGTCGGCGCACCCGCCGGGCAGAAGCCCGGATCGCAGGTGGTGGGAGTCACCGAGACCGTCGGCGGCGTCCAATCCGGCGTTTCGTCGGCGGTGACCCAGGTGCCGTACGCGACGCTCGCCGATGGCTTCAACAACGTGTCCATCACCGACGACACCAACCGGGCTCCGGGCAACATCGACGGCGGCGGCAACAGTTTCTCCGCGCAGGCCTTCGCCGCCGTCGGGCTGACTCCCGGGGCCGCGTTCACCCACAACGGGCTGACGTTCGCCTGGCCGAACGTGCCGGCCGGCACCGCGGACAACGTCGAGGTGGACGGGCGCGCGATCGCCCTCACCGGAACCGGCGCCACGCTGGGTTTCCTGGGCGCGGCGGCCAACGGCCAGTCCTCCGGCACCGGCACGATCACCTACACCGACGGCACGACACAGCCGTACACCGTCGGCTTCGGCGACTGGGCGTCGTCGACGCCGTACCCGGGCGGTGACGTCGCGGTGACGGCCGCCTACGGCAACAACTCCAGCGGCCCGACGCCGTGGAAGGCCAGTATCTTCTACGACTCCGTCGCCCTCCAGGCAGGCAAGACCGTCGCTTCGGTGACCTTGCCGGACGTCAAGTCCGCGCCGCTGCACGTCTTCGCCGCCGCCATCGGCTGAGCCCCGCCGGTTGACCGCAGCGCCATCGACACCCCAGCGGCATCGACCGATTCGAAAGGATCTTCGAATGGACGACTCGACACAGCAGTCGGGTTATACGCCGAACCGCAGGCAGGTACTGACCGTGGGCGCCGCAGCGATCGCGCTGGGTCTGCTGCCCCGCGCGGCCGGCGCGACGACAGAGCCGCAGTCCCGACCGCAGCAGGGGCGGGTGGTCGCGTCGCTCAACGGCACGTGGGACTTCCTGCCCACCACCGGAACGCCGGCCACCCCACCGACCGCCGGTCCGTGGTCGGAGATCCTGGTGCCTGCCGAATGGAACATGACCGCGGGCAACTTCGCGACGTCGTGGGGCGCGTATGACGTGTTCGAGACGCCGCCCGAATGGAACACTGTCGACGTCGCCTGGTATCGGCGCACGGTCTCGGTGCCCGCGACCGAGCACGGCAAGCGGATCGTGCTGCGGTTCGAGGCGGTCAACTTCGAGGCCACCGTGTTCTGGAACGGCACGCAGGTCGGCGGGCACGCCGGAGGCCTGCTCCCGTTCGAAGTCGACGTCACCGACCAGGTCACCTGGGGCGCGATGAACACCGTGCACGTGCTGGTCCGCTCTGGCAAGGTGGCGGCCCGACAGTCCGACGGCTGGCACTATCCGAACGGCTCGTGGTGGGGCCAAACCTGTTGGGGCATCTGGCAGGACGTGTGGTTGCTCGCCCGTTCGCCGGTCCACGTACAGGACAGCTTCGTGACGACGTCGGTCACGAACAGCCGGATCTCCGTCGTCACCACGCTCGCCAACGATGGCACCACGCCGGCCACCGTGTCGATCGACCACGAGGTGACCGACGGCGGCAAGACTGTGCTCCGGTCCACCGGCACGGTTACGGTGCCCGCCGGTGCCACCGCCACTGTCACGTTCGACCAGGCATGGACGAACCCCCGGCTCTGGCATACCGAAGACCCGCATCTGTACCAGCTCACCGCGTTTGTCCGATCCGGTGCCGCGGTGACCGACACCTCGACGGTGCGGTTCGGGTTCCGCGAGGTCGGGGTGCGGGGCACCGACATCCTGCTCAACGGCAAGCCGGTCATGCTGCGCGGCGACGCGTGGCACTACATGGGCTCGGTCCAGAACAGCCGTGCCTACGCGACCGCCTGGTTCACCATGGTCAAGGCGCTCGGTGTCAACTACCTGCGATTGCACGCTATGCCTTACCCATCGGTGTACTACGACGTAGCGGACGAGCTCGGCCTGCTGCTCGTCGCCGAGTCGGGCATCTACGGTTCGTCCGGCAACTACGCACTGTCCACAAGCGACTTCTGGGCCAACTGCGCCGACCACCTCACCGCGCGGGTGCTCCGCGACCGCAATCACCCATCGGTGTTCGCGTGGTCGGCCGAGAACGAGATGCTCGCCGCGTTCGGTCAGACCTGGTCGGCGAAGGTCGCGGCGCTCAAAGCGGCCGTCACCGTCCTGGACACCACACGACCCGTCTACTTCGAGGGCGACGGCGACCCGCAGTCGGCAGGCGATCTGGAGAGCACGCACTATCCCTTGGAGATCACGACCGGTAGCACCGCGATCCCGGAGTCGGCGTACGCGCTGGCGCCCGGCCAACCGAGGGCGAACTTCTGGGACCGCAAGAAACCGATGCTGATCAGCGAGTTCAGCTCGATGTACTACGCGGTGCCCGCCCAGGTCAGCGCGGTCGGCGGGCCGGCGGCCTACGCCGATCTGGACGGCCTCTGGGCGGCTCACGCGCGGATCGTCGGCGCTCAGATCGAGGGCTTCCGGTACGCGGGCGTCACCGGCATCTCACCCTGGAACATCGTTTGGTACGGCATGCGTCAACTGCCGTTCGACCCGGCGCGGGAGTCGCTGCCCCTGTCGGAGCCGACCGGGCCGAAGCTGCGCCAGGTCGGCCGGTGGGCGTCGACACTCAATCCCGGGTTCGAGCACGGCCTGCCCGCGTACTCCCCCAACCCGATCCACGACGCCGCGGCGAGGGTACTGGCGCCGACAGCGGCACTGGCCACAGACTACCGCACCCACTTCTTCGCCGGCAGCACGCTGACTCGCACCTACGCCGTCTACGACCAGGTCGAAACCCAGCGTACGGTCACAGTTTCCTGGACACTGAAGCTCGACCGCGGGCCCGTCAAGTCCGGTTCGCAGCAAGTGAGTGTGCCACCGGACGGCAAGGTGGACGTCACTTTCGCCGTCCCGGTACCCTCAGTCGGCCGCACCACGTCCGGCACCCTGACGGTCGCGGTCGCGGCGGGCGCGGGCGTGCTTTACCGATACCCGGCGCCGGTCACCGTGTATCCGGCGTCGATTGCCAAGCGCACCACCAAAGCGCCGCTGTCCGCCGCCGTACTGGAGACCGCGGGTTCGACGGCGACGAGCGCCGCGCTTGCCGCGCTGGGCGTCACAACGAGGACGATCACCGATCTGTCCAGCCTGCCGACTGGCGACGAAGTACTGGTGTTCGGCGAAGGTGCCACTGTCACAGCCACCGCCGACCAGGTGACCGCGCTGACCGCGTTCGTGCGGAGCGGCGGCCGTGTGCTCAGCCTGGCTCAGCACACGCTGCCGCAGCTGCTCGCGTGGCCGGTGCTGCTGACGACGTCGCCGCAGACCATCGCGCACGTGTCCGCGCCACACCATCCGGTGCTCGCCGGGATCGGCGTAGACGACCTGAAGTGGTGGCACACGAACGCCGAGCAGGTCGTCCAGAGCTCGATGGTGAAACCGAGGTTCGGCGCGTTCACGTCGCTGGCGGACGTCGGACCTGGCCTGGCGTCCTCGGCACTGGCCGAGGCACCGTACGGGTCGGGCACCTACCTGTTCTGCCAGTTCCCGGTCGTCGCGGCCGCCGCGGCCGAACCGGTCGCCGCGGTGTTGCTGCGTAATCTCCTGGAGTACCTGGCCAGTCGGCCGGTCGCGCCGCGTGCACGGCTCGGCGTCGTCACGGCGGACGGCTCGCCGGTCGCGACGACACTGGGCGCGGCCGCGGTCGACTTCACCTCGATCACCGACACCACGAATCTATCCACTGTGGACGTACTGCTGGTCGACGCCGCGGCAGCGAGCACGGTCGACTCCGTCGCGGTCGACAAGTGGATCGGGACGGGCGGAACGTTATGGGTCAACGGGCTCACCCCGGATACCCTCGCATCACTGGCTGCGGTGCTACCGACAGACGTAAAGCTGACCACGCTGGACCCGGCTCACCGGCTCGGCGCTGTCACCACCGGGAAGTCGGCTATGGCCGACGGCCTCACGAATGCCGACCTCGATTGGCCGGGCTCGACCACCCCCCTGGTCACTGCGACCGTGTCCGGAAGCGGCGGAACGTCTGCTGTGGACAGTCGCGGGGTCGACTGGACGTCGTTCTCGAAGGGCTCCGAGCAGAACAAGTACCAGATCGCGGCGGAGAGCGCCCGAGGCTTCCAGCCAGCCAGCGTCCTGTGGGAAAAGCGGGTCAGCGGAGGTCGTATCGTAGTCGACCAGTTGCGGTGGGCGGTGGCGACAGCGTTGCCGGCCCAGACGGCCGTCGCCGCCGGCATCGCTTGCGGTCTCGGCGTCGGGTTCACCGTCGGTTCGGGTTCCGGGCTGATCTCGACCGACGGCTGGCAGGGCTTCGCCAACCCGAACAACGGCGCGGCCGGCCGTGGTTACGATCGAGACGGGACGAGCCGCTGGTCGAGCAACACGTTCCAGCTACCCGGTATGTACTACGGCGTCGACCTCGGTGCCACGCGAACGCTGACCCGGATCATCTGGGACTCGGCACTGTCCGCCGGCGACCTGCCGCGCGGCCTGGACGTCCAGACGTCCGCGGACGGCATCACCTACACCACCGCACTGTCCATTCCGGACACCTCGGTCATGAGCAATGCCGGGGTGCTCACGATCCCGCTCGACTCGGTGCAGACCCGGTTCTTGAAGATGACCGACACGGGTTCGGCGTCCGGCAACTACTTGTCCCTGCACGAGCTATACCTGTTCGGTCACTGACGACCTCAATCAGAAAGGCGTGAGGGTGGGAAATCCTGGACGTAGGACGACACGATGGCTGGCCGGCGGCGCTGCGGTGCTGCTCTCGGTCGGTTTGGCAGGCACACCGGTCTCGTACGCGGCGACCGCGACTTCGAACACCGGGATCTCGAACGCCCCACTGGTCGCCGATCCCACCCAGTACGTCGACCCGATGATCGGCACCGGCACCGGGGGCGCAAATGTCGGTGAGATCAATAACTTCCCCGGCCCGTCGACGCCGTTCGGGATGCTCCAGTTCAGCCCGGACACCCAAGGCGCCTATGCCGGCTACCAGTACAACAGCAACAAGATCCGTGGGTTCAGCCTCACCCATGCCTCGGTGGGCTGCCGCCAGTTCGGCGACATCCCGATCCTGCCCACCGTCGGGTCCATCGGTGCGGCCCCCTGGAACACCACCGAGACGTTCAGCCACGACACGGAACAGGCCTCACCGGGGTACTACGCGGTCACCCTGGCCGACTCCCAGGTGCGCACCGAACTGACGTCGACCACGCGAACGGGCCTCGCCCAGCTGACCTTCCCGGCCACCGATCAGGCCCAGGTGCTGGTCAAGGCCGGCGCGAGCCTCAACGGCAACTCCGACGCGAGCCTGCGAACCGTCAGCGACCGCGAGGTGGTCGGCTCGGCGACCACCGGCAACTTCTGCGGTAAAACCAACCGCTACACGATCTACTACGCACTGACCTTCGACCGCCCGTTCACCGCCGCGGGCGGTTGGGACGGCACCACGGTCGGTGCGACGGGTACGTCCGTCGACGTGCATGGTGCCAACTCGGGCGGCTACCTCACCTTCGACACCCGCACGGACCACACGGTGCACGCGAAGGTGTCCATTTCGTATGTCGGTGTCGACAGTGCGCAGCAGAACATGCGCACGGAAGTCCCCGGCTGGGACCTGAGCCCCATCCAGGCCGCCGCGCGTCAGCAATGGAAAGACGCCTTGTCTCGTATCCAGGTCGGCGGCGGCACGACCAGCCGGCTGCGAACTTTCTACACCTCGCTGTACCACTCGCTGCAATACCCGACAACCTTCAGCGATGTCGACAACCGCTATATCGGTTTCGACAACATGATCCACACACTCGAGCACGGCCAGCGCGCGCAGTATGCGAACTTCTCACTCTGGGACACCTACCGCTCACTCGCACCGCTGCAGGGCCTCCTGTACCCCCGCATCGGAAACGATCTCGCGCAGTCGCTTGTCAACGACGCCTCGCAAAGCGGCTGGTTGCCGAAGTGGCCGGTGGCCAACGGCGAGAGCGGCGTGATGAACGGGGACAACGCGACCCCTTTCCTGTCCGCACTGTATGCGTTCGGCGCACGTCAGTTCGACGCCGCCACGGCCCTGAAGTACATGCTGAAAGGTGCCAGCACGCCGGCCGAACCGGGAGCGTCGTACCTGGAACGGCAAGGGGTTGCCGACTACCAAAAGCTCGGTTATGTGCCCAACGACAGGGCTGAATTCGGCCATGTCTCGGAGGGCGCGTCGCAGACGCTGGAATACGCTGTCGACGACTTCTCGATCTCGAAGTTCGCCGATTCGCTAGGCAAGCGCGACACCGCGAACACCTACGCCCAGCGAGCGCAGAACTGGCAGAACGTCTTCGATCCGAGTACCGGCTATCCGCGTCCGAAGGACAGTCAGGGCGCTTTCCCCGCCGGGCCCGGTTTTGTCCCCCCGGCCGCCGGGCAATTCGGCCAGGACGGGTTCGACGAGGGTAACGCCGCTCAATACAACTTCATGATCCCGCAGAACATGGCCGGGCTGATCACCTCCATGGGCGGCCGGGACGCGGTCAACAAGCGTGCCGACGCGTTCTTCCAGCAGTTGAACGCCGGCCCGAACCTGCCGAACCAGTGGTCCGGAAACGAGATCGACTTCGGCACTCCCTGGTTGTACGACTACACCGGCCAACCGTGGAAAACGCAGGATGTGGTGCGTCGCATCCAGACCGGGCTCTTCGCCGACACCCCCGACGGCGAGCCCGGAAACGACGACCTGGGCGCACAGTCCTCGTGGTACGTCTGGGCCGCGCTCGGTTTGTATCCGAGTACCCCGGGAACCGCGGATCTCGCCTTGAACAGCCCCCTGTTCCAGAAAGCGGCGATCCACCTGCCCAATGGCCGCACGATCAGCATCGACGCTCCGGCCGCGTCCGAGACCAATCGCTACGTGACCGGCCTTACCCTCAACGGAAGGGGTTGGAACTCCACCTCGCTGCCCTCCTCGGTGATCACCCAGGGCGCATCGCTGAAGTTCGCGCTCGCCGGCACACCCAACACCTCGTGGGGCACCGGCCGCGACGCGGCTCCGCCCTCCTATCCGCAGGGACAGGCTCCGGCGATCGGGTTCACCAGCCCGACCGGACAGGTCGTCACGCAACCGGGTACGACGTTGGCGGCGACTGTCGGTGCGGTCGCGACCAAATCGCCTGCCAACGGCGAACCGGTCAGCTGGCAAGCACAACCGGCGGCCGGCATCACGGTGACTCCGGCATCGGGGAAACTGAAGCTGGGAGCAGACGGAAAAGCCCAGCAACCCGTCCAGATCGCGGTGGCCACAGGGCTGAAATCCGGCTACTACTCGGTACCCGTCACTTTCCACACCCAAGACGGGAAACCGGTATCGGGCGGAACAATCCTGCTCACCGTGCCCGACCCGGACAAAACCGCCACCACCTGCGATCAACTGGCTCAGACCGATACGGAGTGTGGACTGCGCCGACTCGACAACGGTGACGGCGTGACCACACCGGTGACCGTCGGCGGCCGCGACGCGCGCTCGACCACGACCGGGTCTCCGTACATCTACTTCGACGTCACGAACTCGCTCGTGCCAGGTGGGAAATACCACGCGGACGTCCAGCTCGACTACTTCGACCAGGGCACCGGAAGCTGGTCGCTGCAGTACGACTCCAGCGATCCGGCGCAGAAGTACAAGTCGACGCCGCCGGTAACCCTGACCAACACCGGAACCTGGAAGACGGCCACCTTCACCGTGGACGACGCCGGGTTCACCGGGAGGGAAAACGGCAGCGCCGACTTCCGGCTCAGCAGCAACGGTGGTACCGGGACCATTTCCCGGGTCCACGTCGCAGTAACGGGCGACAACGTGTTGGCCTTACATCTGTGCCCCACGGATCAGTGATCACGGTCGCGGAGCTCGTCCGGTCGGCCGAGCTCCGCGACGGTCTTCTTTGCCAGCGGTAAAAGAAAGGCTGCCCCGATGATCCGCCGAACCCTGCTGACCTCAGTCGCCGGCCTGCTGCTCGTGGCGGCGCTGGCGGCGCCTGTCGGTGCGTCGTCGGCCCCGGCACCGCTCTACCCGAAGGCACCACCGCCGGCGATCGGCATCACCACCCCGACCGGACAAGTCGTGGTGCAACCGGGAACGACGTTAGCGGCAAGTGTCGGTGCGGTCGCCACACAGTCCCCGGCCAGTGGCCAGCAAGTCAGCTGGGAAGCACAACCGTCGGCCGGCATCACCGTCACTCCGGCGTCGGGGAAGCTGAAACTCGGCACGGACGGGAGAGCCGAGCAACCGATGCAGATCGCGGTGGCCCCTGGACAGCGATCCGGCTACTTCCCGATACCAGTCACTTTCCACATCCCGAACGGGACACCGCTGCCGGGCGCGACCCTCATGATCGCCGTCCCAGACGCGGACCAGACCGCCACCACCTGCGATCAACTGGGTCAGACCGACACCGAATACGGACTGCACCGACTCGGTGTCGGCGACGGCGTGACCACGCCCGTGACAGTCGGCGGCCGCAACGCGCGTTCGACCACACCCGGGTCTCCGTTCATGTACTTCGCCGTCCCGAACTCCCTGGTGCGAGGGGGCAAGTACCACGCGGTCTTCGAGCTCGACTACTACGACCACGGCACCGGAAGTTGGGCGGTGCAGTACGACTCCAGCGATCCCGCGCAGAAGTACAAGTCGACCTCACCGGTGGTCCGTACCAACACCGACGCCTGGAAGACGGCCACCTTCACCATGGACGACGCCGGCTTCACCGGCAGGGAAAACAGCAGCGCCGACTTCCGGCTCAGCAGCAACGGCGGTGACGGGACGATCGCCCGGGTACATCTCGCCGTTTCGGGCGGCAACGTGCCGGCGATACACCTCTGTCCCACGGATCAGTGATCGCTGTCCGGTTCCTTTCCTTGCAGCGAAAGAAAGAAGGCTGCCGCGATGTTCCACCGGAAGGGCACGTTCCACCGAACCCTGCTGACCTCAGTCGCCGCCCTGCTGCTCGCCGCGGCGCTGGCCGGGCCGGTCGGCGCGTCATCGGCCGCGACACCAGCCTGGCTGGACACGCGGCTGCCACCGGAAACACGAGCCACCGACGTCGTCGCGGCCATGACCCTCGACGAGAAGATCACCGAACTGCACGGTATCCAAGATGATCAACACCGACGGTACGTGCCGGGTGTCCCCCGGCTGGGTATTCCCCCGTTGCGGGTCGCCAACGGCCCAGCCGGCGTCGGACCCGCCGACGACCCGCAGCAGAGGCCGGCGACCGCGTTGCCCGCGCCGATCTCGCTCGCGTCGACGTTCGACACCAACGCGGCCAAATCCGACGGCGGTCTCCTCGGCTCCGAGACCCAGGATCTCGGGCACAATCTGCTGGAGGCGCCGGACATCAACATCGCCCGGGTGCCGGTCAGCGGCCGGACGTTCGAAGGGTTCGGCGAGGACCCGTACCTCGCCGGTCAGCTCGCGGCCGCCAACATCCAAGGTATTCAGCGCAACGGCACCATCGCCGAGGTCAAGCACTTCGCCGCGAACAACCAAGAGCAAAACCGACTGACGATCAACGAGCTGGTCGACGACAGGACGCTGCACGAGATCTACCTTCCGCAGTTCGAGGCCGCCGTCAAGGACGGTCACGTTGGATCGGTGATGTGCGCCTACCCGCAGGTCAACGGCGAGTTCGCCTGCCAGAACAGCGACCTGCTGCAGAATGTCCTCCACAACCAGTGGGGGTTCTCCGGGTTCGTGCAATCCGACTTCGGCGCCACCCACGACACGGCGGAATCAGCGGTGGCGGGCCTCGATCTGGAAATGCCCACTGGCGAGTTCTACGGCGACGCCATGAAGCAAGCCGTCACGGCCGGCATGGTGTCGGAGCAGATGATCGACGGCCTGCTGATCCGGCGGTTCGCCGTCATGATGGAGTTCGGTCTCTTCGAGCGTCCACTCACGACCTCACCCATTCCGGTGCAATCGGACGGCGCGGTCTCGCGCAAACTGGCCGAAGACGGTTCGGTGCTGCTGCGCAACGAGAACGCGCAACTACCACTCAGCACGAACACGCTGCACTCGATCGCGGTGGTAGGTCCCTACGCGGGCCAAGCCTCGACCGGTGGCGGTGGCAGTTCGCACGTTGATCCGACGTACACGGTCAGCCCGGTCCAGGGCCTCCAGAACCGGGTCGGCGCCGGCGTCCACGTCGACTACTCGCCCGGAGCCACCGCCGACGAGATCCCGAATGCCGTAGCGGCGGCGAAGAACGCAGACGTCGCCGTCGTCATGGTCGGCGACGACGAAACCGAAGGCGTGGACCGCCCGAGTCTCGCGCTCAGCGGCGTGCAGGACCAACTGGTCGAAGCGGTGGCAGCTGCCAATCCGCACACCGTCGTGGTGGTGAAGAGCGGCGGTCCCGTCCTGATGCCTTGGAAAGACCAGGTTCCCTCGATTCTGGAGGCGTGGTACCCGGGGCAAGAGGACGGCAATGCCGTTGCGGCGCTGTTGTTCGGCGACGTCAACCCGTCGGGCAAGCTCCCCATCACCTTCCCTGCAGCCGACGGAGACGTGCCGGCCCATACGCCGCAGCAATATCCGGGCGTGAACGGCACCGGCACGTATTCCGAGGGCCTGCAGGTCGGCTACCGCTGGTACGACAGCCAACACAGCCAACCGCTGTATCCGTTCGGCTATGGGCTGTCCTACACAAGCTTCGCCTACTCCAACCTCGCTGTCTCACCCGTACCGCGCGGCGGCTATGTCGATGTCAGCGTCGACGTCACCAACACCGGACAGCGGTCGGGAGCCGACGTGGCGCAGGTGTACGTGACCTTTCCTGCCGCTGCAGGAGAACCTCCCCAGCAACTCAAGGGGTTCCAGCGGGTCACCGTCGCGGCAGGTCAACGACAGCGCGTCAACCTTCGACTGGACGCGCGCGCCTTTTCCACCTGGAACAGTGCGAAAGGCGAATGGACCGTCGCGGACGGTACGTTCACCGTTCGAGCGGGAGATTCGAGCACGAACCTTCCCTTATCCCGCACGGTAACCGTCTCGCCAACGTCCTTTCACTAGGCCCCCGACCTCAAACCGAAGGTGCCTCCCAAGCGAACCCGTCCGGATCGGTGAAGGGCCCGGCATCGCTGCCGATGGCGATCTGGTGCGATCCGTCGCCGTCCGGGGAGACGCCGGCGTCCTTCGCGGCGGCACCGCGTCCGTAGAGCGCCAGCTTGACCGGCGAGGACGGGGTGTCGAACTCGACGTATTTGCCGCCGAAGCTCTTCGCTACGGCCAGGCCACGCTCGGTGTAGAAACGCTTGCTCGCCTTCACATCCTCGACACCCAGGAGCAGTACCACGTCGTCGACCTGCCGGGTGGCAGGCCCGGTGTCCTTCTTGGACGACGTCGCGACCTTCCAGATCGTCCCGTCCGGGGCCCGCACAACGCCGCCGTAGCCCCAGAACCCCTTCTTGGCAGGCTTCAGCACCGTGGCACCGTTGTCGACAGCCGTACCGATGAGGCTGTCGACGGTGCTCGGCTGGGACACGACGAGCGACAGGGTGAAGCCACGAAAGCCTGACGTCGGCGCCTCCGCGGCGCGAACGCGAACCTTGCCTCCCAGTCCGAAGGCGGCGGCGTAGAACGCTTCAGCGGCCGCGGCATCGGGCACTTCGAGGGTAACGGAATCCAGAGAGGCCATGTCAGCTCAACTCCTGGCTGCGAATCTGCACGGTGATGTCCATGGCGTCGACGTTAGGCGCTGGTCGGGTGCCGATGCTTCTCCATTCCTGATCGATCTGGTCGCCGGTCTCGCCATGGCAGCCGCGGTCCTGGGCGCGACCACGGTTCACCTCCGGTTGGCCAGGACCAAGCTGGACGCGGCGTTCGCCCGCAGCGCGGCCATCGCCGCCTGCAAGCCCCCGTCCTACGCATAAGCCTGCGGATGGACGCCAACGCCGGGTTCGGTATCCCCCGGTTCATCACCGAAGACGTCGAACTGTCCGGGGTGACCGTCAAGGCAGGCAGCACGGTGGTGAACAGCATGGCCGCGGCCAACCGCGATCCCGGCACGTTCCCCGACCCGGAGCAGTTCGACCCGAGCCGGGCCGCCAACACCCATCTCGCCTTCGGCGCCGACGCGCACTCGTGCCTCGGACAGGGTCTGCACCGAACTGCAGGTCACGCTCGAAGTCCTGCTGGACAAGTGTGCCACCGGAAGAGCGGGCGATGAAGCTGGGCTTCACCCGCTCAAGGATCGGCGGAGCTTGAACAAAGCTCGCGAGTTCTGACACGATCCTCTCGATGGCGACAGCCGGCGCTGATCTCGTGCTGAAATCGAGAGATGTCCCTGGACGAACTTCGCCACCTACTGGAACGCCACGTGCGTCCGGATTTGACCACAACCATCGAGGGCGTCCGGACCTGTAAGGCCGACCACGCCGTGCCGCCGGTGTCCTCGATGTCCGGCACAGTACTGGCAATCGTCGCCCAGGGCACCAAACGTCTGGCACTGGGCGACCGCGTCTACGATTACGGCGCCGGCCAGTTCCTTGTCGCGTCGGTCGACCTTCCGGTGACAGGGCACTACCTCGACGCTGTCCCTGGCCGCCCCGCGCTCGGTTTCGGGATGACCCTGGAACCCGCCGCCATCGCGGAACTGCTGCTCCAGGCCGGTCCCGGAGACCTGCCGCAGTCCCCCACCGCCGCACGACCGGGAATCGCGGTCAGCACTGCCCCGGACGAGTTGATCGACGCTGTCGTGCGGCTGCTGCGCCTCCTCGACCGGCCACGGGACCGGAAAGCACTGGTGCCCTTGGTCAAGCGCGAGATCCTCTGGCGATTGATCACCGGCGAACAAGGTGACGTCGTACGCCAACTCGGCCTCGCCGACAGCAGCCTGACCCATATCAGGCGCGCTGTTCACTGGATCCGCGAAAACTACGCCAGGCCGTTCCGGGTCGAGGACGTCGCACAGATCTCGGGGATGAGCGTCTCCGCTTTCCACCGGAACTTCCAGTCGGTGACGGCAATGACGCCGATTCAGTACCAGAAGCACATCCGGCTGCAAGAGGCGCGACTGCTGCTGGCGAACCGGCCGAACGACATCACCGGAGTCGGCCACCGCGTCGGCTACGACAGCCCGTCCCAGTTCAGCCGGGAATACCGACGCCAGTTCGGTGCCCCGCCGAGCCTTGACGCCGGGCGCATGCGCGCTGAAGCCAGTCCTGTCGGCGCCGCGCTGCCGTGACGGCCGGGGCGCCGCGCTCCAGCCGAAGAGGATTGTGCAAGCACGCAAGAGGATCTTGCTGGCCCGGGATTCGCTGCGTTGCTTAGCTGGAGATACCACGCAATGGAGGCGAAATATGGCTGTATCACTCGGCCGACTGGGCTTCTTTGTCGGTGAGCCGTACCTGGCGGCGTTGACCGGCGAGCAGGTCGGTGCGTTCACGGGGCAGTTGGAGCAGGCCGGGTACAGCGGGATGTGGCTGGGTTCGGCCAGCGCCGATTTCCGGCTGGCCGAACCGATCCTGTCCGCGACCAGCGGGCTGGTGTACGGGACCGGGATCCTGAATGCGTGGATCGAGCCGGCCGAGCGGGTGGTCGCCAGCTATCGGCGACTGGGCCCGGCCTACTCCGATCGAGTGTTGGCCGGGATCGGCATCGGGCACCCGGAGCGCCCGGACAACCAGCAGTACGCCAAGCCCTACGCGAACCTGGTCGCCTATCTGGACACGCTGGCCGAGATCCCGCCCGAGAACCTGGCGCTCGCCGCGCTGGGCCCGAAGGTGCTCGCGCTGGCCGGGAAGCGCACCGCCGACGCGCACCCGTATTCCACCACGCCCGAGCACACCCGCCAGGCCAGGGAGATCCTCGGTACCGGCCCGTTGCTGGTCCCGGAGCAGAAGGTGTTGCTGGAGACTGACCCTGTCCGGGCGCGCGAGATCAGCAGGCAGTCCACCAGTCTCTTACTGGGCCTGGCGAATTACCGCAACAACTTCCTGCGGCTGGGCTTCACCGAGGAGGACCTTGCCGACGGCGGCAGCGACCGACTGGTGGACGCCGTAGTCCCCTGGGGTGACCCGGCCGCGGCGGCGGCGCGCATCCGCGAACACCTCGAAGCAGGCGCCGACCAGGTCGCCGTGCACGTCCTGGGCACCGACAACCCACTACCCATCGCCGAGCTGAGCGAAATCAGCGCCGCGCTGGCGGACTAAGAGTCAATCCACTTCGCAAGGGAGAATTCTCATGCAGTACCGCGTCCTCGGACAGACAGGCGTGCGGGTCAGCTCGCTCGCGCTCGGCGCGATGAACTTCGGCTCCATGGGACGCACCACCCAGGACGACGCCACCGGTATCGTCCATGCCGCCCTTGACGCCGGCGTCAACCTCATCGACACCGCCGACATCTACAGCAACGGCGAGTCCGAGGAGATGGTCGGCAAAGCCATCGCCGGACGACGCGACGACCTCGTGCTGGCCACGAAGGCGGCCCTGCCGATGGGCGACGAGCGCAACCACCTGGGCGGCTCACGCCGTTGGCTCGTGAGGGAGTTGGACAGCAGCCTGCGGCGGCTCGATGTCGACCACGTGGACCTCTATCAGATCCACCGGTGGGACCCCTCGGTCAGCGACGAGGAGACGCTCTCCGCGCTGACGGACCTGCAGCGCGCCGGGAAGATCCGCTACTTCGGCTCCTCCACCTTCCCCGCCTATCGCCTCGTGCAGGCGCAGTGGGCCTCCCGTGAACTTCACCTGGGCCGGTACGTCACGGAGCAGCCCAACTACTCGATCCTGCAGCGGGGCGTCGAGACCCACGTGCTCCCGGTGACCGAGGAGTACGGGATGGGTGTGCTCGTCTGGGGCCCGTTGGCGTCCGGCTGGCTGTCAGGTGCGATCCGCGCCGGTCAGGAGACCCGTACGAACCGAGCGGGCCTCATGGCGCAGCGCTTCGACGCCTCGCACCCCGCCAACCGAGCCAAGCTCGACGCCGTCGAGAGTCTCGTGAAGCTAGCCGACGAGGCAGGTCTGACGCTGATCCAGCTCGGCCTCGGATTCGTCACCGCCCACCCTGGGGTGACCAGTGCGCTCATCGGCCCGCGCACGCTCGATCACCTGCACTCGCAGCTGGCCGCCGCCGACACCGAGCTCTCCGACGATGTCCTCGACGCGATCGACGACATCGTCGCTCCCGGAACCGACCTCGCCGCACACGAGAAGAACGATGCCCCGCCCGCGCTGCTCGACCCGTCACTGCGCCGCCGTGATCACCGCTTTGACGGACGGCGCAGCGGCGGACTGTTCAGCGGGAATGTCGCCTGACGCCGTTGCCGTGAGCTCACCGCAACACCGACACCGGAGGTATTCATGAGGATCGGCCTGACCATTCCGAACTTCACCTGGCCGGGTGGTGATGCGGTGATCGGGTCGAAGCTGGCGGAGGTCGCGCGCACCGCCGACGAGGCCGGCTTCGACCAGATCTCACAATGGGAGCGTTGAGCCCCCTGTAGCCCGCGGCGCCGGAGCCGTACTCCCGGTCACCGACGAGGCACTTGTGGCTCTTCGGCCGCATGGGCGGGTCGTTGCCGCCGCAACTCGCCGTCGGTGAACGTGGGACTCGCCGACAGCATCCGGCGAACACCGCGAGTCCCACACTCAGAGCGCTGAGTTCCACGCTCGCGACCCCACGCAGACGACCGACGGTGCCCGCACCACGACTACGAAACGGGCATCCGGCACGGTTCGGCCAATACGCGTGCGCGGATCGCGGACTCGTGTCCATGGGCGGCGAACTCGTGTCGGTAGGCAGCCAACTCGCCGGCGGGTGGGGCTAGTCGTCGTGGGCGGGTGGGGCCATGGGCCAGGTGTCGTCGTTGAGGAGCCGTTTGAGGATTTTGCCGGTGGCGTTGCGCGGGAGCTCGTCGACGAAGTAGACGTCGCGCGGCACGGCGAACCGCGCCAGCCGTTGGTGGATGTAGCTGCGCACGTCGTCGGCGTCGAGGCGCGCGCCGGGGCGCAGCACCAGGTACACGGCGAGCCGCTGGCCGAACTCCGGGTCCGGCACGCCGACCGCGGCCGCCTCGAACACCTGTGGCAGCGCGGCTAGAGCCTCCTCGACCGGCCGCGGGAACACGTTCTCGCTGCCCGACACGATCATCTCGTCGGCCCGGCCGGTGACGAACAGCCTGCCGTCGGCGTCGAGGTAGCCGACGTCGCCGGTGGCCATGAGCCGGTCCGACATCGGCAGCGTGCCCCCGTCGGTGTAGCCGTCGAACAGCATGTCGTTGCCGACGAAGATCTGGCCGTCGACCCCGGGCGGGACCGGACGCCGCTTGCCGTCGAGGATGGCGACCTCGGTGCCGGGCGGGCAGCGGCCCGCCGTCGTCGGCGCGGCGCGCAGGTCGGCCGGGTCGGCGATGCTCACCCAGGAGACCTCGGTCGAGCCATACAGGTTGTAGAGGACGTCACCGAAAGCGTCCATGAACGACGTGACCAGCGAACCGGACAGCGCCGAGCCACTGCTGGCCACCACGCGCAGGGTGGACAGGTCGTACCGGTCCCGCACCCGCTCGGGCAGGTCGAGGATGCGCTGCAGCATGATCGGGACGGCGAACAGCACCTCGCACCGCTGCTCCGCGATGGTGCGCAGCGTCTCCTCGGCGTCGAACAGCCGTACCAGCGACAGCGACGCGCGCACGGCCATGCCGACCTGCATCCCGGCCAGCCCCCAGGTGTGGAACAGCGGCGCCGCGACGACAATCCGGTCGTTCGCCCGCAACGGGATCCTGGCGAGGACGGACGCCGCCGTGCTGAGCCCCTTCGGCGTCGGGCGCCGCGCGCCCTTGGGCACGCCGGTCGTGCCGGAGGTGAGCACCACGATCCGCCCCGGCCGGTCCGCCGGTTTCAGCCGCGTCGCCGACGCGTCCTTGATGAGCTCGTCGACCGTCGGGTAACCGCGCTCCGCCTCCGGCCACGTGCTGATCCGCAGGAACTCGCCAGGCGCCCGGTCGACGATGTGGGCGAACTCGTCGTCGGCCAGCACGGCCACCGGCTCGTGGCGGGCGATGACCTTGGCGACCGCCGTCGCCGACAGACCGGTGTTGAGCAGCAGGACGTCGGCACTCAGCTTCCCGCAGGCGATGAACGCCTCGACCATGGCGGTGTGGTTGCGGCACATCAACGCCACCCGGTCGCCTGCCCGAACGCCCCGCTCGGCCAGCGCGTTGGCCAACCGGGTGCTGCGTTCGTCGGCCTCGGCGAAGGTCCGGGTAGTGCGTTCGTCGTGCAGGGCGATCGCGTTCGGCACGCGGGCCGCGGACGCCTGGTAGCCGCCCGCCACCGTCGCACCCCAGCGCGCGAGCGATCTGAGCTGGCGGGCCATCTTGTCCGGTCTGCCCGGTGAGAGCACGCCGGCACGGACGAGGATGCTCGTGGTGCCGAGCGTGGTCGCCTTGGCATCGTCGCGCAGATGCGGGCTGCCCGACGGCCGCCCCGAAAGGTGCTCGCCGATCCGCAGGGCGAGTTCCCGGACACCTCGTTTGACCGCGCCCGGAGACAGCAGGTCGGCGAATGTGTCCGGCACCTCGGGCATCATCAGCCGGACCACGAGTTCGGTGCGGTCGCCGCCGAGATCATGCAACTCGATGGAGACCCAGTTCCGCTGGTGCTCGTCGCCACTCCACACGACGTGCGCGCCGGCCCGGTACACCCCGGCGTGGATCCGCGCCTGCGTCAGCGCGCCACGCTGCGGAGTCAGCCGGATCAGGCACCGGGGCCCGCGTCCCCGCTCGACCGGCTCGACCACCTGGCACCAGCTGATGACAGGCACGAACCTGGAATACAGCTCCGGAGTGCCGACGATCTCCCAAACCCGGGAGGGCGAATGGTCGATCACCGCACTCGCCTCGACAACTTCGTCCCGCATCAGTTCACTTCACCGCCGCGACGTTTGGGCGCTCCCCGGCGGACGACCTCGATACCGGCGAAGCGTTCAAGTCGGGCGACCGTACCAGCAAATGGCCGCTACCCCCAGCTGAACCAGTCGACTGTATACAATCGAGTGACGCTCAGCGTGGCGCGCTTTCACTCGCTTCGGCGATGCGCGTGTGCAGCCGGTCCCGGATCTCGTCCGGCGTGTACGTCCGACGGCGCCGTTCCGACCTCGCGATCACCACTCCGGTAGCAGCCACACCGACGAACCCCGCCACGCCGAGCACCTTCCACCACTTCATCCGCCTAGGCTACAGCCGTGCCCGAAACGCGGCTCGACCTCGAAGAAGCGATCAGCCTGACGCGCACCGGCGACGTCTGGCTGTTCCGTGGCAGCACAATGGCCGACCGGGCCATCAGGGCGACGACGAACAGCCCGGTGAACCATGTCGGCATGTCCGTGGTCATCGACGACCTGCCGCCGCTGATGTGGCACGCCGAGCTCGGCCGGTCCCTGCCGGACCTGTGGTCCGGGACCCACCAGCGCGGCGCGCAGCTGCACGACCTGCGGGACGCGGTCGTGGTCTGGGCCACCAGATACGGGCAGCGCGCGTGGCTCCGGCAGCTCGACCACCCCGTCACCCGTGAGATGGAAAACGCCGCCCTGCGCACCGTCGCGCGCCTGGACGGCACCCCGTTCCCCACCACGGCCCGGCTCGCGTCCCGCTGGCTGCGCGGCAGGGTCCCGAGCGCCCGGCGCCATGCTCACGAGGTCGATCTCGAAACGGCCTTCTGCGCCGAGGTCGTCGCGATCACCTACAACGACATGGGCTTACTCGAAGACCCGCACCGCCCGAACTGGTACGACCCCGGCCGGTTCTGGAGCGGCGACAACCTGAAACTGGCCAACGGAGCCCGGCTCGGCGAAGAGATCGCCGTACGGATCCCGCCCGGCACCCACGTCACCCCGAGACCGCCTGCCGGAAAGTGAGCCGACACCCCTCACACCCGACCCTCACACCGGAGTAACCATAATCAGCTATGGAGGATTTCGTTGCGGCAGAGGAACTTGGCGCCGTATTCGGGCAGGAAATGCCCGATTCGGACGGTTTTCCCGTTCCGTCCCCCTCGGTCATCCGGCTCGGTGAAGTTTCGTGAACGACCGACCCCGGTATCCGCCCCCTGAGCCGCCGGGATGGCCTCGCGACGGCACGGACGACGTGACCGATGCGCTTCCCGTGCCCGGTAAACCCACCCGGCGCAGGCATCGGAAGGGCTGGCGTCGCATCCGCCGGACCCTCTATGTCCTGTTCGGACTCGGCGTCCTCGGCCCCATCGCGGCGTTCATCGTGCTCTACCACTTCGTCAACGTCCCGGATCCGACGGCGCTGGCGGCCGGTCTCAACCAGCCGGTGACGATGTACTACGCCGACGGCTCGACGATGTACACCCAGGCGAGCACCAGCGGCGGCCACGAACTGGTGACCTGGGACCAGATCCCGCAGTCGATGAAGAACGCGCAGATCGCGGCCGAAGACGAGACCTTCATGACGAACTCCGGGTTCGACATGAAGGCGATCCTGCGCACCGTCGTCAACCGGGTCACCGGCGGCACCGGCGGTGGTTCGACCATCGGCCAGGAATACGTCAAACAGGCCACCGGCAACGCGGCACCCACGTTGAACCGCAAAATGGTCGAGGTCGTCGAGTCCTACAAGATGACCCAGACCTATTCCAAAGAGGACATCCTCACCGCCTATCTGAACACCGTCTACTTCGGCCGCAGCGCCTACGGCATCAAAGCCGCGGCACAGGCCTTCTACGGCGAGGACGTCAGCAAGCTGACCAACGAACAGGCCGCACTGCTCGCCGGCATGGTGCAGTTGCCCTCCTTCGCCAATAGTTCGGCCTACGAACACAAGCGCTACACCTACGTCATGGGCCGGATGCTGGCCAATCACTGGGTCACGCAGGCCGAATTCAGCTCCGCCCAGTTCCCGACGCCGGTCGCCGCGTCCACCGCCTCGGGCACCGGTTCCTCGCTGTCCCCCACTCGCCAGTACATCGCCGCGGCGGTCTTCGCCGAGCTGACGCAGAAGGGCTACTCCGAACAGTCCCTGTCCAAATCCGGCGCGAAGATCTACACCTCCATCAGCCCGCCGGCCCAGGACAGCGCCGAACACTCCGTCGCGAAAATCATGGGGGCCGACACCGCGTATCCGGACGAAGGGGCCGCGCTGGTCTCGGTCGACCCGACCACCGGCGGCATCCTCGCCTACTACGGCGGTGACGGCTCGACGTCCTACGACCTGGCGATGACGCCGCAGCAGCCGGGATCTTCGTTCAAGCCGTACGTCTTCGCCGCCGGGCTGCAGGCCCAACCGGGCCAGATCGGTCTCGACACCGTGTACGACGGCAGCGACAACCAGACCATCGACGGCCAGCTCGTGCACAACTCCGACGGCGAAGGCTCCAGCCAGATCACGGTGAAGAACGCCATGACCCAGTCGGTCAACACCGTCTTCTACCGCATGGGTGCCCAAGTCGGCGTGAACACCGTGCGCCAAGCCGCCTGGGAGGCCGGGATCCCCAAGCAGATCACCCCCTCGATCGGGCAGTCCTTCGACTCCCTGCAGCAGGACGACCCCACGACCGGCAAAGGCACCGGGACAACCGAGCTCGGGATCTCGATCGGGCAGTACCAGGTGCGTCCGATCGACCAGGCCCAGGGATACGCGACCTTCGCCAACAACGGCATGTACGTCCCCGTGCATTTCGTCACCAAGGTCACCGACAACACTGGCAGTCAGGTCTACCAGTTCGCCACCGCCGCCACCCCGGCCTTCAACGCCGACCCCACCACCAACGCGGCGATCGCCCGCACGGTCACCGAGTCGATGACCGACGTCGCTTCGTCCTCAAAGGACGGTCTGGACAGCGGCCGTCCCAACGCCGCCAAGACCGGTACCGCCCAGTTCAACAACTCCGGTCACAACTCCGAGGCCTGGATGGTCGGCTACACCCCGCAAGTGGTGACCGCGGTTTGGTTCGGCAACAAGAAGCAACCCGCACCGATCTACGGCAACTACCACAACGGCGTCGGGCGCGAAACGGGCTACGACGTTTACGGCCGGGAGGAACCTGGCTACATCTGGCAGGACTACATGAACTCCTACCTGAGCAACCAGCCGGTCGTGCAGTTCACCGCTCTCCCCCAGCCGAGCAACACACCGAACACCACCAGCCCGTCCGCGCCCACCAGCTCCGATCAGCCGAGCATCTCCGACACGCCCACACTCAGCGACACACCGACACCGACATCGACCCCGACCGATACGACGACGGACACCCCCACCACGAGCCCGCCGCCCGACACGAGCTCGAGTTCTTCGCGCCCTGGTAATGGACACGGCCCTCCTCCCGGCGGCTAGCCGGGCGCCGAGCCGGTGAGCGGAGCCGAGTCGACGTATCTGACCTCGTCAACGCGCTCAGCGAACGTCCAACCGTCCGGGGTGCGCTGGTAGCGGTCGTGGTGCAGCCGCTCGATCCCGGCTCGGAGCTCCTCCCGGCTTGTGAAGCCGATGTTCGCATCGGGGATCCGCACTACGGCGTCCTCGGTGAACAGCGTGGCGAAACGGTCGTAGTCATGCATCATCACCGCGTCGGTGAACTCACCGCGCAGCGCCTCGATCTCGACGCGGTCGGCGATAGCCTCAAAGTCGCTCATGACGGTTCGACGACGCAGCCCCTCCGGACGTGAGGTGGCACGCCGACGTCACAATTCGGTGCGCTGTCTCGTCGAACTGGTGAGGGCAGCTGCGACCAAGGGAGCCGGCGACGCATGAGCAGGCAATTCGAGCCAGGAGACGGCCTGAGCGAGATCATGAGCGAGCGGCGTCAGCTGATCAATCTCGCTTACCGGCTCCTCGGCTCCCTTGCCGATGCTGAGGACGTCGTGCAAGAAACGTACGCCCGCTGGTATGCCATGACCCGACCACAGCGGGAAGCCATCCAGTCCCCCGGCGCCTGGCTGACAACGGTCGCCAGTCGCGTCTGCCTTGACCTGCTCGGCTCGGCGCGAGCCCGACGGGAGCGCTACGTGGGCGAATGGATCCCCGAGCCGCTGCCCGAAAGTACGGAGTGGATCAACGGCCGGTCGGGCGGCACCAGCGCCGACCCGGCCGACCGGGTCACCCTCGACGAGTCGATCACCATGGCCTTCCTCGTCGTCCTCGACTCGATGACCCCGGCCGAGCGCGTCGCGTTCATCCTTCACGATGTCTTCCGGTACCCCTTCGCCGAAGTGGCGGACATCGTCGGCCGCACACCGGCGGCCTGTCGCAAACTGGCATCGTCGGCCCGCCACCGCATTCGCGCTTCCCAGTCCTCCACCACTCCCGCAACGCAGCGCGCCGACATCGTCAGGAACTTCAAGCAGGCCTGGGAAGCCAAGGACATCGACGCCCTCATCGGTCTCCTCGATCCCGACGCCACGACGATCGCCGACGGCGGCGGCCTGGTCAGCGCCGCTCGCCGCCCCATCGAGGGTGGCGAACGGATCGCGCGCTACCTCGTCGACCTCGCCGGCCTGGCAGTCGACATCACCTTCGGAGAACGTACGGTCAATGGTCAGCCCGGTCTGGTGGCGCAGCAGGACGGCGTCACCGTGGTGGTGATGGCGTTCGACTTCGCCGGCGACCGGATCAACCGCATCTGGGCGGTACGGAACCCCGAGAAGCTCCGGCCTTGGACTACGGACTGACCGGCGTCCGCCTCGCGAGACGATGATCGACGTCGGCGTCTGCCAACAGCGTTCGGGCGACCGCGGCGAGGCCTATCGCGGTGAGCGTCCAGCCGATCAGGTCCAGTGTCGGGCTGCCCACGATCACGGCGGCGATGAAGTGCAGCGGTTGCGAGACGATGACAGCCCAGGCGGCCCAGGCCGGAATGCGTCCCGATCGGAGCAAAGCGACGCCGAGCAGCACCGTTCCGACGACGTGACCTACGACGAAAATGCCGGTGCCGACGTTCAGCGACGGATGTGCCGCATCGATGAGCTGGGCGAGCTGCTGAGGGTCGGTATGCGCGTGCGCGCCGCTCCAGAGCAGGAAGTCCTGGCTCAGAATTACGCCGAGGCACAGGTAACCCGGTACCGACAGCGCCAGTGCCCACGCCTTGAGCCGGCTTGACGGGAGGGCTGCCGCCGCAGCGATGACTCCGGGCACGAGCGTGATGAGGGCGAGCAGTCCCAGCCAGAGAACGACGCTTTCACGACCGGGGTTGGCGTCGACCGCCACTACCGTGGCGAGGCTGCCGTCCGCCGTGTAGTACGGCAGCAGGTAACGCAGCACGGCGACGCAGAGCGGTCCGACCGGCAACAGGAGCAGGGCCAGCCGCCTCATCGGGCCACCTCGCTGGTGACGGGGGCCCGGCTGACCAGGACAGCACCCACGGCGGTCAGGACGAGGATCGCGGCCGCGGCGGCCTTGGCCGCGACCGGCACGTCGTCGACGAAGAACGCCGGTGCGGCAGTCAGCGCCGAAACGACCCGCAGCACGAGCAGCGGTCGGAGCGGGGATCGCTTGCCGGTCCAGGCTTTCGCCACGAAGTAGAGGGAACCGACGCCGAGCACGGCGCTGATGACGGCGATGACGTACGGCGGGTGGTTGCCGTCGGTGAGGGCGAGCCCGGCGATGTCGGCGACCGAGAGGAGACCGAGCAGGACGAGCCCGGCACGGATTGTTGCGTTCACGGTGTGCTCCTTCTCGTAGTTCACCCCAGGTTGAGTCGGCGACGTGCCCGCCCGACAGAGGCAGTGGCCCCGCATCGCCGGGATGTTGCCCGGGACGACCGGGAAGATGTCCCGTGACATCGGGATGTCCGAAGGCACACACTTCACCGATGAGGACCAAGGCGGTGGCCGGCGCGCTGGCGCTGCTGGCCGTCTGCGTGTCCGTCGTCTCGGTCGTGGTGACCCTTCGGGTGCGCTGGTCCTTCCACGAAGCCCTGGACGACTTCGTGGTGAGCAATCTGGTCATCGGACTCAGCTTCGCGTTCTGCGGAGCGCTCATCGCGTGGCACAAGCCGGGCCACCCGGTGGGCTGGATGTTCGCGGTCGGCGGGAACTTCCAGCTCATCACCGCCGCGTGTGCCCCCGCGGCGCAGGCACTGCACGACGGGGGTGCCCCGCCGCTCGCCGCGCAGATCGCCGTCACCGTGTTCGCCTGGGCCTGGCCGATCCACATCGGACTCATGCTGCCGCTGTCGCTGTACCTGTTGCCCGACGGCCGCCTTCCGTCCCCGCGCTGGCGTCCGCTGTTTCTCGCCGTCGCGATCACCGCTCCGCTGTTCGTGCTCGAGATCGGTACCGGCACGGCACTGATCTCGAATCTGCCGCCGGGGCTCTGGGTACTGCCGCAACACGGGGCGTGGGCCGCCTTGTGGTCGCTGAGCGAAGTCCGCTGGTCTCTGTCGATGCTGCTCGGGCTCGCGGCGCTGCTGATGCGCTACCGCCGAGGCGACGAGACGGTCCGCGCACAGCTTCTCTGGCTACTCGGCGCGGCCGGTGTCATTCTCGCCGCGGTCGTTCCGTGGTCGCTGGTCGCCGGGACGCCGATCGTGGTGCTGTTCGCGATCCCGTTGCTGCCCGCGGCCATCGCGGTGTCGATCCTGCGACACGGGCTGCTCGACATCCGCCTGGTACTGGCCCGCGGGCTGAGTTACGGCCTGCTCTCCGGCCTGGTCCTGATCGGATACGCGCTGCTGGTGCTCGCGCTGTCCGGCGTCGCGTCCGCGCTTATCGTTGCGCTGCTTGCGTTCCCACTTCGCGCTCGACTCCAGCGCAGCGTCGAACGACTCCTCTACGGCGAACGCGACCCGCTCCGCGTCGCCTCGCGGGTCGGCGGACGACTTACCGACCTCGCCAGCAGCCTCGACGAGGTCCGCACGGCAATGCGGCTCCCCTGGGTCGCGGTCGCCGTCGGGTCCGAGACCATCGCCGAAGCGGGCACAACCTCGAACCACAGCGTGCGTCGACCGCTCAGCGACGGGGCCGAGCTCGTCGTGGGACTGCGACGCGGCGAATCGGTTCTCGCGCTCTCGGACGAGCGCGTCCTCGACCTGCTGGCGGGGCCGCTGGCGGTCGCCGTGCACGCGAGTATGACCTCGCGAGCGTTGCAACAGTCACGCGAGCAGTTGGTGACCGCGCGAGAGGAGGAACGGCTTCGTCTGCGCCGCGACCTGCACGACGGGCTGGGGCCGCTGCTGACCGGCGTCGCGCTGGCCGCCGACGCGGCCGCGAACCTCCAGCTGACCGCCCCAGAGGAAACCACGGCCCTGTTGCGCGGAGTCCGAACCGACACTCGCACCGCGATCGCGGAGGTGCGCAGAGTCGTCGACGATCTGCGCCCGCCGGCCCTGGCCGAACTCGGCCTGACGGACGCGCTGCGCACGAGGGCGGCCCAGACGGTGCGACGCGCGGACGGACGGCCACTGCAGGTCACCGTTGACGTCGCGACACTCGGCCCGTTGCCGGCGGCCATCGAGGTGGCCGCCTACCGGATAGCGACCGAAGCCCTCAACAACGTGGTCCGCCACTCCACCGCGACGTCGGTCCGCCTGCACCTGCGGCTTGACGACGAACTGGTCGTGGAGGTCCTCGACGACGGTGCGCTCGCCGCCGCCTGGTGTCCCGGTGTCGGCATTGTCGGGATGCGAGAACGCGCGGCGGAACTCGGCGGCTCATGCGACGTCGGCCCGTCCGCAGAGGGTGGCGCGGTGCGCGCCCGGCTTCCGCTGGTGCGCACATGATCCGCGTCCTCATCGCCGACGACCATCCCGTGATGCGCAACGGCCTGGCCGCCCTGCTCGGCTCCCTCGAGGACATGGAGGTCGTGGCCGTCGTCGCCGACGGCCGCCAAGCCGTGAAAGAGGTGATGTTGCGCAAACCCGACGTCGCGCTGCTCGACCTGCACATGCCCAATCTCGACGGTTTCGCGGCGCTACGCGAGATCAGTCGCAGCGTCCCGACGACCGCGCTGTGTGTGCTCACGATGTACGACGATGACGACTCGCTCTTCGCCGCGATGAAAGCCGGCGCCTCCGGATATCTCCTCAAAGGCGCCGAACAGGACGACATCGCGCGCGCCGTGCGAGCCGTACACGCCGGAGAAGCCGTCTTCGGTCCGGCGGTGGCACGCCGAGTCCTGGAGCAACTGGCCACCTCACCGCCCGCGACCGGTCGACCCTTTCCCCAGCTGACCGAGCGCGAATTCCAAGTGCTCGACCAACTCGCCGCGGGCAGGCCGGTCCGCGTCATCGCGAACCGGATCGGCATCGCGCCGAAGACAGTCAGCAACCTCCTGTCGAACATCCTCGGCGAACTGCAGCTGGCCGATCGCGCACAGGCGCTGATCGTGGCGCGCAACGCCGGGCTCGGCCGAACGGATCGCTAGTCCGGCTGCCCGCGTCGCACGTAATGCTCGATGCTGTACGCCACGCCGACTCAACTACGGGTGCTTGCCATCCGCTCGCGCAGGCGGGCCGCGTCCTGAGCGGGTGGCAAGCCGTAGAAGCTCCGGTACTCGCGGTTGAACTGTGTCGCGCTCCCGTATCCGACAGCTTCCGCGACCAGCACCGCCGTGGTGTTGCCCACGATCAGCTGCCGTCGCGCTTCGTGCAGTCGCAGGTGCTTCTGGAAGCGCATCGGGCTCATGCCGGTGGCGGTCTTGAAATGGCGGTGCAAGGTGGCCCAGCGGACTGCCGAGCAGCCGGTAGAGGATCTCGCTCTCGATGCGCGCCGCCAGCGGGCCGCTGTCGTCCGGGGTGTCCAGCAGCCGGACCCACCGAGTGACCGCATCGACGAGTTCCGGCGTCATCGACGCGGCGATCTGCCCGCCGGGATCGGGCGAGGTAGCCGGGATCGACCCGTCCAGTTCGAGCAGCAGGTCGGCGAGCGACCGGCCGTGGGCGAGGACATCGTCCCGATCCCGGGCACCGCAGTCCGCAGCGCGTCGCCGAAAACGTCGAGGCCGCGTACGCCAAGCTCACACCCAAGACGCTCGCACGGATCCAGGAGATCCTGCCGCATGGCGCGGCCGGATCCCGCTACCCCGAGGACATGCCTTCCTGGCAGCGAAAGTCCTGAAAAGACGACTCGCCGCCGGCTGCTGATCGCAACCCGGCGGCGAGTCGCGTCGAGCGCTACACGGCAGTGATGATCCGGACCCGATCGACGACAGCTCGTTTGCTGACGCTCGCGTTCGGGTTGAGCCAGTCGTGGCCATGCGGCGCGCCCGGGTGGACGTGGAGCTCGCACGAGATGCCGGCCCGCTGCAGGTTCCTGGCGTAGTCGATGCTCTCGTCGCGGAAGATGTCGAGTTCGCCAACCTCGATGTAGGCCGGAGCGAGCCCGGTGAAGTCATCCAGCCGCGCCGGGGCCGCCACCGGGGAGACCGACGGCTTGCCGAGGTCGTCGCCGAGCAGGGCGTGCCAACCAGTGAAGTTGTTGTCGTAGGACCACGTCGCTGTCGGGGCCAGCGTCGGGTCGGGGACCGTGTTGCGGTCGTCGAGCATCGGGAAGATGAGGATCTGCTTGGCCAGCCGCACGCCGTGGTCGCGGGCCAAAATAGCCGCCCCCGCCCCCACGCCACCACCACCGCTGTCACCCATGAGCGCGATGCGTGCCTGGTCGACGCCGAGTTCGGCGGCGTGGTCGAAAAGCCAGCTGACCCCGGCAAAGGCATCCTCAGCAGGGGTGGTTCCCGGGAACTCGGGCGCCAACCGGTAGCCGACCGCGAGAAAGGGCACCCCGGTAAGTTGCACGTAGTGCCTGACGAGCCGGTCGTAGTTCTCCAGTGTCCCGCAGATCATGCCGCCGCCATGGAGGTACACCACTGCCGACCCGGTACGGACGCCGTTGCGGGTGTACCAGCGCATCGGGACTTCCGTGCCGTCGGCGGCCGTCGCGCTGTACGTGGCCATGGTGACATCCGGGGTGTCGGGCAGGGCACCGTACGACACCGTCAACCCCGCGTCGAGTATCACTCGCAGACCCAGCGCGTCTCCGCGCTCGGGAAGCGTGATCTCACCGAATGCCTGCGCCTGTGCGATCAGGACACTGGCGAGCTCCGGGTCCAGCGCCATCAGAACAACCTCCAAGACGGTGAACCAGAATACAAATCTAGCAGCTTGACAGTCTGTGCGGCTTTACCTGTACTCAGAGTATGTTAATACGATCCTCAGTCGGATAATCCGAGGAACGGAATCTCCTCATGCGCGCGTTGGTCCTTGACCGGCCCGGCAGTCCCGATACCTTGCGCATCGCAGCTCTACCCGTCCCCGAACCCGGCCCGGGCGGGGTGCGGGTGAAGGTCGAAGCATGTGGGCTGAACCCGTCGGACTACCTGCGCGCCGCCCATGGGATGCCATCCTGGACCTGGCCGGCCGTCCTGGGCCTGGACGTGGCCGGCACCGTCGACGCCCTCGGCCCGGGAGTCACCGACGTCAGCCCAGGTCAACGCGTCGCGTACCACAGCGACGTCAACCAACGCGGCGGTTTTGCCGAGTACGCCCTGGCAACCGCCGCAGTTCTGGCACCGGTGCCCGACACGGTCGATCCAGTCCTGACCACCGGCGGCGCGGGTGGAGTCGGCGGGTTCGCGGTACAACTGGCCGCGTCGACCGGCGCGCAGGTGATCGCGACCGGAGCCGGGCACAACGCCGAACACGTCCGCGGGCTGGGCGCGAAAGAAGTCATCGACTACCGCACCGAAGACGTCGCCGCGCGGGTGCGCGAGCTGACCTGAGGACGGGGGGTGGACGCGGTGATCGACACCGTCGGGTCCGGCTCCGCCACCGCCAACCTCTCGCTGCTGGCGCACGGCGGCGGGATCGTCAGCATCGCCGGACGACCCGACCTGACCACGGTGGCTCCCTTCACGATCGCGCCCTCGGTCCACGAAATCGCGCTCGGCGCCGCATACAGTCACGGCGACCGGCGCGCGCTCGCCGATCTGTCCACAATGCTCAGCGCCTTGCTCGGGTTGGCCGCCGACGGGCACCTGGACCCGATGCCGGCCCGCACCGTCAAACTGGAGGAGGTGCCGGCGGCGCTTGGTGAACTGTCCGGCCGCCACGTACGAGGCAAGCCGGTGCATACCTTCGGCTGACCCGCCGGCTCAAACCCGCCTGATGCCGGTCAGCGTCGACTGGAAGAAGTCGGCCAGCTTGGCCGTGGCGGGAGCGACATAGTCTTCTTTGTCGTAGAGGTCGACGTGGCTGGCGCCCTCGATCCAGTGCAGTGCCTTGGGCTCGTGGGCGTTCTCGAAGGCGTCCCTCGACATCCACGACGTCACGGCCTCGGTTCCGGCGATCATCAGCAGCGGGCGCGGGGTGACAAGGTCGATGAACCGGAAGGCGTCGAACTGGGCGATGAGATCGATACTGCGCCAGGGCATGAACTTGGTCGAGCGGGGATGCTGGGCACGGTCGGTGCAGTAGTACTCGAATCCTTCGAAGGCGTGCTGGCCGCCCAGTTCGCGGGCCTGTGCCGCGGTGTCCGGGAACAGCTGGAAGGACTGCGTGCCTTCACCGCGGGCCTCGGCGGTGCGGGCGGCCGCGGCGGCGTCGAGCATGCCCTGGATGACCGCGGGATCCTGCTTGCCGTCGGCACCTTCGCGGAACTGGCGGCTGATGTCGACGCCGCTGACGGTCGCGACGGCCTTGATCCGGTGGTCGGTGGCCGCGGCGGGGATGACGTAGCCGCCGGAGGCGCAGATGCCCAGCGCGCCGATGCGTTCAGGGTCCACCCCGTCGCGGACGCTGAGGAACGACACCGCGGCCTTGAGATCCTCGACCCGGTGCGCCGGGTCCTCGAGCCCGCGTGGCTCGCCCTCGCTTTCGCCCTGGTAGGCGGCGTCGAACGCCAGGGTGACGAAGCCCTGTTCAGCCAAACGCCGCGCGTAGAGGCCGGCGGCCTGCTCCTTGACGCCGCTGCCCGGATGCCCCACCACGATCGCGGGGCGAGGACCTGACGCCTGGTCGTCGGGGATGTAGAGGTGGCCGGCGATCGCCAGGCCGGCGCTGTCGAACGTGACATCCGTCTTCATGATGCTTCTTCCTTACGCGAGGTGCCCGGCTTGTGCTGGGCACCTGTCCAGGCTCGTACCGCCTCGACGCGCACGCCAGAGACGGGTTTCTCCTGGGACTCCGCTGTCGGGGGAAGAATCCTGCCCCCGCACGGATCGCCTCCAGCGGACACAATGGAGGGCATGGGTTCCGCCTCCGCCCGACCGCCCGAACTCGGCGACTTCCTCAAGGCACGCCGCGCCGAGCTGACTCCTGCCGCCGTCGGCCGGACCCTCGCCCGGGGGCCGCAAGTAACTGCTAACGGCGAGCGGCCGCCACGACACTGTTCGCGACCCGGGCGAAGTTCGCCGCGGCGCGGGGCGCGTCCAGGCGATGCACCACGGCAACTTCGCACTCGGCGATGCCGTCGATCGGGACATAGCGCACGCCGGGACGGGCGTAGAGCCGCGCGACCGATGCCGGAACGACCGACAACCCGCGTCCTAACGCGACAGACTGCAGCTCGGCTTCGAAGGTGGCCGCTTCGTGAGTGATGTTCGCCGGTGAGTCGCGATAGGACGCCAGAATCCAGTAGTCGCGCCAGACATTGTCGCCCGGCGCGGCCACGATGGGTTCAGCGAGCAACAAGCGAATGGAAACACTGGGCAGAGCGGCAAACTGATGCCCCTCGCCTACGCAGGCGACACACGGTTCGCTGAGCAACGTCGTCACGACCGCGTCCTCGACTCCGTCCAGCGGCGGCCGCACGAGGGCGACGTCGGTTTCCCCGATATCCAGTCCGCCGTTCGGCGACGAAAAGTCGTATTCGATCAGTTCGACGTCGACCTCGGGATAGGACCCGGCGAATTCCCGCAGGATCGCCGGGACGTAGTCGACCGCCGCTCCGATGAGGTAACCGACTCTCAGCCGTCCGAGCTCACCGCCGGCCATCCTCGACGACCGCTCCATCGCGGTGTCGAAACGCTTGAACACGGCCTTCGCCTCGGCCAGGAACTGCTCTCCATCAGGAGTGAGCGCGGTGGCACGCGTGGTCCGGGCGAACAACCGGAACCCGAGATGTCCCTCGAGCTGGCGGATCGTGTAGCTCAGCGAAGGCTGGGCGATGTGGAGCTGCTCGGCGGCCCGCGTGAAGTTCGCGGCCTGCGCGACGGCGACGAACGCCCGCAGGTGGCGCAGCTCCACATTCATAGACCGCATCTATGAAGTATACGGATTTTCGTCTTTCTCACCAGGCCGCCTCGGTTCCTAAGCTGCAGGCCAACCAGCTCGCTGACCCAAGGCGGAGACCTCGTGACCGACACATTGACCGACCAGACCGATGTCCACGCGCGGGGCCGGGAGGCCCTGCTCCACGAGCCCGCCGGCGGCGATCCGGGCAAACTGACCTTGGTGAAGGCCAAGGGATCGCTCGTGTGGGACGACACGGGCAAGGAGTACATCGACTGCACCGCGCAGGCGTGGTCGAACAACCTCGGCGCGAACGACCCGCGGGTGATCGAAGCCGCGATCGAGCAGACACGCCAGATCACGCACGCCCGCCCCACCTTCCACACCCCGGCCCTGCTCGAACTCGCCGAGCTCCTGGTGTCGATCGCCCCCGCCGGACTCGACCGCGTCGGCTTCACGCTGCACGGCTCGATGGCCGTCGAAATGGCACTCAAGCTCGCCCTGCGTAACCGCCCCGACGCCAAGCACATCGCGGTCCTGCACGACAGTTACCACGGCCGGTCCATCGCGACCATGGCCGCGAGCTGGCCGCACCCGGGCAACGTCTTCGGCGCGCTGCAGCCGCAGTTCCTTCGACTCCCCCGCCCGGACGGCTACCGGCCGCGCGCCGGGCTCAACGTCGATCAGGACACCGAGCTCACGCTCGGGCTCGTCCGCGACGTCCTCACCAAGGGCACGGAAGGACCGGTCGCCGCGCTGGTCTACGAACCCATCCAGGGCAATGGCGGGCACAACGAGTTCACCCCGCGCTGGCACCAGGGTATCCGTGAGATCTGCGACGAGTTCGGCATCATGCTGATCATCGACGAGGTACAGACCGGACTCGGCCGCACGGGTGAGATGTGGGCCAGCGACTTCTACCGCATCGATCCGGATTTGCTCGTGTTCGGCAAGGGTGTCGGCGGGGGTTTCCCGCTCGCCGGTGTACTGGCGAAGCAGCGGTTCGCGAAGTTCCTCGCCGGCGACGACCAGCTCACGTTCGGTCAGTTCCCGGTCTCAATCGCCGCGGGCCTCGCCGCGGTGAAGGCGATCATCGACGACGATCTCTGTTCGAGGGCAGCCGCGCACGGCCGGTACGCGACCGAACGCCTGCTCGAAATGCAGACCAGGCATCCCCTCCTCGGGGACGTGCGGTCACCGGGCCTGATGGTGTCGATCGAGCTCGTCCGCAACCGGCTGACGAAGGAACCGGCGACAGCTGAAGCACACGAAGTGTTCGAGCTCGCCCAGGAGCGCGGCGTCATCTTCGGTGAAAGCCGCTACGGCGGATTGGGCAACCTGATCAAGATCAAACCCCCGCTCGACATCAACCGTGAACAGCTGGCCAAAGCCCTCGACGTGCTCGACGACGTCCTGACCGAGGTCGAGAGTGTGGTCGACGGTGCGGGGAGCGTGCCGTCATGACCGCCACCGACGACCCGCCGGAAACAAGGCTCTCCGACGCCGACGACCTCGCGGCGCTCGGTTACGGCCAGCAGCTCAACCGGTCGATGAGCTCCTTCACCGCGTTCGCACTGGCATTCTCGATGGTGTCGATCAACACCGGGGTGGTGACGCTGTTCGCCGATCCGTTCACGCGGATCGGCGGCGTCGCCGTGCTGCTGTGGCTACTCGTCCTCCCGGCGGTGCTCACCCTGGTCGCGGTCTACGCTCACCTGTCCGGGCGCATGCCGATCACCGGGTACGCCTACCAATGGTCGAGCAGGCTCGTCGGACCGCACTTCGGCTGGTTCACCGGCTGGATCGCGCTCATCTCGTTCCTTGCCGGAACCGCGGCGACCGCGGCCGCCATCGGCACCGTGTTCGCCCCGGAGATCTGGGAAAACCCGACCACACACCAGATCCAAGCCCTGTCCATCGGCTGCACGATCGTCGTCGCGGCGCTCAATATCGTCGGGGTGAAGATCGCCACCCGCGTCAACAACTTCGGCGCGTCGATCGAACTCGTCGGGACGGTCCTGTTGGTACTCGCGCTGGCCGCGGGGGTGCTGGTGTTCTTCGACCACACCCAGGGCTTGAAGATCCTCACCGACACGAAACCGTTGAGCGGGAACACGATCACACTCGGCAGCGTCGCGTTGGCCGGTCTGCTGCCCGTCTACGTCCTGCTCGGCTGGGAAGGCGCGGCCGATCTGGCCGAGGAAACCGTCAACCCGCGCAAAGCCGCGCCACGGGCCATGTTCCGGTCCGTCGTGATCTCCGGGATCATCGGGTTCGTGGTGTTCGCCCTGCTCGCGATGGCCATGCCCACCGGCCCGGCACAGTTCCTGAGCGGCTCGGAAAACCCCGTACTCAAACTGATTTCCGAGCAGCTCGGGCCGTTCGCCAGGGCGCTGATGACCGTAGTCGCCTTCGCGTCGATCTTCGCCTGCCTCATCGCCAACATGGCGGTGGCCACCCGCATGACGTTCGCGCTCTCCCGCGACAACATGCTGCCGGGGTCCGGCCGCCTTCAGCGGGTGGGCGCCAGGTCCAAGGCGCCGGTCCAGGCGATCATTCTCGTCACCGTTGTCGCGATCGGACTCAACCTGCTCAATTCCGGGCTCGTCGGCAAGATCTACGCGATGGTCGGACTGACCTACTACCTGACCTACGCCCTCACCATGATCGCGACGGCGATCGCGGAGAAACGCAAAACCATCCCGAAGGCCACCGAAGGCGTCTTCGACCTCGGGCGCTGGCTGAACCTCGTCGTCGCGCTCGGACTGGTCTGGTGCGTGGCGGTCATCGCGGCCTTGACCGTGCCCGCCGAAAACAACCAGAACGCCGTGACCGTCCTGATCGTGCTCGCGATCGGGTTCCTGTGGTGGCTGTTCGTCCTCCGGCATCGCCTCAAGGCGGGCACCGCCGGACCGCCGAACGTACACCCCTGACAGCCCTCGACGAGGACGGCAGTCAGGCCTAGGCATCGCAACTCGACGGCGAGTTGCGATGCTTAGCATGCACAACGATCGCAAGTCGACGGCGAGTTGCGGGAGGGGCTCGCGTCCAAGACGGGTTGGCGGTCCGGCCGACAGGCAAGTCCTATCGGTCGGCCGCCGCGTTCAGGAACGCCTCCGCGGGCGGCGTCAGCCCGGTCTTCCGGTGGGCCAGCGCCAAATGGAGGTACGCGGGCGGATCCAGGTCGAAGACGAGGGCGCCGGCCAGTTCCGCCAGCGGCACCCACGAGTCCGCCAGCACGGTCATGCCGACCCCGCCCAGCACGAGCGGCAAGAACGTCTCGCGGTGCTCCGACTCGACCACCGCCGCGATCTCCACCCCGGAAGCCCGGATGTCGTCGACGAGCCGCCGAATCCCGGTGCCGAGTTGGCCGACGATCAGCCGGTGCCCGGCAAGCTGCTCCCGCCGCACCGGCTTGCCAGGCGGGAACGGCGCATCGGCCGCCGTGATCAGCACAAACCGCTGTCCGACCAGGGAAACAACCTCGAGGTCGGCAGCGACGATCGGTTCGGTACTCCCCGCGAGGCCAAGCTCCGTGACCCCGGTACGGACCATCTCCAGCACGTCGCCGGGCGTGAACGCGGCTCGGACGGCCACTGTCAGTCCGGGATGGCGAGCGGTGAACCGGCGAATCATGCCGCTCAACGGTTCGACAGCCTGCGACGGCATCGCGGCGATCTCGACCTGGCCGATCTCGAGCCCCGCAACCGACTCGACCCTCGCCCGCGCCGACGCCAGCCCGCGCACGACCTGCCGGGCAGGTTCGATCAACGCCTGCCCGGCCTGGGTCAGCACCAGACGGCGGTCGACCCGCTCGAACAGGACCGTGCCGAGATCCTTTTCGAGCGCCCGAATCGCCTGCGAAAGGGACGGCTGTGCGACGTACAGCGCCTGGGCCGCCCGGCCCATCCCGCCGTGGTCGACCACCGCGAGGAAGTACTGCAGCTGCCGTGCGTCCACCTTGTCCACCTCCGCTCACCCGTACAGCATTACCTGCACAGCATTACCAGTGCAGCCGGGTTCCGCTCCCCCTGGCCGAGGCGCCCGGCGCCGGACTTGCCAGCTCGTCGGAATCCAGGCGGACGTGGATCAGATCGCCGTGACTGGAATTGATCTCCAGGAACAGGCGATCGCCGTCACCGAGGACGATCTCCTCCGGCTCGAGCAACTGTAGTTCGTCGTCACGCCGACACCGCCCTACCGGAATATTGCCGCACCCCAACGAAGGGGCGGTCTTCGCGGCCAGTCGCAGTGCCGGTCTGCGCAGACCGTTCATCCCGCTAGCTGCTACTCCCCCGAGCCACGACCTTTGACGTCGGGGATCGGTTCAGGCGGCATGTTCCGTTGCGCGGGTAGTGCTTTTCGAGTGACTGAAATGGAATTTCGTTTGTGGTGACCGGACGCATAGCCCCGTTCACACTTCGCCAATCACGTTAAGCAACCGGCGTCGTCATTGAACTCTTCCGCGTAACCTTTGGTGACGTTGAGTAGTGCGATGTGGCGATGACGGATGACTCGCCGAACTCGTTGATATGCAAGAGAAAAACGCAGAACCTCGGTATGAAGATGGTCCTTCCGAGATCAACTTCATAGAGGTTCTGCGCCTGATGAGTATTGCATACGA
>NZ_JAODNM010000171.1 GCF_025464955.1 Amycolatopsis sp. | reverse complement strand
TCTCAACCGTGCGGCACCGGACGAAAGTCACGAAGGGGCCAGGTTCCAAGGCCGCCGGTCTGGCGATGGCCTTCAAGCTCATCGAAGCTGCACAAGACCGATGGCGCGCTGTCAACGCACCCCACCTAGTCGCGCTCGTCCGCACCGGAGCCCACTTCGTCAACGGGAAGCTGGTCGAACGGCCCGAGGAGCACGCCCCACCATCAGCCGCCTAAAAGATCTTGATCCACAGGTATTGACAATAGCTCCGGCGCAGATCAGCAGCACTCAACGTCACAGTCCCAAAAATCCCGTCTTCGCCCTACGAATTCCACAGAAGACTCAACTGATCCTGTGTCTCACACCAGCCTGACAGAGAGGGGGGCGACCAGGACCTTGAGCACCTCACCGAGAGTAGTGACAGATAGCAACGCCCCTAAACAGGTCCGGGCTGGTTCATGGTGCCCGAGCGAGAGGACAGCCAGCGCGAACGCGAGGAGCTCGGCGGTGATCATGGCGTCCAGAGCACGTGCGGACGGTTCGACGGTGGCGATGACCTCCTCCAAGTACCTGTAACCGCCGGTCAGGTCCAGGAGGTGCTTGGTGATCCACGCCACCATGAAGATCAGGGATTGGATCTTGTCCGGCCCGAGTTCGTCCGAGATCTCGACCATCAGGGGTAGGAGTTGATCAACGCGTGCGGTGCGGGCAGTCTCGACGAGCTACACTCCGCGGCTGGCGATGGCAGGGTCTAGCGACTCATCCTGCCGGAAGTCTCGGAACAGTTCCTCGTTGCTGACGTAGGCGCAGGAGATCAGCCGGGCCCAGGTGATGAGCACAAACCCAGTGTGCCCTTCCTCTCCCATCGCTATCAGCGCGCGGTTGTAGACGTCCTCGTCGAACTGCCCTGCGCGCCACGACGCCATGATGGCCTCGGTATGGCGAGGTACCGCCATGAAGCAGCGCTCCACCTCCGACATCTCCATAGCCACAGTATTCAGCACCCGACTCATCGGTCCAGCGCGCCCACTTTCGACGCCGCCCCGGGTCCCGCAGCGGTCCACCGAAACGGACCAACACATGATGGCATGCCGGCCAGAAGGCGAATCCGTGGCAGACAGGCAGGTCGTCGATCAGACCCGGCGTTCGGAGTTACTCCATACCGCCAAGTCCGCACGCATCAACTCACGGAACTGGCGCAGCGCCTCGTTGTAGTCGTGTTCCGCCTCCACAAGGCCCGCGCTGCCGCGAGGTTCGCTGAGCGCCAGCCGGAGAAGGCGTTCTCCTGCGTCCAGGACGGTCGGCAACGGTCCGTCAGCGAGCTCAGGCGAACACAGGTCGATGCCGGCGCCTGCGTCGCGAAAGGCCGCCAGTGCGGGCTCGGCGTCGGTGTCGCCACCATCAGTGGTTGCCCGAGCCGCCGGCCCGATGGCGCGGGCGGCGACGACGAATTTCTTGTACGCGTCCTCGCGGCTTTTGTGGTTGCTATCCTCCCGCCCGGTGTCGACGGTGAGACGGGCGAGACGGTACGTGCGGACCCCGGCGATCCAAGTGCCCGCCAGCGCGCTTACCGGGCTCAGCACCGCGAGGACGATCGTCAGCCAGATCGGGTTCATGGAGGTCACCGTACCGAGCACCCCGGCGCTCCGGCGGGACCGAGGACGTCGGGAAAGTCGTGTTCATCACCTGAACAGACGAACCCGGAGCGGTAGTGTTGCGCTGTCCAGTCGTCTGCGGGAGCGAGTTCGTGTCCACCCCTGGTTGGCTCAAGGTGCCGCTCGGCCCTCACGGTCCGCGCTGGCGAACCGTGTCCCCCGAGCGGTCGGTGCTGGTCGTCGTCCACTCGATCACCGCGGTGAACCGGCTCGCTGACATCCTGCCGGTGTTCGACGCGGACAGGCGCGTTCAGCTGATCTTCTCCTACCCCGCGGCGTCCGCCGTCACAGCAGACGTGGAGGGATACCTGCGCGCTCACGGTGCTGTGGTGATGCCCTGGGCGCAGGCCATCGTGACAGAGTTCGACCTCGCGTTGTCGGTACACCATAGTGGGAACCTGCACGAAATCGCAGCACCATTGGTTATCTTGTCGCATGGAATGGGGTACACTAAATACTCAACCGGAAACCGGAAACCGGAAACCGGAAACCGGAAACCGGTCAACGTACGGCCTCTCCCCTCAGTGGCTGGTTCGCGATGGTGCCGTAGTTCCCGATGTGATCGCGCTGTCGCATGACGAGCAGTACTCGCGCCTGGCACAGGAAGTGCCGCAAGCACTGAGCTCGGCAGCGGTGGTAGGGGATCCCTGTTTCGATCGTCTCCTCGTCAGCGCAGACCAACGAGCCAACTACCGAGCAGCACTCGGAGCGCGCGACGACACGTCGATCATCGCAGTGTCATCCACATGGGGAAACGACTCACTGTTCGGACAGCACCCGGACCTCATTTCCGAATTGCTTGCCGAACTACACATTGACGATCGCATCGTCGTCGCCATACTTCATCCCAATACGTGGTTCGCCCACGGCCCTGCCCAAATTCACCTATGGCTTGGCGACTGCCTACGAGCAGGCCTACGGCTCATTCCACCCGACCAAGGGTGGCAACAAGCCGTGCTAGCCGCTGACGTCTGCGTCGGTGACCACGGAGCGGTTACCGGGTATGCCGCTGCGGCAGGAATCCCGACGATGCTCGCGACGTTCGCGGCCGACGACGTGGTGGCAGGTTCGGCCATCGACGCTGTGGGCAGGACAGCTGACTACCTGGATTGCCGGCAACCATTGGGCCCCCAGGTCAACGCAGCTCTAGCCCAGCCGGCCGCTGACCGGTTCGCAGCCGTCCGAGACCTGACGACGTCCGCCCCCGGACAATCTGCCCAGCTCCTGCGCACCGTGTTCTATCAGCTGATGGACCTACCCGAACCCGACCGTGCGGCGCTCGTCCCCCAGTTCCCGGCAGCCGAGCTGCTCCCACACCGTGAACCCGTGCGCGCGTGGTGGGCCGAAACACGCTGGTCCGGCGATCAGGACGTCCGGCTGAACCGATGGCCCGCCGATGTCGTCGCACACCGCGACGCAGCACCCAACACCGTCAACCGCCACCTGGTGGTCGCCAGCAGCCATCCCCGACGCGACCTCTACAGCACCGCGGCGATCGTCATCCTCGACCCACCCGCCAGTACAGCCAGTGAGAAGAAGAACCGCGTCGAGGACATCTTTCGTGACCGCCCGACCTGCCAGCTAGTCGTCACTGCGACCAGAGACGCCCGCTGGGAAGTTACCCACCGAGACGGGCACGCGGTGTCGCTCATCGTGCGGGACGCCCCGACGACCGAGGCGGACTTCATCGCCTGCGTATCGGTGATCCACGGGTGGCTGGCGAGAGGCCGGAAATGGTCAACCCTGCCCGCCACACTCCGTGTCGCACTGGGCCACCACGACCTCGACCTCGACGTCGTCGACACCTCGGTGTCTACGGCGTGATCCCCCCGATCCGGGACGCCACCACATCGGCCATAGCGTCACCGAGATCGACGAACAGCCCCAGCGAGCGCCGGTAGGCCCCCCGGGCGGCGGCCTTGTGCTGAAGCTCAACATGTGTGTCGCCCAACCACAGCAGCGCGTGCGCGAGGGGCCGGCGCAGGCCATCCTCGGCAAAGAGGTCAGCAGCCTGCTCGAACGCCGAACCTGCGGGAACGTGGGTTCCCGCTCCGAGGTGGGCTTGCCCGAGTACGTGGAGGCACTTCGCGCGGTTTTCGAGCTCCCCGGTGCAGTCATCGAAATACACCAGCGCGTCCGTGACATGCGCTATGGCTGCGGCCCACTGTCCCAGATCGAGCCAGCCGCGGGCGTACTGCAGACTCAGCAGTGCCCGCATCCGCACCTGCTGGTTGGCGGGTATCGCGTCACCGACGCGATCAATCACCGCGATGGAGGCGGCATAGCGGAGGAAAGCCTCGTCGGGCTTGCCCTCCTTCGCGGAGGTCTTCCCCAGCCACTCCTGGGCGCTCTGCTCTCCCAGCGGGTTGCCCGACGTGATGGCCCCGTCCAGAGAGACGGAGAAGTCCTCGCGCGCGCTGTGCCAGTGCCCCAGGGCGAGATACGCGGCGCCACGCTGCGAGCTGACCTGCATGATCCCTTCGACGTGCCCGACCGCCTGAGCGCATTCCAGACCTTGGCTGTGGCTGTCGAGCCAGGCGTCGTAGTGCCCGTTTTGGTGCAGGTACTTGAACATCGCGACGCACATCTGCCAGCCGAGGTCGTGCCGGCCCACTCGCTGGGCGGCGGCGACGCACGCCACCAGCGCCGGCCATTCCGCCGCGAACCAAACGTTGGCCTCGCCGCGCGGGATCGGTGGACGTCCCGCTGCGGCGAACGTGGCAAAGACCGGTCCGATGCGCCAGCGGTCCGAGAGCGCGGCGTCGCGCGGGACGGCCTCGTCGAGGTACCAGCTCACGATCCGCGCGGTGGTGAGGAAGATGAAGTCGGGGCCGTCAAGTTTTTCCACCCGGGCGCGGGCGTCGGCTCGGATGACGTCGTGGAAGGAGTACCGCTGCGTGCGGGCGTCGAAGATCAGCAGGTTGGCATCGTCGAGGGCTTCGAGCAGTCCTTCGACGTCACCGAGGCCACAGTTCACTGCGACAGCGGCGGCCGCGGCGCTGAAGTCGGGCCCAGGAAGCAGTGACAGCCAGCGGTAGGCCTCTTTTAGTGGTTTCGGTATGACGTCGTAGGTGAAGTCGAGAAACCGGGCTGTCCGCTGGCTGGGGTCCATCTGCAACAAAGCGGTGTCCGAGGCGAGGAGTTCGGCGAGGTAGCGCGGCGCGGCATGAGGTCGTCCCTTGATCCGCGAACCCAGGATACGGAGGTGCAACGGAAACCCGCCGCACAGATCCGCGAGAGCATGCAAGGTCTTCGCATCAACCTTCTCCGCTGACTCCTTGAGACAATCGGCCAACAACTCGCGGGACTCCGCCTGAGGGAGTTTCTTCAGCGCGATGTCAATGAAGTCCAACGTCAGCAGATCACGAAGGTTGGCACGGGTGATGACCACGACCGCGGCGTCCGGCGCGGCGTTCGGGATGAGGTTGCGCACCTGGTCGGCGTTCGCGACGTCCGTGACGATCAGCAGGAACGTCTTCCCCGCACTCAACCGTCGATAGGCGTCAATTCGCGCGGCGTCGGAGGCCTCCTGCTCCGAGTCGCCCTGCCCGAGGCCACGTAGCACCTGGCCCAGCATCTCCCCTTGGGAGACGAGCCTGCCATTAGGCTGACGGGCGGTGACCTCGATGCAGAGACTGCCGAACGCCGCCGGATCCTCGTGGAAGAATTCGCTGGCCAGCGTCGATCGGCCCACGCCATCGGGGCCGTGGACGTAGAGCAGACACGGGCGTCGTTCCGCACGGCGGGCATGCAGCACTTTCCGCATCTCACGCCGCACACCGACACGGTTGTAGAACGGCACCGCACGACGAGGCCCCCGAACGACGTCCACAACAACTCCCACCCCACGCCCGGCACATCAGCGTGATCACCCTAGCGCACCCTGGCACCCCGTTGTGACGACTACCGCACGGTTGGTGACCTGCGAATCGCGGTGACCAGCATGAATCGGTGGCGAGACTCGACGGGCAGTGGCGTCGCAGCGGGGCTGGTCCACGGGATGCACCTGCGAGAGTTAACGGGGCCCGCGAAAGTTCTTTGACCTGGGAGTATACCGTCGTGGACATGACGACGGGGATCGAAATCTACCCGATGGGCGGCACCTTGCTCCAGTACGCCAGTCGCGTCACGGATACAGACGTCGGGCGGTGGAAAGCAGCCGTCGCCGGCGCTTCCGACGCGACGGCGAACTGGCAAGAGGAGAGCCGCTACCGATACGGAGCACAAGAGCTGTGTTTTAAGGGGCAGGCCATCCTGCGGTACGTCGTGTCCATCGAGATCGATGCCGACCCTCGCTCCGTTGACACCCAACAATTACTTACGTGGTTGACCGTGCACAACTCCCCAGCGAAGGCCTACGACCAGCCACTTCAGCGAGCCATCGCGAGAGTCCTGCAGGAGGCCGGTCACCTCCTGCCGGACCCGAATAGCTGGCATATCCTTGACGATCCCGTAGTGAGGCTATGGAGGAGCCTGTCGCGCGACCACGAGGGCGACGGTGACCCGCTCGGTGATCTGGGCGGTGCCAGCATGGGGTGGGCGTTACAGTTCGCGATCGACTCGATCAACGCTGAAGCCCACGAAGGCGCGACGCAACTCGACCCATGATCGCCGCCACGGCCGTCTTTCGCGCCACGTTCTTACGACAACAACTCCAGTAAGCACCCGGTCGCGAAGTTGGATCACGACCATCGTCCACCCGGTTCCGGCACGCAGCTCCCCCGGGCGGGCTTGCCATCACCTACCGGGACACGTCCCGCTTCAGAAAACTGGCGAAGTTCGCCACGGCGTCGCCCAGCAGTTCGCCCATGCCCAGCACGCCCTCGGGGTCCTCAGCCTGCTCGGCCCGCTCCAATGCCGCGCGGCATCCCGCAAGCCCCTTGCTGATCTCCGCCGACGTGTCCGCATCGACCAATGCCGGCACGACGCCTGCCAGTTCGGTCACGGCGTCGGCCGCGTAGTTCGCGCACTCGACAATGTCGGCAGTACGGCCAACCTTCACCGCGCGCCGCAGCCGTTCAAGGGCCTGCTCGGTGGCGAACTCGGCCGTGAGGATCGCCATCTCCCTCTTGAGGTGTGCCGCGGAGTCCTCCGCCGGGTCCTGGGTCGCCATGGGGCCAGGCTACCGAGCGGCACCGACAGTTTCAGCACATCAGGCTCTAGTACTCCAGCCGTAGTTCGTGATGGTCATGGTTCGTGGGTCGATTGTCGCTGGTAGTGGCTCTGTTGGGCGCGGTATTGGTGACGTCTGCGCCACGTCGAGCAGCGGATCCGATGTGCGACATC
>NZ_JAODNM010000170.1 GCF_025464955.1 Amycolatopsis sp. | reverse complement strand
TCTCAACCGTGCGGCACCGGACGAAAGTCACGAAGGGGCCAGGTTCCAAGGCCGCCGGTCTGGCGATGGCCTTCAAGCTCATCGAAGCTGCACAAGACCGATGGCGCGCTGTCAACGCACCCCACCTGGTCGCGCTCGTCCGCACCGGAGCCCACTTCGTCAACGGGAAGCTGGTCGAACGGCCTGAGGAGCACGCCCCACCATCAGCCGCCTAAAAGATCTTGATCCACAGGTATTGACAATAGCTCCGCCACCGACCTGCGCAGCTCGTCGAGGTAGACCCGGTGTTCGTCGTCCATACCGCCAGACTGCCATGGCGAAGGACGAGGGCGTGGAATTCTGTCGACATACGAAGCTGATTTAGGCTGCTTTTTCTGGATGATTTAGTCGAACTGTGAGGCGGGGGCCAACCTAGTCAGGCACTCCACCGCGACTAGGTGCCCGAAGACGAGTTCGTCCGTTCTGTGTACCGCTGGGTTACCGATCGGCTACGGTAATCGACGGGCTGCCCAGTGGGTGGGTAGCTTGACCTGGAACTGTGCAGCCCAGTGGGTGGGCGGCACGAACCTGGGTTGAACGGTGTTATCAGAGGGGCGAGGCATGGCTTGGCTTGGCGACGTCGGATTCTTCATCAAAGATGCTGGCGAGGCGGTGAGTACTGACGCCAGCGCCTTCGCTCCGGGCATGACCGGTCCGGCTCCTACCCAGGGTTTCAGCCTCAACCGCGATGAGGCTCAGAACATGCTTACGCAGGCGAAGGCCACCCGTGACGACCTGCGAGCGTTGACGCCGGACGCTGAGAAGCTGACGAAGATGAAGCCTCCGGCCGACGAGATAGCCAGCAACGCGTACAACGCGGCCTACATCGGTGCCGGAGGGAGTCCTGGCGCGGGAGGTTACGGCGCAGGGCACATACAGAAGGAGTACGCGTACATGGTGGAGTTGATCGAGCGGTTAGAGCGCGCACTCGGCATCACCGAGGACACCGATCAGCAAGCTGGCTCCGCTGTCAAAGCCGTCTCCACCGATACGGGGCTCGCATGATGACCCGCCGCACGATGGCAGTCCTCTGTGGCGCGGCTGCTATGGCCGTACTGACGACCGCTTGCAGCCACAGTTCGGCCACGCCGCCTCCGACCTCAGCCAACAACACGTCGACTTCAGCAACGTCCAGCGGGTTGCCGCACAGCGGTGCCCCCAAGGTCGAACATCCATTGCCCGCGTCTGTTGTATCCGGTACGCCCTGCGACGGACTGACCTCGCAGCAGCTGACGCAGATCCTGACGACCGTCCCGCCGACGAGGCCGAACACGGACGCAGCGGGTCCGTCGTGCACGTGGATCAACAGCGATAAGAACTCCCTTGTTTCTCTTGCGTACGACACGCAAGACCACACGGGGTTGAGCGGCTTCTACGAAAACACCAAGCCGCAGGCGACCGTGTGGAAGCCGCTTCCGGACATCCAGGGTTTTCCGGCCGTGGCCCACGTGACACCAAGCGGCGGATCTCCCACGGACTTTTGCCAAGTCAGCATCGGTATCGCCGATGACATCTCCGTTGACGTGTCGATCGGCCTGAGCGACGCGAAGAAGGGCAAGGCCGACCCCTGCGAGGTTACGGCTCAGGTGTCGGACATGGTTGTGACGAACCTTCGTCAGAAGGCGGGTTCCTGATGGGGTTCCTGGACGTTGTCGGCGACGTGGCCGGCGCAATCGGAGACGGCGTCGGCGACGCCGCGAGCTGGGTAGGCGACCGGGCCAGCGACGTCGGCTCGGCGGTCGGTGACTTCTTCTCCGGAAACGTTGGAACGCAAGCGCAAGCGGCACCGGACTTCGTGCCGAAGATCCTGGCGAGTTCGGGAGCCCCCGATTGGCACGATGGCGCGCAGACCGCGACGAGCCTGGCCAGCGCCCACAACAACATCAGCGCTCAGGTGCAGAAGATGAGCGCTGGGCTTGAGTCGGTGTGGACTGGCAGTGGTTCAGAGGCGGCCCAAGCGAAAATCAAACCGTTGGCTGACGTCGCCAACGCAGCTTCTCAGACGTTCACATCGAACGCGCAGAATCTCTCCGGTCTTGCGCACGGTTTTGAGAGCATGAAGCAGTCGTTGACACCAATGCCGCCGACGCCGCCGCAGAAGAACTTCGGTGACGTGGCCTCGCCCTGGGACACCGACACTGAGAAGCAGATCAATCAGTACAACCAAGACGCGCAGCAGAACGTCGCCCGGTACAGCGCGTACTCCCAGCAGGCGCAGGCCGCCGGGCAAGCGCTGAAAGTCGACTACGGCCAGATCGACACCTTCAACGGCGGAAATATCAGCCTCGTGAAGCCACCAACGCCGCCACCATCAAAGAAGGTTCCGCCGGATTCGCGGGTGCATTCGCTGTCGAACGGCAAGGACTCGTCCGTCAGCGGCCCGGGGCAGCCGACGCACAACCCGGGGCAGACTCAGGAGACACCGCCGCCGGGACCGCCCTCGCAGCAGCAGCACGTTCCCGTCAGCCAGACGGGGTTGCCGTCGGGTAGCCAGACCGACGGAACCCACTCCTCCAGCTACACGCCACCACCGACATCGACAACCGACCCCGGCTTCACCTCGCCACCGTACGGTTCGTCCGGTGGCGCCGGAGGCAACTCGTCTTCCGGTGGACTCGGCTCGTCATTGATGGGCGGCGCGTTCGGACCGGGCGGAGGCAGCTTCAGCGGAGGCTCTGGGGGTGGTGCCGGCTCGGGCGGTAGCAGCAGCTCGATCGGTTCCCGGCTGAACGGCGCGGGTAACTCCAGCGGCGCAGGAGCCACCGGAGAAGGCGCACCGGGGCGCGCGTCCGCGGGCTCAGGTGCTTCAACCGGTGCTGCTGGAAGCCGCGGAGCGTCGGGCATGGGCGGCGCTGGCGGGAAGGGAAAGGGCGAAGAAGACGCCGAGCACCAGCGCAAGTACGGGCTCGATGACGATTCGGCGTTCTCCCTCGTCGACGAGAACGGCGATCCCCTCGTCGATCCGAACACCGGCATGTCCGTCGCTCCGCCAACCCTCGGTGGTTGAGCGGGTGGCGGTGATCGAGAAGGCGGTGCGTGTACCGCGCCTGGCGTTGCTGACGGCGTGGGAGTGGGAAGGACTCGGTGAGCCTCACCCTGTCCTTGGCACGAACAACTACTACATGACCGACGAGTTCCGGGCCGACCTCCAGCGACGGACTCATGAGACCCTCACCAGGCTGGGGCTGGCGTCGGACGGCGTTCTCACTCCGCGTTTCCGAACGACGTTGACGACGCTGGCGAGAGCTGATCGACAGTACTACTCGTGGACCAACTTCCCACGCCGCAGTGATGATGACGGGGCGATCCTGGTCGCCGCGCTCGGTCGGGACGCGGTGCGGCTGATCACCGACGACACTGTTGTTCAGCTTGATCCGGTGTCGACGGACGGGCTTCCGGGCCATTTCCTTGACGCGCTCCCAGCGGCGCCAGCGGCGGGCCTGAGGCCGATGTGGGTCCCGAAAGCCACCTTCGACGGCGTTGACGACGGCTCTCAGGCAAGGCCGCTCGTCGACAACTCGGCGCGCAACAGCGACCTGATGCGGCTGCGTGAGCTGATGCGCGCTGACCGGGATGCCGTGCACCAGATCTACGCGGCGAAACGGGACCCGTCCGGAAACCGCGTGCGGAGCTTGCCGCTCAGCGCCATCGACCTCACCGGGCAGGGGCGAATCCTGACCTACGTCAACGACGACGGCGACGGCCTACAGCAGATCAACGTCTTCCCGGGGAACCGGCGAAACATGCTCAGCACCCTCGACGCGACGATTGACGGCCTGTAGCTCCGGCGCGTGTTGTGTCCGGCTCGCATGACTCCAGGCAGGCGCGGCGACGGGTGCGTCGCCGCGCCTGCCGGAAGCCGTCCGGCGGCCTCGTGTGGGTTGGCCGCTGAGGGGCGCGACCACGAGACGACCGACGTTTAGGAGCCATCCGGAGCTCGGGCGGTTGGGACAGGTGGCCCTGAACCCGTCCCAGCGCTGGAACGGGTCGGGATGGGTCAGAAAGCGGCTTCCACCAGGCAGGACAGTGGTGGGACGGGTGGGACGGCTAGCCATTTGCCCGTCCCACCCCTTCGATATTCGGGCTTCGAGGATGGGAATGCTCTGTCGTTGATCGACGGAACCCGTCCAGCCCGACCTCCCGATTCAAAGACGGCCGCAGTCGAGGGTCCGAGCGAGGGCGGCGCGGGAGGAAATGATTTCTGCGGCGCGAGAGACTACGGATGCGAGCGCTGCGAGGTGGTTGGCGAACCGTTCGCACCCCAGCAGCGTGATCCGCGACTGCGACGACAACCCTTCGCGGCGTGTCTCGACGTACCCGGCCCTTCGCAGTTGCGCGAGGTGCGGGGAGATGCCAGCCGACGTCATCCCGACCGTGTTCTGGATCTCGGCGGACTCGCACCACTCCATCCCTGCCAGCAGGCTCGCGATGAACAAGCGATCCGGGTGCAACAGCACGCGATCGAGATCCCAGCAGTTGGCCGGGACCGTTCGATGCTTGGCCACTACGAGCTGCCTGCCAGTTCGTCATCTGGGCGCGGCATGTCCCGTAGGCACATCTCGCACGGCATCCCGCGCGGGACGTCGAGTAGCTCAAGCTCGGTCGGTCCGAATTCGGCGCCGCAGAACGCGGTGACTCGCGTCGGGACCGCCCCGCCCGGCGGGAACGGAAATACGTGGACCATCCGGCGGGTCTCGCCGACGGTGCCTGGCAAGGGGCGCGCGATGAACAGGCGCAAGCTCACCGGTCACCCCGTAGTGCGTGGCGTCCGGCGGACACGGGCGCGGTCGGGACGCTGCCCGCGTCCGCCGGAATTCCGGTCCGGCCATCCCGTCCAACGGGCGTTGGACGTCGAGACGGGATAGCCGGGGTCTGTTTATGTCCGAGCAGGCGGCTCCAACGGCCGCGTTTGTGGTGGTGGGTCGGCTGCCCGAGTCGCTGTACAGGCGTGCGCAGAGTGACTCGGGCGTCCAGGTAGGCGCGGCAGCGATCGCAGGGCGGGCCAGGCGGGAGCAACATCGAGCCGGCCAGCACCAGATGCCCGCAGATCGACTTGTACCGACCGGCGCTGTGTTCCGTTCGGCCTCGAGCAAACTCCTCATCGGTCACGGCGTGGTCGTGCCCGTCGAGACCGCAGCGATACCAGCTCAGGTACAGGCCGGCGACCTGCCCCGGGCGGAATCTGTCGCCCATTCGTTTCTCCTCGTCTGCTGGGCTGACCAGCCGCCCGTGACCTGTGAAACAATGAAATCAGCTTCTCCTGTCGGCTTATTTCAGCGACAGGTCATGAGGGGGCCACAGCGGGGACATTTCGGCGGTCGAGTGGCACAGGGAGATGGGCATGGTGACCAGGGATGCGCGCGAGCCGCGCACGGTGCTTGAGCTGAAGATCTGGGAGCGGAACCAGACGCTCGATGAGTTCGTCGACGACGCCGAGCGGTTCGCCCGCACGTTCGGCGAGGCTGGAACCGTCAGTGAGCGACACCTGAAACGTCTCGTCGCTGGCCGTAGACCAGACGGCTCGCCCGTCGGCCGCCCCCGCCCGGCGACAGCAAGGCTGTTGGAAAGGATCTTTGGTATCGGCGTTGACGAACTTCTCTCGTCGCCGGCCGCGACGCGCCTGCCCGACGGTGGCGAGCACGAGCTACGACAGATGCTCAGCGCCGCGCGGCGCGTCAATTCGACCGTCTTGAACCTTCTCCAGGACCAGCTCACCGCGGTGCGTCGACTCGATCGACAGTTGGGAGCCGTGACCGCCCACGACGAGGTGGCAACCAAAATCCAGCAGGTCACCCGCTTGCTGTCACACAGCCTGGCGCCCGGTATCCGCGAACAGCTTGCCGCGATACTCGCAGAGCTGGGCACCCTTGCCGGATGGCAAGCGCTCGACCTGGGAAACGTGTCTGAGTCCTGGCAGCGTTACGAGCGGGCCAAAGGTGCCGCAAGCGAGTCCGGCCAGGTTGCCTTTGAAGCACACACCACCGCTGAACAGGCATTCGTGCTGCTTGATCTTGGCGAGACGAACTCTGCCGTTGAGCTCCTTGAAGCCACGGAGAAACGAGCTGCTCGGGTCACCGGTCGTCTGCTGCGTTCCTGGCTTGCCGCTGCACACGGTGAAGCGCTCTCCGCAGACGGGAAGCGTTCAGGCAGCTTGCGCGCGTTCGATCGCGCTGCGTCGCTGCTGCCGTCGGATCCGTCCAGTGTGGACGGTCCGTACGTCGCGCTTGATCCGGTACACCTTGCGCGGTGGCGCGGCCACGCGCTCGCCCGCGTTGGCGAGCCGGAAGCGGTTGCCGTGCTCGCGTCCGCGCTGAACCGGCTTGATCCCACCTTTACCCGGGCTGAAACCGGGCTGCGTGTCGACCTGGCTGCCGCATTCACGGCGATGGGCGAGCACGACGAGGCTCGCGTGCACGTCATCCGGGCACGCACCCTGGCTGCTGAGATCGGGTCCGTTCGCCAGCAGCGACGGCTCAAGCAGCTACAGGAAAGGGGCTAGTTCCGCAGGTGGCTCCTCGACGAACCGCGTCCCCCGAAAGTCTGTGGTCATCCCCGCAGTCACGACATCCTCTTTCGCCGGTGGCGCGGTGAACTTTGTCGAACCGAAGTTAGCCGAGTTGATGAACGTCGCTGAGCTGAAGTTCACGTAGCGACTGAACGAGGCCGAGTCAAAGTTGGCGGAGCCGGTGAACGTCGCCGAGTCGAAGCTGGCGCCGCCGGGGAACTTTGCCGAGCCAAAGTTGGCGGAGCCGGTGAACGTCGCCGAGTCGAAGCTGGCGCCGCCGGGGAACTCTGCCGAGCCGAAGTTGGCGTAGCTGGTGAACGTCGCTGCCTCGAAGTCGGCGTAGTCGATGAAGGTCGATAAGTCGAAGTCGGCGTAGTTGGTGAACTTTGCCGAGATGAAGTCGGCGTCGCTGGTGAACGTCGCCGAGTCGAAGTTGGCGCCGCCAATGAACGTCGCCAAGTCGAAGGTCACAGCGCGAGCCGTGCAGCTGGTAAGGGTGAAGTTGATGAGTACAGCGCCGGCGAGGTCGAGGTTCATCTCGGCCCAGAACGTGTCCACCGGGCTCTCGGGATTGGCGCCAGGGGTGAGGTGCTCTGTGAGTAGGCGTTGGGCGGTGAGCCGGACTTCGCGCTCTTGGACCTGGTCGCGGTAGTCCTCTCGCACGTCCTTCTTCTCGTCGACCGTAGGCGGTTCATCGGGTGGTGTGAACGGCATCCGTAGGTAGGCGCACCAGACGTTCACGATTGTCTGGCGCTGGGTTCTGTTGTCCTGAGCGACGCGTTCGAGCGCGTACAGGCCACCCAGTCGGACCGGGGCTTTGTCAGATCCCAACTGCTCGACGGCCTTCAGATAGAGCTCAGTGATCCGGCGGGCAGTCGCATCGGCCCGGGCCTCACCGGCGACCTGCTGTTGAAGGAAGAGCGAGCGCTCGCGGTTGTCCAGGTCAGCTTCGGTGGAGTGCTGACGGCGCCAAGCCAGATACAGCGCGACGACCCCGCCACTGCCGACGCCGATGCTGAGCCCGATCTTCAGCGCGTCCAGCCGCGCTGTCACTAGATCAGCGCCGTTGAGTCCGGCGGTGGCCGGCCACCACAGTCCCACCACCGCTGCCGCGGTCAGTGTGGCGATCACGATCGCGGTCACCCACATCGCGCCCGGCGTCAGCTGCCGTAACCGCACCACCTCAACAGACGCAGGGCCGACCGGAACTCCGTCGACGGGCTGGCGCGGGATGTTGTCACTCATGACCGGCAAATGTAGTTGCAACGGCACTGCGAACGTTCGTGGTCACGGCATTAGGCTGCTCCCTGTGGCTGACGAGCATGGGTCGTGGAAGACGTTCGGTGAACGGCTGGTCTACGACAACAAGTGGGTCAAGGTCGGGTTGACCGACGTGGAAGCGCCGAACGGGGAGCGCTGGGAGTACCACGTGGTGCACCTGGCACGCATCGCCATAGCGCTGATCGTGAACGACCAGGACGAAGCACTCATGCTCTGGCGCTACCGGTTCGCCACCGAGCAGTGGGGCTACGAGCTGCTGGGAGGCATGGTCGACGAGGGTGAGAACTCCGCCGGGACGGCCGCGCGCGAGGCAGCCGAGGAGAGCGGGTGGCAGCCGGTAGGCACCCCGGAACGCCTGGTGACCTTCGAGCCGTTGCCGGGACAGGTCACCGCACCGGTCGACGTGTACTTGTGGCGCGCTGCCGAGCACATCGGCGACCCCACCGACACCGAGGAAGCCGGGCGCGTCGAGTGGGTGCCACTGTCGCGGGTCAACGAGCTTGCTCAGCGTCAAGAGCTACTCGGCTCGGGGACGCTGGTCTCTTTGCTCTACTACCTGAACTCACGCCGAACGTGAGTCGCCCGGCAGTACGAGCCGTTCAAGCCTCCGGCGCATACGCACTGAACCGACTTGCGAGATGATCCGGCGCGCTTGGTTCGCATAGGTCTGGGCCGCTTCCCGATCATCGGCAGCGCTGTAGGCAAGCGCAAGGTCTACGAGGGTTGCCGCGCGGGCGCGCACGAACGATGACGACTGCATCCCGTCGAGCAAGCTTTCGAGCTGATCGATGGCCTCGGCCGCGCCGAGATGAACGAGCGCGTTGCCGCGCCACCGGTCCAAGTGGCTTCCGCCGAGGAAGAGAAACGGCAACGCGGGGTGCACGACTTCGGATGGTCGCAGAGTGTCGGCCTCGTCGAACGACCTGAGTGCGTCGCCGCGTTGCCCGGCGACGGCGTATCCCTCTCCCTGGGCGGCAGCGAGCCATGCTCTGAGTAGGCGCGGCGCGCGTTCGCCGATCTCGCGGGCCTCCGCGAACAGGGCGAGCGCGTCACTCGTGTTGCCCATGTCGACGAGCACGAACGCTTGCTCTGCGGTCGCGTGCGCGAGCAGCGCGAGGGAGCCGGATTCCAGGGCGGCCGACTTGGCGCGTTCGTAGTGGGTCCAGGCTTGATCGAGCGCGCCAATGTCGAGTGAGGTCCACCCGGCCAGCGTCGATGCCTCGGTGAGCACGCCGGCGAGCGGTGCGCGTTCCCGGCGCAGCAGTGTGTGGCGTAGGTGGCCCTCGATGTCGGTGATCTGTCCGCGAAGGCGTTCGAGCCGCGTGGCGGCACCGAAGCGGCGGTCGGCGTGGCGGACGCCGTCGACCTCGTTGCGGAACATCGCGATCGTCGCGGCGTCGACTCGGCGCGCGATGATGAGTCGCTCGGCCAGTTCGGAACCGGATGTATCGATCGGTTCCATCTCCGTGGGGAGCCCGAGATCGTCGTTCGTACGGCCGTAGATCTCGCGGAGGATGGCGCGCATTGGCGGGTGGGTGTCACCTTCCCGTTTTCCCACCGCGATATCTGAGCCTTACGGCTCGCGATCGGCAACACCGCCAGACTGAATCCCGGGCACCGGTCATTGATGGCTTTGGCTAGCTTCTCCTGCCCCCAACCGATAGCTACCCGGGCCGCTTGCAAGCGGCTTCTTTCTGTCATCGCCACACCGCCGCAGAGGGTGTTCTACCTGCGGAAATAACATGAGATAACACGGGGTGTGTCATCTGTTGCCCGCTGCCGCCGGGCCGCAAATGGGCGTTTCTTGGTGTCATGACAAACGGCAAGAACGACCACCGCCCGGCCCAGCGGCCGCGCGGATCACGGGAACTCGGCTACTCGCCCGGCCCACGGTCACGGTGCATCAGCACAGCGAGGTCCGCCTTCAGCTCGGCGAGCTGATCGGTGATCGTGCCGAGGCGTTCTTCAATGACAGCAAGGCGTGCGCCGTTGGCGTCGTCGAGGTCTTCCCGTGGCCGGCCCAGGGCTGGCGGTATCCGGCCGAGCAGCACGGCGTGCAGGTGCTGGGCGTGAAAACCGAGGGCCAGCGCGAGCGCTTCAAGGGTGCGGTCACTGCGCTTGCGTTCCACGGTGTGGTTTTGGATTTCGCGGACGATCGCCTGCGAAACCTGCGAGCGTTCCGCCAGTTCGCGTTGACGCCAACCGAGCTCGTTCACGCGCTCGTTGATGGCCTTCGCGACCGCCGCCCAGTCTTCCGACACCCATTCCTCCGTGGTCCGCCTCAGCGCCGACATTAGCGCTCTACCGATTCCGCGGGGCGCCTATCGCCACCGCGTCG
>NZ_JAODNM010000105.1 GCF_025464955.1 Amycolatopsis sp. | reverse complement strand
CAAGGTGACGTTGGAGCCGTTGGGGGCCACCGCCTGAGCAGGTGACTCATGGTCGCATCCCACCCGGCTCCGCTGCGCTGCGCCGGGTTACAACCCTGCCCACCCACTTTGGATTTTCGGATCAGTGCCCTGGGTCAGCGGGGGACGCGTTCGGCGGGCCAGCGGACGCCGGCGACATCGCCGGGGCGCGGCACCTTCAGGAACAGGCTGAAGATCGCGGGCTGGCGGCTGGACAGCTCGAGCCGGCCGCCGTCAGCCTCGACCAGTGCGCGGGCCAGCGCCAGGCCGACACCGGTGGAGCCGCCACCGGAGAACCCGCGCTCGAACACATGCGGCGCGAGCTCGTCCGGCACGCCTGGCCCGGTGTCGCTCACCTCGATCACCACAGTGCCCTCGGCGTCACCGCGGCGCGCGGACAGCGTGACCGTGCCGGCTCCGTGCCGCAGCGCGTTGTCCAGCAGGACGCCGATCACTTCGCGCAGTCTGCCCGGGGTCGCGCGCGCCATCAGTCCGTCGCCGACCCGGACCCGCAGGTTGCGCCCCTCCGACCGCAGCAGCTGACGCCACTCCTCCGACACCTCGGGCAGCACGGAGGGCAGTTCCACTGGTTGCGTGCTGACCTCGCTGGCGGCACGCGCCGCGGCCAGCAGCTCGTTGAGGGCGTCAGCGAGCCTGTCCGCCTGCTCCTGCGCGGCCTTGGACTCATCCGCGACCTCCGGGTCGGGATGCATCGTGAGCGGTTCGAGGCGCAGCTGCAACGCGGTCAGCCGGCTCCGCAGCTGATGGGAAACGTCACCGACGAGCTGTCGCTCCCGCTGGACGAGCTGGGCGAGCGCGGTACCCGAGGCGTCGAGCGCCTCGGCGACCATGTCCAGCTCGCCGACGCCGTAGCGACTCGGATCCGGCCGGAAGTCTCCGCCACCGAGCTTCGAAGCACGCTCGGCCACGTGCCGCAGCGGCCTGGCCAGCCGCCGCGCCGTCACCGTCGCGACCACCGTGCCGGTGCCCACCGACAGCAGGATCAGCATGATCACCAGCAGCGCGACCTGCGTCTGCCGGGTGTGCATGGGACCGGCCGGGATGGACAGCTCCACCGTCCCGTCCTTGGCGATCGGCTCGCTTTGGGAGATGACGTCCGTGCCGGGGTCGGTCCCGTAGCGCTTTTCCTGCTGGCCCGGCACCTGCACCCGGAGCATGCCGGTCTGCGGAACGGCCGCGCGGACCTGGTTGAGGTCGATGGCTTCGCCGTTGGCGAGATCGTTGTCCAGGATCGCCGCGATCGTCCGGACGCTGGCGGCGAGGTTCTCCCGGTTGAGGGTTTCGACGAGCTGGAACGACGTGATGCCGAGCGGAATACCCAGTGCGGCCCCGGTGACGGCCACCGCCAGCAGGATCGCGAGCAGGATCCGGCGACGCATGCTCACTCTGAGTTGAAGCGGAAACCGACACCGCGCACAGTCGCGATCCGGCGTTCACCGTCGCCGGAGTGCACCGAGGTGGGCTTCGGACCGCGGCCGCCGTTCTCGTCGGAAGCGATGGCGAGCTTCCGCCGGAGCCACGACATGTGCATGTCGAGCGTTTTCGACGTCTTCGACTCGAGGTCGTTCCAGACCTCGGCGAGGATCTCGTCACGGCTGACGACCTGCCCGGCACGGCTCATCAGGACGCGCAGCAGCTCGAACTCCTTGTTCGCCAGCTGCACCTCGTGCGTGTCGACGGTCACCAAGCGGGCGCCCAAATCCATCCGCACGCCGGCGGATTCGAGCACCTCGGGGGCGCGGCGGCGCAGCAGCGCGCGGATGCGGGCCAGCAGCTCGGCCAGCCGGAAGGGTTTGGCGACATAGTCGTCCGCGCCGGCGTCGAGGCCGACCACGAAGTCGACCTCGTCGGTACGCGCCGTCAGCATCAGTACCGGCAGTTCCGTCCCGCTCGCGCGGAGTCGCCGGCAGACCTCGAGGCCGTCCATTCCGGGCAGGCCGAGGTCGAGAACCAGGAGGTCGATGTGGCCTTCTTCGGCCGCGTCGAGCGCCGACGGGCCGTCCGGGACCACGATGACGTCGTAGCCCTCCCGCTGAAGGGCGCGCGACAGCGGGTCTGCGATGGCCGGGTCGTCCTCGGCAAGTAGCACCATGCTCACCTGCCCGACTCTAGTGCGCGTGCGGCGTGAAGCCCGTGAAATGATCCCGTCGTGCCTGGCTACGCGAATGAACTCAAGCTCGCCGCCCGACTGGCGGACGCCGCCGACGCGATCACCACCGACCGCTTCCGCGCCCTCGACCTGACCTTCGAACGCAAGCCGGACCGGACGCCGGTGACCGACGCGGACACCGCCGTCGAGGACAAGCTGCGGACGATCCTGGCCGCCGAACGTCCAGGCGACGACGTCGCCGGGGAGGAGCGTGGCGGTTCGGTGCCCGAAACGGGCCGCGCGTGGGTGATCGACCCGATCGACGGGACCAAGAACTTCCTCCGAGGATTACCCGTTTGGGCGACACTGATCGCGCTCGTCGAGGACGGCATCCCCGTCGTCGGCATGATGAGCGCGCCGCTGCTGGGCCGTCGCTGGTGGGCGTCCACCGGTGACGGCGCCTGGTTGAGCGACGTCGCGGGCGAACGGCGGCTGGCCGTCTCGGGCGTGTCGTCGCTGGAGGACGCGTACCTGTCGACGACGGACCTCGGGTCGTGGACCGAGTACCACTCGCGGGAGAAGTACCTCGAACTCGTCGACGCCTGCTGGGAAAGCCGCGCGCTCGGCGACTTCTGGCAGCACTGCCTGGTCGCGGAGGGCGCACTCGACGTCGCCGCCGAGGCGATCGTGAACCCCTGGGACGTCGCTGCCGCGCAGGTGCTCATCACCGAGGCCGGCGGCAGGTTCAGCGACCTGACCGGCAAGCCGGGCTTCGCGGGCGGCTCGGCGCTGTCGACCAACGGCCTCCTGCACGACGCCGCTCTGGGCATCCTGCGCCGCTAGGGCGGTGGTTGCGGCGTTCCCTCGGGGCCACCCTTGTGGCTTCTAGCGCCAATGCCTGGAACTTTGGGGGCTGGCTGGTACGGCAGTTCTGTCCAGAGCAGCAAGGACCGGGGCGGAGTGGGTGCTGGTAGCGGAGTTGAGGGCCAGTCACGTCGCGCAGGTGGCACAGGTGTTGGTGATGTGACTGTTGGGGCTCCTGAAGGTACTTTCGGCCGGGCAGGGAGGTTGTGAAGGCCTAGTTGAGTGCGCCTTACGCCGTGAAGGTGGCCTTCACGTCACGTGGTCCACGCGCCCCGGCCGCGCCAGTCCCTGCTGCCCTGCGCTGTCGTCCGCCGAAAACGGCCTCCTGCACGACGCCGCCTTGGCCATCCTGGCGCGTTAACCCGCCGTGGGGAGGACGCCGACGGCACCTCGGGCGACCTGGGACCAGGCGAGTCTGCCGAAGAGGTAGTGACAGGCGACCTGCTCGTTGGTGAAGCGTGCCCAGTCGTAGCGGTTGCCCTGCTCCCGCCAGAAGACCTCCCACGTCGAGTCCTCGGTGCGCAGGACGCACCACGCGTTGTCGGCCTCGGCGCCGATGGACACGACCTCCGGCGGCACACCCAGCGCTTCCAGCCACCGCAAGATCGACTCGAGGTTCATCCCGCCGCCCCCAACCGTTCCGCGGCGCCGGTGAGCTCCGCGAGGTATCCCATGGTCATCAGGTCACCGGCCGGGTGTGTCGCCCGGTAGCGGACCCCGCCGCCGGGTTGCCCGAACCAGGCCGCGGACACCGTCCGCCACACCGGCAGCGGCTTCAGCACGCGGTATCGGCGGTATTCGGCCAGCAGGAAGCCTGGCGGAAGCGAGCGGCCGGCGAACTTCGTGCCGTCCGGCGCGAAGATTCGGCCTTCCTCGCCGCCGAAGCGGTCGAGCCGGACCCCGTCGGCGAGCAGCACCGGCTCGCCGGCGTGCTGCCCTCCCTCGGGGTGCAGCTGCCCGGGCGGCCAGGCGTACTCGGGCACGGATGCCCGTAGACCGCCGAGAAACCGGCGGTTCCAGTCCTGCTCGTCCAGGCCGCCGTACGGATCGTGGCCCTCGGTCAACTCCGGCGGGATCGCCGACGGCGACGGGCTCGCCGACCGCCGGAAACCGTCCCGGATGTGCTTCAGCGCTGTTCCCGCCTCGACCAGCGCCGCGTCGGGATGGTCACCCGGCACGAACCGCTGGCCGGCGAGGTAGTCAGCGTCGTCAGCCGGCGCAGGGGGCTGCTTCGCGGGCTTGTCCGCGGCGATCGGCAGGTGCCCGATCGGGAACATGTGCACCAGGAACAGCGCGACCACGCTCTCCCGCTCCTGCCGGATCGTGCCGCGGACCAGCGGCGCGGCGGCAGGCACCGCGGCGGGCGGGGTCGGGACGTCGTCGAAACCACCGGCGTCGAGCAGGCCGCCGTAGGCCGACGGAAGGCGCACTGGGCCGGTGTCGGCCTCAGTCTGCTCGGTCACCGCACCCTCCCCGGTTCGGTCGGCAACTATCGAAAGCGCGTTGCTCAGCCGGCGAGTGCGTTGACGACCCGAGAGGCGCTCGGGCGGCCGAGCTGACCGGCCATCCACGCGCTCGTGGCGACCAGCTTGTCGAGGTCCGCACCGTGGGCGACACCGAGGCCGTCGAGCATCCAGACGAGGTCCTCGGTGGCCAGGTTCCCGGTGGCCGACTCGGCGTACGGACAGCCGCCGAGACCGCCCGCCGATGAGTCCACAGTGGACACACCGCAGCGCAGCGCGGTCAGCGTGTTCGCCAGCGCTTGGCCGTAGGTGTCGTGGAAGTGCACGGCCAGTTTGCCGACGTCGACCCCGGCGGAGACGAACCCGCCGACGACCGCCTCGACCTGACCGGCCGTGGCGACGCCGATGGTGTCCCCGAGTGAGAGTTGCGAGCACCCCAAGTCCAGCAGCCGGCGTCCGGCCCGCACGACCTGCTCGGCCGGAACAGCGCCCTCCCACGGGTCGCCGAAGCACATCGACAGGTACCCGCGGACGTCCAGACCTTCAGCGGTAGCACGGGAAACCACCGGTTCGAACATCTCGAACTGGGTCTCCAACGTGGAGTTGAGGTTCTTCGAAGCGAACGTCTCGGTGGCGCTGGCAAAGATCGCGATGTCGGCGACCCCGGCGTCCAGCGCGCGGTCCAGGCCGCGTTCGTTCGGCACCAGTACCGGATACCGCACGCCGTCACGACGATCGAGCGCGGCAAGCAGCTTCTCGGCGTCGGCCAGCTGCGGAACCCACTTCGGGTGTACGAAACTCGTCGCTTCCAGCGTCCTCAGCCCGGCGTCGGCCAGCCTGTCGAGGAATTCGAGCTTGACCTCGACGGGGACGACCGTCTTCTCGTTCTGCAGGCCGTCCCGAGGGCCGACCTCCCAGATCGTCACCCGCTCGGGCAGCCCTGCGGCGGCCGGAACCCACTGCGGCAACCCGAGTTCGCGTGCCCCCACCTCAGCGACGACCGCGGCGTGACGGCGGACGCTGCGGCGGAGGCGGACCCTGTGGCGGGTACTGCTGGGTCTGCCCCGGCTCGCCAGGCTGCTGTGGGTACTGCTGACCGGCGTCGAAGTCGTCGTACGGGTTGTCGTTGACCTGGCGGTAGATGATCGTGTGCACGTGCTCGACCTTGGGGATGTCGTCGAACCGCAGCGGCTCGTCCGAGGCCGACTCGATGATCAGCGTGCCGCAGCCGAAGATCCGGTCGGTCAGGCCGTGCTCGAACTGGACGCTGTTGATCCGCGACATCGGGATGTCGATCCCGGTCCGCTTGATGACGCCCTCGCGGGCGATCAGCCGGTCGGTCGTCACGATGAAGTGCGTCGTGCGCCAGCGCAGGAACGGCGCGATGAACAACCACACGATCAGCACGACGGCGACGACGGCGATGGCGATCTGGGCCACCATGTGCCAAGGAGCCTTCACCCCGTTGTCCAGCACCGTGAGCCAGATGCCCACGCCGATGGTGACGATCAGGAAGAAGGTCGGGACGATCAGCATCTTGAAGTGCGGATGACTGTGCACTACGACGTGCTCGTTCTGACTGAGCAGATCGTCTGGATAGGCCACGTCGAACGCTCCCGGGTTGTCTACGCGATGGTGAACTTCACCGTACCGGCGATCGGTGTCCCCGGCGCCGAGGACACCACAATTGGCACGAACCGCTCGGTTACTTCCCAGCGAGCTATCCGGCCCTGACATGCACGACGTCACCGGCGGACACGGTGTGCCGACGCCCGTCGGCTCCTTCGACCACGAGTTGCCCCGCCTGGTCGACGTCGGCGGCGCGCCCGACGAGCGGGTCGCCGGCCGGCAGCAGGACGCGGACGTCCTGGCCGAGCGTGGCGCAGTGCTGCCGGTACTCCGCAAGCATTCCGGCCTGGGCGAGGTCGCCGCCGGCCGCGCGCCAGCGTCGCTCACGCGCGTCGAGCTCGGTCAGGAGCATCACGGCGATCTCGGTGCGGTCGGTGCTGGTCGCGCCCTGCTCCTCGAACGACGTCGCCGGTAGCGCCCCGGGACCCGCCGGCACGTCGCCCATCGACCGGACGTTCACGCCGATGCCAAGCACGACGGTCGCTCCCCCGTCTGCGGCGGTCTCGGCTTCGGACAGGATTCCGGCACACTTCGCACGCCCTGGACCAGCCAAAACATCGTTGGGCCACTTCAGCACCGCGTCGACCCCGAGCCTCGCCGCGACCTCGCGGACGGCGAGCCCGGCGACCACGGACAACGACCCCAGACCGGCGAACGAGACCTCGCGGGGCCGCAGGAGCACGCTGACGTAGATCCCCGCGCCCTTCGGCGACACCCATTGCCGCGCTCGCCTGCCGACCCCGGCCGTCTGCTCCTCGGCGAGCAGGACCGTGCGGTCCGGCGCACCCTTCGCGGCCGCTGCCCGCAGGTCGGCGTTGGTCGAGCCGGTCACCGGGACGACCGTTGTCCCCGCGTAGCCCGCGGCCAATGCGCTCTGTAACCGGTCGACCTCGATCTCGCTCATCGGCCCAGGATATGAGAGTCAACCTAACGAGAACGGCGTGGAGTCGTTACACCAGTGTGAGCCCTTCTAACCTGGCCGATGTGACACCGCCTGACGACGCCTCCGACCCGAAGTCCGCCGATGTGAAGAAGGGCTGGGCTCGGGGCGCCGCGACGCGAGGGCTCGTCGCGTTGCCGCTGGTAGCGGGGCTGGTCACCGCGGGTTGGCTGCTCTCGGGCGGCACCGGCCATCCCACCGCCGTCGCGCCGCCGACGCCGCGGCCGGAGGTCGCCGCGAACACGATCGGCGGCGGCGCGGGCCCGTCGGTGCTCGAAGTCAGCTCACCCGTGCAGGCACAGGAACCCGCGAAGGCCGGTAGCCAGCTCGAAACCTGGGCGCAGGGCCTGTCCGGCCCGCTCGAAGTCCCCGCGCAGTCGCTCATGGGGTACGCGACCGGCGAGCTCACCCTGCGAACCGAGCAGCCCGCGTGTCATCTGTCGTGGGTGACGCTCGCGGGCATCGGCAAGTCGACCGCGGCGGACGGCCGCGGCGGCCCGCTCAAGCTGTCGGCACAGCAGTGGAAGCGGTGGGGCCGAGATATCCCGGGGACGACGAAGCCGTCCGTCACCAACGTCCGCGACGCGTCCATCGCCGCGGGCCGGGCGCTGTGCGCGACCGGTGCCGACCTCGGCGGCGGCAATGGCTGGTGGGACGCCATCGGGAAGTACGAAAGTTCACCGCTGTTCCGTCAGCAGGTCCTCGGCAACGCGCAGCTGTACGCGACGTTGTCGCTCGATCCGGCGAAGACGAACGCGCCGTCGACCCGCGCGACCCGATTCGCGCTCGGGCAGCTCGGCCTGCCGTACGTATGGGGCGGCAACGGCCCGGACGCCGGCGCCGCGGGTTTCGACTGCTCAGGGCTGACGAAAGCGTCCTATGAGGACGCGGGGGTCGAGCTGCCGCGCACCGCGGACAGCCAGTTCCGGTCTGTGCCGTCGGTTCCGGCCTCGCAGCCGCCACAGCTCGGCGATCTCGTGTTCTACGGCAACGCCGCGACGAACATCCACCACGTGGGCCTGTACCTCGGCAACGGGTTGATGATCAACGCCCCGACCGAGGGCCAGGCGATCCAGATCCACACCTACCACTCGGCGGGCGACGACTACGTCGGCGCGGGCCGCCCGGCGAGTTGACCGTTGCCCGCGGCGCCACGACCGATACCTACCTCTACCATGCGCGAGTGACCACCTACGACGATCTTGACGCGTTCGAGCACCTGGACACCTCCGCCCTGCCGCTGCGCCAGCAGCGAATCCTGGTCACCATCCGGGATTGGGTGGTGAGGCACGGGTATGCGCCGAGCACGCGGGAGATCGGCGACGCCGTCGGCCTGCGGTCTTCGTCTTCGGTGTCGAAGCACCTGGCAAGCTTGGAGGACAACGGTTTCCTGCGTCGCAGCAGCACGATGTCCCGCCCGATCGACGTGCGCGCGTTCCTGCAGGAGCCATCGGCGCGCGCGTCCGGTGGTGACTCGGTGCCGGTACCCGTGGTCGGCCATATCGCCGCGGGAAGTCCCATCATGGCCGAAGAGCACCTCGACGACGTGCTGAACCTGCCGCGCGAACTTACCGGACGCGGCAACGTTTTCGGCCTGCGCGTGCGCGGTGACTCGATGATCGACGCCGCCATCTGCGACGGCGACATCGTCGTGGTGAAGCAGCAGTCCGAGGCTCACTCCGGCCAGATCGTCGCCGCGATGATCGACGAAGAGGCGACAGTCAAGGTGTACCGCCGCCGCAACGGCCACGTCTACCTCGAGCCGCGCAACCCGGCTTACGAGGTCATCGACGGCGACAAGGCCGTCATCCTGGGCACCGTCGTTTCGGTACTGCGCAACGTCTAACCCGCGTCACCAGTCCTTGCGTCACCCACGTCGCACTTTTGCGCTTTTGTGGGGTCTCTTGGTTTCTCGGAGACCGCAAGTCGCCGTCGAGTTGCGGTGATGGTCGCGCCTGGCGACCAGGAGCGGCACTCAGGCAGCAAAACCGCAGCCTCCTCCCGGATCTGGGGCAGCGGCATCGTCGGCGCAGGGCTGACCCGCTCGTAATATCGGACGATGACCTCCTGGAGCGAGTTCACCGAAGCCGCGCCGCGGATCGCCGCCGTGTTCACCCGCCGCCACCGCGCCACCGGGAACCTGTGCCTGTTGGCCACCCTGCGTGCCGACGGATCGCCGCGGATCAGCCCGATCGAGCCGCGGTTCTTCGAGGATCGGCTCTGGCTCGTCGGCATGCCGGACACGTGGAAGTTCCGCGATCTGGTCCGCGATCCGCGATTCTGCCTGCACACCGCCACGGTCGACACCGAGGTGTCGGACGGCGACGCGAAGCTGTGGGGCGTGGTCGAAGACGTCCAGGACAAGGACCTGCACCAGCGTTTCGCCACCGACCTGTTCGACGAGACCGGGTTCGACCTCCGGGGCCAGGAATTCGACCACTTCTACGGCACCGAACTGACCAGCGCGTCAACGGTCGAAGTCGGCGACGGTCACCTGGACATCACGATCTGGAAGCCGGGCGAACCCGAGCGTAGTGTCCGCAAGCACTGACTCCGACCCATCCGAGGTGAGGCTCGTGCCAGGCAACTCTCCGGCGCCCGCGGGCTGGCACGTCGTCACGCCCAGGATCGTCACTCCGGATCCGCAGGGCCTCGTCCGCTTCCTCCAGCAGGTGTTCGACGCCGAGGGCGCGTTCCACCCGGGACGTCCGGCCGAACTCCGCATCGGCGACTCCTGGCTCATGATCAGCGGCGACGACGAGCGCGACCCGATGCCCGCGTTCCTCTACGTCTACGTCGAGGACGCCGAAACCACCTTCCAGCGCGCGATCACCCACGGCGCCACCTCGCTCGAAGACCCCCGCGACACCCCGTACGGGGACAGACGCGCCATGGTGCGCGACGACTGGGGCAACACCTGGCAGATCGCGCACCGGCAAGCCGGCTGACGACTTCTTGGGCGGCTGACCCGGGTAAAACGGCCGCTGAGTACCTTCGGTGTCTCAGGGCTGCCGATCTTTCGCGTACTGAAAGCGGCCGTCTGGACGATCGCCGACCGTACCTCCGCCGGATACGGTGACCCGTCAGACCGCAACTCGCCGTCGAGTTGCGGTCGGAGCGGGGAGGGGCCTGCCGAGCAGGCGGCCCATCGCACGGCGGGTGCGTTCGATCGCGGTCCGGTCGCCGTACAGCTGCAGAGCATGGTTGAGGGCCAGCATTACGCCGCCGAGTTCGAAGAGCAGCTGGTCCGCCTCGGTGCCGTCCGGCAGCTCGCCCGCCGCGATCGCCAGCCGGATGTGCCGCCGGAGATCGTTCTGCCACAACGAATGCAGCCCGGCCACGGCGTCACGCACCGGCCCGGGGCGATCGTCGAACTCGCTCGCCGCGGCCATGAAGAAACAGCCGCCGGGGAGTACGCCTCGTTCCAGGTAGGACACCCAGGCCGCGCACAGTGCGACGAGGTGGTCCATCCCGAACGCCGTCCCGTCCGCCGGGTCCGAAACCTCGCGGGAGAAGGCCTCGGCAGCGGTGTCCACGAGAGCCAGCTGCAGCGTCTCTTTGGTGCCGAAGTGCCCCAGCAGCCCGGACTTGCTCAGCCCGAGGTCCGCCGCCAGCCTGCCGATCGTCACGCCCTCCATGCCTTCGGCGGACGCGATTTCGAGTCCGCGCACGAGGATTGCCGAGCGGGTGTCGCGCGCGTCGGCGGCGGATCTGCGGGGACTCACGGCCCCACTATAACCGGACCGACCCATTTAGAATCCGATCGTTCGGACGCTATAGTTCCGGCATCGTCCACTCTGCCGAGGAGCAAGCATGCCGGGATCGCGCATCATCGCGCTGGGCCACTACCAGCCCGAGCACGTCGTCACGAACGATGAGCTGGCACGCACGATCGACACCAGCGACGAGTGGATCCGGCGCCGGACCGGCATCGCCACCCGCCACCTCGCGCGCGAGGAGTCGGTGACGGACATGGCGGCCGGGGCCGCGGGCAAGGCCCTGACCTCGGCCGGGCTGCTTCCCGCGGACATCGACCTGGTAGTCGTCGCGACCTGCACCGCGATGGACCGCTGCCCGAACATCGCCACTCAGGTGGCCGGGCGGCTCGGCATCCCGGCCGCGGCCGGTTACGACGTCAACAACGGCTGCGCCGGTTTCTGCACCGCGCTCGCGACGGCGGATCACGCGCTGCGCGCCGGTGCCGCCCGCCACGCGCTGGTCATCGGCGCGGAGAAGATGAGCGACGTCACCGACTGGACCGACCGCTCGACCTGCGTGCTACTCGGCGACGGCGCGGGCGCCGCCGTCCTCAGCGCGGCCGACGACCCGGGCATCGGCCCGGTCGTCTGGGGCTCGGACCCGACCCAGGGCCAGGCCGTCCGGCTGAACGACGCGTGGCAGCCGCATTTCGCGCAGGAAGGGCAGGCCGTGTACCGGTGGGCCACCACCGAAATGCCCAAACTGGCCCGCGAAGCGTGCCGCCGCGCCGGGATCACGCCGGGCGACCTCGGCGCCATCGTCACCCACCAGGCCAACCTGCGGATCATCGAGGTGATCATCCGCGACCTCGGCGCCGAGAGGGCCGTGGTCGCCCGCGACGTCGTCGACTCGGGCAACACCTCCGCCGCGTCCATCCCGCTGGCGCTGGCCAAGCTCGTCGAACGCGGCGAAGTCGCCTCAGGCGTCCCGGCCCTGCTGCTGAGCTTCGGCGGTGGGCTCTCCTGGGCGGGCCAGGTCGTCACCTCTCCCTGACGCGAGTCCCACGTTCAAGCCCGCGAGTCCCACGTTCAAGCCGACCGAGTCCCACGTTCAGGCCGAGCGCAGTCCGGCGATGATCACTCCGAGCCCGTACGCGAAGTGATCCTCGGTGTGCGGCACGGGGATGTCGTCGAGGGCGGCGAGCATGTTCGGGTGGTGGGCGGGATCGAGCGCGTCGGTCAGGCGCGCGACGGCGTCCCGTCCGCCATCGGGGAGACCCGCCGCGAGTTGCTCCTCGATGGTGTGGCCGACGACGTAGTACGTGATCGTGTCGACCGCCCAGGCCGCGTCCCGGCTGCTGCGGCCGGCGCCGCGCAACAGGCCGATCATCGTCTCGCCGTACGCCAGCGCGTTGGGCAACGGGACGAAGACCCCGGAGAAGATCCGCGCGCCATCGCGGTGGGCCAGCAGCGCGCTCCGTAGCCGCTGCGCCAGCTCGGAAATCCTTTCGTACCAAGGTAAACGCTCGTCAAGCCCCAGGGTGAGATCGGCAAGCATCGCCTCCGCCATCGCTTCCAGCAGGGCCTGCTTGCTCGGGAAGTGCCAGTAGGTGGCGCCGTTCTGGACGCCCAGCACGGACGCGAGCCGTCGCATGCTCAGGCCGTCGATGCCGACTTCGTCGAGCAGCCCCAGCGCACCGGCGAGCACCTGGTCACGGGTCAAACGCATCGACGACTCTCCTCACGGTGTTGACGGACGGCGCCAGTATGCCGCAAACTTCAACACCGTTGAACTTAAACACTGTTGAAGTGGAGGCCAGTAGTGCGGACAGTCCGTTTCCACGGCTACGGCGGACCCGAGGTCCTGCGGGTCGAGCGCCTACCGCGGCCGGAACTCGGCCCGGACGAGCTGCTGCTCGAAGTGACGTTCGCGGGTGTCACCCTGCCCGTCGTCCGGCTGACTCACGGCGGCCCGTCGCTTCCGCACGCGCCAGGCGGCGACGTGGTCGGCCGGGTGGTCGGGATGGGCATCAACGTCCGCGGATGGCGCGTCGGACAACGCGCGGCGGGGATGGCGTTCAGCGGCGCCTACGCCGAGTTCGCACTGGTCAACGCCGGTTTCGCGGTCCCGGTGCCGGACGATGTCAGCGACGAAGCGGCGCTGGCGCTGGTCCGCGGCGGCCAGGTCGCTTTGGGCACTCTGCACATCGCCGCGGTGCGCCCTGGTGACTCCGTGCTGGTGACGGCGGCCGCGGGAGGCGTCGGGCACCTCACCGTCCAGCTCGCGAAACTGCTCGGCGCCGGCCGCGTGATCGCCGCCGTCGGCTCGACGTCGAAGGCGGATTTCGTACGCGGGCTGGGTGCCGACGACGTCGTCTTCTACTCGCAGGATCACTGGGGCGAGCCCGTCGACATCGTGCTCGACGGGGTCGGCGGTGACGTCTTCCGGCAGAGCCTCGACGCCGTGAAACCGTTCGGGCGCCTGATCACCTACAACGGCGTCGGCGGGAACGTCGATGTGAACGAGTTGCGCATGCAGAGCAAGGGAGTCATCGGCTTCTCGATGGGCCAGTTCGCGACGTTGCGGCGCGACCGCTACGACGAGCACCGGGACAAGCTGTGGAAGTTGACGGCCGCGGGCGAACTCCGGCCGGCAGTCCATCGGACGCTGCCGCTCGACCAGGCCGCGGAAGCCCATCGCCTCATCGAAGCGCGCGAAAACCTCGGCCGAGTACTGCTTTCGCCGACGCTCTGATCGACACCGCGCGAGGCTCGTGAGTCTACAGTCGCATCAACGACCAAGCTGGGGGAAGTGATGGTTCTGGACGCGACAGCCCAAGCCGAGCTCGTCCGCACCGGACAGGCCTCGCCGGAAGAGCTCGCCGAGGAAGCGATCGAGCGTATCGAGAAGCTCAACCCCGCACTCAACGCCGTGATCATCCCGCTTTTCGAAAAGGCGCGAGCCGAAGCGCGTTCTGCTCCCGACGGACCGTTCCGAGGCGTGCCTTATCTGATGAAGGACCTGTCACTCGTCTCCAAGGGCGACTTGACGTCGCAGGGCATCCTCGGGGCGAAAGCCGCCGGCTACCGAGCCGACCATGATTCCTTCTACGTGGAACGAATGCGTGCGGCCGGGTTCGTACTGGTCGGCAAAACCAACACCCCGGAAATGGGCGCCTCGCTGGCTTCCACCGATTCAGCCGCCTGGGGGCCGGCGCGCAACCCATGGGACACGGCGCGAACCACGGCAGGCTCGAGTGGCGGATCGGCCGCTGCCGTCGCCGCCGGCATGGTGGCGATCGCCGAAGGCACCGACGCGGCCGGCTCGATCCGCGCACCCGCCGCGTACTGTGGCGTCGTGGGCCTCAAAGGCAGCCGCGGCCGGGTGTCGGCCGGGCCCGACATGTTCGTCGACAACCTCGCCGGCCTCGCTTCGGAAATGTGTTTGGCACGAACGGTTCGCGATGTGGCGGCCGTGCTCGATATCGTCAGTGGTCACCGGGCGGGAGATCCGTTCTGCGCGCCGACCCCGGTCCGGCCGTTCCTCGCCGAAGTCGGTGCGGCTCCGGGGCGACTCCGGATCGGCGTGCTCACCACCGATCCGACAGCAAGCGCGAAGATCGATCCTGCCTGCGAAGCCGGCGCCCGCGCGGCCGCGAACCTACTCGACGAACTCGGCCACGACGTCGCCGACGGCTTCCCGGCGGCACTCACCCGGGGCGGATTCCCACCGGCGTTCGGAATGGCCATGGCCGTAGTGGCGAAGCGCGGGCTCGACCTTTGGGAGCAACGGCTCGGTCGCCCGCTCACCGAAGACGAAGTCGAGCCGGGAAGCTGGGGCGGCGCCCAAGCCGGGGCGACGATCTCCGGCGCACAGTTCTCCGAAGGTGTCGACAGCCTGCGCGCACACGGCCGGGAGATCGAACGATGGTGGACCGACGACCGCTGGGACCTGCTGCTCACCCCGACCATGCCGACGCCACCGCCACCGCTGGCGGACCTCGGCGACGTCGACCCCGGCATCTTCACCGCCGCGTTCAACGCTTCGGGCCAGCCGGCGATTTCCCTGCCCCTGCACTGGACACGCGACGGCCTGCCGGTCGGCGTGCAACTCGTCGCCGGCTATGGACGAGAAGACCTGTTGCTGCGCGTCGCCGCGCAGCTCGAACAAGCCAAACCCTGGGCTGACCGACGTCCGCTCGTTCACGCCTGAAGGACTCATGCGCGTTCCGGCCGCCTAGAACCGGCAGGAACGCTCACGAGTCCTCGCGGCCGCCTAGGAGACGTGACCGGTCACCTTGTCCGCGGCGACCCGGACGACCACCCGGACAGCGCCGGGCGCGTCTTCGCCCGCGTCCTTGCCGTCGTACTTCCACGACAGGGTGTCGTCCAGCTCGCGGCCGCCGTCGGAGGTGATCGTCACCCGGCCCCGGATCTCGGTGTACCGCTCCGGGTCGGCCCGGTCCATGATCGTCACGCTGACCCTGGGATCGCGCCGCATATTGCGGTCCTTGAGCCGCCCGGCAACCGTCGAGAACAGCAGTTCGTCGCCGTCCCGCCCGACCCACATCGCCGAAGTCTGCGGGCCGCCGTCGGCATTGATCGTGGCGAGCGTGGCGTAGTTTTTGCCGTCGACGAGGTCACGGACGGCGTCGCTCAGTGGAATACCCATAACGACGACTCTATTCAGCCGTGGACGTTGCCTACGACACACGCGAGAGACGTGAACGTTCGTTAAGCTGGCGGACCATGAGCAGTGCGACGGAACCGATCGGGACGCCTCCCGCAGAAGAACCGGACATCCACACCACCGCCGGCAAGCTCGCCGACCTGTACCGCCGGTACGACGAGGCCGTGCACGCCGGTTCGGTGCGGGCAGTGGAGAAACAGCACGCCAAGGGCAAGAAGACCGCACGCGAACGCATCGACCTGCTGCTGGACCCGGGCTCGTTCATCGAGCTCGACGAGCTCGCCAAGCACCGCTCGGTGAACTTCGGGCAGGAGAAGAACCGCCCGTACGGCGACGGCGTGGTGACCGGGTACGGCACCGTCGACGGCCGCGGAATCTGTGTGTTCAGCCAGGACGTGGCCGTCTTCGGCGGCTCGCTCGGCGAGGTCTACGGCGAAAAGATCGTCAAGGTGATGGACCTGGCGATCAAGACCGGCCGCCCGATCGTCGGCATCAACGAAGGCGGTGGCGCGCGTATCCAGGAAGGCGTCGTCTCGCTGGGCCTCTACGGCGAGATCTTCCGCCGCAACGTGCACGCGTCCGGGGTGATCCCGCAGATCTCGCTGATCATGGGCGCGAACGCCGGCGGGCACGTCTACTCCCCCGCGCTGACCGACTTCGTGGTGATGGTCGACGAGACCTCACAGATGTTCATCACCGGCCCCGACGTCGTGAAGACGGTGACCGGCGAAGAGGTCACGTTCGAGGAGCTCGGCGGCGCCCGCACACACAACACGAAGTCCGGGGTCGCGCACTACCTCGGCTCCGACGACGAGGACGCGATCGCCTACGTCAAGGAACTGCTGTCCTACCTGCCGTCGAACAACCTGTCCGACGCGCCGGTGTTCGAGTCCGGCGACCTCGCGGGCGAAGGCAGCAGCCTCTTCGACGACGTCACCGACGCCGACCGCGAGCTGGACACGCTGATCCCCGACTCGCCGAACACGCCGTACGACATGCACGAGGTGATCACGCGCATCGTCGACGACGGGGAGTTCCTCGAGGTCCACGAGCTGTTCGCGCCGAACATCCTGGTCGGCTTCGGCCGCGTGAACGGCCACAGCGTCGGCGTCGTGGCCAACCAGCCGACGCAGTTCGCCGGCTGCCTCGACATCGACGCGTCCGAGAAGGCCGCGCGGTTCGTCCGCACCTGCGACGCGTTCAACGTGCCGGTCCTGACCCTGGTCGACGTCCCGGGCTTCCTGCCGGGCACCGAACAGGAGTGGAACGGGATCATCCGGCGCGGCGCGAAGCTGATCTACGCCTACGCCGAAGCGACCGTCCCACTCGTCACCGTCATCACGCGCAAGGCCTTCGGTGGCGCGTACGACGTCATGGGCTCGAAGCACCTCGGCGCGGACCTGAACCTGGCGTGGCCGACGGCGCAGGTCGCTGTCATGGGCGCGCAGGGCGCGGCGAACATCGTGCACCGCAAAACCCTCACCAAGGCCGCCGAAGACGGCAAGGACGTCGACGCGTTGCGAGCGGAACTGATCGCGGAGTACGAGGACACGCTGCTCAACCCGTACGCCGCGGCCGAACGCGGGTACCTCGACTCGGTCATCGTGCCGGCCCACACGCGCGGCCACGTCGCCCGCGCGCTGACCCTGCTGCGGGACAAGCGGGAGACCCTGCCGCCGAAGAAGCACGGCAACATCCCCCTGTGAGGTGCGTATGAGCGAGAACAGGCCGGTACTGCGGATCGTCCGAGGCAACCCGGACGACGCCGAGTTGGCCGCGCTGGCGGCCGTCGTCGCCGCGGTCGCGTCGTCTTCCCGCCCGGCGCCGACGAAGCCTGCCAAGCGCTCGTGGTGGAGCGACCGGTCACGGTCGGTGCGGCAGCCGCCGCATCCTGGCCAAGGGGCCTGGCGCGCGTCCGCCCTGCCGAGGTAATCGGTCGGAATTTGTCGGTGTCGGCGGGTAGCTTGCCGACATGACGGAACCACTGACGCTGGCCGCGCAGGCAACAACCGCGGACGAACGCGCCCTGTTCGAGGCCTTCCTGGACAACTATCGCGCGGTGGCCAGGGCGAAGCTGCTCGGCACCTCGGAATCCGCTGCTCGGAAACGGCTCGTGCCTTCGGCGACCACGCTCGGCGGCTTGGTCAAACACCTGCGCTGGGTCGAGCTGGGCTGGTTCCAGCGAGTCCTCGCGGGCATCCCGGCCGAGGACCTGCCGCCGGTTCCGTGGACCGACGAGGACCCGGACGCCGACTTCCGGCTCGAGCCCGAGGAGACGGTGGCAAGCCTCATCGCCGAGTACGACGCCCAGTGCGAGCTCTCTCGCGAGGTCGCGCGTGCCCACCAGCTGAGCGACACCGGGCTCCATCGCACCCACGGCACGGTGTCGCTGCGCTGGATCTACCTGCACCTCATCGAAGAAACCGCGCGCCACGCCGGCCAGATGGACATCCTGCGCGAGCAGCTCGACGGAGCCGTCGGCCCGGAGATCTAGCACCGCTAGAATTCCTGCCGCCGCTTCACATAACCCTGGACAGTTGACTATTCTGCGACGTATAGTCCATGTGGAATAAACGACGGGGACTCCTCCGAGGGGGATAAAGATCATGGGGGCAGCAAAGCTCACCGCGCTCGCGATCGCCGTGCTGGAACTCCTGCACGAGCGGCCGATGCATCCGTACGAGATGGCGCAGCTCATGCGCGAACGGCATTTCGAATCCCGGGCACGGGTCGCCGCGGGTTCGCTCTACCACACTGTCGAGCGGCTACTGGCCGCCGACTACGTCAAGATCGTCGACACTCAGCGGGACGGACGGCGTCCCGAACGGACCGTCTACGGGATGACCGAAGCGGGTCGCGACGCCTTTGTCGAGCGCGCTCAGGTCATGCTCAGCGTGCCGGCGACGGAGTATCCCGAGTTCCTCAGCGGGCTGGGCGTCGTCGACGAACTCGGGCCCGCGGACGCGATCCTGCAGCTACGGCATCGGGAGCTGCATCTCAGGGCCGACGTCGCCCTTGACCAGGCCGTCCTCGAGACGCTGATCAAGAACGAGACGCCGCCGGTCTACTGGCTCGACTGGCGCTTCGCCAGCGATCGACGGGCGTTCGAACTGGCCTGGACGACGCGCCTGATCGCCGATCTCGAATCCGGCGCCGTGCCCTTCATCGGCGACCACCCCTGCCCAAAAGATCGTACTTTGGTACCAAAGGAAAAAGACGATGAGAAAGCAAGTTAACCCCTGGGCCGCACTGACGGCCCTCTGTATCGGTTTCTTCATGATCCTGCTGGACACCACCATCGTCTCCATCGCGATCCCGGCGATGCTGCGCGGCCTGAACGCCGGGCTGAACTCGGTGGTCTGGGTGATCAGCGTCTACCTGCTGACCTACGCCGTGCCGATGCTGTTCACCTCGCGGCTCGGTGACCGGTTCGGCCCCAAGCGGGTGTACCTCGCCGGCCTGGTCGTGTTCACCCTCGCGTCGCTGTGGTGCGGGCTGTCCGGCAGCGTCGAAACGCTCATCGTCGCCCGTGCCGTCCAAGGCCTCGGCGCCGCGCTGATGACCCCGCAGACGCTGGCGTTCATCTCGCACCTGTTCCCGCCGGCCAAACGCGGTGCCGCGATGGGGCTGTGGGGCGGTATCGCCGGACTGGCCACCATCGCCGGCCCGCTGCTCGGCGGGGTGCTGGTGCAGCACTTCGGCTGGGAGTGGATCTTCATCGTCAACGTGCCCATCGGCGTGGTCGCGCTGGTGCTGGCCCTGATCTTCGTCCCGGACTGGCAGCCGAAGCACTCGCATTCGTTCGACTTCATCGGGATCGCGCTGTCGGCGGCCGGGCTCTTCTGCGTCGTCTTCGGCATCCAGAACGGCCAGCAGTACGACTGGGGCCGGGTCTTCGGGCCGGTCAACATCTTCGAGATCATCGGCGCCGGTGTGCTGATCCTGGCCGCTTTCGTGTTCTGGCAACGGATCAACCGCCGCGAGCCGCTCGTCCCGCTCGAGGTGTTCGGCAACCGCAACTTCTCGGCGGGCACCCTCACCGGTACCACCGTCGGGTTCGCGATGACCGGGATGTTCATCCCGCTGGTGATCTACATCCAGTCGGTCATCGGGCTGACGCCGACACTGGCCGGAGTGCTCACCGCTCCGATGTCGCTGCTGGCGGGCATCGTCGCCCCGTTCATCGGGCGCGCTTCGGACAAGGTCAACGCCAAGTACCTGGTCATGTTCGGGCTCACCGCGCTGGCCGTCGGCCTCGGCATCATTGCCCTGCAGGCGACGCCGACAACCAGTGCCTGGTCCCTGATCCCGGCACTGCTGCTCAGCGGGCTCGGCATCGGCTTCATCTTCGCGCCGATGACCAACGTGACCATGGGCTCGGTCGAACCGCGTCTGGCAGGCACCGCGTCGGGCATCCTGAACACCTCGCGGCAGGTCGGCGGAGTACTGGGCGCGGCGACCATCGGCGTGTTGCTGCAGGCGAGGATCACGGCCTCGGTTTCGAATGAGGCCGTGAAGGCCGCGGCGTCCCTTCCCCCGCAGTACCGGGGACAGTTCGTCGACGGAATCGCCAAGGCGTCCGCGGGCGCGAGCGAATACAGCACCGGGCCGGCAAGTGGCCCCGCGGTGCCAGGCGTGCCCGCGGACGTCGCTGCGCAGATCCAGCGGCTCGCCGGCGGGGTCATCCACAGTGGACTGACCGACGCCGTCAAGGTGACCATGCTGCTGCCGATCGGTGTACTACTGCTCGGCGTCGTCTCCGCTGCGGCGATGAAGCGCAACGCGCCCCGCGCCGCGACCCAGCCTTCGGCTCCCACCACCCCGGAACCCGCTGCCGCTGCCTGAAGTGCCCAGCAAGTCCCACGCAACTCGACGGCGACTTGCGGTCTCTTAGAAACTAAGAGACCCCACAAAAACGCAAAAGTGGGGGCCCTGGACGTAGCCGCCAGAGCTGAAAAATGTTGTGGGCGGGTCGTTTCCCGATCGGGAAACGGCCCGCCCACAACTCCCTGGAGCGACGCGACTTAGTTCTCGTCGTTGCGGTGCTTGCCGTACGTCAGGCCGTAGCCGTAGGGAAACAGGCCCGTCTTGCCGTCACCCGGGTTGATCGGCTCCTGCGCGGAGCTGGCCGGCCAGGTGAACGAGAGCTTGCCCGTGGGCTTGTAGTCGCCGTAAAGAACGTCGGCGACACCGGCGCCTTCACTGCCTGGCAGGAAGGACTCGACGAGCCCGTTCCAGCCGGGGAGTTCGTTGGCGACGTCGAGGACCCGGCCGGAGACCAGGACCACGACCACCGGCACGCCGGTCGCCTTCAGCTTGGCGATGGTGGAGAGGTCTTCGGCGTCGAGCTGGAGACCGTTCGGACGGTCACCGTGGCCCTCGGCGTAAGGCGTCTCTCCCACCACCGCGACCGCGACCTTGTAGCTCGAGTCAATTCCGTTACCCGCACGGTCATAGGTCACCGTGGTGCCCTTCCCGGCATCGGATTTGATGCCGTCGAGGATGGTGGTTCCCGGGATGACGCGCTCGCCGCTCTGACCTTGCCAGGTCAATGTCCAGCCGCCCGCCTGGTTACCCATGTCGTTGGCGTTCTTGCCGGCGACGAAGATCTTGTTGTTCTTCTTCGCCAGCGGCAGCACGCCGTCGTTCTTCAGCAGCACCTGGGATTCCCGCGCGGCCTGACGGGCCAGCTCGTGGTGCTGCGCACTGCCGACCGTGTTCATGAACGAGCGGTCGGCGTACGGGTGCTCGAACAGGCCGAGCTGGAACTTCTTGGTGAGGATGCGCCGGTTCGCGTCGTCGATGCGGGACATCGGGACGTCGCCGTTGGCCACCTCGGCACCCAAGGTCGAGATGAACTTGGCGGAGTCGTTCGGCACCATGAACAGGTCGAGACCGGCGTTGACGGCCTGAGCGACCTCGGCCGGGGTGAAGCCCGACTGGCCGTCGATCTGGTCGATGCCGTTCCAGTCCGAGATCACGATGCCGGAGAAGCCCAGCTCACCCTTGAGCAGATCGGTGATGAGGTACTTGTTCCCGTGGTCCTTCAAGCCGTTGATGCTGTTGTAACTGATCATCACCGCGCCGACGCCGCGCTGGACGGCCGCGCGGAACGGCGGGAGGTGGATCGCGCGCAGCTCCCAGTCGCTGATCTGCGTGTTGCCCTGGTCGGTCCCGTTCGTGGTGCCGCCGTCGCCGATGAAGTGCTTCGCGGTGGCCATCACCGAACCCGGGGCGTCGAGGGACTTGCCCTGCAGGCCGTTGATGATCGTGGAGTTCGCGACGGCGTTGCCGGGAACTTCGCCGTAGGACTCGTACGTCCGCCCCCAGCGGTCGTCACGCGCGACACACAGGCAAGGCGCGAAGTCCTCGTCGACTCCGGTCGCGGACATCTCTTCGGCGGTCGCGCGGCCGATCTGCTCGGTGAGCTTCGGGTCGTGCGCGGCACCGATCCCGATGTTCTGCGGGAAGATCGTCGCGCCGTAGAGGTTGTTGTCGCCGTGCACGGCGTCGACGCCGTAGATGATCGGGATGCCGAGACCGGTGGACGTCGCAGCCTTCTGGTAGGCGTCGTACATGTCCGCCCAGGACACCGCCGTGTTCGGCGTGGGCACCGAGCCGCCGCCGGACAGCACCGAACCGAGCTTCGAGGCCGCGGACTGGGCCGGCGTCACCGCGCCGCGCTCGGCCTGTGTCATCTGCCCGAGTTTGTCGTCGAGGGTCATCCTCGACATCAGGTCGTTGACCCGGGAGGTCACCGAGGCGTGCGAGTTCTTGTAGAGGGGGGTCGGCGTCGCCGACGCCATCGGCGCCAAAGCGGTACCGGCCAGGAGCAGACCCGTGAGCACTACGGTTCGCGTCGTTCGAACTGATCTTCGGACGCGGAGGCGGGACGACATTGTTCCTCCGAAGCTGTTCAAGGATGTGAAATCCACATATGTTGCGAGCCACAACAAAGTAGCCGGGAGATGCCCGATTCCGGGTTACGATCAGATAACGCCCGAGGTCCGCTACCGTGCGTGAGGTGCACTTTGTCCTCGCCTCCGCGTCCCCCGCCCGCCTGTCGATCCTGCGCAACGCCGGCCTCGAACCGAGCGTCGTGGTCTCCGGTGTCGACGAGGACGCGGTGGCCGCCGGTCTCACCGATCCGACCCCATCCGAGCTGGTCACAGCCCTGGCGTTGGCCAAAGCGGAGGCTGTCGCCGACACCGTCGCGCAGACCACGCCGGACGCCGTGATCGTCGGCTGCGACTCGATGCTGTCGATCGGCGGCGAGATGGTCGGCAAACCGGGCACGCCAGAGATCGCGCGCGAGCGTTGGGCCGTTATGGCGGGCTCGACGGGCGAGCTGCTGACCGGTCACGCGATCATCAAGCTGGACGGCGGTCAGCGCACCGAACAGGCTTCAGCCAGCCGAACGACGACCGTCCGTTTCGCCACTCCTACCGCCCGTGAGCTGGACATCTACATCGCCACTGGGGAGCCCCTGGCCGTCGCCGGTTCGTTCACCCTGGACGCGCTCGGCGGCTGGTTCGTGGAGGGCATCGACGGCGACCCGTCGAGCGTCGTCGGCATCAGCCTGCCCCTGACCCGGCAGCTGCTGTCCGCGGTCGGGGTCAGCGTGGTCGATCTGTGGAAGACCACCCGAGAGGCCTAACGCCTTTTTCACATTCTGAGAGCCGTCCCACCGACGAACGTGGCTCGGCGCGTCTGCCTAACTCGGGCAGGCGCGGACATCCGCCTTGGTCAGCCGGATGACCGGCCAGCCGTGCAGTTGCGACGGCGACGTGTACTTCCGGGTGCAGCCGAGCGTGACGCCCGCGAGGTCGAAGACCTCCGCGAGCACCGGCGCGGCCGTGCACCGCGGAGTGCCGGACGTGCTGTCGGGGCATTCGTGCCGGACGACGAGTACTTCGGGGACGTTGTCGCCGGTGACGTCGTCGAGGCCGATGTAGGAGGCGTCCGAGAGGTACTGCCGTTCGGACGTCCGCCAGGTGTCGCCGTCCGAGGTCACCACCTCGGCGATCACCACGCCGGCGGATTGCCTGCCCTGCACCAGGCAGGCCGCAGTGGTTCCGTCGAGGCAGCTCAACGAGTCCGGGCCGAGCTTGGCGCCGAGCGCGGTGATGGTCACCTCTTCGAGGGGTGACTTGTCGCTGCCGACGGTGACCAGTCCCGAACCGCCCTGCCCGTCATCCATCAGGGTGACGGTGGTCCCGTGGATCCCGATCGACTTCACCGGGTGACAGGCCGCCTTCCCGCAAGCCGGGGTCGACTGCGGGGCGATGTTCGGTGCCGCGGTGCTCAGCGGCGCTTCCGGCCGCGGCCGCATCGCGACGACGACGGCCAGCGCGGCGATCATCACCACGAGCGCCACCAACACGGTGACCAGCACCGATCTCGGTGTACGCACCCCGATGTTCCACATAGCCGAGAGCGTAAGCGATGTCGCTGTGGGTGTCCGTCTATGTTGTCCCGGTGACCAATCCGAATCTGCCTTCCGCCCTGTACCTGCCGACCGGCACGCCCGAAGCCGACCGCTCCGGCGCGTCGATCGAGCTGCGCCGCACGCCCGACGGCCAGACCGCGCTCGTCGCGTTCTCCACGCTGGACAAGCTTGTCGAATGCTGCGGCCCGCACCAGCCGTGGCTGCTCGTGCGCACGGAGAACCTGCCGACGATCCACCAGGGACACCCGTACGACCTCATCGTGCTGGACTCGCCACTCCCAGCCGAACTTCGGCACACAGCGGCGTCTGTGTAGGACTCGACGTATGGACTCGACGGTGGTCCTCGTTACACCGCGACACCCTGTTCAGTCCCCTAAACTGCAGCTCTGGCCCGTGGAAGTGCTAGGCGCCGCGTGGTCACCAGCGGACGACACAGGAGGTACGGCGTGCCCGAGCAGGCCAGCCCGAACTTAGGCGGACCCGTCACCAAGGTCCTGGTGGCCAACCGGGGCGAGATCGCGGTCCGGGTCATCCGCGCGGCCAAGGACGCCGGGCTGACCAGCGTCGCGGTGTACGCCGAACCCGACAGGGACGCTCCGCACGTCCGGCTTGCCGACGAGGCCTTCGCGCTCGGCGGAACGACAGCGGCCGAGAGCTACCTGGTGACCGACAAGCTGCTCGACGCCGCAAAGCGCTCCGGAGCCGACTCGGTGCACCCGGGATACGGCTTCCTGTCCGAGAACGCCGACTTCGCCCAGGCCGTCATCGACGCCGGGCTGACCTGGATCGGCCCGAGCCCGCAGTCCATCCGCGACCTCGGGGACAAGGTGACCGCGCGGCACATCGCGCTGCGGGCCGGCGCCCCGCTGGTGCCCGGCACCAAGGATCCGGTCGAGACGGCCGACGAGATCATCGCGTTCGCCGAGGAACACGGCCTGCCAGTGGCCATCAAGGCCGCCTTCGGCGGTGGCGGCCGCGGGCTGAAAGTGGCTCGTACCAAGGAAGAAATCCCCGAGCTGTTCGAGTCCGCCACCCGCGAAGCGATCTCCGCCTTCGGTCGCGGCGAGTGCTTTGTGGAGCGTTATCTCGACAAGTCGCGCCATGTCGAAGCGCAGGTCCTCGCCGACCAGCACGGCACCGTGATCGTCGTGGGCACCAGAGACTGTTCGCTGCAGCGCCGCAACCAGAAGCTGGTGGAGGAGGCGCCCGCGCCGTTCCTCACCGACGACCAGCGCGCCCGTATCCACTCCTCGGCCAAGGCGATCTGCGCCGAAGCCGGGTACTACGGCGCTGGGACGGTCGAGTACCTCGTCGCCGTCGACGGCACGATCTCGTTCCTCGAAGTGAACACGCGCCTTCAGGTCGAGCACCCGGTTTCCGAGGAGACCGCCGGGATGGACCTGGTGCGCGAGATGTTCCGCATCGCGCGCGGCGAGAAGCTGCGCTACACCGAGGATCCGGTGCCCCGCGGCCACTCGATCGAATTCCGCATCAACGGCGAGGACGCCGGCCGCGGTTTCCTCCCCGCGCCCGGCACGGTGACGAAGTTCGTCGCGCCGTCCGGTCCCGGCGTGCGCGTCGACTCCGGCGTCGAGTCCGGCTCGGTGATCGGCGGGCAGTTCGACTCCATGCTGGCGAAGCTGATCGTCACCGGCACCGACCGCGCCAACGCGTTGGAGCGCAGCCGTCGCGCGCTCGCCGAGTTCGTCGTCGAGGGTTTGGCCACTGTCGTCCCGTTCCACCGGGCGGTCGTCGACGATCCGGCGTTCATCGGTGATGACACCGGTTTCGCGGTGCACACGCGCTGGATCGAGACCGAGTTCGACAACCGGATTCCGCCGTTCAGCGCCGCCGGTTCCGCCGACGTCGAAGAGGAGCAGGCCCGCCAGACCGTCGTGGTCGAGGTCGGCGGCCGTCGCCTGGAGGTTTCACTGCCCGGCGGGTTCTCCCTCACCGGCGCCGACAGCGCCGGCGGCGGTGGCACCGCGGTGAAAGCGAAGCCGCGCAAGCGCGCCGGCGGCACCAAGGCCGCGGTCAGCGGTGACGCGGTCGCGGCGCCCATGCAGGGCACGATCGTCAAGGTCTCCGTCGAAGAGGGTCAGCAGGTCGAAGCGGGCGAGCTGATCCTCGTCCTCGAGGCGATGAAGATGGAAAACCCGGTCACCGCACATAAATCGGGCACGGTAACCGGACTTTCGGTCGAAGTCGGGGCAGCCGTGACGCAAGGGTCGGTTCTGCTCGAGCTCAAGGACTGAACTCAGGGCATCTCGATTTCCCGACGTGGCAGACGAGCAGGAGAAACGGCTCTACCATCGACAACGTGAACGAAGTTCCGTCACCGCAGCTGAGAATCAGCGACCTCGACCGTGAGGCCGCCCTCCAGGCACTCGGTGAACACATGAGCGTGGGCCGGATCGACCTCGACGAGTACGGAGACCGATCGGCGAAGGTGACGGCGGTGAAGACCCGCGGCGAGCTCGCCGAGATCTTCGACGACCTGCCGCAGCCGCACCCGCAGTTCGGCGCGGCACCTGCGGAGACAGCGGCGTCGACGAGCACCGAGGTCCAGCCGCCGTCCACGCCGGGACAGCCGATGACCTGGGCCGGCCGACCGCTCAACCAGCGGCTGACCGCGGCCGCCGTGCCGGTGGTGTGGCTGGCCGGATTGGCGCTGATGCTCACCGTCGGCGGGTGGTGGTGGTTCCTGGTCCCGCTGGTGCTCACCGGGGTCGGCCGCCAACTCTGGGGCCGCGACTGGGCGGGCGACCACAACCACCGCCGGGATGACCGGCGTGACGACATCCGCGAGCGTCGGGACATCCGGCGCGACCGCCGAGATGATCGGCGCGACCGCCGTCGGTACTGAGCGCCGTAGGATCTCCTGGTGAGCGCGGAGCCCTGGGACATGCGGCTGTCCAACGCCGAACGTGAAGAGGCGATGGACGTGCTCGGCGAACACGTCAGCACCGGACGTCTCGACATCGACGAGTTCGGCTCACGCTCGGCGAAAATCGGTGCCGCGGCCCGGGTCAGCGACCTCATTCCGCTGTTCGAGGACCTGCCCGCGCCCCAACCCGCGGTGCTGTCAGTGCCTCGCGCGCAGGCCGAGCCCGCTCCGCGCACCGGCACCGTGCCGCAGCGGATGCTGACAGCGAGTGCCATCCCGATCGCGATCGTGCTCGCCATCGCGCTGCTGTTCGAGACCCACAGCATCATCCTGGCGCTGGTCCTGCCCGCCGCCCTCGCCCTGTTCCTGGGCCGCCGACGCCGGTGAGCGCATCCACCGTTCGGTGGAGTTCGCGACTGATCGGTTGATCCCCCGGACCGGCCACCACCTGCGACAATCACGGTCATGATGGGTGTGGTGCCGGGTGTGGTGGACGAGCGGGCCGAACGTTACGGCGGGTTCATCCTGTCCACACTCGGCCTGATCCTGCTGCTCGCGTGCACGATCTGGGCGGCGGCGTCGGCGCACGGCGACCCCCGGCACTGGCTTGGCACGCTCGCGCTCGTCGCACTCACCGCGGTCTGGCTGCTCGGCCTGGTGCCGTTGTTCCCGCGACGCATCGGCCATCTGCCGGCCGTCGCCGGGTACTACCTCGTCACACTGGGCCTGGCGGCCCTGCTGACCAGCCGGGACAACACGTTCACCGCGTTCGTGTCCGTCGGCTACCCGTTCGCGTTCGCGTTGTTCTCGGCGCGCTGGTGCGTATTCCCGGTAGCGATCACAGCGATGATCCCGATGGTGGCGCGGGGCGACTGGGGCCCCGACTCACGCACCTCCGCGTGGGTGCTCGTGGTGTCAGTCGTGGGTCCGCTGCTGTACGCGGCGTGGTTCATCGGGGCCGAAAGCGAGCGGCGGCGCAAGGCGATCGGAGCTCTCGCCGAGGCGAACGCGAAGGTCGAAGCGGCGTTGGAGGAGAACCTCGGCCTGCACGCCCGACTCCTGGCGCAGGCTCGCGAAGCGGGGATCTTCGACGAACGGCAGCGGATGGCAGGCGAAATCCACGACACGATCGCACAGGGGCTGGCCGGGATCATCACGCAGCTGCAGGCCGCCGACCGCGCGACCGACGAGGCGGGACGCAGCCGCCACCTCGCGCACGTCCACACGCTGGCCAAGGAAAGTCTCGCCGAAGCGCGTCGCTCGGTGCAGGCGTTACGGCCGGTATCCCTGACGGGGTCGAGGCTTCCGGATGCGCTCGACGAGCTGGGCCGCAAGTGGTCGGAGACCTCGGGCGTGCCGATCCGCATCGAAACCACCGGCGACGCGTATCCGCTGCTGCCCGATCTGGAGGTCACCCTCTACCGCGTCGCGCAGGAGTCGCTGGCCAACGCGGGCAAGCACGCCGACGCGTCCATGGTCGGGCTCACCCTGTCCTATTCGGACGATGTGGTGATGCTGGACGTGCGCGACAACGGCGTCGGCTTCGCGCCGGATCTGGTGTCGCAGAAGTCGTTGTCACAGAAGCAGGAAGACGTCGACGGTACGGGTTTCGGACTGGAGGCGATGCGGCAGCGGCTGCAGCGCGTCGACGGCATGCTGGTCATCGAGAGCGCGCCCGGCGACGGGACCGCGGTCAACGCGCAGGTGCCGGCGATCCCGGCAGAAAGCAGGACTTCGTGATCCGGCTGTTGATCGTCGACGATCACCCGATCCTCCGCGACGGGCTGCGGGGCACGTTCACCGGCGAGACCGACATCGAAGTCGTCGGCGAAGCCGGGAACGGCGCCGAAGCGCTCGCGCTGGTCACTCGGCTCGAACCGGACCTGGTGCTGATGGACCTGCGGATGCCGCAGATGGACGGAGTGAGCGCGATCAAGGCGATCCGCGGGTCGTTCCCCGCCGTCCGGGTCCTCGTGCTGACCACGTTCGATTCCGAAACCGACGTCCTGCCTGCCATCGAAGCGGGCGCCACCGGGTACCTGCTCAAGGACGCGCCGACCGTCGAACTGCTGCGTGCGGTCCGGTCCGCCGCGCGAGGTGAGTCGGTGCTGTCGCCGTCGGTGGCGGGCAAGCTGATGAGCCGGGCCCGTAAGCCGCCGCAGAGCAAACTGACCAAACGGGAGCTGGAGGTGCTGACGCTGATCGCGGACGGCGCGACGAACCGGTCCGCGGCGGCGGCGCTGTTCATCAGCGAGGCGAGCATCAAGACCCACCTGCTGCACATCTACGCGAAGTTCGAGGTCCGCGACCGCGCGGCCGCCGTCGGCGAGGCCTACCGCCGCCGCATCCTCAGCTGACCCGGTTCCCTACCGCAACTCGCCGTCGAGTTGCGGTAGTTGGTATCCCCCACGATCGCAACTCGCCGTCGAGTTGCGGTCAAGTAGGGTCGGCGGGTGGAACCGGTGGAGATCAACACGGGCGAGTTCTATCTGCGCCAGTTGCGGGCCGACCAGCTCATGGACGACCGGCCCCTGCTCATCGAGGGTTTCGCCGACCCGACGCACCGGCGCTTCATCCTCAACCTCCGCGTCCGCAACCTCGACGAAGCGGCCGAGTACGTCGAGCTCCGCAGCGCCGAATGGGCTGCCGACCGGCGGTGCTCGTGGGCGATCGCGGAGCCGACCACCGGCGATCTACTGGGCGAGGTCGGCCTGAAGAACCTGGACCTCGACGCGCACACCGCCGAGTCGGCGATCTGGGTACACCCGCGCGCCCGCGGCCGGGGCGTCGCGTCGACGGCCTTGAGTGCCGCACTACGGTTCGGCTTCGGCGCGTTGGGGCTGGAAGCCGTCGGTTACGAACACCTGGAGTCCAACCTCGCTTCGGCTGCCGTCGCCAAGCGCTGCGAGTTCACCCTGCTCGGCGCGAAGCCCGACCTCGCCCCGACCGGCGAGAAGGTGATCCGGTGGAGCCGAGCCTCTTCCTGACGCGTGTACTCCGCTCGCTCAACGACGGCGGAGACGCGGTCGCGTTCCACCACGACGGCGTCGAGACCAGTTTCCGTGATGCGGCAAGCATTCTGCGGCGGCTGCACGCGGCGTTGGCGGGCGAGGGCGTCGGCACCGCGGAGGTCGTCGGCATCCTCGGTGGCAACCGGCCGGAGACGATCCTCGTCCAGTTGGCCGCGCAACTGCGGGGCGCCACTGTGCTGCTGATCGCCGAATCCGCGAGCCTACCGGACAGGCTGGCCGCGCTGAAGGCCGCGGACGTCACGCTCCTGGTGATCGATCCACGACGGGGTAACACCGACCTGCGCGACGCCGTCCGGTCTGTCTCGCTGGATGATCTCCTTACCCGCCAAGGAGATCATCCGATCGAGCTACCGGCGTCAGTCCGGCTCATCTTCCCCACCGGCGGCACCACCGGCACCCCGAAACTGATCGTGCACAGCGGGATCTACGACGGCATGGCCCACATCTTCGCGCCGGACCCGGCGGGCCCCGGCCGTACCCTGCTGATCGCGCCGATGTCCCATATGACCGGCAACGCGACCACCCTCGGCGCCCTGCTGCGACGTGACATCCTGGTGCTGCACAACAGTTTTGACGCCGGTGCCGTGCTGGAAGCCATCGCGAAACACCGGATCGGCACGCTGTCGCTGACCCCGCCGCGACTAGCCGCCGTGCTGGATCACCCGGCGATGGCGGCGACCGACATCAGCAGCGTGCGTTCCCTGTCCCTCGGCGCGGCACCGCTGTCCCCGAGCCGGCTGGCGCAGGCACTCGACGTCTTCGGCCCGGTCGTCGGGCAGGGGTATGGGCTCACCGAAGCGCCGATGATCGCCGGCATTTCCGCCGCCGAGCTCGACGGATTTCCGGACCGGCTCGGCTCGGTCGGCCGCATCGTCCCGGGCATGGAAGCCACGATCGACCACGGCGAGATCCTCGTCCGCGGACTGTCGATGATGGACGGTTACCTCGGCAGGCCGCCGATCGGCGACGGCTGGCTGCGCACCGGCGACGTCGGCCGTTTCGACGACGACGGCTACCTCTACCTGCTGGACCGGCTCAACGACGTCATCATCACCGGCGAACACGGCACCAAGGTCGCCTCGACCACGGTCGAAAACGCGCTCGCCACGCACCCGGACGTCCGCGCCGCGGCCGTCATCGGCATCCCCACGGAGGACAGCGAAGTCATCCACGCCGTCGTTGTCGCAACGCAACCCGGCGCGTTGACGGCAGACGACGTCAAAACCCACGTACTCGCCGAACTCGGCCAACCGCATTTCGTGCCCGCAAGCGTCGCCTTCGCCGACGCCCTCCCCCTCACCGCCATCGGCAAAGTGGACAAGGCCGCCCTCCGCGCAGGTCCCTAAACCGTCAGATCACGGGTTCGACGATCCCCGAACGAGCCTCGGGGGCAGCGATGCGCAGGGCGTCCGCGGCCTCGTCGCTGGGCTGCGACTGCGAGTCGCGCTCAGCCTGGACACGCGCCTTGTAGACCTCGACCTCGCGCGCGGCCGTCTCGGCCGACCAGCCGAGGACCTCGCTCACCAGGCCGGCGACCTGCTCGGCGCAGTCGACCCCGCGGTGCGCGTACTCGATCGAGATCCGGGTACGTCGCGCGAGGACGTCGTCCAGGTGCAACGCACCTTCGTGGCTGGCGGCGTAGACAGCTTCGACAGCCAGGTAGTCCGGGGCGGTTTCGAGCGGCTTCAGCAGCTCCGGACGGCCTTCGGCCAGCGCGAGGACCTCGTGGATCATCGAGCCGTAGCGGTCGAGAAGGTGCCGCACGCGGTACGGGTGCAGACCGTGCTCGGCCGCGAGGTGATCGGCCTGGTTGACCAACGCGTGGTAACCGTCGGCGCCGAGCAGCGGAACCTTGTCGGTGATCGACGGCTGCGGCCGCCCGGGCAGGTCGGGCGAGGCGGCGTCGACGGCGTCGGCCGCCATAACCCGGTACGTCGTGTACTTGCCGCCGGCGATCGCGACGAGACCCGGCGAAACGCGCGCGACAGCGTGCTCACGCGACAACTTCGAGCTCTCTTCGCTCTCCCCTGCCAGCAGCGGCCGAAGGCCGGCGTAGACGCCCTCGATGTCTTCGTGCGTCAGCGGCGTCGCGAGCACTGAGTTGACGTGTTCGAGCAGGTAGTCGATGTCGTGCTTGGTGGCCGCTGGATGCGCCAGGTCGAGATTCCAGTCCGTGTCGGTGGTCCCGACGATCCAGTGGTTGCGCCACGGGATCACGAACAGCACGGACTTCTCGGTGCGCAGGATCATCCCGGACTCGGACACGATCCGGTCACGCGGGACGACGATGTGGACACCCTTGCTCGCGCGGACGCGGAACCGGCCGCGGCCGCCGGAAAGCTTCTGCAGCTCGTCGGTCCAGACACCGGTGCAGTTGATCACGACGCTGGCGTGGATCTCGGTCTCGCGGCCGTCCTCGACGTCACGCACACGGACTCCGGACACCCGGTCCGCCTCCCGCAGGAAACCCACGACCTGCGTCGACGTGCGGATGACGGCACCGTAATGCGCCGCCGTGCGGGCGACTGTCATGGTGTGACGCGCGTCGTCGGACTGGGCGTCGTAATAACGGATGCCGCCGATGAGCGCGTCGCGCTTGAGCGCTGGGACCATCCGCAGCGCGCCCGCGCGGGTCAGGTGCTTTTGGCCGGGCACGGACCGCGCGCCGCCCATCCGGTCGTACATGAACAGCCCGGCGGCGGTGTACGGCCGCTCCCACACGCGCTTGGTCAGCGGGTACAGGAAGCTCACCGGCTTGACCAGGTGCGGAGCGATCGTGGTCAGCATCAGTTCGCGCTCCTTGAGCGCCTCGCGCACCAGGCCGAACTCGAGCTGCTCCAGGTACCGCAGCCCGCCGTGAAAAAGTTTGCTCGACCGGCTCGATGTCCCGGCCGCGAGGTCTCGCGCCTCGACCAGCGCGACCCGTAAGCCGCGGGTGGCAGCGTCCAGTGCGGTGCCCGCCCCGACAACCCCGCCGCCGATGACCACGACGTCGAAGGTGTCCTTGCCGAGCCGCTGCCAGGACTCTTCCCGCTTCAGTGGACCCAACTGCGCCGGGTTGGCCTCTGTTCGCCGCGACTCGCCCACGTGACACTCCTCCTCGGTTTTCTCGAGGCTTCCAGCATGTCACGTCGCGCGGCCGGCGCACCTCCGCAGAAGGTCTCGTGTGGCGCAACGCTCGTCGATCTTGAAAAGATTGGGCCTGCTGGCGCCTGGATGGATCCGTTACCTGGCGGTAGCGTTCACTCGATCGTGGGTCGGCAATGGCGCCGTTGACATGGCGTGCTCGACCCTGCACAGGAAGTGTCCAGTGTGGAGGGGCAAGTATGACCGCGGGCTCGATTTTCTTGTGGGAGACGCTCGGTACCGCCGTGCTGATCCTGCTCGGTACAGGTGTCGTCGCCAACCACGTACTGCGTAAGACCAACGGCAACGGCGGCGGGATCCTCTTCATCACCGTCGGCTGGGCGTTCGCCGTCTTCACCGGCGCCAGCATCGCCGACAAGAGCGGGGCGCACCTCAACCCCGCCGTCACCCTCGGGCTGGCGATCGCCGGCAAAACCAAATGGGCCGACGTGCCCTACTACGTGGCCGGCCAGATGGTCGGCGCGATCATCGGCGCCATGCTCTGCTGGGCGGCCTACAAACTCCAGTTCGACGACCACCCCGAGCCGGAGAACACCCTCGGCATCTTCTCCACCGGGCCGCAGATCAAGAACACCGTGTGGAACCTGGTCACCGAGATCATCGGTACCTTCGTGCTGATCGCGTTCATCCTGTTCAGCCCGGGTGCCGGGATGGACAAGGCCGGCCTCCCCCAGTTCGGCAACGGCGCGCTCGGCTACGCGGGCGTCGCGTTCGTCGTGCTGGTCATCGGTACCTCGCTCGGCGGCCCGACCGGGTACGCCATCAACCCCGCGCGTGACCTCGGGCCCCGCATCGCGTACTCGTTCCTGATGCCGATCAAGGGCAAGAGCAGCGGGAACTGGGGCTACGCCTGGATCCCGGTCGTCGGACCGCTGGTCGGCGGTTCGCTCGCCGCGCTGCTCTTCCTCGCCACCAAGTGACCTCTTCCGAAACTGGAGCTTTGATGACTTCCTACGTCGCCGCGATCGACCAGGGCACGACGTCGACCCGCTGCATGATCTTCAACCACTCCGGCCGCGTGGTCGCTTCGGACCAGCGCGAACACGAGCAGATCTTCCCGAAGGCGGGCTGGGTCGAGCACAACGCCGAAGAGATCTGGGAGAACACCCGGGCCGTCGCCGCGGGCGCGCTGGCCAAGGCGGACCTGACCTCGGCCGACATCGTCGCCGTCGGCATCACCAACCAGCGCGAGACCGCGCTGGTGTGGGACCGCAAGACCGGCAAGCCGGTGTACAACGCGATCGTCTGGCAGGACACCCGGACCGACCGGATCGTCAAGGACCTCGGCGAACTCGGGGGCGGCCAGGAGCGGTACCGGCAGAAGACCGGGCTCCCGCTGGCCACCTACTTCTCCGGCCCGAAGGTCAAGTGGATCCTCGACAACGTCGAGGGCGCCCGCGAACGCGCCGAGGCCGGCGACCTGATGTTCGGCAACATGGACACCTGGGTCCTGTGGAACATGACCGGCGGCGTCGACGGCGGTATCCACGTCACTGACCCGACCAACGCCTCCCGCACCCTGCTGATGGACCTCGACACCCTGAAGTGGGACGAGGGCAACGCCGCCGACATGGGCATCCCGCTGTCGATGCTGCCGGAGATCCGGTCCTCCTCGGAGGAGTACGGCAAGGTCCGCGAGAAGGGCGCGCTGGCCGGGGTGCCGATCTCCGGCATCCTCGGCGACCAGCAGGCCGCCACCTTCGGCCAGGCGTGCCTCTCCCCCGGCGAGGCGAAGAACACCTACGGCACTGGCAACTTCATGCTGCTCAACACCGGTACCGAGAAGGTGATGTCGGAGAACGGTCTGCTCACCACAGTCTGCTACAAGATCGGCACCAACGACACGATCTACGCGCTCGAAGGCTCGGTCGCGGTGACCGGCTCGCTGGTGCAGTGGCTTCGGGACAACCTCGGCCTCATCGGCACGGCCGCCGAGATCGAGGAGCACGCCCGCAGCGTCGAGGACAACGGCGGCGCGTACTTCGTGCCCGCGTTCTCGGGCCTGTTCGCTCCCTACTGGCGTTCCGACGCCCGCGGCGCGATCGTCGGGCTCACCCGGTTCGTCAACAAGGGCCACCTCGCGCGCGCGGTGCTCGAGGCGACCGCGTTCCAGTCCCGCGAGGTCATCGACGCGATGAACGCCGACTCCGGGGTGCCGCTGAAATCGCTCAAGGTCGACGGCGGCATGGTCGTCAACGAGCTGCTCATGCAGTTCCAGGCAGACATCCTCGGTGTGCCGGTGATCCGGCCGGTGGTAGCCGAAACCACCGCCCTCGGTGCCGCGTACGCCGCCGGCCTGGCCGTCGGGTTCTGGGCGAGCGAGGACGACATTCGCAACAACTGGGCCAAGGACAAGCAGTGGGACCCGGCGATGGACGACTCCCGTCGTGAGCACGAGTACAAGAACTGGAAGAAGGCCGTGACCAAGACCTTCGACTGGGTCGAAGACTAGGACTGAGGCTTGACACTGCGTCTCCAAGCACCAGTCGCAGCGGACCGTCCTCGCGGGGACGGTCCGCTCTTCAGTCGGGACGACTAGGACTCGATGTCGTCCCAGTCGTCGGGGGAGCCGGACTGGTCGTTCGGCGCGATCACCCGGAACGGGGCGCCCTGGTCGTCGGTGAGAAGGGCGATACGGCCCTGCGGGGAGTCGAAAACCGGGGACGTGAGCGTGCCCCCGAGTTCGACGGCCTTGGCCGCGACAGCGTCGGTGTCCCGCGCGGAGAAGTACGTCCCCCAGTGCGCGGGGATCTCCGCGGGCATGTCCTCGGACAGGGCGCCGACCCCGCCGACCACCCGGCCTTCGACGGTCCACGTGGCGTAGGTGAACCCCGGGGCCGACATGTCACTCACCCCGAGCCCGAAAACCTTGGTGTAGAAGGCTTTCGCCCCGTCGAAGTCGCGGGTCATGCACTCGTTCCAGCTAACCGTCCCGGGCCGGTTCGCCGCCTGGAACCCGGTGTGGTCGCCCGACTGCCAGATCCCGAAGACCGCCCCGCCCGGATCCGCGGCGATGGCCATCCGCCCCAGCGACAGCACGTCCATCACCGGCGCGTGGATCTGGCCGCCCGCTTCCTCGATCGCGGCGACGGCTTTGTCCGCGTCGGACACCGCGAGATAGGTCGTCCACGACGCGGGCTGCGCGGCATCCATGGCCTGGGCGATGCCCGCGACCTGGCGCCCGTCGACCGACGCCATCGTGTAACCACCTGTGTCCGGCCCGCCCTCGGCCAGCTCCCAGCCGAACAGCCCACCGTAGAAAGCCATGGCGCGCTTACGATCCTGTACCACTACGTCGGCCCAGCACGGCGTGCCGTCCGGCCATGGTGAATCTCGGAAAGTCATCTCGGTGCTCCAGTGCGAGTAGGTGCGGTGTGACGTTGTTCACCAGTCTTGCACCGGGCACCGACAAAACCCGAACTGTCACTCCGGGCGCCCGGAAGCTAACCCGAAGCCAGCTTCGCGTACACGATCACGTTGTCGACATAGTTGTGCGCGGCCCGGTCGAAGCTGCCTCCACAGGTGATCAGCCGTAATTCGGGCCCGGGGGTGTTGCCGTACACCGCATCCGGCTGGAAGGCATCCTTCGGCACCAGGTCGGTCTTGTAGACCACGAAATGCGCCGTGGTGCCGTCCAGCCTGGCCACCGAGATGTCGTCGCCCGGCGCCAGTTTCTTCAAGTCGTAGAAGATGCCCTTGTCCTTGTTGCCGTCGATGTGGCCGAGGATGACGGCCGGCCCGAGCTCGCCCGGGGTCGGCCCGTACTCGTACCAGCCCGCCTGCATCGGGTTGCTGAGCGGAGGCACCTGGACGGTGTCGTCCGCGTTGAGTCCCAAGGAGATCAACGTCGAATGGGCGCCGATCTTCGGCACGTCGACCGACACCGGCTCGGACTTCGCCATCGCGGCCGGTCCCGCCGACGAACCCGCCGGCGGCAGCTGCTCCTGCCCGGCCTGGCTCATGGCCACGTCGGCAGGCTCGCGCGAGGTCAGGACGAGTGCCACCGCCGCGAGGACGGCCAGTACGGCGGCCGCCAGGAGCAGAAGCCCCCGACGGCCGCGAAGCACGGAAGTCGCCATGGGGCTAATTCTGGCGCGCGGACTGGCGTCGGCGATAGACCACCGTGCCGGCTCCCGCCCCGGCGACCAGCAGACCCGAACCGACGAGCGCGGCGATCAACCCGGTGTACGAAGCCGGATCCGCCGTGCCGCCGCCACCGGTCTGCGGCGCGCCCTTGGGCACCTTGGTGACCTGCTGCCCCGCCGCCGGCACCGACGGCACTGTCGACGACGGCGGCGCTTTCGGCGTCAGCAGGGTGAACGACGTCGTGATCGTCGCGCCACCGCAGTCGAAGCTCACCTTGTGGCTACCGACCTTCGCGCCCTTCTTGACCGTCGCGGCAGCCTCGGAGCGCGGCGCGATCTTCGGATCGTTCTGCGGACCGACCTGGTGGAGCTTGCCGATGTCCAGCGCGTCGGACGACAGGTGGCTGATGTAGTCGGCCTCGCAACCCACCGCGACCTTGACCTTCTGGCCCGGCACCCCACTGTGCGGCGAAACCGAAATGTAGGCCTTCGGCACGCCGCCCGGGTCGGACGTCGGCGGCGCGGTGGTGGGTGCGGAGGTCGGCGCGCTGGGCGAACTCGGCGGCGCCGTGGGCGTGGCGGTGCCCGTGGTGGCAAACGCGGCGGCGGGTGCCATTACCGCGAAACCGACGGCCAAACCGGCGACAAGAGTTTTACGGTGCTTCATTTTCGTTCCCCTTATACCTGTGGAATTGCGCGGATCCCCTCCGCGCGCCCTCGGGAAATCACTCCAGTTTCCCCCTGAAGCGATTTCCCCTTTGTTTGCCTTACACCCCTAAAGACGTTCGTACCCGTATCGGGTTGCTCGCGAATTCGCGGTGGGGCTAATTCTTGCGGTTGATCTGACGACGGCAATAAACCACCATGCCGACTCCCGTTCCGGCGACCAGCACACCCGAACCGACGGGCGCGGCGATCAACCCGGTGTACCGACGCTGGATCCGCCGTACCGCCAGATGGCGGCTGAGCGAGTCTCGCAGCCCACCTCGACGGAGGCCTGCTGCCCCGACACTCCTTTTATCTTCCTTGCCCTACGAACACGCATGCCGGCCGGCGCAGGTTGCCCCACCGGATAACGAAACAATTGCGACCTGGCCATTCGCGATCTTCGTGGTCCGGACATGAAAAAACCGCCGGGCAGAAGTGCCACCGGCGGTCTTTCCGTGCATCCGTGTCTTATTCGGCCGTGCCGCCGCCACCGGTGTACGGGGCGCCCATGGGCACCTTGCGCACCTGCGGAGCGGGCTTGGTCACGGTGAATGTCGCACGGTAGGTCTTCCCGGCGCAGTTCATCACGAGCGGGTAGCTACCGGCCTTGGTGCCCGGCTTGAGCGTCGCGTTCGCGGTGACGTTGGCGGCCACCCCGATCGTCGGCAGGAACGTGTAACCCGAGAACGTCAGCACCGGCGAGGAGAACGTGGTCGACGCGGGCGAAGGTCCGCCGGCGGGAGTGCCCGCCGGCAGGCACTCGCCGAGCGCGACGTTCAGGTCACCGTTGGCGTACTTGTCTGTCAGGCCGGTGGTGACCGCGGTGTCGGCGTTCAGCTGGACGTGTCCCGAAGCGTCCGGCGCGGCGGGCGCAGCCGGGGTGGTGGAAGCCGGCTGGGCGAACCCGTTCGACGAACCCACCAGAAAGGTCAAACCCAGCGCCAGCGCGGCGACGAATGCGGTCCTCTTGCTCACTTAAACCCCTCGTACGTATTGCCTCAACACGCCACAAGACGTCAAGCACCCCCTGGAGGTTGCTTATTCCCGGCACATCCGTCGAGATCGGGTTTCAGTCGAGATCGTCGTGACGCATCAGCTGGCGCCCGGCCTCGGTGATCGACCCGGACAGCGACGGGTACACCGAAAATGTCAGTGCCAGATGTTCCACTGTGAGCTGGTTCTGCACGGCGAGCGCGATGGGAAGGATGAGCTCGCTCGCCGAGGGCGCCACGACGACCCCGCCGACGACGACGCCGGTGGCCGGGCGGCAGAAGAGCTTCACGAACCCGTGCCGTAAGCCTTCCATCTTCGCGCGCGCGTTGGTGGCCAACGGGAGCATGATCGTGCGCGCCGGCACCTCGCCGGCGTCGATCGCGGCCTGGCTGATGCCGACGGTGGCGATCTCGGGATGGGTGAAGACGTTCGCCGCGACGGTCTTCAGCTTGATCGGGGCGACGCCTTCGCCGAGCGCGTGCCACATCGCGATCCGGCCCTGCATGCTGGCGACGGAGGCGAGCATGAGCACGCCGGTGCAGTCGCCCGCCGCGTAGATGCCGGAGACGCTGGTGCGCGAAACGCGGTCCACGGTGATGAACCCGCCGGGGCCGGGCACGATGCCGACCTTGTCGAGCCCGATGTCGGTGGTGTTCGGAATGGACCCGACGGTCATCAGCGCGTGGCTGGCCTCGATCACCCGGCCGTCGGCGAGGTGGACCTTGACGCCGTCGCGGGTGCGCTCGACCTTGTCCGCGCGCGCGTGCTTCGCGACGGTGGTGCCGCGCTGGGAGAAGACCTCCTCCAGCACGGCGGCGGCGTCGGCGTCCTCGTGCGGCAGGACCCGGTCGCGGCTGGAGACGACGGTGACCTTCACGCCCATCTCGGTGTAGGCGGAGGCGAATTCGGCCCCGGTCACGCCGGAGCCGATCACGGCGAGGTGTTCGGGCAGCTCTTGCAGGTCGTAGAGCTGACGCCAGTCGAGGATGCGCTCGCCGTCGGGGACGGCACCGGGCAGCACCCGCGGGGTGGCGCCGGTGGCGATGAGGACGACGTCGGCGTTGAGCACCTCGTTTTCGGCGCCGGTGTCGGTCACCACGATCTTGTGCATCGCCAGGCCCGGCTCGTCGTCGCAGAAACGGGCCTGCCCGGAGATGACACGGACGCCTTCGCGCTGGACCCGGGCGCGGATGTCGGCGGACTGCGCGAGCGCGAGCCCCTTCACCCGCCCGTGGACGGTCGGGAGGTCGACGCCGGTGTCGCCCGGGTCGGTCATGATGCCGAGCTCGGCGAGTCCGTGCATGTTCGCCCGCGCGCCGGAGGACGCGATGAACGTCTTCGACGGCACGCAGTCATAGAGGACACACGCGCCGCCTAGCCCGTCACGCTCGACGACAGTCACGTCGGCGCCGTGTTGCGCGGCGACCAGAGCTGCTTCGTAACCCGCCGGGCCGCCGCCCATGATCACGATCCTGGTCACTCGATTCCTCCTCTTGACACACCTGCTGTGGATGGCGCCCACCGTACGCGGGCGACCGTTCATCCGGTTGAGCGGCCGGACACGCGACGTGCGTCGTCTTCGGTGATCAGGAGGTCGCTAGGCTGTGCGTCGTGACGTTGTATGCCGCGTACGGATCCAACATGGAGCCCGCTCAGATGATGCAGCGCGCTCCCCATTCGCCGATGGCCGGAACAGGCTGGCTGGAAGGCTGGCGGCTGACCTTCGGCGGCGAGGACCTCGGCTGGGAGGGCGCGCTCGCGACCATCGTCGAGGACGCCGGCTCGCGGGTGTTCGTCGTGCTCTACGACGTCACCCTGGACGAGGACGGCCTCGACCGCTGGGAAGGCGGCGAGCTCGGCATGCACAACAAGATCCGACTGCGCGTGCAGACCATGGACGGCTCCGTCCTCGCCTGGCTCTACGTCCTCGATGGCTACGAAGGCGGCCTCCCCTCGGCCCGCTACATCGGCGTCCTCGCCGACGCGGCCGAAGCCGCCGGCGCCCCCGCCGACTACGTCGACGCCCTCCGCACCCGCCCCTGCACCGGCATCACCGGCTAACCACGCGAGTCCCACGTTCAAACGCGCGCGTCCCACGTTCAGAGCGGGCGAGTCCCCCACTCAAGCCGATGAGTCCCACATCGACACTCACGCGGCAAGCCCTCGAACCCTGAACGCCGCTTCAACAGCTGTGATAAGGCGACTGGGATTCTTCAAATCAGCGGCATCGGCCCTGATCACCATCCACCCGCGACGCCGCAAATCCTCATCGCGGGCTGCGTCGCGCGAGATTCGGTGCTCGTGAGCCTCGTAGCCGTCGTACTCGACGGCTACGCGAATTTCGGGCCAGGCGAAGTCGAGTCGGTATATCTCGTTCCCCGCCAGATCACAGACCGGGAACTGAAGAACCGGAACCGGCAGACCAGCGTCGATCAAGTCCAACAGCGTCCAACTCTCGGGCGGGGATTCCGCGAGGCCGGTTGCGAGATTCAGCAGGAACAAGGCGCGTCGGATACCCCTCGGATCGGACCGAGCGAGGATCCGCTCCTCAGTCCAGGCCCGGAAGGTCGTGCGTTCGCTCTCCGGGAGAAGAGCGAGAGCCTGGTCTGCGCAAGCCAGCCCAGTGCGCCGGTCACCACGACAAAGAACCTCGGCAAGCGCGAAATCCATCGAGGTCACCCTAAGCCCGTCCAGTTCGTCCACGTCGAAAGCATCGAAACGCCCCTGATGCACGATCAACCCTGGGCGATGTCGCAGTTTGCGTTGGTAGGGAACCAAGACGTGGATCGGCGCACGATCGGCCGCCGAACATCCGAACATGGCCAGCGAGCTGAGCCCGTACAGCGCGGCGAGCGGGCCGGCGTGCAGCAGCGAAGCTGCTGCACGCGTAGCGAAGTCGGTAGCTCGATGCGCCTCGACGAGCACCTCTCTGGAGAACGGAAGTAACCGCCGCTCGGTAAGCACGGCGTGGAGTCCCTTCGCACCCAGGAGTTGAGTCAGTTCGGTGCGCGAGTAGGCACCGTGCGTTCGTTCCGGTAGTGAAGTCACTCACCCACTGTGAGGTATTTTCCGCACACCGAGAGCGACTATCCCCAATATGTGGATAACTACGTCAGCTGTGGATAACTCGGCCTCGTACGCCGCCGTCGACTTGACGACGGCGAACGTGGGACTCACTCGCTTGAGTGTGGGACTCCCCGGTCCCGAACGTGGGACTCGCGCGTTTGAACGTGGGACTCGCGGCTTAGGCCAGGGCGGCGAGGGCGGCGTGGACCATGACGCGGACGCCGACCATGAGGGCTCGTTCGTCGAGGACGAAGGACGGGCGGTGGATGTCGGACATGGGGCCCTCACCGGACCAGACGCCGAGGCGTGCGAAGGCGCCTTCGACGTGCTCGAGGTACCAGCCGAAGTCCTCACCACCGGACGACTGCTCCGTCGGGACGAGGGCTTCGTCGCCCAGCGCAGCTTCGACGCCGGCGCGGAGCACGGTGGCGCTTTCCTCGTCGCTCACCACGGGCGGGACGCCGCGCCGGTAGTCCAGCGAGAACCCGACGCCGGTCGGGGCCAGCAGCGACTCCACCGCGGACGCGACGAGCGGCTCCAGCTCGGTCCACACCCGGTGGTCCGCGGTGCGCAACGTGCCGAGCAGGCGCCCGTCCTGCGGCACCGCGTTGGCGGCCTGACCAGCGTGGACGGCGCCCCAGACGAGCACCGTGCCCGACCGCGGGTCGACGCGCCGGGACAGCACCGAAGGCAGTGACGTGATGACCGTGCCGAGCGCGTGCACCAGGTCGGCCGTCAGATGCGGCCGCGAGGTGTGCCCACCGGGGGAGGTCAGCCGCAGCTCGATCAGGTCGGCGGCCGAGGTCAGCGCGCCGACCCGGGTGCCGACCTTGCCGACCTCGAGGCGCGGGTCGCAGTGCAGCCCGAAGATCCGGTCGACGCCTTCGAGCGCGCCCGCGGCGACCATGTCCAGCGCTCCGCCGGGCATGACCTCCTCCGCGGGCTGGAAGATCAACCGCACGCGCCCCGGCAGCTCGGGCGCGGAAGCCAGTGCCCGCGCGGCGCCGAGCAGGATCGACGTGTGCGCGTCGTGGCCGCACATGTGCGCCGCGCCCTCGATGGTCGACGAGAACGGCAGGCCGGTCGCCTCTTCGAGCGGCAGCGCATCCATGTCGGCGCGCAGCGCGACACAGCGCTCGCCGGTGCCGATGTCGCACACCACGCCGACGCCGCCGGGCAGGAGCCACGGCTGCAGGCCGACCGAACGCAGCACCCGGAGCACGAGTTCCGTGGTCTGGAACTCCTGCCGGGACAGCTCGGGGTGCGCGTGGATGTGCCGCCGCCAGGCGAGCACATCGGTGGCGTTGTCCAGCAGCCAGCTGTCCAGCCAGAACGGCCCACGACCCTTACCCATGTCCTGCACAGGTGCCATGCTGACGCCGGCGTCGGTGATCAGCGCGTCGAGCGACTCGATAGAGGAAACACGGTCCTCGCGGTCGCCGGGAACTTCCGGTCGTGAGTCCAGCACGGTCACACTGCACCACCCTTCACAGCACCGGCTGTCGCAGCGGAAATCACTGAGCGTGCCGATCGGTCGGTCTTCACTGTTGTAGGCATTTGCAGACGATCGTGCACCATGCAAGCGGCAAGCGGCACGCTGAGCACCGGCGTCGGAGACGGCCGGTAGTGGATCTGCGTTGAACGGCTCAGCGAAATTCGGCCAGGCTGAACACTCGGTGTTACTTGCCCGCGGCCTGGTCGTTGCGCTTTTTGCGCTTCTTCGAGCGCACCCGGCGGCCCCAGACCACCAGGAGCAGCAGCACCGCGGCGACGCCGGCGGCGATGGCCTTGTTCCTGGTCTTCAGGGTGTTCGCCTCGTTGGTGTTCGCCGGGTCGAGCACCGGGCCGGGCGGCGCCTGCCGCAGCTCCGGCTGCAAAAGCACCGGTACCGGGGCGGACGCGGCGAGCTGACCAGCGGCAGCGGCGGGCGTGAACACGACGGCCTGAGCCGGCGGCGCGCACACGGCGAGCAGGCCGATCAGTCCGGCGAGTACCAGGCCTCGAAGTTTCGTCATCACTCCCCATCCGGCGACGAAGCGACATTGTGCCCTGTTTCGACGGTGGAAGTCATCCGCCATCAGAGCGTGTCGAGGTATTGCTGCTTCGAGATCACGTGCCGTTGAACGCATCGAGGATGCGCTGAGCGGCCAGCGTCGCGGTCAGCCCGCCGTCGCGAACGGCCTGCTCGATGTCCGGTACGACCGCTTTGACCCGCGGTTCCGCGGTCAGCCGGCTGAGCAACTGCTCACGCACCATCGCCCAGGTCCAGTCCACCTGCTGACGGCGACGGCGTTCGGCGAGCTCACCGGACGCGTCGAGCGTGTCGTGATGCAGCCTGACCTGCTTCCAGACCTCGTCCAGGCCGACGTCGGTCAGCGCGCTGCAGGTCAGCACGGGTGGCGTCCACGAAACGTCCGGCCCGTAGATCATCCGCAACGCGCCGGCGAGCTCCCTGGCCGCCCGTTTCGCGTCGCGCTCGTGGTCCCCGTCGGCCTTGTTGACAGCGATGACGTCGGCGAGCTCGAGCACGCCTTTTTTGATGCCCTGCAGCTGGTCGCCGGTCCGCGCCAGGGTCAGGAACAGGAAGCAGTCGACCATGTTCGACACGGTCACTTCGGACTGCCCGACCCCGACGGTCTCGACGAGCACGGTGTCGTACCCCGCCGCCTCCATCAGCACGATCGTCTCGCGGGTAGCCCTGGCCACCCCGCCGAGCGTCCCGGACGTCGGCGACGGGCGGATGAACGCGTCCGGGTCCACCGCGAGCCGCGCCATCCGCGTCTTGTCACCGAGGATGCTGCCGCCGGTGCGGGTGGACGACGGGTCGACGGCGAGCACGGCGACGCGGTGCCCCTGCCCGGTCAGGTCGACCCCCAGCTGATCGATAAATGTCGACTTGCCGACACCGGGGACGCCGGTGATGCCGACGCGGTGTGCTCCCCCGGCGTGCGGCAGCAGCTCGACCAGCAGTTCCTGCGCCTGGGCTCGGTGATCCGCCCGCTGCGACTCGACCAGCGTGATCGCCTTGGACAGCGCGCCGCGGTCCCCGGCGAGCACTCCCCCGGCGTACGCGGCGACATCGACCTTTCGCGCCAACGGTCAGTACTCCCGTGCTGATAGCTGCTCGATCAGATCGATCGCGGCGTCCGCGATGACCGTCCCCGGCCCGAAGATCGCCGCCGCCCCCGCCGCGCGCAACTCCTCGTAATCCTGCGGCGGGATGACGCCGCCGACCACGACCATGATGTCCTCGCGGCCAAGTTCGGCCAGCTCGGACCGCAGCGCGGGCACCAGCGACAAGTGCCCGGCGGCGAGCGAGGACACCCCGACGACGTGGACGTCCGCCTCAACCGCCTGCCGCGCGACCTCGCCCGGGGTGGAGAACAGCGGGCCGACGTCGACGTCGAAGCCGATGTCCGCGAACGCCGTCGCGATCACCTTCTGGCCGCGGTCGTGCCCGTCCTGGCCCATCTTGGCGACCAGGATCCGGGGACGGCGGCCTTCCGCCTCGGCGAACGCCTCGACCAGCTCACGCGCCTTGTCCACGTTCTTCGACTTCCCGACCTCGTCCCGGTACACCCCGGAGATGGTACGAATCTGGCCGGCGTGGCGGCCCCACTTCTTCTCGAGCGCGTCGGAGATCTCCCCGACGGTCGCCTTCGCGCGCGCCGCGTCGATGGCGAGTTCCAGCAGGTTCCCGTCGCTGTCCGCGCCCGCCGCGAGCCTGCGCAACGCGTCGTCGGTGGCATCGGAGTCCCGCTCTTCACGCAGCCGCCGCAGTTTCTCGAGCTGCTGCGCGCGGACGTCGCCGTTGTCGACCTTGCGGACTTCGACCGCCTCGTCGTCGGTTACCTGGTACTTGTTGACGCCGATCACGGCCTGCCGCCCGGAGTCGATCCGTGCCTGCGTGCGCGCGGCGGCCTCCTCGATGCGCAGCTTCGGGATGCCGGCGTCGATCGCCTTCGCCATTCCGCCGGCGGCCTCGACCTCGCTGATGTGTCCCCACGCCTTGCGCGCGAGGTCGTAGGTGAGCTTCTCGACGAAAGAGCTGCCACCCCACGGATCAATGACACGCGTGGTACCGGATTCCTGCTGCAGCAACAGTTGCGTGTTGCGCGCGATGCGGGCGGAGAAGTCCGTCGGCAGGGCCAGCGCCTCGTCCAACGCGTTGGTGTGCAACGACTGCGTGTGCCCCTGGGTCGCCGCCATCGCTTCGACGCAGGTGCGCATGACGTTGTTGTAGACGTCCTGAGCGGTCAGCGACCAGCCCGAAGTCTGGCAGTGTGTCCGCAGCGACAACGACTTCGCGCTCTTCGGCTCGAACTGCTTGACCAGCTTGGCCCAGATCATCCGGGCCGCGCGCATTTTGGCGACCTCCATGAAGAAGTTCATCCCGATCGCCCAGAAGAACGACAGGCGCGGGGCGAACTTGTCGATGTCCAGCCCGCCTTCCATGCCCGCGCGGAGGTACTCGACGCCGTCGGCGAGGGTGTACGCCAGCTCGAGGTCGGCTGTCGCCCCGGCTTCCTGCATGTGGTAACCCGAGATGGAGATCGAGTTGTACTTCGGCATATTCTTTGAAGTGTAGGAAAAGATGTCCGAGATGATTCGCATCGACGGCTGCGGCGGGTAGATATAGGTGTTGCGGACCATGAACTCTTTGAGGATGTCGTTCTGGATCGTCCCGGCGAGCTTGTCCGGCGAAACGCCCTGCTCCTCCGCGGCGACGACGTAGAGCGCCAGCACCGGCAGCACCGCGCCGTTCATCGTCATCGACACGCTCATCTTGTCGAGCGGGATGCCGTCGAAGAGCTGGCGCATGTCGTAGATCGAGTCGATCGCGACCCCCGCCATGCCGACGTCGCCGGCGACGCGCGGGTGGTCCGAGTCGTAACCGCGGTGCGTGGCCAGGTCGAAGGCGACGGACAGTCCTTTTTGGCCGGCCGCGAGGTTGCGGCGGTAGAAGGCGTTGGACTCGCTCGCGGTGGAGAACCCGGCGTACTGGCGGATGGTCCAGGGCTGGTTGACGTACATCGTCGGATAGGGCCCGCGCAGGTACGGCGCGATCCCGGGGTACGTACCGAGGAAGTCCACATCGGACAAGTCGTCGGCGGTGTACACCGGCTTGATCCCGATGCCTTCCGGCGTCTCCCAGGCCAGCGCGTCCGCGCCCTTCCCGGTGCTCGACTGGAGTGCGTCGGCCCAGGCGGCCGTGCTGCCGGGCTCGGGGGTACCGAGCTCGACGTCGGCGAAGTTCGGGATGCTCATCGCGGGACTCCCAGCGTTTCGAGGGTGCTCCTCAGCACGGCGAGCGCGTCACAGCCCGCATGGACGAACCCGGTCACGCGCCCGTAAGCGTCGGTCGGTTTCCCGGCCAGCAACACGGCTTCCGCGCCCGCTTCGGCCAGCGCCGCGGCGACCTCGGCGGCCTGTTCGCCGTAGGAGCGGTCGCTGCCGCAGATGCAGGCCATCGTGGCGCCGCTCTTGGTGAAGTCGCCGACGACGTCTTCGGTCGCGCCCGGGTCGATCGGCGCGATTCCGCCGGCCTGGAACAGGTTCGACGCGAACGCGGCGCGGGCGGTGTGCGCGGCGACCGGGCCGAGGGTGGCGAGGAAGACCTGCGGCCGCTTGCCGTGTTCGGCTAGGTAGGCGTCGGACCGGTCGCGCAGGGCCTCGTAGTCCTGCGCGTACCGGACGCGCGGCAGCCCACCCTCCACAACGGACGGAACCGGCTCACGGACGACCGGTTTCTCTTCCAGGTTGGGGAATTCGCTGACGCCGGTGATCGGGTCCTTGCGGTTGGCGATCCGCTTCGACCGCGCGGCCCAGGTTTCGGCGAGCCGCCCGGCGAGCGAGCCGGAGTCCAAAGCGGACTCGATCCCGCCTTCGCGTTCGATGCCGGTGAACTCGGCCCACGCCACGCGCGCGAGCTCGTCGGTGAGGTTTTCGACGTACCAGGAGCCGCCCGCCGGGTCGATCACCCCGGCAAGCTTCGACTCCTCGAGCAGGATCGCGTGCGTGTTGCGCGCGACGCGCCGGGAAAACGCGTCCGACACGCCGATCGCGCCGTCGAACGGGAGCACGGTGATGGCGTCCGCGCCGCCGACTCCGGCGCCGAAACAGGCCACGGTCGTGCGGAGCATGTTCACCCAGGGGTCGCGGCGCGTGAGCATCGACGGTGAGGTGACGGCGTGCTGCCGCATCCCGCGGGCTTCCGGATTCGCGCCCGCGACCTCGGCGACCCGCGCCCAGAGGCGGCGCGCGGCGCGGAACTTCGCGATGGTGAGGAACTGGTCCGCGCCCGCGGCGAGCCGGAACTCCAGCTGCGACGCCGCGGTGTCGACGTCTAGTCCCGCGTCGGTCAGCGCGCGCAGGTACGCGACGCCGGCCGCGACAGCCGCGCCCAACTCCTGCGCGTCGGACCCGCCTGCCTCGTGGAAGACCGTGCCGTCGACCACGATCGTGCGCAGCTCGGGGTACTTCGCGGCCACGCGCGCGGCGAGTGCGGCAGCCGGAGCGACGTCGTGGGGCTGCCCGGTGCGAGCGCGTAACCCGATCGGGTCTGCTCCGAGGGTGCCGTGGGCCTGGGCGGCAGGCACCCCACGCTCGACGAAGACGTCGAGGAGGGCTTCGGCTGCGGCTTCGTACTCCGCACCGGCGTCCAAGGTGATCGGGGCGAGGTCGACGTAGACCTCGTTCAGCGCGTCGGCGAGCGCGTCGACAGGCAGCGCGTCACCACCGACACGCAGCCAGACCGAGGTGACGCCGCCCTCGAGGTCGGCGAGGATCGCCTTGTTGGCCGCGCGCGCGTCGGTGGAGGTATGCAGGGCCCGGATGTCCCAGCCGGTGCCGACCGAGCCCTCGGGCCGCGCGCCGCGCACGAAGGGCGCAACGCCGGGGAATCCGGCGGGCGGGCTGGTGTCCTCCGCGGTGTACAGCGGTTGGATTTCGATGCCGTCGTAGGTCCGCGTGGTCAGCAAGCTCTCCGGCGCGCCGTCGAAACCTTCTTTCAGCGCACCGCTCTTGCGCAGCACCCCGGCGACGAGCTCCTGCCACTGCGCGCGCCCAGCGGTCTCGAACTCGGCGGCGAGCGTGAGCTCATCCGGCTCGGGAGCCTCGTCGGGCACAGACTCCATCGTCCCAGCCTCGGTCATACCTAGTGATGGTAGAGCCACTCCACGATCCCGCGCTGTGACTCTGGTCGCCGCCCCAGGTGTCCAGGGGTACCCCCTGGACAGCTGTTGACAAAGGGCGCGTAGCCGTGTGACAGCGGGTCCGACACAATAGGGCCGTGTCCACCTCCAGCGAAGAGACGCGCGTCGTCGCCGGGCGCTACCGCCTGCGCTCAGTGCTCGGCTCCGGGTCGATGGGCACCGTCTGGTCGGCGTACGACGAGTTCCTGCACCGGCCGGTCGCGGTCAAGGAGGTCCGGCTGCCGCCCGGGGTGCCGCCGGCGCACGCCGACGAGCTGCGCGAGCGGACCCTGCGCGAGGCCAGGGCGATCGCCGTGCTTTCGCACCCGAACGTGATCATCCTGCACGACGTCGCCCGCGAGAATGGCGAGCCGTTCGTGGTGATGGAGCTGCTGCCGTCCCGCAGCCTCGCCCACATTCTGCGCGACCACGGGCCGCTCAGCGTCGAGCAGGCGGCCGCGGTGGGCAACGCCGTCGCCGCCGCGCTGGAGGCCGCACACGCCGCCGGCATCACCCACCGTGACGTCAAACCGGGGAACGTCCTGGTCGCCGCGGACGGCCGGATCAAGCTGACGGACTTCGGCATCGCCCGGAACGTCTCCGAAGCCACCATGACCCGCACCGGCATGATGCTGGGCTCCCCCGCCTACATCGCCCCGGAGGTGGCGTCGGGCGGCGCCGTGACCACCGGCGCGGACCTGTGGGGGCTCGGCGCCACGATCTTCGCCTCCGTCGAGGGCCATCCCCCGTACGACGCCGACGGCGACCCACTGGAGACCGTCGGCCTGGTCGTCAACGGCGAGGTGCCGCAGCCTTCACCCGGTCCGCTCGCGTCGGTCATCAGCGCCTTGATGGCCAAGGAGCCGACGGCCCGGATGTCCCTGCGCGACGTCCGGCAGCTGCTGCACCCGCTGCAGGCCAAGACCCCGCACGACCTGTTCGGCGCCGAACTGTTCCGCACGCCCGACGGCCAGAAGACCTCCGCGCAGCTCGACCCCACCGACACGCAGGTCATCAAGGTCGTCGCGCCGCCGAAGAAGGCGTCGGCGTCTTCGTCAGCGTCGGCAGCATCGGCAGCGTCGTCAGCGTCGTCTTCGGAATCCAGCTCAGAGCTAGCGTCCGACCCCGGACCGCTGCCGTTCATGACCTCGCCGTCGTCCACCGGCTCTCCGCGTCCCGTACTGCCGACGCCCACCATGGCGGTACCGGTGACAGCGGCGGCCCGGCCGGCGTCGCACAGCCGTGGCGCGCTGGCCGGGGTGGTGCTCTCCATCGTCGCCGTGCTGCTCTTCGCCGCCGCGGCCGGCGGCGGGTTCGCGCTGGCCAGGACGATCGGGCAGCAGCCGCTCACGCCACCGGGCAAGCCACCGGCCGCGCAGCCGCAGGCCCCGCCGTCGCAGCCGCTGACGCTGGTCCAACGCAGCGGCGACGCAACCAACTACAACGGCACCAAGGGCGGCTTGTTCACCATCAAGGTCCCGGCCGACTGGGCGGAGTTCGTCGCCCAGCAGCCCGGCAGCAAGCTGGCGTCCAACACGGTCGTGCAGTTCGTCGCCCCGGACGGCCGCCGGACGGTCGCGGTGCAGCGGTTCGCGGACTACTTCGCCAGGTACCCGTCGACCGACGCGTACAGCGAATGGCTGCCCACGAACTGGCCGCGCAACGAGTACGTCCCCATCCGCAGGCTCGGGCAAGCGCCGGTCGGCGGCGAGAACGAGGCCGTCGTGGTCTACAACACCATCGAAGGCCACCAGTCGGCCAGCGGCGCGCCACTGACCAGGACGACGTACGCGCAGGTCTTCGGGAAGGGCACCAGCCTCTGGGTGGTGTCGGTGACCGTCCCCGTCGACCAGCAGGGCGCCGGCCGCACGGAGCTGTTCGACCAGGTCGCGCCCACCTTCGCCAACGCCGACTGACCGCGCGGGGGCGTCCGGATACGCTCTGCGCCATGGTGGAAAACGAGGCTGCCGCGGTCATCGCGGAGCGCACGGGAATCGAAAAGCACGACATCGCGGTCGTGCTGGGATCAGGCTGGCGACCCGCCGCCGACATCATCGGCACCCCGGTGACCGAAATCCCGCTGGCCGAACTGCCCGGCTTCGAGGCGCCGAGCGCGGTCGGGCACGGCGGCACCGTGCGTTCGGTCGACGTCGACGGCAAGCGCGCGCTGGTGCTGCTCGGCCGCACGCACTTCTACGAGGGCAAGGGCATCGACCCGGTCGTGCACAACGTGCGCACGGCCGCCGCCGCCGGCGCGAAGACCGTGCTGCTGACCAACGCGGCGGGCGGCCTGCGCCAGGGCTTCCGGGTCGGCCAGCCGGTGCTGATCTCGGACCACCTCAACCTGACCGCGCGGTCGCCGATCGTCGGCGCGAACTTCGTCGACCTGACGGACCTGTATTCGGCGCGGCTGCGCGCGATCGCGCTCGAGGTCGACCCGACGCTCGAAGAGGGCGTCTACGCGGGGCTGACCGGGCCGCATTTCGAGACCCCGGCCGAGATCCGCATGCTGCGGACGATGGGCGCCGACCTGGTCGGCATGTCGACCGTGCTGGAGGCCATCGCGGCCCGCGCCGCCGGGCTCGAGGTGTTCGGGCTGTCCCTGGTGACCAACCTGGCCGCCGGAATGACCGGCGAACCGCTGAACCACACCGAGGTCCTCGAAGCCGGCCGCGCCGCCGCGACCGAAATGGGCACCCTGCTGCGCGCCCTCGTCGCCCGGGCCTGACGTTGCGCACGACCCTTGACGGGACCGCCCTAGCCGGCCAGGGCGGGCAGGCGGGCGGCGATCTCCTCGGGTGACGGCATCGCGGCGATCTCGTCGAAAACCCGCTGCGTGGCGGCCTGGACGGACTCGCTGTCCAAGAGCGTTCGCACCTGCTCGGCGACGGCGTCCGCGGTCAGTTCCCCCGGCAGCAGACGCGCGCCCGTTCCGGCGGCCAGCACGGCTTCCGCGTTGATGAACTGGTCGGCGCCCTGCGGCATGATCAACTGCGGTTTCCCCGCCCCCAACGCGCCGAGCGTGGTCCCGCTCCCGCCGTGGTGCACGACGATGTCGACGTGCGGCAGCAGCTCGGCCTGCGGCACCCAGTCCAGGATCCGCACGTTGTCCGGCGCCGCGCCGAGGTCGTCGACCCAGACGGTCGGGCCCGCGGACAGGAGGACGTCCACGGGCAGCCGTGACAGTCCGTCGATGGCCGCGCGGAGTACCCCGGCATGGCCGAACGCCGTGCCCAGCGTCAGGTAGACCAGCGGCCGGGTCTTGTCGCGGATTCCCTCGGGCAGCTCACCGGGCGGGCTCCAGGCGACCGGCCGCAGCGGGATCCGGTCGACCCCCGCGACGAACGTGGCGGCCTGCAGCGAGTCGGGCCAGATGTCCAGACACCGGTTCCCCAGGAGGAGCGCCTGGTCGCCAGGCTCGGGAAGCCCGAGTTCCGCGGCGAACGGCCGCATCGCTTCGGAGACCGCGGCGTCGGACTCGGCCGCCGAGCCGCGCGAGACGGAGTGGGCGAGTGCCGGGATCCCGGCGACCGCGGCCGCCATCCCGGCTCCGGCGTTGGCCACCTCGTGGATGACCAGGTCCGGCTTGAACTCGTCGAAAACCGGGCCGAGGTCGTGGACGACGTGGCGTGGCATGACATCGCCGAACACCTTCGACATCACCTTCGTCGCCACCTCGGGTGAAATTCCGTGCCGAGAGCCGGGATGAGCTTCGGTAAAGGCGTCGCCCAGCGAGCCGCCGGCCAAGGCGACCTTCAACCCGGCCGAGCGCAAATCGTCCAGAAACTCCTCCCCCGTCGCGAAAATGACTTCATGTCCGGCTTCGCGCGCGGCGAAGGCCAGTGGTAGCAACGGATAAATATGACCGTGGGACGCCAGTGAGGCGAACAGCAACCGCATTGGGCCGAGCCTAGCGAAGTTCCGTGTCCAATCGGGCACGCGGCGTGAACATAGTCACCGAAGCTGGACACTAGGCTGCGTCTGTGGACACATCACTGACACCGGCACTGCGGGACAAGGCGTTCCGCTGGATCGCCGACGACGTCGACCCAGCCGCGCGCGCGGAACTGCAGGGGCTGCTCGCCCGGGCGATGGGCCGGGAACCGGGCGCGGCCGAGGACCTCGCGGACCGCATGGCGGGCCCGCTCGAGTTCGGCACGGCCGGCCTGCGCGGCCCGGTGCGCGCGGGGCCGAACGGGATGAACGTCGCCGTCGTCACCCGGACCACCGCCGGGGTCGCGACCTGGCTCAACGCGCGGGGCCAGGGCGGCGGTGTCGTGGTCGTCGGCCGCGACGCCCGGCACGGCTCGGAGGCGTTCGCGAAGGCCGCCGCGGAGGTGCTCGTCGCGGCGAACTTCCAGGTCAAGGTGCTGCCTGGGCCACTGCCGACGCCGGTGCTCGCGTTCGCCGTCAAGCATCTGGGCGCGGTCGCCGGGATCCAGATCACCGCGTCGCACAATCCTCCCGCCGACAACGGGTACAAGCTCTACGACGAGACGGGCGGCCAGATCGTGCCGCCGTCCGACGGCCAGATCGAGCGCGCGATCGAGGCCGCGCCCAGCGCGGTGAGCGTGCCGAAGGCACCGGGCGCGACGACGTTGGGTGACGATCTCCTCGACGCCTACCTCGCCGAAGTCGCGGCCCTGCCGCGCGGCACGGCACGCGAGTTGAAGATCGCGGCGACCGCGCTGCACGGCGTCGGCGCGGCCACGCTCGCCAGTGCCCTGCAGGGCGCCGGGTTCGCCAAGCCGCACCTGGTCGGCGCGCAGAGCGAGCCGGACGCGGACTTCCCGACCGTGTCGTTCCCGAACCCCGAGGAGCCCGGCGCGACGGACCTGCTCCTCGCGCTGGCCGCCGAAACCGACGCCGACCTGGCGATCGCGCTCGACCCGGACGCGGACCGCTGCGCACTCGGCGTCCGCGACGCCGACGGCCGGTGGCGGATGCTGCGCGGGGACGAATCCGGGGTCCTGCTCGGCGAGCACCTGCTGTCCACTATGGACACAGCGATGGTCGGCCCAGCGCTCTCCCCGCTGGTGGCGACGACGATCGTGTCCTCGTCGATGCTCGGCGAGATCGCGAAGTTCCACGGCGCCCGCTACGCCGAAACACTGACGGGGTTCAAGTGGCTCGTCCGCGCCGGCGACGGGCTCGTCTTCGCCTATGAAGAAGCGCTGGGACTGTGCGTGAACCCGGACTTCGTGCGGGACAAGGACGGAATCGCCGCCGCCGTACTCGCCGCGTCGTTCGCCGCGACGCTGAAGGCCGAGGGCCGAAGCCCGCTCGACGTCCTCGACGAGCTGGCTGTGCGGCACGGGGTGTATGTGACCGACCAGATCGCCCTGCGCGTCGACGACCTGAGCGTGCGGTCGCGGCTGATGGCCGGCCTGCGCGCCACCCCGCCGCAAACGCTCGGCGGGATCGACGTCACCCAGGAGGACCTCCTGCCGGAAGCCGACGTGCTCCGGCTGCGCGGCGAGGGCCTGCGCGTCGTCGTGCGCCCGTCCGGCACCGAGCCCAAGCTGAAGGCCTACCTGGAGATCGTCGAGCCGGTGGCCGACGCCGAAGCCCTGACGCAGGCACGCAAAGCGGCTGCCGAACGCCTCGCCACCCTGCGCGCCGACATCGAGGCCCTGCTGCGGTAAGGACTTACCAGGGAAGGGTGCCGCCCTCGGTATGGAATTCGCCCGTCGGGCCGTCATCCGGCGACAGGGCGACGCCGACGGCGACGGCGGCGCCCTGTGCCGGGTCGAGGTCGCCCTGGTGGCCGTTCAGATCCGTCGCGCAGTAACCCGGGTTGATCGCGTTGACCTTCACTCCGGCATCGCGCAGTTCGTTGGCGTAGATGACGGTCATCGCGTTCAGCGCGGACTTGGACGAGTTGTAGCCGAGAAACCTCGATCCGGCCGACGCCTCGTCCTGATTGGCTGCCGCCGTGATCGACCCGAGCGCGCTGGAAACGTTCACGATCCGAGGCGACGCCGATTTCCGGAGCAGCGGCAGGAAGGCGTTGGTCACCGCGGCGACGCCGAAGACGTTCGTCTCGTATGTCTGCCGCAGGACCTCGATCGGTAGTTCGGTGACCGGCGCCCGGTCCAGCGCGATGCCGGCGTTGTTCACCAGGATGTCGAGCCGGCCGAAGTCGTGCTCGACGCGCTTGACGGCGTCCGCCACGGACTCCGCGTCCGTGACATCGAGTCGCACGGAACCCACCGCGCCAACCTCTTCGGCGGCCCGTTCACCGCGTTCGATGTCACGAGCGCCGACGAGCACCGTCACCCCCTGCTGCCCGAGTTGGCGGGCGATTTCCTTGCCAATTCCCTTGTTCGCGCCGGTGACCAGTGCGATTTTGGTTGTTTTCGTCATGGTTCCAGCCTGTTCCGGTGGCCGTGGCCTCACCAGGGACCGCCGGTCCCTGGCTGCGACCGCCGGATTTTGGTTAGCTCAGGTCATGGACAGAGTTCAGCTCGCGGACTTCCTCCGCAGCCGACGGACGCGCCTCACGCCGTCCGACGTCGGGCTGCCGGTGGGTGTGCGGCGCCGGACGCCGGGCCTGCGTCGGGAAGAGGTCGCCGAGCTGGCCGCCATCTCCGTGGACTACTACACGCGGCTCGAGCAGGCGCGGGGTCCGCATCCGTCAAGGCAGGTGCTGGGCGGGATCCAGCGCGCGCTGCGGTTGTCCGACGACGAGCGCGAGCACCTGTTCCGCCTCGCCGGCGAGCCGCCGGGGCCACCGGCACCGTCGGCCGGGCCGCCCGGCGACGTCCGGCCGGGCATCCGTCACCTGCTCGATCGGCTCGACGACGCGGCCGCGTTCGTGCTCGACGCGAAGTACGAGGTCATCGCCTGGAACCAACTCGCCTGTGCGCTGATGGGCGACTTCGCCGCCCTCGCGGCCCGCGACCGCAACCTGGTCCGGCGGCACTTTCTCAATCCGGCAGCGGAATCTCGGTTCAGCGCGGCGCAGCAGCGGGAGTTCGGGCTGCTCACCGCCGGCCACCTCCGCTCGGCCACCGCCCGGTATCCCCAGGATCCCGGTCTCACCAGCCTGATCGACGAACTGCTGAGAGGGAGCGACGAGTTCGCCGAGATCTGGGCAACCCACCACGTCGACGTGGAGCGGAGCCGGACGAAGATCCTCGTCCACCCCGTGGTCGGAGTGCTCGAGGTCGACTGCGAGGTGCTCCTCGTGCCGGAGCGCGACCAGCAGGTGATCATCTACACGGCCGCGCCTGGTACTCCTTCGAGCGAGGGGTTCCAGCGGTTGCGTGACGACGTCCACGCGGGCAGGCTCGCGAACCGTGCCCACCTTGCTGATCGTGCACCACACACCTTCGCCGAACGTGCAAGCGATGTTCGAGGCGGTGCTCTCGGGCACGTCGGCACCTGAGATCTCGGGCGTCGACGTCGTCCGCCGCCCCGCGCTCGCGGCCACGGCGTCCGATGTCCTCGCGGCGGACGGCTATCTGCTGGGCACGCCGGCGAACCTCGGGTACATGTCGGGCGCGCTGAAGCACTTCTTCGACACCGTCTACTACCCGTGCCTGGATGCCACCCGGGGTCGGCCGTTCGCTTGTTACGTCCACGGGAACAGTGACGTGACCGGAACTCTGCGCGGGATCGAGTCGATCACCACCGGGCTGGGCTGGGAAAAGGCGGCGGGCATCGTCACCGTGACCGGAGAGCCGGGCAAGGAGGACCTCGCGGCGTGCTGGGAACTGGGGGCGACCATCGCCGCCGGGCTGATGCCCTGAAGTGTCCAAACAGTGTCACCCAGAAAAAGTAAGTCACCTGGGAAAAGTAAGTGGCCTGTCACCGGAGGCCCTGGGGGTCGGCGTCCGGTGACAGGCCGAGGCCGAGGGATCATCGCGAACGACGATCAACCTCGACAACAAGAGCCTACTACAGGTGGGGCCGTGCGCGCACGCGAGATGTCGCACAAATTGCACCAGACTTTGGCCGTCGTCTTCTGAGCACCCCTTGAGGCCGGAGGACGAAGGTTAAATCTACCCGGTCGAGTGAACGACCTGACACTACTGTAAACGACTGCATACGCCAGCTGTCAACATCTGCGTACTGGATTTTCCGGGATTTCACTGGTTAGACTGAGTGCTCCGGCTGCGACGGTGGGCACCGGGCGGGGATCGGCCACGCGAACGCGAGCGGGCCGGATTATGGGGCGGGGAGAGCTGCGTGACCACAGGACGAACCTTCGCCGAGAAGCTCACCGCGCTCATCGACCAAGCCCGCGCGGGCGGAGTGACCCCGCACAGCTACCGGGAGATGTCCGCGGCGATCGAGAAAATCGGCGGTCCGGCGATGTCACCGGCGTACATCCAGCAGCTCGCGACCGGCAAGCGGATCAATCCGAAGATCCACTACGTCGAAGCGCTGGCCCAGTTGTTCGAGGTCCCGGTGTCGTACTTCTTCGACCTCGGTGCCCCGACTGACGAGAGCCCCCGGCCGCCCGGCCGCGACGAAGCGAAGCTGATGGCCATGCGGGCACAGGAACTCTCCCCCGCAGGCCGCCGCCAGGTGATGGACCTGCTCGAGCTGGTCGAACGCTACGAGCGCGCGGAACGCGGGCACACGGCCCGAAACAGCGAAAACGGTCCGACATGAAGGAACGCGAACTCCGCAAGCGCTGCCGCAAGCTGCTCAACGAGCTCGACATCAAACCGCCGCTCGACGTCACGGTGCTGGCCGAGCGGATCGGCGCGAAACGCGGCAGGGTGATCCGGCTGCTGCCGTACCCGCTGGAAGTCCCCGGCCCGTTCGGCTGCTGGATCGCCACCTCAGCCACGGACTACATCTTCTTCCAGCAGGAAACCACCAAGGCGCATCAGGATCACATCATCCTGCACGAGCTCGGCCACCTGCTCGCCGATCACCATGCCGCCGGCGACGCGGAGCCCGGCGACTTCCCGCTCGGGCTGCCCGCCGACGTCGACGACGAGCTGGACAGCGAAGCCGTCGGCCGCGCGCTGCGCCGCACGTCGTATGACGCCGCGCACGAATGGGAAGCCGAGACCGTCGCGACGATCATCCTGGAGTGGGCCTCGGTGCTGAACTACACGATCCCGCAACGAGCGGAGGGCCGGGATCTGCGCCGCATCCAGGGCACCCTCGGCGACCATCAAGGGTGGTTGTGAGCACCTCCTTCTCCCCGGCCAATGTGCTGGCGATGCTGCTGTTCGCGGCCGCGCTGGCTTGGCGGATCTACCAGCTCCAACGGCAGCCGCGGAGCGTGCCGCTGTGGGCGGTGACCGTGACCATCGCCTGCCTGGCGGCGTCGTTCCTGTGCCAGCAGAAAGCCATCGCCGACGCCATCGACTCCGCGATCGGGCAGGGCGCGAGCAGGTTCACGATCAACGTGCTGCTGTCGAGCGCCATCTGCTCGCTGGTGATCTTCTTCCTCGGCTCGACGATCGGGCCGCGCCGCTATCAGCGCGCGGCGCTCGAGATCGTCCCGCTGGCCTTCACCGTCGTGCTGATGGGGGTCGCGCTCGCGATCACCCCACCCGAGTCCCGAGGGGACGCACTGGGACCAGAATTGGTGCACGTGCCCGGGGTCGCGTTGTTCTACCTCGGCGCGGGGCTCTACCTGTGTTACGGCCTGATCGCCTGCACCGGCTGGATCGTGCGGTACCTCGCCACCGCCGACCGCAACCTCCGGATCGGCCTGCGGATCGGCGCGATCGGGCTCGGCTGCGCCGCGGCAGGCAGCGTCCTGCGCGCGGTGTACATCGTGCTCGCGTGGACCGGAGTGCCGGCGGGTTTCCTGCTGAGCGCGGCCGTCCCGTTCGTGATATTCGGGCTGGTGTTCTTCCTGGTCGGCATCACCTATCCGGGGGCCAGCGCCCGCGTGTCGGCCCTGCGCCGACGGCGGCGCCACCGGCGCCAGCACCACGAGCTCGGTCCACTGTGGACGTTGCTGGCGAAGGCGTACCCCGACCTCGTCCTGCGGACAGCGCCCGTGCGGCGGCTCGACACGTTCCGGCCACGGACGGTCCATCGCCGCTACTACCGGCGCGTGATCGAGATCCGCGACGGCCTCGTGCAGCTCAGCCCGTACCTCGCCGCGGACTTGACCACGCTCGCCGGCAACGACCCGCGGGGCGCGGCCACGGCACTGGAATCCGCGCTCGCCCGGCAGGCCGCGGGCGAGGACACCGACCACCGCGCACACCTGGTCCTCCCCGCCGAAGGTAGCGGCGATCTCGAAGCCGACGTCGAACCGCTGCTCGCGCTGGCACGTGCGGTCGGCACCGCGAAGTAGGAAGTAGAAGGAGAAAACCGAACGTGGACACCGTGATCACCGCGCGGCAGGTGCTGGTCCGGCCGGGGTCGCCGATCACCGACGGCGCCGTGCTCGTGCGGGACGACAAGCTGGTCGCCGTCGGCGAGCGCGAGGACGTCTTGCGCCAGGCGCCGCCGGACGCCGTGCGGCACGACTTCGCGACGTCGACCCTGCTGCCCGGACTGTTCAACTGCCATGTGCACCTCGCGTTCGACGCCGAGCCCGATCCGGTCGCCAGGATCACGTCAGCGGACCCGATCGGGGGCGGCCTCGGCCGGGCGCGCGAACTGCTGCGCAGCGGCGTCACGACCGTGCGCGACCTGGGCGACGGCGGCCACCTCGCGATCGGGGTGCGGCAGCGGATGGCGGGTGAACCCGCGCCGCGGATCCTGTCCGCGGCGACCCCGCTGACCGTCCCGGGTGGACACTGCCACTTCTTCGGCGGCGAAACGGCGAGTGACGCCGAGATCGCCGCGCTGATCGACGCGAACGCCGAGGCGGGCGCGGACGTGATCAAGGTGATGGCGAGCGGCGGCCAGATCACCCCGGGCGGCGCGGACATGTGGGAGTCGCAGTTCGACGTGCGGCAGCTGGCGTTCATCGTCGAACGCGCTGCCGAGCACGGTCTGCGGGTCGCCGCGCACTCCCATGGCGCCGACGCGATCGAGGCGTGTGTCGACGCCGGGGTCGCCACGATCGAGCACTGCACGTGGATGGTCGGGCGGGGGCAGATCGACCTACGCGAGCCGGTCGCGAAGCGGATGGCCGAGCGTGGCATCGCCGCGTGCTCGACCAGCAGCAGCAACTGGCGTCGCATGGTCGAGCGCATCGGCGAGGAACTGGCGCAACGGATCTACGGCCGGCTGCCGTGGCTCGAAAGCCACGGCGTCCGGCTCATCGCGGGCACCGACGCGGGCCTGACCGGCTCGGTGTTCGACGACCCCGCCGGCGCGCTGGAACTGTACGAATGGCTCGGTTTCCCGCGGACGCGGATCCTCGAGATCGCGACGTGCGACAGCGCCGACGTCCTCGGGCTCGGCGACGTCACCGGCCGCCTCGCGCCGGGCTACGCCGCCGACCTGCTCGTCGTCGACGGCGACCCGCTCACCGACCTCGCCGCCCTCAGCAAAGTCCAGTACGTCATGGCCCAAGGCGTCCCCGCCCTATAGCCACGCCTCCAGAGCGAGCACGCGCCACTCCAGGGCTGGCACTTTTGTACTTTTGTGCCCTGCTTGAACGTTCAACGAGGGCACTCTTCGACAAAGGTGCCCGCTTTGGGCCAGGCAGCGAGCCGACGCGGGTTCGTCATCTCGGGGCTCTACGATGCCGGAATGGTCTTGCGCCGAAGGTTCGCCGGGGCACTCGTGCTCGTCGCCGCTCTGCTCGCCGGTTGCTCGGGCGGCGGTGGTGACGCCTCGGCGCCCGCCGCGGCTCCCCTGCCGGACGCGGCCACGCTGCTCGCGGCGTCGGCCCAAGCGACCGGGGCGCTCACGAGCGCGCACATCGCACTCGACGTCACGGGCACGATTCCCGGGCTGAGCGTGCAAAGCATCGACGGCGACCTCACCAAGGCCGGGTCCGCGAAGGGCACCGGAAAGGTGTCGCTGGGCGGCGAACTCGCCGAGATCGAGTTCGTCCTCACCGGCGGCTCGCTCTACGTCAAGGGCCCGACGGGCGGCTTCCAGAAGCTCCCGGCCTCGCTCGCCAGCAGCATCTACGACCCGTCCGCGATCCTCGACCCGAACCGCGGCGTCCCGAAACTGCTCAGCACCATGGCGGACGCGAAGTCCGTCGCGGCCGAAGACGTCAACGGGACACCGACGATCAAGGTCACCGGCAAAGTCACGAAGGACGTACTGACGTCGTTGCTGCCGGGCATCCAGTCCGACGCAAACGCCACCTTCTGGCTCGCCAGGGACGGCCGGCACCTGCCGGTCAAGGCGACGATCGCGTTCCCCGGCAACGGAAGCGCCGACGTGACACTGTCCAACGTGGACAAGCCGGTCACGGTGACCGCGCCCGCGTGATGACCTCGGACGCGAAGACCCGCTCGCGGCGCGGCCGGTACGTCGCGATCGGCGCCGGCGGGATCGCGGTCCTGCTCGGCGCGCTCGACACCTACGTCGTCATCGGGCTGCTCCGCGACATCATCGGCGACCTGAAGATCCCGGTGAACCGGCTCGAGCGGCTCACCCCGATCGTGACCGGGTACCTGCTGGGTTACGTCGCGGCGATGCCGCTGCTCGGGCAGGCGTCGGACCGCTTCGGCCGCAAACTGCTGCTTCAGCTGTGCCTCGCGGGTTTCGTCGTCGGGTCCGTGCTGAGCGCCCTCTCGGCAAGCGTCCCCGCGCTGGTCACGGGCCGGCTCGTGCAGGGGATTTCGAGCGGCGCGCTGCTGCCGGTGACGATGGCACTCGCGGCGGACCTGTGGTCGGAACACAAACGCGCGAGCGTGCTCGGCGGAGTCGGCGCGGCCCAGGAGCTCGGCAGCGTGCTCGGCCCGATCTACGGCATCGCGCTCGCCGCGGCCGCCGGCTGGCGGTCCGTGTTCTGGGTGAACGTGCCGCTCGCGGTGCTGGCGATGGCCGCGATCGCGTTCGCCCTGCCGCGCGAGAAACGGTCCGCTGGTCCGCGGCCGAAGGTCGACGTCCTCGGCGGAGTCCTGCTCGCGGTGACGCTCGGTCTGCTGGTCGTCGGGCTGGACAACCCGGATCCGCAGGTCCAGGTGCTGCCGCCGTGGGGGACGGCGTGCCTGGTCGGCGCGGCCGTGGCGCTGGTGGCCTTCGTCGCGTGGGAAGCGCGAGCGAAAACGCGGCTGATCGACACCGCCGGCGTGCGGCTTCGGCCGTTTCTCGCGGCGCTCGGAGTCAGCCTCGCCGCGGGTGCGGCGCTGATGGTCACGCTGGTCGACGTCGACCTGTTCTCGCAGACGCTGCTCAACCGGAACGATCAGGGCAGCGTTTCGCTGCTGCTGCGGTTCCTCATCGCGCTACCGATCGGCGCGGTGCTCGGCGGGCTGCTCGCGACGCGGATCGGCGACCGCTGGGTGGCCGTCGCGGGGCTGGTCATCGCGGCTTGCGGGTACCTGCTGATCTCGAAATGGCCGATCGACGTCCTCACCACGCGCTACGACCTCGGTCTGTTCTCGCTCCCCCGGCTCGACGCGCTGATCGTCGCGGGTTTGGGGCTGGGCCTGGTGATCGCGCCGCTGTCGTCGGTGGCGCTGAAGGTCGTCCCGGCAGCGCAGCACGGCGTGGCGTCGGCGGGGGTCGTCGTCGCGCGGATGACCGGGATGCTGGTCGGGGTCGCGGCGCTGTCGGCCTGGGGGCTGCACCGGTTCCACAGCCTGACCGCGGACCTGGGCACCCCGATCCGCGTGCTGTTCCCGACGTCACAGGCGTACGACCAGGCACTGACCACGTATCTCGACGCGGTGCGCCACGCGCTGCTCACCGAGTACAGCGAGATCTTCCTGGTCACCGCCGGTATCTGCGTCCTCGGTGCCGCCCTCGCCCTGCTGTTGCGGACTTCGTCGCCCAAAAGTGATGTAGTTGAGAGTTGAATGATCGCTCACAGTGGTCTTTACTTCCGGTATGAACGTTGTCATTTGGATCGTCCAGGGTGTCCTCGCCGTCCTGTTCCTGGGGGCAGGTGGGACGAAGCTGACACAGCCGGACGAGAAGCTCGTCGACCGCATGACCTGGATCAAGACCTGGCCGAAGGGCACGTCGATCCTCGTCGGCACGGCCGAGGTGGTCGGCGCGCTCGGCCTGATCCTGCCCGCGGCCACCAAGATCGCCCCGGTGCTGACGCCGATCGCGGCGAGCGGGCTGGTCGTGGTGATGATCGGCGCGGTCGTCACGCACACTCGCGCCAAGGAGTGGGGCAGCGTCGGCTTTACCGTGGTGCTCGGCGCGCTGGCCCTGTTCGTGGCCATCACCCGCTTCGGCGCGTACGCCTTGTAATAACACTTCGCACCTGCCGGTTAAGCTTGCTGACGTGCCTGAATACCTGTCGACCGCGCCCACCCGGGGGACCCGTGACTTCCTCCCCGCCGAGATGTCCGTCCGCACGCAGGTGTTCGGCCATCTCTACGACGTCATCGAGCGGTACGGGTTCCAGCGCTACGACGGCCCGATCCTCGAGCCCGCGGAGATCTACGAGCTGAAGTCCGGCCAGGAGATCGCCGACCAGCAGCTGTACACGCTGACCGACAAGGGCGGCCGGCGGCTCGCGCTGCGCCCGGAGATGACACCGACCGTCGCGCGCATCATCGCGGGCACGGCGAAGTCGCTGCAGTTCCCGGTCCGCTGGTACAGCCACCCGAACTGCCACCGCTACGAGAAGCCGCAGCGGGGCCGGGTGCGCGAGCACTGGCAGATCAACGTCGACATCTTCGGCTCGGAGAGCGCGAACACCGAGATCGAGATCTTCGAGGTCATCCACGACATGATGGCCGAACTCGGCGCGTCGAAGGACATGTTCGAGATCCGCGCGAACGACCGGAACCTGCTCGCCTCGGCGCTGACCGATATCGTCGGCGTCACCGCGGCGCAGCTGCCCGAAGTGTTCGCGCTGGTCGACCGGTGGGAGAAGTACCCGAAGGACAAGCTCGCCGCGTCGGCCGAGGAGATCGGGCTGGCGGACAAGCAGTTCGAGAAGCTCAGCGAGACGCTCTCCTCGGGTCAGGCGCTGCTCGACGAGCTGCCGGACGCGGTCAAGGACGCGTCGAACCTGGTGCAGGTGCTCAAAACCAGTGCCGCCGGGCTGATCCGCTTCGACCCGATGATCGTGCGCGGGCTGGCGTACTACACGTCGACCGTGTTCGAGGTCTTCGACACTTCGCCGGAGAACCGGCGCGCCCTGTTCGGCGGCGGCGCGTACAGCGACCTGGCGGGCATGTTCACGGCGCAGCAGATCCCGGGCATCGGGTTCGGCATGGGCGACGTGACGTTGATGGACTTCCTGACCACGCACGGCCTCGCCCCGGAGCCGCGCCGCGAGGTCGACGTCGTCGTCGTGCCGGTCACCGAGGAGCTGTCCGACGCCGCGCGCGCTGTCGCCGGGAAGCTGCGGAAGGCCGGGCTGCGCACGTCGACACCGTTGGAGCTGCGGAAGCTGGGCAAGGAGCTCGCGAGGGCCGACAAGGCCGGCGCGCTGGCCGTGGTGATCGTCGGGCAGGAGGACTGGGACGCCGGCAATGTCACCGTCCGCAGCCTGGCCACGCGCGACCAGCAGCAGGTCGCCCTCGACTCCGCCGCCGACGTCATCTCCGCCCTGCTCTAAAACGGGCACTTTTGGACAAAAGTGCCCTCCTGGATCGCAACTCGACGGCGAGTTGCGGTACACGACGCGGTGACGGGGTCAGGTGGGGGCGGAGCGGAAGCGGAGGGTGAAGGTCGCGCCGTTGTCGGGCTCACCGCGGGCCGAGATGGTGCCGCCGTGGCCCGCGACGACCTCGCGCACCAGCGCGAGGCCGAGCCCGAAACGCCGGCCGTCGCCGTTGTCCCCGCGAGCGAACCGCTCAAAAATCCGTTCCGCGTCCCGTTGTTCAAAGCCGGACCCGGTGTCGCGGACGCTCAGTTCGACGTGCCGTCCACCCGCGGCCCGCACGGTGATCTCGACCAGCCCGCCCGCCGGCGTGTGCCCGATCGCGTTGTCCAGCAACGCTGAAAGCACCCGGCGTAACGCCGTAGGAACCCCGCGGATCATGTAGGACGCCTGTTCGCGGCGCAGCACAAGCCGCAGCCCGCGCTCCTGCGCGCGGACAGCCTCGCTCGCGATCGCCTCCTCCGCCAACGTGCCGAGCTCCACCGGCCCGAGTTGCGGCGGCGCGGTCCGCAGCCGCGCGGACAGCAGCAGGTCTTCGACGACTTCGCCGAGTTCACGCGTCTCGAGGACCAGCCGATCGAGGTCGTCCGACGCGAGTTGCGCCTTCCCCGGATCAGAGTTCCCCGCACGCCGGGACAAGAGCTGCGCACGCGCGTGCAGCCGGGTCAGCGGCGCGCGCAGTTCGTGACTGGCGTCGGCGACGAACGTCCGCTGCCGCCGCAGCGCGTCGCCCAGCGGGTAGATCGCCCGGCCGGAGAGCAGGTGCCCGGTCACCGCGGCCGCCAGCAACGCGATGACCTCGGCGGCGGCGAGGCCGATGAGCAGCAGATTCCGGTCCGCCACCTGATACCGCTCGTCGAAGAAGGCCTGCACGACGACGCCGCCGTGCCGCTCGGTCCGGACCGTGTAGTCCTCCCCGCCGAACGCGACCCGCTCGGTGATCGTGGCGCCGTCGCGGGTGACCTGGTCGATCGACGCCTGGATCGGCATGCCGGCCGGGACCGCGCCCACCGGCGTGTGCGCCTGCCCGGAGAACAGCCACAGGCAGCCCGGCGGCGTCGCCGAAATCCCCTGCTCGATCGTGCCGTTCAGCATGCGGTCGGTCTGGGAGTGCTGCCCCGACGCCATCACGACGTACGCGAGCGCGCCGACGGCGATCACCAGCACCGAGATCACCAGCGCGATGTTGACCGTGATGACCCGCCGGGCGCGACGCAGCAGCAGCCTCTCCGGGCCGTCGCAGCCCGACGGCGCCGGGTTCACAGCACGCCGATCTGGTACCCCAGGCCGTGCACCGTCCGCACCACACCGCGGCCCAGCTTGCGCCGAAGGTAGTAGACATACGTGTCGACGATCGACTCGCCGGTCGAGTCGGCGAACACGTTGGTGCGCAACGCCGACCGCGGATGGATCGCCTTCGGCCGCAGCGCAAGCGTGCGCAGCAGCTCGAACTCCCGGCCGGACAACGTGATCCGCTGTCCCCTTGGCAGCACGACCTCATGCCGCAGCAGGTCGAGGCTCGCGACGCCCAGCGGCAGCGACTCCGCGTCCTCCAGATGTCGTCGTGCCAACGCCCGGATCCTGGCCAGCAGCTCGTCCATCTCGAACGGCTTAACCAGGTAGTCGTCGGCGCCGGCGTCGAGCCCGACGACCCGGTCCGCCGACTCGCCGAGCGCGCTGAGCACCAGCACCCGCGTGGTGACGCCCTTGCGGCGCAAGCGCGTGAGCAGCTCAAGGCCGTCCATCGCGGGGAGCCGCCGGTCGATGACCATCACGTCGTACTGCCCGGTGAGCCCGAGGTGCAGACCGCGTTGACCATCATGGGCGAGGTCGATCTGGTATCCCTCGTCCGTGAACAGCTCGGCGAGCATGCTGGCGAGCTCGGTGTCATCCTCGACGAGGAGTAGCCGGAGTCCGCCAGTCGAGGTACCCCAATCGTGCACAACCCCATACTGACAGTAAATGTTGAGAATTCACCTAGTCGATTTCTCATGAAACTCGCAAAGTGCTCATATTTCGGCCACTTGTGGCGCGGTCAGTGCCGCAACCTCACCCGAATCGACACCTCGCCGGGCATCGCGCCGGTCCAACCAGGACAAAACGGGCGCGGTCATGATCGTGGTGACCAGCGCGACCACCACCAGCACGGTGAACAGCTCGCTGGACACGATCCCGGCCTGCAGGCCGACGTTCAACGCGATCAGCTGCATCAGGCCGCGGGCGTTGATCAGCGCCCCGACCCGCACGGCGATCGGCTGCGGCTCCCCCATCGCCCGCGCCGCGGCCCAGCACGCGCCGAACTTGCCGATGATCGCGACGACTACGCAGAGCCCGGTGAACAGCAGCAGTTTCGGGTCGGCGAGCAGGGCGAACCGGGTGTTCAGGCCCGAGTAGGTGAAAAACAGCGGCAGGAACACGATCCGCCCGATCGGCATGATCTTCGCCAGGATCTTTTCCGAACCCTCGGAACGAGGGAAGGCGATCCCGACGCAGAACGCTCCGAACACCGCGTAGAGACCGATGATGTCGGTGAACCACGCCGCCGCGAACAGCACCGCGACGGTGACCAGCAGCCGCTGGTCGGCGTTGACGCGGGGACTGGCCGTCACCGCGCTCAGCAGCCGCCTCCCGACCGTGGCAAGCACCAGCGCGAACAACGCGGCCCCCAGGACCGCGATCAGCACCGGCCTGGGCGAGCCTGCGTGCATCCCGAGCACCACCGCGAGCAGGATCCAGGCGAGCACGTCGTCGAGGGCCCCGCAGGCCAACGCGAGCGAACCGAACCGGGTCTTGCCGAGTCCTCGCTCGGTGATGATCCTGGCGAGCATCGGGAACGCCGTGATCGCCATCGCGACGCCGACGAAGGACGCGGAAACCAGCGGCGACACCCCGGCCTTGAACACCGGTGTCCAACTGTTCCCGAACACGGCCACCGCGGCGCCGAGTACCAGCGGGACCACGGTCCCGGCCAGTGAAATGGTCCCGACCGAACGCGCCGAGCCGCGGACGGACTTCACGCTGAACTCGTACCCGGCGCCGAACATGAACACGACGAGCCCGATCTGACCACCCAGGTAGAGCAGCGTGCGGACGGTGTCGGGGAACAGCGCCGTCTGCAGGCCCGGCGCGACCAGGCCGAGCAGCGACGGTCCCAGTAGGACACCGGCGATCATCTCGCCGACCACCGGCGGCTGGCCGAAGCGGATGCCCGCCGCGGACACCAGCCGGCAGACCAGCAGGATCACCACCACCGCCAGGAAGAACGCCGGTGCGGCCTGGGTCGCGGTCATCGCGTCTCCTCTGCGAAATAGGTTTCACACAAACGTTTGTGGCGTGCGTCGATGACCATGTATGTGCCGAAGACCAGTTGCGCGAGGCTGCGCCAGACATCTTCCCAGCGGTCCCGGAGCCGGAGCCACGCCAGCACAGTCCGTTGTGGACTCGTCGAGCCACGAGGGACGAGCAGGCACGGGCCGCGGTTCGGCATGGACCTCGTGTGCACGACCGAAGACGAAAGCTCGAAGCGCCGCAACATCTCCCGCGCGACGATGCGCATGGTCACCGGCGCGAGGCCACGCGCCGGGCAGGCCCGGTTTTGGGTGACACCGAAGGGGATGAACGGGGAATCCTTGGCCGAGCGATGTTGCCAGCGGTCCGGATCGAACCGCTCGGTGTGGTCGTAGCCTTCGCGGTGGTAGTCCGGGTAGCTGAAGCACAGCACGGTTCCGGCGGGGATCGTCGAATGACCGAGTTCGATGTCGCCGGTCGCGATCCGGTGCGCGATGCCGAACAGCGGGAAGGCGCGGAACGTCTCGTCGATCACCGCGTCGAGGTACGCGTCGTCGTCCGGGTTGGCGACCAGGCGTTGCTGCACCTCGGGATGCTGCGCGATGGTCATCAGCAGGTGCGCCATCGCCTCGGACATCTGCACGACGGCCGTGTTGAAGAACGCGCCCTGGAGGTAGTACGCCTTCTCCTTTGTGGACAGACTGCTCGGCAGCGGGTACGGGACGTCGTCGAGTCTGCCGAGCAGGTATCGCGTGAGCTTGTGGCGCTTGCGCATATGCCTGGGGCGTACGCATTTCAACGCGGTGACGACGTCGTCGGCGTTGTCCACGATGAGTTTGCGCGCGTCGGGCGGACACGGCTCGTCGAATACCAGCTCGTAGTACAGCTCGGCCCAGATCGGCATCATCTCGTCACGCAGCCGGATGAGTTTCCGGTCGCCCACGTGGAGTTCGTCAAGGACATGACGAGTGGCCCGCGCGGTCATGTCCTCGGATTCGCCCTTGCTCCTGACCAGGATGTGGCGGGTGGTCTTGGCGACTTCGTCGTAGCGCGGGCCGGCTTCGAGGTGTTCCTGGTGGACTTCCGGGCCGGGCGCGAGCCAGTACCAGAACAGGTCCGACAGCGCCGCGCCTTTGCTGCGCCCGTTGGCCGCGGGGTCGGCGTAGACCCGCCGGAAATCCTCGAGCCCGACCTTGTCGCCCGGGATCGGCAGGCCTTCGTCGCCGTTGACTCGCGCGAAGATCTTGCCGCGCAACGCGACCACCCGGTCCGGCAGCCAGGACGGAAGGCTGGCGAGCAATCCCAGTACCCCGAGCAGCAGAAGGCGTTTGACGGTCATCAGTACGTCCTGATCAGGTCGGCGGTGAGATCGCGCGGGGTGCTCCCGCCACACAACGCGAGCGCGTGGTCGAACTCCTCGCGCAGCAGCTCAAGTACCTGCGACACGCCGTCCTGGCCGGCCGCGGCCAGGCCCCACATCACCGGCCTGCCGATGCCGACCGCGGTCGCGCCGAGGGCGAGCGCTTTGACGACGTCGGTCCCGCGCCGGACACCGCCGTCGAGGATGAGTGGAAGCTGCCCGCCGACCGCCTCGACGAGCTCGGGCAGCGCGTCGATCGTGGCCGGCACGGTGTCCAGCTGCCGGCCGCCGTGGTTGGACACGAGCAGCCCGTCGACACCGCGGCTTACCGCGATCCGGGCGTCCTCGGGATGCAGCACTCCTTTGAGGACGATCGGCAGCGAGGTCAGCCCGCGCAGCCAATCGATGTGCTGCCAAGACAGTTCGGCCGACATCACGATGTCCCGCGGGGTCCCGGCGTGGTCGTCTCGCAGGTTCTCGACGAACATGCCGGCCGGCAGTTCGTGGAAGTTGTTGCGGTCGTCGCGTTCCCGCCTGCCGAACACCGGCGAGTCCACAGTGACCACCAGCGCGTGGACGCCCGCATCCTCCGCCCGGCGCACGATGGCCTCGGAAAACGCCAGGTCCGGCTGCAGGTACAGCTGGAACCACAACGTCGGATCGCCACCCTGGACGGCTTCGCGCGCAGCCGTGACGACGTCACCGACCGCTGTCGTCGCGGCCATGCTGACGATCATGATCGTGCCGGCCAGCGCTGCCGCGCGCGCCGTCGCCCGCTCGCCTTCGGGGTGTGCGATCCGGTGGAAAGCCGTTGGGGACAACAGGATCGGCATCGACACCGGCCGTCCGAACAACGTCACGCCGAGTTCCCGCTTGTCGCTGCCGCGCAGGACCCTGGGCAGCAACCATCGCCGCTGGAAGGATTCTTCGTTGGCCCGCATGGTGATCTCGTCGCGGGCGGCACCCGCGAAGAAGTCGTAGTACACCGGGTCAAGCTTTTCCCTGGCCGCCGCTTCGAACTCCGCGATGGTTTGCATGACGGATTCCTCAGACCCCGAGGGGAAGTTGCTTCTGCAGGAACTGCGCGAGCGGTTCGACGTGGTTTTCGCGGTCCCACTCGTTTTCGAGGTTCTCGGTGATGTGGTGGGACGCGACGAGTTCGCCGCGCTGGTAGTGCCGGACGATCGGGTGCAGGTAGTGCCCCTCACCGGTGTCGTTCGCGACGTCCTGGCTGGCGCGGCGGACGGTGATGTCGAACGGGTCGACCTTGTCGTGGTCCGGGCCGTAGTCGAGCGTGATGACAAAGGCGTTCTCGGCCTGGGAGAAGTCGCTGTCCGCGAAGTAGCCGACCGGAACTTCTTCGTAGTAGCGCGCGGATTCCTCGTCCACGACGAGCAAGTCGGCGAGGAAACCGAACTGCTGGTAGAGCGCCGAAGTGCGGTTGATGCGCGTGATCACGGAGTCGGTGAGCGCACGTACGTCGGGGGCGACCTCGGTGTGCGGCCAGGTTTTTCCGTGGTAGCGCTCCTCGAGCATCTTGTGTAGTGCCTTGACGCCGTAACGGAAACCGTGAATGAACGCGCTGGTGCACTTCTTGAAGTCGCGGACCTGGGTGATCGTGCCGGCGAAGTAAAGACCGGGAACGTTCACCGATTCCCACGAAGACGTCTGCGCCGGGAAACGGTCGTTGATCGTCAGTTCCGGGCGGCAGGACTCGTCGAAGATCGAGGCGTCGAAACGGAACCCGGTACACAGGATGACGTGGTCGTACCGCAGCTTCTTGATGACCTCGTTCGCACGGGAGAAGCTGTACGTGACGACGTAGCCCTGTTCGTCACGCTCGATCTTCTTGATCGCGCCGTCGAGGATCGCGTGCTGAAGTTTCAGCTGGTAGGTGTCGAGGATGTTGTTGTTCGGCGCACGCAGGTGGCCGACGAAGTGCGTCTTCCACGCCAGCCGCAGCGAGCTCGGGCCGCCGACGTGGACGACGGCGGCCGACGCGATCAGGTTGTCCGCGGTCTCGAACGCCGAGTTCCCCTTGCCCACCACCAGAACTCGCTGGTTCGTGAAGTCGGCAGGGTCGACGGAGACGTCGGCGTAGTCGGTGGCGAGCTCGATGCCGGGGACGTCCGGCGTGTTGGGCTTGGTCACGCCGGTGGCGACGACGAGCTGCCGCGCACGATATTGACCACCATCGCTGTCAGTGACAACGAAGACGTCTTCGCGGCTGATGCGCTCGACGCGGGTGTTGTAGCGGACCTTCAGCGCGTGCTTGGCGGTGAAGTCGGCGAGGTAGCGCACCAGCACCGGGGCGTCCGGCAGGAACTTGTCGGTATACCGGGTGAAGAGCAGGTCGGGGTCGTCCGACAGCAGCGAGTTCCAGTCCATCCGGAGGTTGAGCTCCGGGTCGTCCCAGCCGGTGTGGACCTTGTTGACCGAGATCAGCGTGCGGTGGCGCGGGAAGGTCTCGAAGAAGGTGCCCGGCGCCGAGCCGGCCTCGAGCAGGAGGTAGTCGTGCCCGGCTCGGTCCAGGAAGTACCCCAGTTGCAGCCCGGCCGGTCCGGCCCCGATGACCAGGTAGTCCAGCACGTTTTCAGGGGCGTTTTCCGACAAGATGACCTCCGCGTCCGGCAGCACTCGGATGAGCGCCGTCAGCCTGCCGGGCGAATCTCAGGAATTCCTCAGAGCGGCCGAGAGACTACGGAAAGTCACCATGGGGTCGTGAGCGTTCCGGCCCGCCCGGGTGCGGGTGTCCCGCAGGGCACAGTTACCGGCCGGAACGCTCACGAGTCCTACTTCGAAAGCAGCTTCAAGCCCGCTTCGGGGTACCGCGCACCGGCGATGGCGTCGATCGGGACCGCCTTTTCGATGGCCGCGATGTCGTCGGTGGACAGCGTCAGCGCACCCGCGGCGACGTTCTCCTCGAGGTACTTGCGACGCTTGGTGCCCGGGATCGGCACGACGTCCGCGCCGCGGCTCTGCACCCACGCCAGCGCGAGCTGACCGGCCGTCACACCCTTGGCCGTGGCGACCATCCGGAGCGCCTCGACGATCTCGAGATTGCGGTCCAGGTTGTCACCCGACATCCGCGGCTGGGTGCTCTGGCGGAAGTCGCCTTCCTGGAAGTCCTCTTTGGACTGGAACCGGCCGGTCAGGAACCCGCGCCCGAGCGGTGAATACGGCACGATGCCGATCCCCAGCTCCCGGCAGGTCGGTACGACCTCGTCCTCGATGTCCCGCGACCACAGGCTCCATTCGGTCTGGACGGCCGTGATCGGGTGCACGGCGTGCGCTCGGCGGATCGTTTCGGGGCCCGCTTCGGACAGCCCGAGGTAACGCACCTTACCGGCCTTGACCAGCGCGGCCATCGCCTCGACGGTCTCTTCGATCGGGGTGTTCAGATCGACCCGGTGCTGGTAGTACAGGTCGATGTGGTCGAGACCGAGCCTGCGGAGTGAGCTCTCCGCCTGCTGCGCGACGAACTCGGCGTCACCCCGCACGCCCCGCGCACCCGGGTTTTCGGGGTCGCGGACGAACCCGAACTTGGTCGCGAGGACAACCTGGTCGCGGCGGTCGGCGATCGCGCGGCCGACAAGCTCCTCGTTGGTCCCGAAGCCGTACATGTCCGCTGTGTCCAGGAGCGTGACACCGAGTTCGAGCGCCCGGTGGATCGTGGCTGTCGACTCGACGTCGTCGACCTGCCCGTAGAACTCGCTCATCCCCATGCAACCGAGGCCCTGCGCGCTTACCTCCAGCTCACCCAGCTTGCGCTTGGGCAGCGTTGACTCGCTCACCAGCTTCTTCTTCCTCTTGGAATGTCTACTTACCGGCGGCGCGAGCGAGGTGCTCCGGGTAACGACCACCCGCGACCTTGTCGGCCGACGCTACCTCTTCGATCTTCGCGATGTCCTCTTTGGACAGTTCAATCCCGACGGACGCCCAGTTCTCCTCAAGGTACTTGCGCCGCTTGGTACCCGGGATCGCCACGACGTCGTCGCCCTGGTGCTGTACCCAAGCCAGCGCCAGCTGTCCCGCGGTGACGCCCTTTTCCTCCGCCAGCGCGCGCAGTGCGGCGACGATCGCGAAGTTCTTCTCCAGGTTCCCGTCGGCGAACCGCGGCAGGTTGCGGCGCATGTCGTCGGCGGGCAGGTCGTCGGCCGAGGTGACGCTGCCGGTCAGGAAACCGCGTCCCAGCGGGGAAAACGGCACCACTCCGATCCCGAGTTCGCGGACGGTCGGCAGGACCTCGTCCTCGATACCGCGCGTCCACAGCGACCACTCGCTCTGCAGCGCGGTCACCGGGAATACGGCGTGCGCACGGCGGATGGACGCCGCGCTGGCTTCGGAAATGCCCGCGTACCGGATCTTTCCGGCCTCGGCGAGTTCGGCCAGCGCACCCCAGGTCTCCTCGACGGGCGTGTTCGGGTCGACGCGGTGCTGGTAGTAGAGGTCGATGTGATCGACGCCCAGCCTGCTCAACGACTCGTCGCAGCACTGCTTGACGTACGCGGCGTCGCCACGAGCGTCCATTCCACTGTCGGTCCACACGATGCCGAACTTCGTCGCCAGGGTCACCTGGTCGCGCTTGCCCGCGATCGCCCGGCCGACGAGCTCCTCGTTGCTGCCCGAACCGTAGACGTTCGCGGTGTCCAGCAGGGTGACGCCGATTTCGAGGGCGCGGTGGACGGTCGCGATCGACTCTTCGTCGTTGTCGCGCACGCCGTAGGCCTGGCTCATCCCCATGCAGCCGAGGCCCTGTGCACTGACTTCCAATTCGCCCAGCTTGCGGGTGGTGTTCACGCTGAAATTTCCTCCACACTCGGGTTCGTGCCGATCAAGTTGCGTTCGATCTGCTCGTAGTTGGTGATCTTGTAGTCGAGGATTGCCATACACGACTGGAGTTCGGCGATCCGCTCGGCGACTGCCCGGCGCTGCTCGACCAGGATGGCGCGGCGCCGGCCGCTGCTCGCGTTGCCGTGACGTCGCAACGAGGCGTACTCGCGCATGCTCTTGATCGGCATACCGGTGGTGCGCAGTTTGGTGAGGAATTCGAGCCAGGTCAGGTCCGCGTCCGAGTAGGCACGGCGGCCGCCGGCGTCCCTGGCGGGTGGATCCACCAGGCTGATGCGCTCGTAGTAGCGAAGGGTGTCGATCGACAGCCCGCTGCGTCGCGCCGCTTCCGCGATCGAGTAGCTCATGGATTCGACCCTACGACCTGGAGTGCACTCCAGGTCAAATCCTGCGGTCCATCCGCTGGACGTCCCGGCTGACCTCGTAGAAGTTGACGGCGTCCTTGAAGTGGTCCGCGACCGGCTCGAACTTGTCACCTGGCCACGTCGGCACGTCGAAGTCCTCCGGGTCCGACGGCGGTGCGATCCTCGGCTTCCTCTCCGCCCACCGCTAGGGCTAGCGAGGGCCGTACTGGCGGTCGCCGGCGTCGCCGAGGCCGGGCACGATGTAGCCCGAGTCGTTGAGGCGCTCGTCGATGCTGGCGGTGACGACGCGGAGCGGGAGGCCGGTCTTCTCCAGGTGGGCAAGGCCTTCGGGCGCGGCCAGTGCGCAGATGGCGGTGACGTCGGTGGCGCCGCGGTCGGTCAGCAGGCGGATCGTGTACTCCATCGAACCGCCCGTGGCCAGCATCGGGTCCAGGACGAACACCGGCCGGCCGGCGAGCGATTCGGGCAGCGATTCGAGGTACGGGATCGGCTGGAGTGTCTCCTCGTCGCGCGCGAGGCCGACGAAACCCATCTGCGCGTCCGGGATCAGCTTGTGTGCCTCGTCGGCCATGCCGAGCCCAGCGCGCAGGACGGGCACCAGCAGCGGCGGGCTGGCCAGGACGTAACCCTCAGTGCGCGCAACCGGCGTGTGGATACGCTCGGTGATCACCGGCAGGTCGCGCGTGGCTTCGTAGACGAGCATGACGGTCAGTTCGTGCAGTGCGGCGCGGAAGGCCGCACTGTCCGTGCGCGCGTCGCGCATGGTCGAAAGCCTGGCCTTGGCCAGCGGATGGTCAACGACGTGCACGTCCATGCGCGACACGTTAGCGGTAGCAGCCGCGGTATGGCTCGTGAGTGGCAAGACCGGTTCTAACCGGCCGGAACACTCACTAGTCCCTACCAGGCGGCGGGGGCGTAGTCCTTCATGAAGCAGCCGTAGATGTCTTCGCCGAGCTCGCCGCGGACGATCGGGTCGTAGACGCGCGCGGCGCCGTCGACGAGGTCGAGCGGGGCGTGGAAGCCCTCGTCTGCCAGGCGCATCTTCGTCGGATGCGGGCGTTCGTCGGTGATCCAGCCGGTGTCGACGCTGGTCATCAGGATGCCGTCGGTTTCCAGCATTTCCTGCGCGCTGGTGCGCGTCAGCATGTTCAGCGCGGCCTTGGCCATGTTCGTGTGCGGGTGCCCCGGCCCCTTGTATCCGCGCCCGAACTGCCCTTCCATCGCGGACACGTTGACGATGTACTTCCGCCGCGCGCTCGACGCGGCCATCGCCGGGCGCAGCCTGCTGACCAGGATGAACGGCGCGGTCATATTGCAGAGCTGCACCTCGAGCAACTCCGTCGCGTCGACCTCGTCGACACGCTGGACCCAGCTGTTCGTGTGGTGCAGGTCGGGCACGAGCCCACCGGCGTCGATGGCCGTCGACGCCGCGATGCGGTCGGGTGACGCGGACTTCGCGGTCAACGCCAGCGCCGTCATCGCCTCGGCGTTGGACGAGTGCGGCCGGACGTCCTCGGACAGCGAGCTGGTCAGCGCCGCCGGGTGGGCGTCGCTGATGTGGTCGAACGTGATCATCTCCGGCAGCGGGCCCGCGGGAAGCGGCGCCGACTCGGCCTCGGCGAGCAGCGCGTACGACCCCGGCGAACGACGGACGGTCTGCGCGGCGTTGTTGATCAGGATGTCCAGCGGCCCCTGCGCGCTCACCGAGTCCGCGAGCCCGACGACCTGCGCCGGGTCGCGCAGGTCGATGCCGACGATCCGCAGCCGGTCCAGCCAGTCCGCGCTGTCCGGCATCGAGGCGAACCGGCGCATCGCATCGTTCGGGAAGCGGGTCGTGATGGTGGTGTGCGCGCCGTCGCGCAGCAGCCGCAACGCGATGTACATACCGATCTTCGCGCGTCCGCCGGTGAGCAGCGCACGACGTCCGGTGAGGTCGGTGCGCGCCTCACGACGTCCGTGGTTCAGCGCGGCGCAGTCCGGGCACAGCTGGTGGTAGAACGCGTCGACCTGGTGATATCGGTTCTTGCAGATGTAGCAGGCACGCGCCTGGATCAGGGTGCCCGCCGACGCGCCCTCGACGTTCGACACCAGCGGGATGCCCTGGGTCTCATCGTCGATGCGCTGCGGCGAACCCGTCGCGGTCGCCTCGGTGACCTCGCGGTCGGCCGTCACCACGGCGTCACGCCGGTTCGCGCGCCGGCGGAGCTTGACGGACTTGAAGATCTTCGCCGTCGCACGCCGCACACGCACCGCGTCGGGGTGTTCGGTGGGCAGCTCGTCGATCTGCGCGAGGACCCGCAGGCAGACGTCGAGCTCAGCGGGGTCGATACCAGCTGACTCCGTCTGGGAGGCCGTGCTCATCGTCATTTCACCCATTTTAGGTCGTCGCTGTTCGGCGGTTCATTTCGCTCACGGACCAGGCCTCCGACCACTAAGATGCCGTCCGTGACAGACCAGCCCGAATCCCAGCCCGCGCCACTCGGCCGTGACCAGATGCGGGCGTCCGACGTCGACCGCGAGCAGGTGGCGCAGATCCTGCACCGCGCGCTGTCGGAGGGCCGGATCACGATGGACGAGCTTGAAGAGCGGCTGACCACGGTGTATGCCGCGAAGACCCTCGGCGAGCTCAAACCGGTCACCGCGGACCTCCCGGTCCCCGAAGGCGGGCCGTCGAGCGCCGCGTTGGCGCCCTCGCAGACCAGGGCGCTGGGGCTGCCGGACGACCGCATCGGCGGCCACCCCGGCTCGATGACCTCGATCGGCATCATGTCCGGCGCGGTACGAAAGGGCAGCTGGGTCCTGCCTCCGCAGCACAACACGCTGGCCTTCTGGGGCGGCGCCGAGATCGACCTCCGCTATGCGCGGTTCGCCGAGAAGCAGTCGACGATCACCGCGATCGCGATCATGGGCGGGATCGAAATCATCGTTCCCGACGACATCAACGTCGAAGTCACCGGTTTCGGCTTCATGGGCGCCTTCGTGCAGGAGGACAAGAGCGGCGCGCCACCGGCACCCGCCACCGCACCGACCGTGCGCATCACCGGACTGGCCTTCTGGGGCGGCGTCAACGTCGTCCGCAAGGCGCGCAATCCCGCGAAAGGGCAACTCGAAAGCTGAGCCTCGGGTTTCGATCACCAACTTCGCACTTTTGCGCTTTTGTGGGGTCTCTTAGTTTCTAAGAGACCGCAACTCGACGGCGAGTTGCGGTGATGGCGGGGCTTCGCCCGCCAACTAGTCTCGTACCCATGACAGCTACCACCAGCCCGTCACCGGCGACGGCCACCCCGTCGCCGCTGGCGGACGCGACTCGCGACGAGGCGAGCCTGCGGCGGTTCCTGCAGGGCCTGCCCGGCGTCGACCAGGTCGGCGTCGAGCAGCGGGCGGCCGGACTAGCCACGCGCAGCATCAAGAAGGCCGCCAAGCTCTGGGCGATCGACACCGCCATCTCGATGGTCGACCTGACCACGCTCGAGGGCGCCGACACCCACGGCAAGGTCCGCTCGCTCGCGGCGAAGGCCAAGCGGCCCGATCCCGATAACCCGGACACTCCGCACGTCGCGGCCGTGTGCGTGTATCCGGACATGGTGCCGATCGCGGTCGAGGCGCTCGCCGGGGCGTCCATCGGCATTGCCAGCGTCGCGACGGGCTTCCCGTCCGGCCGCACGAGCCGCGAGATCAAGCTCGCCGACGTCAAGCTGGCCATCGACGCCGGCGCGACCGAGGTCGACATGGTGATCGACCGCGGCGCGTTCCTCGAAGGCCGCTACGGGCAGGTGTTCGAGGAGATCCAGGCCATCAAGGCCGCCTGCGGGGACACCCACCTCAAGGTCATCCTCGAAACCGGCGAGCTCGCGACGTACGACAACGTGCGCCGCGCGTCCTGGCTCGCACTGCTGGCCGGTGGGGACTTCATCAAGACATCGACGGGCAAGGTGTCCCCCGCCGCGACGCTGCCCGTCACACACGTGATGCTGCAGGCCGTGCGCGACTGGCACGACACGACCGGTGAGCTGCGCGGAGTCAAGCCCGCGGGCGGGATCCGGACCACCAAGGACGCCATCAAGTACCTGGTCGCGGTGCACGAGGTCGCCGGCGAGGCGTGGCTCACCCCGCACCTGTTCCGTTTCGGCGCGTCCAGCCTGCTCAACGACCTGCTGCAGCAACGCCGCACCCAGGCCGACGGCCACTACAGCGGCCCCGACTACGTCACGGTGGACTGATGCCTGTTTTCGACTACGCGCCCGCGCCCGAATCCCGGGCCATCGCGAATCTCAAGCCGGTCTACCGGCCGTTCATCAACGGCGAGTTCGTCGACGGCTCGGGTGAGCCGCTCAAGACGATCAACCCGGCCACCGAAGAGGTCCTCGCCGAGGTCGGCACAGCGTCGGCGTCCGATGTGGACACTGCGGTCAAGGCCGCGCGCAAGGCATACGACAAGACGTGGAGCACGATGGGCGGCGCCGAGCGCGCCAAGTACCTGTTCCGCATCGCGCGCCTGATCCAGGAGCGCTCGCGCGAGCTGGCTGTGCTGGAAAGCCTCGACAACGGCAAGCCCATCAAGGAATCCCGCGATTCCGACGTGCCGACGGCCGCCGCGCACTTCTTCTACCACGCGGGCTGGGCGGACAAGCTGGACTACGCGGGCTACGGCCCGGATCCGAAGCCGCTGGGCGTCGCCGGCCAGATCATCCCGTGGAACTTCCCGCTGTTGATGCTGGCATGGAAGATCGCGCCGGCGCTCGCCACCGGCAACACCGTGGTGCTCAAGCCCGCTGAGACCACGCCGCTCACCGCGCTGGTCTTCGCCGAGATCTGCCAGCAAGCGGAACTTCCGCCGGGCGTGGTCAACATCCTGCCGGGTGCCGGCGATGTCGGCTCCGAACTGGTCAACCACGCTGACATCAACAAGATCGCGTTCACCGGGTCGACCGACGTCGGCAAGCTCATCCAGCGTCAGGTCGCCGGGACGCCAAAACGGCTGACGCTGGAACTGGGCGGCAAAGCGGCGAACATCGTGTTCGAGGACGCGCCGCTGGACCAGGCCATCGAAGGCATCGTCAACGGGATCTTCTTCAACCAGGGTCACGTTTGCTGCGCTGGGTCACGCCTGCTCGTGCAGGAGTCCATTGCGGACGAGGTGATGGAAAAGCTGCGGGCGCGCGTTTCGACGTTGCGGCTCGGCGATCCGCTCGACAAGAACACCGACATCGGCGCGATCAACTCCGCCGAGCAGCTGTCGAAGATCAAGGGCCTGGTCGCTTCGGGCGACAGCGAAGGCGCGCAGCGCTGGACGAGCCCGTGTGCCTTGCCGGACAAGGGTTTCTTCTTCGCGCCGACCGTGTTCTCCGAGGTCCAGCAGTCGATGAAGATCGCCCGCGAGGAGATTTTCGGGCCGGTGCTTTCGGTGCTGACCTTCCGCACGCCCGAGGAGGCGGTGGCCAAGGCGAACAACACGCCGTATGGGCTGTCCGCCGGAATCTGGACCGAGAAGGGCTCGCGCATCCTGTGGATGGCGAACCAGCTGCGGGCCGGCGTCGTCTGGGCCAACACGTTCAACCGCTTCGATCCCGCCGCGCCGTTCGGCGGTTACCAGGAATCGGGCTTCGGTCGCGAAGGCGGCCGCACCGGGCTGGAGGCTTACCTCAGTGTCTAATCCAAAGCAGTCTGAGCGTATCTCGGTAGCAAAGACGTACAAGCTCTACATCGCCGGCAAGTTCCCGCGCTCGGAGTCCGGCCGGGTGTACCCGGTCAACGACAGCAAGGGAAAGTTCCTCGCGAACGCCGCCCACGCGTCGCGCAAGGACGTCCGGGACTCGGTTGTCGCCGCACGCAAGGCTTTCGGTGGCTGGTCGTCGGCGACGGCGTACAACCGCGGGCAGGTGCTGTATCGCGTGGCGGAGATGCTGGAAGGACGGCGCGAGCAGTTCATCGCCGAGGTTTCGGCGTCGGAGGGTTTGACGGACAAGAAGACTGAGTCCCTTGTGGACGCGGCGATCGACCGCTGGGTCTGGTACGCCGGCTGGACGGACAAGATCGCGACCGTCCTCGGCGCGGCGAACCCGGTGTCGGGGCCGTACTTCTCTTTCACCGTCCCGGAACCGACCGGCGTCGTCGGCATCCTCGCGCCGCAGAAGTCCTCACTGCTCGGCCTGGTGAGCTGCCTCGCGCCGGTGCTGGCCACCGGCTGCACGGCCGTTGTCGTCAGCAGCGCGAACCGGCCGCTTCCCGCGATCACGCTGTCCGAAGTGCTCGCGACGTCCGATCTGCCGGGCGGGGTGGCCAACATCCTCACCGGGCAGGCTTCGGAACTCGGCGTCTGGCTCGCTTCGCACGGTGACGTCAACGCGCTGGACCCGACCGGCGCCGACGTCGACGCCCGCACTGAACTCGCGCGGGAAGCGGCGAACACCGTCAAGCGCGTCCTCACCGTGCCTGCCGAGGAACCCGATTGGACCGCCCGCCCGGACATGTCCCGCCTACGCCGCTACCTCGAAGCGAAAACCGTCTGGCATCCGCTAGGGATGTAGCGCGGCGAAAGACCCCTCAAGGCCACGACACGACGGCCCTCGCAGTGCGCCTTACCTGAACTCACCGGTAGGTTTTGGTGGTGATCTTGGCCGGGTTTGTTGATCTTGGTGGTGGGTGTGGGCGTGCTGGATCACGCTGGCTGGTCCAGCATGTCCACGTCAGGTTCTCCGGTCGTTAGGGCAGGGGGTTGGTTCACTGGGGTGGTTGTGCGATGGCGGTGACCAGGCTGAGGTAGGCCGTTGCCTGGTGCCAGTGCTGGGCCAGGTGTAGTTCGACGGTGTCGGGTGTGAGGTGCTCGATGCGGCCGGGGATCTCGATGAGATGGCGGCGGATGGTGGGGGTTTTTGCGCGGGCGTGGAAGGCGGAGGCGAGGTGCCCGGCAGCGCGGAGCAGGTTGTAGGTGAGAGCGGCGAGGGTGAGCCAGGCGGCCTTGGCGGCGAAGCGGCCGGAGGGGAAGTGCGCGAGCGCGGAGTTGGGCGGGAGGATTCTGCTCGCACCCTCGCCGGCTGACGGCGCTAGGGCGGTTTCGCTTTCAGGTCCGGTCTACTACAGCAAGGACCGGGGCGGACTGGGAGTCCGTAGCAGTGAATCTTGAGCCTGTCTCTTTGTGTTGGTGGCTGCGTTTTCGTGAGCGGCGAGGGGAACTTTCCTTGCGGTGAAAGCACGGATAACGCCGTTCGCACTTCGGCAATCACGGTACGCGACTGCGCTCGTTTGTCTGGTGTATGCGTGAGTGACGCGGCGAGCAGGTGCAGGAGGCGAACGGGCGTACTTTGTTGCGGTGGCAGCCTTTCCGAATATTCGGTGATTACGTTCCGCGATAGTAGGTATCACCTGAACGTGTTCCGAATGTACGTTCGATCCGTAGTAGAATAAAGGAGTGCCCAGCGTACCGATCACCCTCCCCAATCCCGCCGATATCCGGCGTGCCGATCCGGCGACGCTGGTCGAGTACGCGCGGGTCATCACCCGGGAAATGAACCGGTACACCGCGCTGCTGGGTCTGGTGGTCACCAAGACCGAGACTGATGGCATCAAGGCGACTCATCAGTACAACTCTGCGGTGCAGTGGCTGATGCATACGACGGGGATGGCCGAGCCCGCGGCACGCCAGATCGTGGTCCGTGCCCGCGGCACCAACTCCTTGTACACCATCGACGGGACAGAGATCCCCGCAGTCGCGCCCCTGACCGGTCTCGCGGCACTGGCCGGTGCCCTCACACCCGCGCATGTGGACGTGATCGTGAAGACGATGACGGCCATGCCCGCGACGGTGTCGGACGAAGACCGGGTGGCCGCGGAGAAAATCCTGGTCAACCTCGCCGTTAACGCGTCCCCGGTCGAGGTGAAGAAAGCCGGTGACCGGATCCTGGACACCCTCGACCCGGACGGGCCGGAGCCGAAGGACCCACCGGAGAGACCGGAGCGGGAGTTGTCGTTCCAGGAGCACCGCGACGGCTCCGCGACACTGAAAGGCAAGTTGGACAACGTGGCCTACGCGCAGTTGCGGGCGGCGTTGGATCCGTTGGCGAAGCCGCACTCGACGAAAGAGGGAGGCCGCGACCCCCGCAGTCACTGGGAACGTCACGCCGACGCGCTGGTCGACCTGGTCCGTCTCGCGATGACCGTCGACGAGATCCCGACTCACGGTGGTGACCGTGTCCATGTGGCGATTACCGTGGACTACGAGACGCTGAAGTCCGGGATCGGGACGGCGATGCTCGACTATGGCGGTGTGATCACGGCCGCGGAAGCGCGGATGTTGGCGTGTGACTGCAAGGTGATCCCCGCTGTTCTCGGGACCGAGAGCGAGCAGATGGATTTGGGGCGCTCCAAGAGAATTATCACCACCGGGCAACGGCGACGACTCGTCATGAGAGACCGCGGTTGCGCGTTTCCCGGTTGCAACAAGCACGCTAAACACACCGAGGGTCACCATATCGTGTTTTGGATCCTCGGCGGGCCAACCGACCTGGACAACTTGACCCTCCTATGTGAACGGCACCACCGATTAATTCATTGTGGTGGTTGGGAGGTGCGGATGGGTGGTGACGGGAGACCGGACTTCATCCCGCCCGCTTATCTCGATCCGCTTCGAAGACCCAGGCGCAACACCGTTCACCTGTAACAGAATACCGACCCACTCCAGGGCTCGTGAGTGCCGCGACCGGATCACCCGGCCGCGACACTGACGAGCCCTGACTGCATTCCCC
>NZ_JAODNM010000103.1 GCF_025464955.1 Amycolatopsis sp. | reverse complement strand
TGACCAGGTCACCGCCCTTCTTGCTCCCGCTGGACGGGGAACCCGACGAGGACCCACAGGCCGCCAGAAGCGGGGCGACGGAAAAGCTACCGACCCCGAGCGCGCCGAGTTGCAGCATCCGACGCCGACTGAACGCGGGCACCCGAAGGCCCGCAGGTATCTCTGAGGCCGATTGGCCCGACTCGTCGGCACTTTGACCAGACATGCCAGCTCCTTCATGAGTGCCGCGATCGCACACCGCTCTTGCGATCGGTCTGATGGGACGTTGCCCGCGCCGACAGTCCCTGCGCGGAGTGAACTCCGGGCATCCGATCACGTCTACGTTTCAAAGGTGTTGCGAGCATTTTTCTGTCATACGTAAGGCCCAATCGTCATACGCATGCCAGATGCGCGATCGGTAGGTGCGACGGTGCCACGGTGGCGTTTGATTCACAAGACTTGACGTATCCCGGCGATGGGTGAGATGGGCCTCGCCCATCGCGCATCGGTTGCATGTGATCGCGGCAGGCATACCTCCGCCGGCCTTGCCGGCACGATCCAGCGGGAGTTCAGCATCGGACCATGTTTGGCGTGGGGGAAGAGCAGGCCGTCCACGGAGACGGCGGATCTCGCGGGCCTCTTCGCGGCCGTGGCCGCGGGGACCGGCACGTCCTTCCAGGGCAGCCGCTGGAGTCGGAGGGCAGGACCGGCTGGTTGTTCTTGACCGTGAGCAGGTAGTGGGCGCCGCCCTGGTCCACCAGGTAGGTGGCATGGGCGCGTTGAATCGCGAATCGGCGACTTCGGCATTGCCGAAGTCCGGCGCCGCGGGCACGAGGTAACGGTCGGCGAACCGTGGTCGGAGGGCCGGCTCTGCGCGGTCGCCCGCGACCCTGAAACCGGCATCCTGTCGGCTGGTGCGAACCCGCGCGGTGCAGGGCTACGCAGTCGGGAGGTAGCCGACGGGTGGGCCTGCGCGCGCGGCCGTCCGCCGCCTCGCCGACGCGCTCCTGGGTGATGGGGCCGACGCCGGTGGCAGGGCTGCCGGCCCCCGTCATCCGCCGGTGTGCGGGCTTTCCAGCACCAGGCGGGCGACGACCTCCGGCGCGAGATGGTCGCCCTCAGGCCGAGGTCGCGGGCGACCCAAGCGACCGCGCGGGCGTGGTTGCCACTGGAGTGAGTGACAAGGCCGTGGTCGCGGGCCTCGTCGAGCCGTTGCAGGATTGCGTTGTAGGCGCTCCGCAGCTGAAAGCGCCGGTGGGCTGGAACGACTCGGATTTCAGCCGCAGCGGCCGGTCGGGTCGGCGGTGGCGAACGGCACGAGCGAGGTGCGAACGACGCGGCCGCGTAACCGTTCCGCCGTGGCTCGGACATCGGCGAGCGCGAACAGCGGTTCCTGGTCGATGGGGGTAGTCATGGCAGTCATGCCGACGTGACCTCCGGGATCGACGGCCCGCGGCCACGGCGGTACACCATGACCGTGCGCCGGAACGTGATGACCGGCGTACCGTCATGCTTGTACCCGGTGGTGAGGACAGTCACGATGCCGACGTTCGGCCGGCTGCGCGACTGCCTGGTCTCCAGCACTTCCGACACCGAGTAGACAGTGTCGCCTTCGAACAACAGGTTGGGCAGCCGTACCTCGTCCCAGCCGAGGTTCGCCATGACGTTCTGCGAGACGTCGCTGACGCTCTGCCAGGTCACCAGAGCGATGGTGAACGCCGAGTTCACCAGCGGGCGGCCGAATTCGGTCTGGGACGCGTAGTGCTGGTCGACGTGCAACGGCGCGGTGTTCTGGGTGTGCAGCGCGAACCACGCGTTGTCGGTTTGGGTCACCGTCCGTCCCAGGGTGTGCTGATAGACGTCCCCGACGGTGAAGTCCTCGAGAACCGCCCTCGCCAGCCCGGTTGTGACGTCATGTGTGTGCCTCCTTGCTGTCCTGGGGACCCGGGCGAGCGCCACGATGCGCCGGCTCGCGCGGACGACAGCCTCGTCCACCATCCGGCCGTACTCGTCGGTCATCACACCGGACCCCGACAAGAGAGCTGCCTCGTAGGCGGCCAGCGTCCGGCGGGCCGCCGCGACTTCACCGGGGGCCGGGGTGAACACGTCGTGCACGACCGGCAGCTGCGCCGGATGGATCACGGCGCGCCCTACGAACCCGAGCCGCCGCAGGCGTTCGGTGCTGACCCGGTACCCGTCCAGGTCGGTGAAATCCGGCGACACCGCCGCGACGGGCGGCAGCAGTCCGGCCGCCGCCGAAGAAGTCACCACGCGAGACCGGGCGTACAGCAGCTCGGCCTCGTCCGGAGCCGGGGCGAGGCCGAGCTCGGCGGCCAGGTCCAGTTCGCCCAACTGCATTACGCCGACCCGGGGATGCCCGGCGACGGCATCGACGTCACGCAGACCGCGGGCGGTCTCGGTCAGCGGCATCAGCGCGACCTGGCCCGTTACACCGCGCTCCTGCTCCAGTTCGCTCAGCGTATCGAGGATCTGCCGCACTTCGTCCGGGGACGACCCCGTAGAGGCCAGGACCGAACACAGCACGCAGATCGTCGGGCCCGCGCTCACCGGCGTTGACGCGCACCCACCGCTGGACACCGCTGTCGTCCCGGTACGCCAGCCACCCGGCCACGACCGGGACCGCGGCGGACTTGCGGGCGGGCGCGACCGCGTCCTCGAGGTCCGCGATCACCGCGTCGGCCCCCCCGTGCGGGTGCGCGCTCCAGCCGGTCGCCGGAGTCGCCGGGCACGTAGAGGTAGCTGCGCGCGATCACCGCCTGGCCTCGCCGGCTTCGCCGATGACGCCGAAGGCGCCGCCTCGGGCGAGCTTCCCGACGCGGGCCGCGTCGTACCCGAGCACCTCGGTCAGGACGGTGGCGGCGTCCTCATGACGGGCCGGGGCGCGGCGGTAGTCCGGCTCGTCGGTACCCACCCGGACCGGGCTGCGCACCTGGCGGACCGTGCCGAACCGGGGGTGCTCGGTCTCCACCACCATGCCGCGTGCGACGGTGTGCTCGTCCGCCAGTGCCTGCGAGACAGTGTTGACCGGGCCGCAGGGCACGCCAGCGGCGCGCAGCACGTCGAGCCATTCTTCGGCCGTCCGGGACACGAAGACCTCATCGAGGATCGCGAGCAGCTCTTTCGCGTTGTACCGGCGGTCGGCGAAGGTCGCGAACCTCTCCTCGCTCGCGAGTTCCGGCCGGCCGACGGCGACGGCCAGCCGCTGCCAGAACTTCTCCTTCGGGCAGGCGACCACGATCCATCCCTCACGGGCCTGGAACGCCTGAAACGGGACGAGCGACGGGTGCGCCGAATGGTGCGTCCGGGTCGGCTCGAAGTCCCCGTTGAGATTCCAGATCGCCGGGTAGGTCAGCATCGAGACCGCGGTGTCGAACAGGCTGACGTCGCAGTCCGTCCCGATGCCGTCGCGGCGGGCGGCGTGCACTCCGGCGAGTATCGAGATGGCGGCGACCAGACCGCCGGAGTAGTCCACCAGTGACAGGCCGGACTTCGTCGGCGGGCCCGAGGGTTCACCGGTGATGTCCATCCATCCGGCGATGCCCTGGAGGACGTAGTCGTAGCCCGGCTCGGTCGCCCGTGGACCCGTCATACCGAACCCGGTCAGCGCGCAGCACACGATGCGTGGGTTGAGATGCTTGAGTTGGTCGTAGGTGATCCCGATCTTCGCCGGTACGTCACCCCGCAGGTTGGAGTACACCACGTCACTCACGCGCACCAGGTCCTCGAAGACCGCGCGGCCGTCCGGTGTCGTCAGGTCGAGGCTGATGCTGCGCTTGTTCCGGTTGAACACCTCGAAGAACAGGCTGTCCTCGCCCTGCTGGTAAGGCGGGACGTAACGTCCGACGTCACCGCCGCTCGCCGGGTCCTCGATCTTGATCACCTCGGCGCCGAGGTCGGCCAGGTGCACGCTGCCGAACGGTCCCGCGCCGTACTGCTCGATCGCTATGACCCGGATGTCGCCCAACGGCTTCATGCCGCACCACCCACCGGGGACATGGCGGCCGAGCGCCCGTTCGCCCCGGCCAGGGCTGCCACCCGTGCCATCTCGTTGCCTACGATCATCATGCCCTCGTCCACACCCATGCCGGGCTTCGCGAGCACCTGTACCGCGCCGCACGCCATCGCTATCTGCGCCGACACCTGCGCCGAGCGGTCGGTCTCGTTACAGGTTCCGCCGCAGTACGCCGCGAGTCCGTCGCGTGCGACAAGCAGCAGTGCCTCTATCGTGTTGTTCACCCCGCCGAGGTCGGGTGTCTTGACGTGGATGACATCCGCCGCACCGGCCTTCACGAAGATCTCGATGTCCTCAAGGGTGTTGCACCACTCGTCCACCGCGATCTGTACGCCACTGCCACGTGCGCGCAACGCGGCACGAAGCGCCGCCGAGGCCGCCACCTGCCCGTCGCGGCTCCCCGCGTCGATGACATGCTCGACCCGGAGACGGAACGGCCGGGCACGCTCGCCGAGACCAGCGAGGTAATCCGCCACCCGCTCGACGTCACCGTCGAACGCGGCACCGACCGTGCCGTACACGTCGAAGTGCAGGACCGGCTCGTACTCCGGCCGGGTCCGCAGGGTGACGATGCGGTCCCGTACCCAGGTCACGTACTCGGCCAGCAGCTCGCCGTCCCGGCCGAGTTTCGTCTCGAGATGGTTGATGAGGCCGTGCGGCAGCACATCGGCTTCCTTGAGCACCATCTTGTCGACCTGGTTGTACCTGTCATCACCGGACTGGACGAACATCGGGACCGGCGCGATTTCGATGCCGGTGTTGTACTCGTCACGGATCACCTCGGCCATCGTCACGCCGCGGGCTTTCGCGGCCGCGTCGAGCAGCGCCTGCGTCACGCCGTATCGGATCGCTGTGTGCAGCCGGCGCCCCTGCACCATGAGGGTGTCAACCGCCGTCGCGAGCCCGCGGAAGCCATCGACCGGCTTGCCCCTGAGCAGCGGTACGACGTGGCGCTCGATCTCCTCGACGGCCTTGGCGGCGTCGAACACCGTCTCGCGCCCGCCGACGCCGGAGTACTGCACCGCGGCGCAGTCTCCGTGGGCGACCTGGCCGTCGTCGAGCAGGAGCATCACGGACACCGCCTCGCCAGCCTGCCGGATCGACCGGAAGCCCGGTGTGACCGGTTCACCGGCGTAAGCGAACCCGTCGTGTGCCGCACCGGCACGGATGGCGGCCTGGTCGTCGGCGAAGAATCCGGTCCGGACCGGGACGCAGAGCACATCGGTGATGAACAAAGGAACTCCCAGTATCAGCGGCCGGCGCGGCAGGCCCCGGCCGCAGGTTCAGAATGAGACTTGCGGCTGTTGGCGCGAGGCGGCGGGATGCTCGCGCATCCCGGCCCGCCCGGGGTCGCCTGCCTCGACGGCCGGGACCAGGTCGGCATGCGACATCATCGTGGCATGCTGCGGCGGCCGCGACGCCGAGTACATCCGCCAAAACTGAAGGTTGCGGCAGCAGGCGGTCCGCGCCGTGCTGGAGCAGCGTGTTGCGCAGCATGTGAGCCGGAGAGGGTTCGCGTGGTCATCGCGGAGGAACATCTCGTGGTCGGTCCCGCACGCGTACCGCCCCGGCCTGTCGGGGCGGCGGGGCCAGGTCATGCCTGGTGGCGCGTCTGGCGACGATGTGCGTGACATCGCATTCGATGGCCTCACGCCCCCCGAACATACCGAACACGCTTTCGAGGCTCACCGGTGTGACGTCGGCGCCACGGCGCGGGAAGTCGGTGCTGAAACGATCGGCGGCCGGCCGCGCGATGGCCTCCCGAACCGGCGTCCGGCCCCAGGTCGAGTTCGTTGGCCAGCGCCGGGTTCGTTCACCACCGAGCCGGGCTGTGGGCGCGGGACAGGGATCCGCTCCTGCGGCGCGTCGTGCGCGAGGTCGCCGGCCCCAGGCTGACTGCTGGCCACGGCCACGGCCACCTCGCCGCTCATCGCGCCACCTGTGCTTTCACCGTGCTGCGTAGATATGTCGACTGTTCCGCGTTGATAGTAGTCCGGCCCTTCCCGGGACTGCTCCACCGGGTCGTAGCGGCAGACCGCGGTGATCCACAACGCTACGCCGGCCGTGCCCTCATCCAGCTGCCTCACGGGGCCGATCCGGAGCCGAAGCCGTACAGCGGGCGGCAAGCCCCATCAGCCGGATCGCGGAGCGGATCGGCTGGGACCGAGGGATCACGATCCTGAAGGAACGGGTGCGTGAGTCGCGGCCGGCTTACCTGCCGGCGGACCCGGTCTCGCGGACCACCTACCAGCCCGGCGAGCCGGCCCAGTGCGACCTGTGGTTCCCGGCGTTCTACCGGCCCAGCAGCGGGGCGGGGCGCTGGTGGCAGCGGTGCGGCACACCGGCCCGCGTAGCTCGTGCGGAACAGCTCCTGGACGCGCTCCAGGTCCCGTGGGGTGCGCAGCTGCACCTCCAGGTCGCCCGTGCCGTAGTGGCCCAGCCTCGTTACGTCCCAGGTGAACCCCGGAACGAGGTAAGCAACACCGACTTGAAAGGGACTGGAGAATCCGAAATGCCAAGACAGACTGGCGAGCTGCTGATCACGCGGCAGGTCTCGGAGACCACGGGTTGGATTGTGGCGACGCTCGGCACCATGAGGTACCGCGGAACAAGCTCGTCCTTCGTGAAGCTGACGCCTGCTCCTGGCGGTGCCGTCCGGTACCCGCGCGGCGCTTCTGAGCGTGGCGCCCGGGACACGCTAGCGATGAAACCTGGGGATCCACCGACCGGCCCCTCAGAAATTCATCGTGGACGCGACATAGATCACTGGCAGGTCCGGGTTGGTGAGGTCGACGACGAGGTTGTGATCCGGCTTGTCGCCGTGCTCGGTGAGCGACGCTCCGGCCCACTGGCGCGCGGGGCGGAAGTTCCACCGGACCATTTTCCGCTGCTGCGCGGTAATGGTGATATCGCCCGTCTTCAGGGCCGCCCGGCTGGTGCCGAGCTGCGCGAGGAAGGAGTCGAGGGCTCCGGCGTTGGT
>NZ_JAODNM010000128.1 GCF_025464955.1 Amycolatopsis sp. | reverse complement strand
GTCACGGTGTATGTGCCGCCGGATCCACCCGAGGCGGTCGTGTTCGCCGGTGATGGTCAGCTGATCTCGCAGTGGGGCGGCCACCTCGAAGCCGCCGACGTGCCGCCCACCATGATCGTCGGCGTCTATCGGACAGCCGACGACGACGAGATGGTGCGCATCCAGGAGTACTCACCGTCGTTGAACCCGCGGCGGTTCGCAGCGCACGAGAGGTTCTTCGTCGGGGACGTCCGCCGATGGGTGCGGTCGCGCTTCGGTGTCGCATTGCCCGCCGAACGCATCGTGGTGTGCGGCGTGTCGGCGAGCGGAGAGCTCTCGCTCGCACTGGGCCTTCGGCATCCGAACGTCTACGGTGCGGTGTTTTCCGCGTCGCCGGGTGCCGGTTACCGCCCACCTGCCGCGATGCCGAGCCCGCTACCGCGCGCCTATCTGGTCGCGGAACTCTGGAGCCGTTCTTCCTCAAGAACGCGATTCGGTGGGCGAATGCGCTGCGTGATGCCGGTGCCGACGTCGTGATGACTGAACGAGCCGGCGATCACGGCGACCCGTTCTAGGCGGCGGAGTTTCCGCTGATGGTTGCCTGGGCGTTCGGAAGCTGACCAGCACAGCCTCGAGCTGTCTTGGCGCTGTCGACGATGTCGGTCCGGACCTAGTTCGAACCTTGGCAGTCCGGAGCACGAACAGGCCCACGCACATCGCACGGCGCCGCCGCTGCGACGCTCTATGACCGCTGCGTCACCTGTCTCCAACCTTGGGCGCCAAGAAAGCTGTTCGTGAGACGGCGCGTCATGGCGCTCGTCTGGCCCTCTCCGTCACGGCACCCGCGTCGATCTGGTGAGTGCACCCCGATGGCTGGGGCTCGCCAAGGAGGCCGACGCGTCCCCAGAACGCGATGGCCACAGGATCAGTGCCGATCGGGTTACTGCTCCAGCGGTAGCCGTCCCCGCGTGCCTTCGCCGCAGCCACCAGGACGGTTCCGGCGCCACGGCGACGATGGGCGAATTCAACCGCGAGCCCCACGAGTACCGCACTGCGGTCGAGCTCGCACAACGCTAGCCGGATCCGACCGAAGACGGTTGCACCGTGCCGCAGCAGAATTGCGCCGACCCCCGTTACCTTTTTCGTGGCTCCTGAAACAGGGGCTCGTGGTCGCCAGGCCCGGCATGACTTAGTCCCCCAGTTTGAGTACATGATCCGGGGGGTGATGTCACCGGGTTTGGTGGCATCGAAGGACCGCTGATAGGGACACGGCCGCCGCAAGGCAGGTCTCGTCGTAACGTGGCTGCCGGCCTTTGATGCTCGACTGGCGAACCACGTACGACGAGACGAAAGACACCGCACGTGACCAGCAGCTACACCGTCTACCTCGGGCTCGACGTCGGCAAAGGCGAACACCACGCCGTCGGCCTGGACCCCACCGGCAAGCGACTGCACGACGCACCGCTGCCCAACACCGAACCCAAACTCCGCGCGATGTACGACAAACTCGCCAAACACGGACCGGTCCTGGTCGTGGTGGACCAGCCGGCCACCATCGGTGCGCTGCCGGTCGCGGTGGCCCGAGCCTGCGGCCACCAGGTCGCCTACCTGCCGGGACTAGCGATGCGCCGCATCGCCGACCTCTACCCGGGCAACGCCAAGACCGACGCCCGGGACGCGTTCATCATCGCCGACGCCGCCCGGACCCTGCCGCACACACTGCGCCAGATCGACGCCGGCGACGACGCGCTCGCCGAGCTCGATGTCCTCGTCGGCTACGACGACGACCTCGCCGCTGAGGCGACCCGGATCAGCAACCGCATCCGCGGGCTGCTCACCGGCATCCACCCCGCCCTCGAACGCGTCCTGGGACCCAAAGCCACCCACCTCGCGGTCCTGGAGATCCTCTCCCGCTGCGGCGGACCCACCGGGATCCGCAAAGCCGGCCGCCGGAAACTGTCCTCCATCACCACCAAACTCGCGCCCCGGATGGGCGCGAAACTGGTCGAGGACATCCTCACCGCGCTCGACGAGCAGACCGTCGTAGTCCCCGGCACCGCCGCCGCCGACACCGTCCTGCCCAGACTCGCAGACAGCCTGAAAAGTGTTCTGCTGCAACGAAACACCGTCGCCACTGAGGTAGAGGAGATCCTTGATGCGCACCCTCTTGCCCAGGTCCTGACCTCGATGCCCGGCATCGGCGTCAGGACCGCCGCCCACATCCTGCTCGAGATCGGCGACGCCTCGGCGTTCGCGTCCTCCGGACACCTCGCCGCCTACGCCGGGATCGCCCCGGTCACCCACCGCTCCGGCAGCAGCATCCGCGGTGAGCACCCCGCCAGAACCGGCAACCGGAAGCTCAAACGGGCGTTCTTCCTCGCCGCGTTCGCGTCCCTGTCCGACCCCACCAGCCGCACCTACTACGACAAGAAACGAGCCGAAGGCAAGAAGCACAACGCCGCCCTCATCTGCCTGGCCCGACGACGCTGCGACGTGCTGTTCGCCATGCTCCGCAACCGCGCCCACTACCAACATCCCGAACCCCACACAGCTTGACAACAACCATAGGGACACCCCCCCCGCGGGACCTGAGGTGGGAGGACGACGAGTTGCAGTCGGGTGTCGTCGATCTGGTCCTCGCGGACCTGTTGGGTGACTGATGGGTCGACCAGTGCCCAGCGTCCGCCGCGGTCGGGCAGGGCGTGGCACGCCTCGCACAGGTACTCGGGCGCGGCGTAGTCCTGACACCAGGTGCGCCGCATCCCACCGACCGCCAACTCGTGACCCCACGGGCAGAACGTCGGTCGCACCGCGCCCGGGCGAATCGAGACGCTCAGTGACTGGTCTGTCATCAGAGGCGTTTCGCCTGGGTGGCATTCGCAGGCGATCGGGTGCCTGCTGTCCGTACCAGTGATGACATCGGGGATGTCACGATAAAATCTCAGACGGTTGCGGGGAGTAATATTTTCCTGCGCTGTGAGGGCAGGCAAGTTCAACCCCTATGCCCAGTCACACCGGGGAAACCCAGGGAGGAGCTGCGCGATGGCCGGTCTAGGTCGGGACTTGCACCTGTCCGAGGGGCAGTGGAAGCCCTACGACGTCGCCGCCGACACCCCAACAGATGCCGGCGTCGGCACGGACCCAACGACGCAAGGGTGGAGGTCATTTCTTCACCTGGGCTCGGAGGAATCCGGTGGCTTCTGCATCGATGTCTGGGAACGCAGCCACCCCGTCACTCACCCGGGCTACCTGATTGCCATCAGCGGCGAACAGTCGAGCTCGCCCTACCTGAAGGTCGACACTCTTCCCGCTGTCATGGATCTGCTCGCGAAGTGGGCACCGGTTGTGCAGGCGTCCACCATCTCCCGTGTCGTGCGGGATCTGACCGACCCCACCTACACCCACGACGGCATCGTCGAAACCGTTGCTACCCGCGCCACCTGGGCAGTGCAGAACCGTATGCAGGACATGAAAAAACACCGCAACGACTGGGACACCGACGACAAGGAGAAACACCGCGCATCCGTCATACCCAACGGACACCACCGGAACCACCTACCGGGGCCACGCTAAAACGCGACGACCAATCCGGGTCCCCACGCCACGAGCGCCGGTTCACCGCGGCGGCGGCCGAGCGAAAGACGCGGGCACGACAGAAACGTGGTGGCGCCGCACTTCATCCGTTCGGATAACTGAGTGCTTTTTGTCCCGTGTGCCGTGACCGCGCGCCACCACTCGCCCGATGTAGACCCCGATCGAATGAGCGCTCTGCCGCCTGACGCTGCGAGGCGTAACCGTGTGTCGGGCAATCGTGGCAATGAGAGCTCTTACGGGACTCCAGGCGTGGTCGCTACGACTCCCAGATGGACACGCACCGCTAGCCTCTGTAGGTCGACCGTCATTTCCAGGCTGCGAGGTAGCGATGTCCCAGGACGTATACGGGTTCACGCCTACCTCGGTACCGATCGAGATCGACCCGGCCAGGGCCAGCATCGCCCGGGTCTACGACGCCGCGCTGGGCGGCAAGGACAACTACGCCATCGACCGTGACGTACTGCGGCACGTCGCCTCCGCCGTCCCCGAGGTCAACGACCTCGCGGTGTCCCACCACAGCTTCCTCACCCGGGCCTTGCGGTTCTGCGCCGGGCAAGGCCGCATCACCCAGTTCCTCGACTGCGGGTCCAGCCTGCCCGCCGCCGAGAACACCCACCGGATCGTGCAACGCATCGATCCGCACAATCGCGTGGTCTACGTCGACAACGATCCCGTCGCCCTCGCGTACGGACGCGTGTTCCTCGAGGAGAACGACAACACCCACATCCTCGACGCCGACATCTTCAACCCCGCGGAGGTACTCACCAGCGCCACCGTGCGCGCCCACATCGACATCACCGAACCCGTCGCGTTGCTCCACGTCGGCACGTTGCACCACTACCTCCGCGACGACGGCGCCGACATGATGAAGGACTACATCGACGCAATCCCGTCGGGCTCCTTCGTGGTGATCGCGCACTTCTTCGACACCGAAACCCCCGGCCTCAGCGAAGTCGCGCACACGATGCAAGACCTTTTCCTGGGCGGTCCCCTGGGCTCGGGGAGATTCAGGACCCGCGCGCAGATCATGGCGTTCGTGGCCGGTCTCGACATCGTGCCCCCGAACCCGAACAAGATTGGCGAGCTGGACCTGTGCGACAACTGGTGGCCCGACGGCCCCCAACTCACCCCGCTCAACCAGGTCCAGCGCTGCATCGCCGCCGTTGTCGGACGCAAACCCTAGCGTGAGACGACCACGCCTGTCTCACTCTTTGTGATCGACGCGCCACCCGCGAACGATCACGGCGATCTCCTCATCGCGGAGCCCTGGCAGCGGAACCGATTCGATGTCGCGTCGCCACGCGCGCAGAAGTAACCGCAGCGTGGCGCGAGAACGTCGCTGTGTGAACTCCACGATGTGATCCCACAATTGCCAGGGGCGCGGAGAAGGCACCTGCCGCGCTCGGTCTGTGTAGATCGGGTAGCAACTGCGCAGCGTTACCCCTTACCGGTGCCCCCGGCCCCTCGCGGGGGAAGGGGCCCCTGATCACTGAGCCCAGGCGCCCGCCCAACCGCGTTGACATCGCGTGGGTGGTGTCGCGCGCGGCCTGACGGCATAACCCAAACCGGAGCGCAAACGTACTAGCAGCGGCCAGGAGACGTTGCGGGCAAGGGCGGTGAGGAAAGCAATCGGCGAAGCTGCTCCGGTGAGACGGTGGGCGTACGCTGTTGGTCCCTGAGATCGTCGGCCCCGGCCACTGCCGCACATGTACCGAGCGCGAGGGGAAGACGGTGACGCTCTCCGTGATCACCCGCTTCGACGGCGATGCAGACATACGGCTGGATGTGCGGGGCCATGTGGTGGGCGCCGCAGCCGTCGACCTGCATTGACGTGTGAAGTCTCGCGACATGTCGGATCGATTGTTCTCGGCACATCTTGGACTCGGACCGGTCGTTGATCAGGGGTATGACAGTCGACAAGAGAAACCACGGGCAGGCGGATGACGGCGAGAACGCGTGGGTGGTCGAGCACCGGCTCAGCGCGGGTGCTGGAAGTGCTCAACGGGTCGCCGGTGGCAGAAGTCGCGATGCGCTATGGAGCATCGCGCCAGTCAATCTACAACTGGAAGGACCGGTACGAGCGCGACGGCCAAGCGGGCCTGAAGGATCGATCGCGGCGACCGCAGTCCAGTCCACAGAGGATGCCGGCCGAGGTCGAGTCGCACATCTGCGAGCTACGCCGGATGCACCCACGCTGGGGTGCCCGGCGCCTGGTGTTCGAGCTGCGCCAGCGCGGCGTGGAGCCGGTTCCCGTGCAGGCCACCATCCACCGCGCCCTGGTCCGCAACGGCCTGGTGGAGCCCCAGGAGCAGCGGCACAAGCGCAAGTACCGGCGCTGGCAACGTGAAGCGCCGATGCACCTGTGGCAACTGGATCTGGTCGGCGGGATCTACCTCGCCGACGGGCGCGAATGCAAGATGCTCACCGGCATCGACGACCACTCCCGCTACGTGGTGATCGCCGCGCTGCTCGCGGTGCCCAACGGGCGAGCGGTGTGCGACGCGTTCATCGCGGCGATGCACCATTACGGTGTGCCTTCGGAAGTGTTGACGGACAACGGAAAACAGTTCACCGGCCGGTTCACCAGGCCGCGCCCGGCTGAGGTCTTGTTCGAACGGGTCTGCAGGAAGAACGGCATCACCGCCCGGCTGACCAAGCCCCGCACACCCACCACCACCGGCAAAATTGAACGGTTTCATCAGACACTGAGGAGGGAGTTCCTCGACCACTGCGGGCCGTTCGCCGACCTGGCCGCAGGACAGGCCGCAGTCGACGCTTGGGTGCACGCCTATAACCACGTCCGACCGCATCAGGCCATCGACATGGCCACACCTGCGACCCTGTTCCGCCCCACACCACGAACCACCGACGCCGATGCCACCGGAGTTGCGGTTGTGCTGAACGCGGAGGGAGCACGCGAAGCCGTCGATCATGAAGTCGTCGACGTCACCGCGACGACACCGATGCCTGCGGCTGACGTCACCGCCGGTTCGATCAGTTCGGTCAGCGTCGACTACCGCGTCCCACCCAGCGGCAGCTTCGCGCTCGTCCCCAACGCTCAACAGATCTGGCTCGGGCCCCCGTGATGGCGTTATCCAGGTCGTGAAACAGACCTACCACATCAGCCCTGACCTAGTCGGCCGTCGCGTCACCCTGCGTCTCGACGGTCACCTGATGCACGCCATCGCCGACGATCAACTGGTTGGAAGTTGGCCATGTCCTGTCCCTGCCAGTGAGCTTGCCCAACTCCGCGGTGCTCGGCCGGCTGCGGGTCGGCTGCCCCAACTCAAGCCCGCACAGCGATCCGAGTCCAGCGTCGTGTTCCAGCCGACGGTGTCACGATGGTCGCCCGCCAACGACTCCGCATTGGCCGGACTCACGCCGGCAAGATCGTCACGATCGTCATCGAGGACACACATTTCCGTGTCCTGCACGGTGACGAGGAACTCGCCCTGCACGCTCGAGACCCACAAGCACGCCCGATCCGCATTACCGCCTACAACAGGCGATCGACCTGACCAATGCCCAACATCTCCCGAGAACATCACGTCAAAGATGTCCCAAGACCTCACACATCAGCATCTGCTGATCACAGAGGCGATCCTCCTGCATCGTCCCGATGCGCTCGTGATCGATCTTCGTCACGTCGTTGCCCTCAGCATTACAGGAATACGGACGCTGCTGACCGGCTATCTCACGGCGATCGACCGTGGCACGTCTTACCGCGTCCTGCACGCCCACGGCCAGGCCCGCCATATCATGCTGGCCACCGGCACTGTGGACGTGCTGGCCGACAGCGACGACCTCGGCGCTCTGCTGCTGGCCGTGCTGGCTCTCCCCGCTCCGAGCGCGCCATCGTGAAATTGGGCCAGGCTGGGAAAAACCGGCCGGAACACCGACGCGGCATGGTGGGGAGTTCCTCCGGTTGTGACACCGTTCGACGGTGAGCACACCTGGACGATCGCGGGCGCAGGGCATGGGGTTGCCCGTGACGTCGATGCCCCGGGCATGCCGGCAACCATCGTGCACTCGCGGCCATCGGCCCTGAACACGCCATGGACGAAGTCCTTCAGCCATCGCCGCCCGGGCTCCTCGGATCCACCTGCCGCCGCTGCTGATGGTCGTGCGCGCCACCCGGCTACTCCGACGATCATCCTAGATTTGTATCCCAGCCCGATACTCCGTGCTCGTGGCCGTTCGCATCACTCCCGTCCGCGGGCGGAAGACCAGACCTGCTCCTCGTCTGTCGTCCGCTGCCGCCGAGCGATTCCGCCTTGCGTATCAGCGCATCTCGCTCGGCGGTCCACGCTGCCACTTGTGCGACGGCTTCGTCGATCTCCTGCAGGGTGCGCAACAACTCGGCGTCGGTGTCGGCAGAGCGATCGGACATGCCCGAATGATATGTCTGCACCGGCGAGCTTGGCAGAGAGCCGAGACACGCCACCCGAACAGCGTCAGAGGGCAGTCACAATTCCCCGGTCTGCCAGATGCTGACTCAGCGCCGCGCGTACCCCGGACACTGCGGCGAACTCCAAGGTCACCGTCGCAGCGGGGACGTAGCGGTCCCGCTCAGCGGCACGCGAGCACGCCACGGTGGCCTGAATGCGGGTCCATCCATCGACCTGGCACAACAGCGCCCCCGTCGTCGCCGGCTCACCGGCGGCGGCTCGCCACTCGTGGTAGTGCGGGTGCCGCGATACCGCGTGCAACAACATCTGCAGCGCGACAAGATCGTGTCCCCGTACCGCGAAACCCGCGCCCGGCTGGACTAACAGTTCGTGTCCGCGGTGTTGCGGTGTCTTCGCTGGTGCCTGCGAGCTGATGATCACGGTGTCTTCGGTCATCTCGGCGCGCCATTGTTCCATCGCTGGCTCGGTGTCGAGAAGCACGTTCCAGCCGATCCTCTCGGGGCCGTGTCGGGAGTCTTGCGCGTCACGGTAGCGCTCCATGCCCCGGGCCAGTTCAGTGATCAACCAATCCGGTGAATCATCGATCCGGTTGGTGGGCACGGAGACCCACTCTCGATGTTCCGGTGAGCGACATCACGGCGAGTTCGCTGCCATGCGGCGGGAAGGTGCGGAGCTCGTGTGACCGAGGAATCGTGCCCCACGACCTGGACGTCCACCGTCGGCGACAGTTCGCAGCAATCACTGGCCGGAGAACATGTCCTCGGCGTGACTCGCGTTCTCGTCGTGTCGTCGGCGTCGGTCGCACGAAGCCATCACCTGTATAAGTGTTGTATGGCTGGCCGGTGAAGGAATCGGGGGTACCTCATCTATGGCCCGGGTGCTGGTGACTCGCCGGATCGATGATCTCGACGGCGGCGACGCGACGCAGACCGTGTTGTTCGCGCTGGCCGGTGTCGACTATGTACTCGATCTCTCGGACGAACACGCGGAGGCCTTGCGCGCGTTGCTCAGACGGTATGCCGCGGCCGGGCGGTACATCTGCGGTCACCGGATCAACCTCGACAAGCGCCGTCCCCGAGTCGATCGGGTGAGAAGTCAGCGGATTCGCATCTGGGCCCGGCGGAATGGGATTCCCCTCGTCGGCGACGGTCGCATTCCCGTTCGCATCATCGCGCTCTACGAACGACAGAACGGCCAGCGAGACACCTAGCCGGGCCACCGCAGGATCGTGCGTCCGGGACACGGTCAGGAGCTGGCGACGGTCGGTGGGGGCCCGGCGGCGAGGGAGAGCGTGCGCGTGAGCATCATCGCGACAGCCGTCAGCATCAGGGCGTCGATCAGGAGGTTGGCGGGTGGCTGGACCTGGGCCACCTGGTTCTGGCCGGGACAGCGACGGGTGGAGCGGCTGGCACGCGATGCCGGCGCGGCCGTGTTCGGCCAGCACGTCGCGGGGGACGGACTGTACGGAGGCCCGGAAGGCGCGCGCCGGATGTCCGGAAACCCTATCGAAGGCAGCGACCTCGTCGAGCTACTCTTCGCACAGGGTCTTGCTGGACCCGTTCGATCTTGCCGGTGGTTGTCGCCAGGTGGCGCTTGGCCAGCCGTTGGCTGAGGCCGTTTCCCGACAGATCCGTTCGGATGGCACTCAACCGGGATCGGGCGCGTGAAGCGTCCGGTGAACGGTTTCCGTTGCCAGTGAGCACTTCCGACGGGACGCTGCGGCAGAGCTTGTGCGCTCGATGGGCTCTTGATCCGAGCGTTCGTCAGATCCTCATCGCGTCCGATATCCCCGATGCCCCGGTCTCAGAGAAGGTGGCGACAGGGACCGTCGGTCGACCACGGAAAGTCCGCGTCGTCCGGCGGCTCCGGCCGATACTCTCCCCGTTTAAAGAGCCTCCTGTCCGCCGGCGCTGGCAACCCGCCGGCGTTGGGGTCGAGCGCCGCGCGACTGGTCCAGTCGACCACCACGTCGCCCGTGTCGGGGTCGAAGCACCAGGCTAAGCGCACCTGATGATCTTCAGTCGTGCGGACGTACCGTTCGGGGTTGAGCGCTCCCATAGCCATGACCCGCATCATTGCACTGATGCCACGGCGGCGAGTGGATCCGAGCGTTGCCCGGACTCCGGCATGATCGCCCTCACCGACGACGGTCTGTGTGCCCCGAAGATCACGAGAGGTGCCGGGAAGTCATGGCGTCTTGACGATCTCGGTGACCTCACCGCGGCGCACCACGTCCGGGCGGACGCAGGTCGAGCAGAGTGGTTCGGCGAGCGTTCCGCCGCGAAGGCGGGCGGTCTCACCGCAACCGGCGCAAGTGATCCACCGCTGTTTGCAGGCTCGGCACCAGGGTTTGCCGGTGGTCTCGGATATGAACCCTGGCCCTTGGCGGTTGCAGATGGCGCAGGTCACTGTTTTCCAGGGGCGGCAGCTCTCGCAGAGCGGTCCTTCCGGGGTCCGGATGCTGACACGTCGCCGCCGACCGCATCCTGTGCAGTCCTGCAGATTGGCGGGTTCGCTGACGTAGCAGTTTGGACACAGCGGGGGCGGCGGTCGTGTCGAGTATTCCGGACAGGTCCTCCCAGTGCGCCGCGCTCAGCGGCCGGGTCCGCTTACCCCGCTGGAGGCCGAAGATCAGCGGCGGGATGGCGGCGTGTGTCTCCAGGACCGTCGTCGTCGGGTTCTCCCCGACAAAGCGGATGTTGTCCCGGTCGACGACCACTGAGCGGCCGAACTGGTACCAGTTCGACGCCGCCGGGATCAGGACCGTGCCGCCGAGCCTCGGGTCGAGGTCGTCGATCGCCCGCTGGAACGCCGCGGAGCAGTCGGTGGCACCGTCGGGTACAGCACCGTAGTCGAGCACGTTGACCGACAGCTTCGTGCCGGCCGCCTGGGAAGTGGTCATGCCGAAAGAAAGTAGACGCGGACGAGCCCGCGCCGCCCGCCTGTTCGGGCAACCGTCCGGTCAGCCTGAGGTACCGCGGAGACCGTCCCGACAACGGCCCCACGTTAGGAACGACACGCTGACGACGACGCACAGGCACAGGCCAGCCCCGCGCCAACGTTGACTCGGCCGACCTGCCACCAATGGGGTTGCACCACAGAACGTCGGATAGCTGCGCAGCAGCGCGTACAGGTTGTACATCCGCTCATGAGCTGATCTCGGCATTCTTCGGCCCTGAGCGCACGGCGATCGCCGAGTGGATCCAGGAGGAGGAGAGCTGGTTCGTACACCGCTTTGGTGGTGACCTCGACGCCGACGACTTCGACGAGCTGGCCGCAACCGCGGTTGTGTGAACGCTCACGCAATTCGGCTCTGCCGCGGTTTTGGTGACCTGGTGACGGGCCGTGATGCCGCTGCTTGATCATGGGGCAGGTGCTTGTTGATCTTGAGGTGTTGCTGCCCCATCTACATGGCCTGTGCATCGAGCAGGTCGACTGCGGGACGGGCCAGGTGACGATCTCAGCTCGGCCGCCTCGGTCGAGGAGACCGGCGCGCGGTTCGTCGCGCTGCCCGGGGAGGCCGATTCGATATCGCGGAACTGGTCGCCCAGCACCCGGAGCGCGCCGCGCTCGAGCCCGGCCCGGTGGCGATGGCCTGGGATGTCACCCACGTGTTCATCAAGCCGATCCCGCTGCAGCACGCCGCGCTGCAGGAACTGCTCGCGGAGTACGACGGCGAACCGGTGGTGATCCTGCACGACACCTCCTACCTCGGTGCGATGCCCCTGGGGCTCGGCGCTCCCGGCGTCCGCCCGGCCGCGGTGATCGGGATCGGGATCGTGCCGCTCACCATGTCGAGCACCGACACAGGCCCCTTCGGCCTCGGGCTGCCACCGGACGCCTCGCCCGAAGGCCGTGCGCGCAACATCGAGGCGAACCGCGCGGTCCAGGGGACGTTCGCCGAAATCCAGAGCCTCGCCGCCGAGACCGTCCGTGCGACGGGCGCGACCCGGGAGCTGCCCTTCTTCCTCGACGCCGCGGTCACCGTGCCGGACCGCTACCTGCACCTGTCGATCGAAGATCTCGAATATCCGCGCAGTGACGCACCCGCGTCGCTGCGTTTCGTCGGCGCCGTGCCCGATGAGCGCTCGACGCGGTCCGTGCCGCTGCCCGAGTGGTGGCCGGAGGTGGAGGCTGCGGAGCGGGTGGTCGTGGTCACGCAGGGGACGATCGCGAATCACGACCTCACCGAGCTGATCGAGCCCACGCTCGAGGCTCTCGCGAACCTCGACGTCCTGGTCGTCGCGACCCTCGGACGTGACTGAACCGCCCCGGGTTCGGTAGAGACTCGCTGTTGGGTCAAGCGACCAGGCTGACCAGGTCACCGTCCGCGTACAAGGTCTCGAACTCCACAGGCGGACGGCCACCACAAGCCCCATGCAACCGGC
>NZ_JAODNM010000127.1 GCF_025464955.1 Amycolatopsis sp. | reverse complement strand
GTCACGGTGTATGTGCCGCCGGATCCACCCGAGGCGGTCGTGTTCGCCGGTGATGGTCAGCTGATCTCGCAGTGGGGCGGCCACCTCGAAGCCGCCGACGTGCCGCCCACCATGATCGTCGGCGTCTGTCGGACAGCCGCTGGGCGATGGGGCTGACGCCGACGAGATCGCCAACGCCATCGTGTTCCTGACCACGGACAAGGCCAGCTACATCACCGGGGCGATCCTCAACGTCGACGGCGGCCGCACCGCAATCTGACTACGGCCGGCCTCCGGACGGGGTGCACCACCCTGGAGATCAGCCGGGTTCTGGTGCACCCCCACGCCATGTGGCGGCTCGTTGGTCATGTGCGTGGTCGCATCGGCTGCCAGTCCGTGTGGCACCCCAACGCGGTGTCGGTCATCTGGTGGTCCACCGCTGCATACTCGTTGCCATGGCTTCATCAGGTCTCCTTGGTCATACAGGGCGTCGACCCGGTGGCGAGGCATGGTGTCGTCGGACGGGGAAGCGCGCCAGGCTTACCCGGCGTCGATGGCCGCGGGTTCGCGGATACAGGGGTGGGGACTGGTTGTGCTCGCGATGACTACCCACCTGCCGGGCCGGTGAAACGCTCAGCGCGGCCTGGTGCGGGTCGGCTCACAGAGTGGGTTCGGATGCCACGTAGGGCAGGCCGGCATGGGTGAGGCGCTGGTGTACCGAGGCATTGTCCCGGGTGAGGAACCGCAGTTCGATGCCGCGGCAACGCGCGACCAGCTGGGCGCGGACGAGGGCGGAGAGGCCGACCGTATCGATCGAGGTGACCGCTGACACATCGAGGGTCAACCGTGTCAGGGTGCCGCGCAGCCGAGTCTCCACCATCTCCGTGAGGGCGGGAACCGAGTCCGCTGTGATCTCGCCGGACGCCGTCAGCAGAACGTGCTGCGCAGTGGGACGGGCGGTGCGCAGCGTCAGCGACGCCGTGACGCGGTCCGGTTTGTCGGTGATCATGATCGTGTACCTCCCTCTCCGGTGAGCAAGTCGCGGACCGCGCCATGTCGATCTCGCTGCTCGACCCGTTTCCCGAAGGAGGTACCCCGCGAGACAGTGTCGTACACCGTGCTCGGGGTTGCCGCGGCGATCATCGGCGCCTCAGCACGGGCAGGACGAACTCTTCATCGACGTGTTCGACCAGGCAGTCCAACGCCTCGTGGCCGAGGGGGCGCCGATGGACGTCCCAAACGTCGCGCGGCGCCTCCGGCGCCCGGTGCCGCCAATGCACCGCGAGCACCTGGCCACCGCGTCGCAGGGCGGTGACCGATCGCTCGATTGTCTCCGTCAGCCCTTCGTCACCCAGGTAGTACAGGATCTCGCTGTACACCAGCAGATCCACCGGTTGAGCAGGCAGTGCCGCCGGCATCGCACCGACCCGGATGTCCACATGCGACAACCCGGTGGTCTCGGCACGAGCGCGCTGCACCGCGATGGGCACCGGATCGAACGCGACCTGCCGCCCCAAGGCGGCTAGCGCGGACCAACGACCGATCGTGTCACCGTCGCCCGGCTGGGGAAGGGCCAGTCCGGACGTGGCGGCCATGTTGCGGAGCTTCGCGCCGATGACGGCAGCGGTCCTGTCGGAGGCCAGGGGTTTCGGGGGTGCGGATTCCAGCAGTGAGCGCATGGTCAGTACCTCTCGCGTCGACTGTCGATCACGGTGGTACCCAGTTCAACCGGACCCCACACCCTGTTCTCGGGCCTGCTCAGCGGACGTACCGGAGACCGGCCCGAGCGCGGCTGGCCGGCTAGGTTGCCGCGATCGAATCCGGGGTACATCCCGTCGGTGCAGTCAGGAGCCGGGAGGGCGAGAATGGTGGAGCACACTGATGAGTCACCCGACCAGCAGCTCACCCGCAACATCAGCGACTTGCTCGGTGAGCTGCGGGTCGCGCAGGCGGGAGTCCAGATCCTCTTCGGTTTCCTGCTCTCGGTGGTCTTCACCGCCCAGTACCGAGCCGCCAGCGGCTTCGAGAAGTCCTTACATCTGTCCGCTGTCCTGCTGGCGGCGCTCGCGACGGCATTGCTCACGGCACCGGCTGTGTGGCATCGGATCCTGTTCCGTCAAGGCCGGCGCGCCGACATCCTGCGGGTCGGAAACCGGATGGTGCTCATCGGTCTGGTTTGTCTGTCGGGTGCGATCACGGTGACAGTGGCGTTGATCGCCCTCGTCGTCTTCGGGTCTCTCGCCATGGTCATCTGCTCGGTAGTCGTGTGCGGCCTCTTCGGCGGACTCTGGTTTGTCCTTCCGTTCCTGCTAAGACGTGGGCCCGCGTGACACCCCGTCAAACCCGTGGTGTTCACCGGCGAGGAGTACGTTTGCGGGCCAGTGAAACGGGTAAATATGTGGAATGGCAGCAGAAACAGAGCGATTCGTCCTCGTCGGCGGAGGCCCGGCGGCACTGGCGGCAGCCCGCAGCTACCGCGACGCCGGAGCCGTCGGCGAGGTGCTGATGCTCTCGGCGGACACCGAGCCAAGACAACCGCGTCGACCTGCGGCTCGACACCGAGGTGGCCGCAGTTGACTGTGACGCGAAGACGGTCACCACGACGTCCGGCGAGGTGATCTCCTACGCCGCCTGTCTGCTGGCCACCGGCTCCGAGCCCGTCCGCCCACCGATCCCCGGCGCCGACCATCCCGACGTGCTGACCCTGCGCTCCGCCGCCAGCGCCCGTCGACTCCGCGAACGAGCTCAGGGCGTCCGCAGCGCGATCGTCGTCGGCGCCGGGTTCATCGGCTGCGAAGCGGCGGGCTCGCTGTCCCGGCTCGGGCTGCAGGTCACGGTGGTCTGCCAGGAAACCACGCCGCAACGCACGCGACTCGGTTACGAAGCAGGGCACATCTTGCTGCACTGGCTGAAGTCGGCATAACGACCGGCTCCGACTCCGCCGACACCACCATTCGGGCGTGTCCGAGCCCACGGAGCCGTGCCGGCCACGGCCCGTTACGGTCAAGGAGTGCGCGACGATCCCCTGAACCCTTTAGTCATCCGCCGGGCTCGGATAGCCGACGTCCGCAAGATCAAGGCACTGGTCGACTCGGACGCCGGACGGGTGCTCCTGGAGAAGGAGCTCGTCACCCTGTATGAGGACATGCAGGAGTTCTGGGTCGCCGACGACGGTGAAGACGTACTCGGCTGCGGCGCGCTGCATGTGCTGTGGGAGGACCTGGCCGAGCTCCGCACGGTCGCGGTCGACAAGGCCGCGCGCGGCCGGGGTGTGGGTCACGCGCTCGTCGACAGGCTGGTCGGCCTCGCGCGGGAACTTGGGTTACAGCGGCTTTTCGTACTGACCTTCGAGACGCATTTCTTCGCCGGGCACGGTTTCGTGGAAATCGACGGGACGCCGGTGTCCCAGGAGGTCTACGAAGAAATGCGGCGTTCGCTCGACACCGGGGTCGCCGAGTTCCTCGATCTGCCCTACGCCAAGCCGAACATCCTCGGCAATTCCCGGATGCTGCTGGAGCTCTGACCAGCCGGAAGGCAAAAGGGACTTTTCGCGCATTCGGCGCAGTTGACCTTTTTTCACGGACTTTGGCGACGCAAATAGGACAATTAATCCCGGCTTGATAGCGGAACCGGGAGAGGGTTAGCTACGTCGAAAAGCCGTGATTGATCCGCCGAACCCGAGGTCGCCGTGGACGTGAACGAGCCTTCCCCCGCTCTGACGATGGACGCCGCCGAACTCGGCCGCCGAGCCGAGGAAGCCAAGGTGAAGCTCCAGCACGTCGCCAGCACGATGACGAGCAGGGACGGCGCCGCGACGGTTACGGTCAACGCCAGCGGCGCCCTGCAGCAGCTGTCCTTCACTCCCCGAGCGCGCGAGGTCTCCCACGCGCAACTGGCCGCTTCGGTGCTCGCCACTGTCAAACGCGCACAGCTCGAGGCGGCCAAGCAGGTCACCGCGGTGATGGCGCCCCTGATCGGGGACAACAGCGAAGCCATGCACTTCCTCGAGGAACAGATCCCCGAGCCCGAGATCCCCGACGAGCCGGTGGATCCCCGCTCCGAGGCCTTCCGGCCGCCGGAGCAGCCCGCACCACCCGCACCGCCTCGGAGCGGCCCGCCCGCACCCGGCCGTTCGCCCGCGCCGCCGGCGCCGCCGGCGCGTCCCGCCCGGCCTCGTCCGGCGGACGACGACGATGACGACTCGGGCGCCGGTTCCATCCTGCGAAGGAGTTGGTAGTGAGTTCACTCGCTGGGGGCTTCGAGGTTCAGCCTGATGCCCTGACCGCACACGAAAACGAGCTGCGGCAGATCGCCGACCAGGTGAAGGCCTCGATCGACGCCTCCGGCTCGGCGCAGGCCGCGCTCGACCTCAACGCGTTCGGCCTGGTCGGCCAGCTCTTCGCCCTCCCGATCCAGGGCTGGATCACCACCGCGAGCGACTTCCTCAACCAGGCGGCCGCGGCCGGACAGGACGTCGCGGACAAACTCAAGAACGCGAACGAGGCCATCGGCGACAACGAGGACAAGACCGTGGCGCTCCTCGACTCCGTGGGCAAGGGAGTCCTGTAATGAGTGAGACGGATACCAAGGAAAACCCGCTCGTCGCAAAGCCGGTCGAGGCCAAGGGACTGAGCGCCGCGACTACCGGCTCCGGCATCTTCAGCGACGTCGCCTCGACGATCAACGACGCCAGCGATCCGGGCTGGGGTCTCGCGCTCGACGTCGGCACCGATGCGCTCGACCTGCTCGGCGCCGCAATGGACCCGCTGGGCACGCTGGCCGGCGCCGGGGTCGGCTGGCTCATCGAGCACATCAGCTTCCTCAAGGAGGGCCTGGACAAACTCGCCGGCAACCCGGATGAGGTAACCGCGAAATCCGTGACCTGGAACAACATCTCCAAGGACCTCACCGCGTGTGCCGACACCTACGAGAAGTCCGCTGCCACGCTCGCCCAGACGCACAAGGGGGACGCCTCCAACGCGTACCAGGCAACCGCGAAGAGCTATGCCGACACGCTGCGCGCGGCGTCTGGCCACGCCGGTGAGGCGTCCACCGCGCTCACTGTCGGCGCGGCACTGGTCGGCACCGAACGCGGCCTGATCCGCGACCTGATCTCGTCGTTCGTCGGCGACCTGATCATCAAGGCCGTCGCCGCACTGGCGACGTCTTGGTGCTCGTTCGGCGCTTCGGTCGCGGCCTTCATCGCCGATACCGTGTTGGAGGGCGCCGCACTGGCGGAAAAGATCGGCACCAAGATCGCCAAGGTGGTGGAAAAGCTCGAAACCCTCGCCCAGGGCGCAGGCAAGTCCAAGACCGCGATCGAGGCCGCCGCCAACGGCCTCAAGAAGGCGGGCAAGAGCGTCGACTCGATCGCGGACAAGGGCCTCAACGCCGCCGCGAAGATCGACTCCAAAGCGAACGAGCTCACGGACGCCGCAGCAGCAGCCAAGAAGGTCCCGCTGGTCGAGCGGGCAAGCACCAAGGCCGAGGAGTGGAAGGACGCGACCAAGACCAACTTCGTGGACAAGCCACTGGACAAGATCGACGACGCGACCGAAGCGGCGAAAGCCAAGCTGGGCCTCAAGGATGAGGACAGCTGGACCAAGGCCACCACGGACCGGCTCACCGGCAAGGACAGCCCCGGCGAGAAGTACTCCGACGGCGGACGGCAGGCCCTGAGCGGGGAAAAGTGGGTCGGCGCGATCAAGGACCGGATCGGTGGGCAGGAATTCCACGCCCCCGCTTGGAGTAAGGCGGACACGGTCGGCGCGGCGACCGAGGCTTCACGGCAGGAGCACGAGAACATCAACCGGCAGAAGGAGACCCAGGGCATCTCCAACGAGAAACGAGAAGCCGCTGAGAAGAAGAGCGACTCCCCAGCCGCCACCGAATAGGACGACAGGAGAATCGCCGAAGCCATGGCAGCTCACGACGAGGTCGCTCGCGCCAATTTCGCCGGGCGCCTACATCCCTCCCAGCGACGGTTGGTCACCTCGGGCACCGGGTTCGGGAAATTTCTTCTCGTGCTCTTTGTACTCGGAGCGATCCTCACCCTGTTCTCAAGTCACGATGCCGGCGCGTGGGGGTGGTTCGCCGCGGCGCTACTTCTCGTCGGTGGGCTGTGGATAGCGGGTCGCCCCATGCTTGAGGTCCTGCTCGGAACGGTCCGTTCCACCCACGGCTGGACCAACCTCGACGTCGACGTCCAGCAGCGCGGCGACTCGTCCGCGGGCAGCCGCGGAAGGGTCCACTACCGCGTCAACATCGGCACCCGGACCTTCGACGTCGACCGGGATGTCTACGTCACCATCCAAGCGGGCCAGGACAACACGGCGTTCTTCACCCCGATCACCCACCGGGTCATCAATGTGGTGCCGACACAGCAGTGAAGCCCCGGGGCCGCACGGCTATTCCTCTTCGTCGTCCGGTTCCTCCGGCGAGTCGCCACCGCCGCGGATCAGGTACAGCACGGAGTCCAGCTCGTCAGGCTTGATCAGCACGTCACGCGCCTTGGAACCCTCGGACGGCCCGACCACGCCGCGACTTTCCAGCAGATCCATCAGGCGACCTGCCTTGGCAAAGCCGACCCGTAGCTTGCGCTGCAGCATCGACGTCGAGCCGAACTGCGAGGTCACGATGAGCTCGGTGGCCTGCAAGAGGATGTCGAGGTCGTCACCGATGTCGGCGTCGACCTCCTTCTTCTCCCCGGCCTTCTGCGCGGTGACGCCGTCCTGGTACTCCGGCTGCGCCTGGTCCTTGGCGAAGTTGACGACGGCGGCGATCTCCTCGTCGCTGACGTACGCGCCCTGCACCCGGACCGGCTTGCCGGCGCCCATCGGCAGGTAGAGCGCGTCACCCATGCCGATCAGCTTCTCCGCGCCCGGCTGGTCGAGGATGACCCGTGAGTCCGTCAGCGACGACGTCGCGAACGACAGCCGTGACGGCACGTTGGTCTTGATCAGCCCGGTCACGACGTCGACCGACGGCCGCTGGGTGGCCAGCACGAGGTGGATTCCGGCCGCGCGGGCCTTCTGCGTGATCCGGACGATCGCGTCCTCGACGTCGCGCGGGGCGGTCATCATCAGGTCGGCGAGCTCGTCGACGATGGCCATGATGTACGGGTACGGCTTGTAGATCCGCTCGCTGCCCGGGGGCGCGGTGATTTCGCCGGACTTCACCTTCTTGTTGAAGTCGTCGATGTGGCGGACCTTGTTGACCTGCATGTCCTGGTAGCGCTGCTCCATCTCCTCCACCAGCCAGGCCAGCGCCGCGGCGGCCTTCTTCGGCTGGGTGATGATGGGCGTGATCAGGTGCGGGATGCCCTCGTACGGGGTCAGCTCGACCATCTTCGGGTCGATCAGGATCATCCGGCACTCGTCCGGAGTCGCCCTGGCCAGCAGCGAGACGAGCATCGAGTTGACGAAGCTCGACTTGCCGGAACCGGTGGACCCGGCGACCAGCAGATGGGGCATCTTCGTCAGGTTCGCGGTGACGAAATGGCCTTCGATGTCCTTACCGAGCCCGACCAACATCGGGTGGGTGTCCTTGACCGTGGACGGCGCGCGCAGCACGTCGCCGAGGCGGACCATCTCGCGGTCCGAGTTCGGCACCTCGATGCCGACCGCGGACTTGCCGGGGATCGGCGCGAGCAGGCGGACGTTGTCGGTGGCGACGGCGTAGGCGATGTTCTTGGTCAGCGCGGTGATCTTCTCGACCTTCACGCCCGGCCCGAGTTCGACCTCGTAGCGGGTGACCGTCGGCCCGCGGGTGAACCCGGTGACCTGGGCGTCGATGCTGAACTGGTCGAGTACCCCGGTGATGGCCTCGATCATCAGGTCGTTGGCCTTGCTGCGGGTCTTCGGGACGTCCCCGAGGGTCAGCAGGTCGGGCGAGGGCAGCTTGTAGTCGCCCTCGACCGTGCGAGTGACCGCGAGCGCCGGCTCGACCTTCTTGGCTTTCTTCTCCGGCACGTCGGACGGCTTGACCTTGGGCGGCCGGGTCGGCATCGGCGGCTCGGCGAGCGCGGCCTCGATGTCGAGTTCCTGCTGCTCGCCGTCGCTTTCACCGGCCGCGGCCTGACGTCGGCGCGAGGGCTTGCGGAGCCGGACGGCCTTCGGATCGGCCTCGGTGACGGCGTCGCGCTCGGCGGCGATGGCGTCACGCTCGGCCTGGGCTTCCTCGATCTCTTCCTCGTCGAGGCCCCAGTTGCGCAGCCGGTGCGGGATCTCGCGGACGGGGGTTCCGGTGAACACGAGCACCCCGAAGATCAGCGCGATGACCAGCAGTGGGACCGCGACCCAGGTGGTCACGCCCTTGACCAGCAGCCCACCGGAGAAGGAGCCGATGACGCCACCGGCGTACATCCGGTCCGCGTGGCCGTCGGGGAGGTTGTTGAAGATGTGCAGCAGGCCGAGGACCGACAGGACACCCAGCAGCGAGCCGATCACCATCCGGGGCCGGGTCTCGGGACGGGGCTCCGACCGCATCAGCGCGACCCCGATGACGATCAGCACCAGCGGCAGCGTGACCGCGCCGGCGCCCAGGACCGTCCGGGTGGCGATCTCGACGCCGTACCCGATCGGACCGGCCGCACGCCACCAGACGCCGACCGCGGCGATGATCGCGATCGCGACGAGGCCGAGCGCCAAGCCGTCTCGGCGGTGTTCGGCTTCGAGCTCACGGGTGCGCCCGACCGTGCGGGCAAGGCTTCCGGTGCCTTTGGCGAGGAGGCTCCAGCCGCCGCGCACGGCCCGGCCGAAGGTGCCCTGCTTGCGGCGCGGAGCGGGCCTGCGGGCCGGTGCCCTGGCGGCGCCGGACCGGGGTTTGGCCGGTGCCGAACGGGGTTTCGTGGAGGTACGAGGTTTCCGCGCCGGCCCTTTGCCGCCGCTTCCCGCTGATCCCCGTCTCGTAGCCGCCGACCCACTTGCCATACGTCCACGGTAGCCGCCCGGGCCGTTTCGTCACATCTGCCACTCGCAGCGCACCCGAAACATTTGTCACTGGAGAACCTCGGACACGCTCTTGGAGCGGCTATTCGGGTGAACTCGGTGTCGTGGGATGCTTCGGCCCATGTTTGCGCCGAATCGGGACCGGGTCACGCCGCCACGCCGCTCCCCCGCGATCTGGCGGACGATGTTGACCATCGACCGCGGCCTGGTCAACTTTCTGGGCCACCTCAAGATCACCGGAGAAGTGCCCGCCGACCTGCGGAAACAGCCACTGCTGATGACGCCGAACCATATCGGCAACTTCGACCCGTTCGTGATGATGGCGGCCTGCAAGCGGATCGGTATCAACCCCCGGTTCCTGCTGGCAGGCGGGATCCTCGACGCGCCGGTGATCGGCCGCGCGCTGCGGGCGAGCGGGCATCTCCGCATCGACCGGGCCGAGGCGAGCACGGCGGTCGGGCAGTTCAGCGAGGCCGTCGAGGCGCTGCGCACCTCGCGGGACCCGATCGTCGTCTATCCGGAGGGCCGGATCAGCCACGATCCAGGGCTGTGGCCGGAGCGCGGCAAGACCGGGGCGGCGCGGCTGGCGCTGGCGGCCGGAGTGCCGGTGGTCCCGATCAGCCAGTGGGGCGCGCACGAGATCGTCTACTGGGGCACCGAGGTCGTCAACGGCCCGGCCGACCTGCTGCCCTTGGCCCGGTCCGGACTCACCGCGCCGTTGCGGCGGCCGACGTTGCGGGTGCATTTCGGCAAGCCGGTGGACCTCTCCGACATCGACCCGCAGCGCCCCGGAGCCGGGGTACGCGCCCACGCGAAGATCATGCAGGCGATCACCGACGGCCTCGAGCCGCTGCGCCGCGACGAGCCGGACGTCCCGCGGTTCAAGGACCCCACCCGCCCGACCGACACGAAGAGCCCCTGGCGCCCCTGAAATCCGGAATGAAGTCCGGGATGTGGACGGGGAAGCGACCGGACGGCGACGTGCCTAGGGTCTGGGGGGTGAGCACACGAATCGTCGTCGTCTACTACAGCGCCACGGGCAACACCGCGCAGCTCGCCGAGTCGCTGGCGAAGGGCGCCAGCGAAAGCGGCGCCGAGGTCCGGCTGCGCACGGTGGCCGAAACCGCCCCGCCCGAGGCGATCGCGAGCAACCCGCGATGGCAGGCGCGCGTCGACGCCGGTCCGCACGCTGAGGTGGCGACGCTCGACGACCTCGAGTGGGCCGACGGCTACGCGTTCGGCAGCCCGACCCGGTTCGGCGGCCCGGCCGGCCAGTTGAAGTCCTTTTTGGACACTACGGGTGGCTTGTGGGCAAAGGGAAAGCTCGCCGACAAGGTCGCGACCTCGTTCACCACGGCGTCCACCACGCACGGCGGCCTGGAGTCGACCGTGCTGGCAATCAACAACATCTTCTATCACTGGGGCTCGATCGTGCTGCCGCTCGGCTACGACGATCCGCATCTGAAGGAGTCCGGCAATCCCTACGGCGGGTCGTGGGTCTCCCGCAAGTCGGCGAGCCCGGACGACCTTGCGTTGGGAGCGCTCGAACTCCAGGGCGCGCGGCTGGCGAAGATCGCCGGGTACGTCGCCGCGGGACTCCGCAGCGAGTAGTCAAAACCCTTCGACCGAGACCTTCACCAGCACTTACTCTCTCGGCGTGACCACTGAAGTCTCCCGCGCGCGGCCGTCATCGCATCGCGGGCGCGGCACCACGTTGATCCTGACCGCCTCGGCGTTGTTCGGCATCTCGGGTCCGCTCGGCAAGCCGGCGATGGCGGCCGGTCTGACCCCCTAACGGGTTTCCGCGGCGAGGTTGGCGCTGTCCGCGGCGGCACTGCTCGTCGGTGTCGCTTTGGGTAGGCCGGCGCTGCTTCGCGTGCGACGTGGACACGGGACTGCTGATCGGTTACGGACTGATCGGAGTGGGCGGAGTCCAGCTGCTCTACTTCGTTGCGACGTCGAGGATCCCGGTCGGGGTCGCGATCCTGCTCGTGTACACCTCACCCGTCGTCATCGCGCTGTGGACGCGGTTTGTGCGCAAAGTGCCGCTGCCGCGCTTGCTGTGGGTGGGGATCGCGCTCGCGATGGTGGGACTGGCGCTGGTCGCGCAGGTGGGCACCGGGGCACGCCTCGTCGTCTGCGGCCCTTTCTCCTGGCCAGCAGTTGCGTTGATCCCTCGAAGGTTGGGGTCAACCGGCGCGCTGTACCCCGGCACTACAGCTGGCTGCGTGGGCGGTGCCCCGGGTGCAGCGGAGCTAGGCGTGGCGTTGGGCGCAGGGCTCGGAGGCCCCGGCGGCGTGTCCGGCATGATCGACAGTCTCCCCTGAATCTGACATCAGCTACTCACGAGTACAGACCTGCTGCACAAAGTCACCATACGAGACCCGGCTACGAGTCTCCTTGAATTCGGCGAAGTCACCCCGCACCACGGGGAGCTGACTGACTCACTACGAACCGTCGTCCGTCCAGTCGGTCTCGGAGAAGTCTTCGTCGTCGACTGCAGGTCGAGGACGACGAGCTCGCGGTGGATTTGGGGCGGTTGGTGGCGTGGGCTCGGCGTCTGCTGCGGCCGGCACCGCCTCGCCGCCGTCCGCTGCGGTCATGCTGCTGTCCGGCTGGTCAGTACCGAGCGCTTCGGGCTCAGGTGTGCCGTTCGGCCAGATGCACGGCGAGGTCGAGACGATGAACAGCTCGCCGCCGTCATTGGACTTCAGCGTCATACGGAACCCGTCGGCGTTGTGCTCGCCCAGGAGGAACTCGGTCGGCGGGGTGTTGTCCAGCACGCGGAAGTTGTGGCTCTGCCACCATGTCTTGACCGCATCGAAGTAGCTGGGGATCTTCGCCTTATCGAGCCCGAGCACCTGATAGGTGCGGGTGGCGAGCACGCGGCCCTTGGCACCGTTGTCGCTCGGGTCCGAGCAGTCGCCCTGCTCCTCGGAGTACGTCAGCTTGTACTCGGAGTTCGGCGGGAGCGCCTCGCGCACCTGAGTGGCGTAGTCCTCGACGCGTCGGTTTGCTTCCGCCGAGGTGATCGTGGGCTGCATATCGTGTCCTCCTGAACCGCTGCCGCATGCAGTAGTGACCGTCAGAATGGCCAGGCAGGTCACCAGCATCGACTTCGAACGAGCGCGCATGGACCGATCCTTCCTGGCTAGTAGGTGGGCTTACCCGCGATGACGCGACCCATGTTGTCCAGCGCCTTGTTACCCGGATCCCAGTACATCGAGTGCGCGGCGGGATTGAATCCGCCTTCGTACCAGGGTCCCTCGGTGGTCTGGGTCGGGTCGGTGGGCCCGGAGCTGAAGGTGTTCGCGTCGGGGAAGTTCTGCGGCTCGACACCCAGGACCGGAGCCAGCCGGATCGGGTCGTGCTGGTCGATCGTGGAGTGCACGTGGTCAGCGGGGAGCCCGAGGTCGGTGGCTTTGTCAACGCCGACGCCGGGGCTGGCGACGAGCACGATGTCGTTGACGTCGAGGTGCTCGTCGCGGGCGGTGTGCCCGACCACCGTCGTGCCGTAGCTGTGCCCGACCAGCGTGTTGTGCGACGGGACACCGTCGTGAGTTGCCCGCAGGCCGTCTTGGAACCCGGCCAGGTCCTTCTTCGCGCCGTCGGCATAGCTCTCGCTCATCGCGTCGGGGACGATGTTGTTCGGCGCGTCATAGCCGACCCAGGCCACGACCGCAGTCGACGGAGAGCCCGCGTCGCTCGCGGAGGCAACCATGCGGTCCGCGCGAATCATCTCCCGGTCCATCCCGTCCAGGCCAGCACCTGTGCCGGGGACGTAGGTGGCGACGTTGGTCGCGGTGTCGGGGTTGCCGATCGACACGATCCCCTTACCGTCCCCGCTTGTGTCGAACCCGATCAAGAATGCTGGCTTCCCTCCGGGCCCAGTCGTATTGAGCCTGTTCTCGATGTCGTGCAGGCCGTTGAGCTTGCCGGTGATCGCGTCCAGCTCGGCTTTGCCCGGCCAGTCGCTCTGGTTGTTCGCGTGCGGGTCGTTGGGGTTCATCCTGGCCAGCTCACTGGCCTGGGCCTGCAGCTTCTCGATCTCACGCTGAAGAACAGCGCGGTTCGCTGAGTCGCGGTCGACGGTGGGGACGCCGTCGAGGTTGCGGACCATGTCCGGCTGATCACGCAGGATCGCGCCCTGCGCGGTGGCCGACAGACTGTCCCACCACGCCTTGTTCTCCTGCGGCGTGCCCCCTTGCGGCGGCCCGATCGTCGACAGGCCACCCTGGCTGGTCCCGGCGTCGGCGGCCTGGGCCAGCGTGCCGGCGCCCTGCTCGGTGATCTCCCCGTTGAGGACCTTCGTCAGGATCGACGCCAAGTCGGCGTCGACGTCGGCGGCTTGGCGCAGGATCTGCTCGACCCGGTCGACCAGCTCGACCCGGATCTTGTTCCGCTGCGCGAGGACCTCAGGCGCCAACGGCGGACCCGAGTAGGGCGGGGAACTGATGACACCGGTGCTGCCGATGATCCAGGAGTTCACCCGCGCCAGCTCGTCGGTCTCGGTGACATCGGCGGCGATCCGTTCCACCGCGACCTGCGCCTCGTGCGCGCCTCGCCGCACGGCGGAGGCTTCGGCGACGCGCTGCTCGAGCATCGCGACCAGAGTGCTGCCGCGACCCATCGCCGCGGAGGCGGCGTCGCCGGTCCAGTTGTCCAGCTTCGCCGACGCCTCGACATCGTCGTTGAGCGCCACCAGCTGGGTGCAACGCTGGTTAAGCGCGTCCGCGACACTCCCGATCGCAGCCGCGTTCCACTCGCGGAGGTCACCCCAGGACACCATCAGATCGCCTTCGGCCCAGCGTGGACGGCGGCGGTGTGCAGGTCAGCGGCCGCGGCGTCGTCGTTGGCCTGGTAGTTCTTGACCGCGGAAGCGAGCTGGGCGGAGTACGCGTCGGTGTTCTTCACCCAATCGGCCAGCTCGCTAGTCCACATCTCACCGACCATGCGGGCCGCGTCGACCGACGCCCCGCCGGGGAGTCCTTGCGCTACACCTGCCAGCGTGTCGCCCAGGTCGACGGGGCGTACCCCATCGGCTGCCCGGCCTGCGGCTTTCGACGCGGCGGTGAGCCCGTCGAGGACAACCTTGTACCCAATACTCATAGCGCGCCCCTCCCCGAGCGTGGTCACTCGATGACACTATGACGCACAAACAGGGGCAACGGCTCCACCCATGCCGGAAGATGAGTACAAATACTCAGCTCCGGCCAGGCAGAAGCCAGACCGGAGCTGAGTACCGTCGGCAGCCAAACATGCTGACCAGGTCAAATGGGGCCTAAGAGTCGATTACCCCATGTCGGAACTTGACTAAGGTGGCCTTGAGGGGGCGCTGAAGGGCTAGACCGGGATGACGGTCGGGACGATCATCGGCCGGCGACGGTAGGTGTCGGCGACCCAACGGCCGACGACGCGGCGCACGGCCTGCGCGATGCGGTGGGTGTCGGTGACGCCCTCGAGCTCGAGCCGGGAAAGTTCGTTCTCCACCAGCGGCACTACGGCCTCGAGGGCCTTGGGGTCGTCGGAGAAGCCGCGGCCGGAGACCTTCGGCGCGGTGACCGCGCGGCCGGTCTTGCCGTCGATCGCGACGCTGATCGAGATGAACCCGCCCTCGCCGAGCACCAGGCGATCGGACAGGGTCGACTCGCCGACGTCACCGACGGACAGACCGTCGACGTAGACGTAGCCGACCTCGACTCGGCCGGTCAGCCTGGCCTGGCCGTCGACGAGGTCGACGACCACGCCGTCCTCGGCGATCACGACGTTCTCCGGCGCGACGCCGGTGCGGATCGCGAGGTTCGCGTTGGCGACCAGGTGCTTCCACTCGCCGTGCACCGGCATGACGTTGCTCGGGCGCACCGCGTTGTACAGGTACAGCAGCTCGCCCGCCGAGGCGTGCCCGGACACGTGCACCTTGGCGTTGCCCTGGTGGACGACGTTCGCGCCGAGGCGGACCAGGCCGTTGACAACGCCGAAGACGGACGTCTCGTTGCCCGGCACGATGGAGCTGGCCAGGACGACGGTGTCGCCCGCGCGGATCGAGATGTTGCGGTGCTCGCCGCGCGCCATCCGCGACAGCGCGGACAGCGGCTCGCCCTGCGAACCGGTGGAGACGAACAGCACCTTGCTCTCGGGCAGCGAGCTCGCCTGGTCGAGGTCGACGAGCAGGCCCGGCGGGATCTGCAGCAGACCGAGGTCCGCGGCGATTCCCATGTTGCGGACCATCGAGCGGCCGACGAAGGCCACCCGCCTGCCGTGCCGGACGGCGACTTCGAGGACCTGCTGGACGCGGTGCACGTGGCTGGCGAAACAGGCCACGATCACGCGCTGGTCGACGCGCCGGATGACGTCGTCGAGTACCGGGCCGATGTCGCGCTCGGCGGTGACGAACCCGGGGACCTCGGCGTTGGTCGAGTCGACGCAGAACAGGTCGACACCCTCGTCACCGAGGCGGGAGAACCCGGCGAGGTCGGTGAGCCTGCCGTCGAGCGGCAGCTGGTCGAGCTTGATGTCGCCGGTGTGCAGCACGACGCCGGCCGGCGTGCGGATCGCGACGGCGATCGCGTCCGGGATGGAGTGGTTGACCGCGAAGAACTCGAGGTCGAAGTGGTTGCCGACCTTGCGCCGCTCCCCCTCCTTGACCTCGATCAGCTTCGGCCGCTGCTTGTGCTCCTTGCACTTCGCCGCGAGCAGCGCGAGGGTGAACCGCGATCCGTAGATCGGCAGGTCCGGCCGCATGCGCAGGAGGAACGGCACCGCGCCGATGTGGTCCTCGTGGCCGTGGGTCAGTACCAGCGCGTCGATGTCGTCGAGGCGGTCCTCGATCGCGCGGAAGTCCGGCAGGATCAGGTCGACGCCGGGCTGCTCGTCCTCGGGGAAGAGCACCCCGCAGTCGACGATCAGGAACCTGCCATCGAACTCGAAGACGGTCATGTTGCGGCCGACCTCGCCGATGCCGCCCAGCGCGACTACGCGCAGACCACCTTCCGGGAGAGCGGGCGGGAGATTGGTCGGGCCGGGGCCTGTTAAGAGTGAGCTCACCTAGGAATGGTCCCTACGCTGGTGTGAGTGGTCGGGGCGACATAAGCCGCCGCCGAGTCGGTCTGGGCAACCCTTGAAGTGTTCCAGTTCTGTGCCGGGGAGTCTTCGAGCGGCACACCGGCCTGGGCGAGGTCGGCGGCGATCGCCTCGACCTGCTCGGCGGTGGCGGCCACGATCGGCAGCCTCGGATCCCCTACGTCGAGCCCGCGCAGCCGCAGCGCGGCCTTGCCGAACGCGACGCCGCCGACCCGGGAAAACGCGCGGTAGACAGGAATCATCCCGCGGTGGTTGGTGCGCGCGGTGGACGTGTCGCCGTTCTCGTAGGCGTCGAGCATCGCGCGGATCCGGCCGGCGACGACATGCCCGACGACGCTGACGACGCCGGCCGCGCCGACGGACAGCCACGGCAGGTTCAGCCCGTCGTCGCCCGAGTAGTAGGCGAGCTGGGTGTTCGCGATGACCTCGCTGCCGGCCAGCAGGTCGCCCTTGGCGTCCTTGACCGCGACGATCCGCGGGTGCTCGGCGAGCCGCAGCAGGGTGTCGACCTCGATCGGGACGATGGACCGCGGCGGGATGTCGTACAGCATCACCGGGAGGCCGCTCGCGTCGGCGACGGCGGTGAAGTGCGCATACAGCCCGGCCTGGCTCGGCCGTGAGTAGTACGGGGTGACCACGAGCACCCCGTGCGCGCCTGCCTTTTCGGCGGCCTGCACCAGGTGCTTGCTGTGCGCGGTGTCATAACTGCCGGCGCCGGTCACGACGGTCGCCCGGTCCCCGACGGCCTCGACGACGGCGCGCACCAGCGCGGCCTTCTCGTCGTCGCTGGTGGTCGGGCTTTCCCCGGTGGTCCCGTTGACCACGAGGCCGTCGTTGCCCAGTTCCACCAGGTGCACGGCGAGTTCCTGCGCGCGCTTGAGGTCCAGGGCGCCGTCGGCGTCGAACGGGGTGACCATCGCGGTGAGTACGCGTCCGAACGGCCTACCCGGCGAGGCGCTGGGGGGAGTGGACGTGGCAGTGGACATGGCACAAACGTTACCTCGTTGGCGTGATGAACCCGGCGACGACCTGGCTGTTCGCCCCGATACCGGAGATTTGCCGGTAGGAACGGGCCGTGGCCGTACTTTCTGCGCCCGCTCAGCCGCTGAAGGTCAAGACGATCAACGCGACGTTCAGGACGATGATCACCGCGGCGACGAGCCAGCCCAGCGTTGTCGTCAACCGGCTGTTGACGTCTTCGCCCATCAGGCCGTCGTCACTGGTGAGGCGGATGAGCGGCGCCAGCGCGAACGGGATACCGAAGGACAGCACGACCTGTGACACCACCAGCGCCTGGCTGGGATCGGCGCCCGCGGCGAGCACCACAAGCGCCGGGATGAGCGTGACGACGCGCCGCAGCAGCAGCGGGATCCGCTTGCGCAGCAGGCCCTGCATGATCATCGCGCCGGCATAGGCGCCGACCGACGTCGAGGCCAGGCCCGACGCGAGCAGCCCGATGGCGAGGAACAGCGCGATACCGGGCCCGAGCGCCTGGCCGACCGCCGCGTGCGCCCCGGCGATGGAATCGACGCCGTCATGGCCCTGCAGGTTGGTGGCGGCGAGCAGGAGCATGCCGAGGTTGACCGCGCCGGCGAGCAGCATCGCGAGGCCGACGTCGAACTTGGTGGCGCGCAGCAGGTCCTTCAGCCGCCGTCCGGTGTGGTGCCCGTGCCGGTCGCGGACCAGGCCCGAATGCAGGTAGACCGCGTGCGGCATGACGGTCGCGCCGAGCATCGCCGCGGCGATCAGCACGCTGTCGCCGCCGTCGAACCGCGGGATGAGGCCGTTCGCGATCGACGAAGCCGACGGCGGCTCGACGAACAGGCTCGCCAGGAAGCCGACGGCGATGACCAGCAGCAGACCGGTGATGACCCGTTCGAAGGTCCGCTGCCCGTTCCGGTCCTGCACCGCCAGCAGGACCATCGACACCACGCCGGTGATGACGCCGCCCACCACCAGCGGGAGTTCGAAGAGCAGGTTCAGCGCGATCGCGCCGCCGACGACCTCCGCGAGGTCCGTGGCGACGGCGACCACCTCGGCCTGCAGCCAGAACGCGATCCGCGTGCGCGGCGACATCCGCTCACGCAGCGCCTCCGGCAGCGACAGGCCGGTGACCAGCCCGAGCTTCGCGGAGAGGTACTGCACCAGCACGGCCATCAGGTTCGCCAGGACGACGACCCACACCAGTAGATAGCCGAACCGCGCGCCGGAGGAGATGTTGGACGCGACGTTGCCCGGGTCGACGTAGGCGATCGCGGCGACAAAGGCTGGGCCAAGGAGAAAAACGAGGCGGCCGGGGCTCGGGGCGGCCGCAGGGGCTCTGTCTACAGTCGCCTCTGCCGTCATCCGGCTATGTTAGCAACTATCGGCATCAATGTTCGATGCATCTAACATATTCGGTCGTGCTGCTTTCGCGCGGGCGGCACAACCGTTCGGACGCTACCGTTGAAGGGTGCCAGACTCCAACAGCAATCCCTCTGTCGAACTCACGACGAACGGAGTGGGCCCGTGGGTCGGCGAGCGCCCCACCGACGACTTCTACGACCCGGAGTTGCTCGAGCGCGGCGACTCCCGCAACGTGATCGATCGCTACCGCTACTGGCGCATGGAGGCGATCGTCACCGACCTGGATGCGCACCGGCATCCGTTTCATGTCGCCATCGAGAACTGGCAGCACGACATGAACATCGGGTCGATCGTGCGAACCGCCAATGCCTTCGCGGCCGACACCGTGCACGTGATCGGCCGCAAGCGATGGAACCGGCGGGGCGCAATGGTCACCGACCGGTACCAGCACATCAGGCATCACGCGACAGTCGCAGACTTCGTCGAGTTCGCACGCGCTGCAGACCTGCCCATCGTCGCTATCGACAACGTCGAGGGCAGCGTCATCATCGAGACGTTCGCGATGCCCACCCGCTGCGTTCTGCTCTTCGGCCAGGAGGGCCCCGGGCTCACGGATGAAGCGATCCAGGCCGCAGACGCGGTCGTGGAGATCAGCCAATTCGGTTCGACCCGTTCGATGAATGCGTCGGCGGCGGCGGCCGTGGCGATGCACGCGTGGGTGGTGCAGCACGTGCCGTTCGGGGCGGGTGCTGTCAGTGCTGCTCGTTCTGCGGGTGCTGCTCGTTCTGCGGCCTCGACTGAATAAAACTCACTGCTAGGCTGGGTCCATGTCTGGGATCGATGACGAGGCTGGCGGTCGCACCGGTTCAGAAGCCGCT
>NZ_JAODNM010000071.1 GCF_025464955.1 Amycolatopsis sp. | reverse complement strand
GCTCACCATCAGGAGAGGTTGGAGAGACGATGGCCGACACCGTCAGCGCCACAGAACAGTCGGAACACCTGGCGCCTACCGTTTTATGGCCGGTACCTTCACCGCGTTGCGGATCTTCATGAGCCTGGTCTGGTTCAGCAACGGCCTGGCCAAGCTCATTGACAAGGGGACCTGCGACTGGGGTTTCCTCTCCGTCAACCTGGCCACCCAGGGAGCAATGGCGATGAGTTAATCTGCGTGAGGTTTCAGCGGGTGGAGTTCGATGGTTCAGGTGATGAGTCGGGTTCCTGGGTCGGTTGCGCTGCGGGTGGTGTAGCGGAGACTGGGGCGGACCGTTTTGACTGAGGCGGTGCGGTGTGGGCGGTGGCGGATGATCCAGCTGGGGATGTCGGCGAGGAAGAATGTGAGGGCGGTGGCCAGGTTATGAGGGGGAAAGCCCGGCCGACGGAGTCTTTGACTGCGTCGAGCGCGGGCGGGAAGCTGATCCGGGTGGCATCGACTCCTGCGATGAGGGCGACCTGGGTGATCAGTGTTCGCAGAACTTGATAGAGGCACAACAGTGACCAGATTTCTTGGCGTACCCCTTAGGGGCTGCGGGATCTCAGGATCCCGCCGGGGGTCCGCAAATCGACGTTCACCAGCCGGAACAGTAGCTCGATGTGCCATTGCTGGCTGTAGTTGAGGGCTAGTTCCAGGGCGGGTGCTTCATCTGGGTCGAGCAGGTTGGTGATCAGCGCGAACACTTCGCTGATTCCGTCCTCGTCGCGGATGGAGTATTCGATGACGCGCACGGCAACCTGCTGGTTCTTGCGTTTCCCGCGCAACTGGGAGAGGTAGGTGCCGTCGCTCAGCCGGGTGATAATCGGCAGCGTGAAGGACGTCGAGACCCGCCAGAGCACGTCTGCCCCGGTGGCCAGAATGTCGAGCTAGAGGTTGTAGGACGGGAACCCACGGTCGTTGACCTGCTTTCGCAAGGCCTGGTCAGTTCACCTCGTCCTTCGACGCGTAGATTGCGGTCAGGAGGGTGTTCAGGTTTTTCGTCACAGATTGATCATGGACCCCCCGCCTACGCGGCAACACCAGCCCGCCTCACATGATCTTCACCGCATCAATCATCTAGTAGTGGAGGGCTCTTCATGGCAGTGCCGGGCAACGAAGGTCGAGCTTCTGGTCTCGCCCGTGGCACATTGACTACCATCGATGCCGTCGCGATATCGGTTACGGTTCTTGCGCCTGGGATGGCGATGCTGCTCAACGTGCCAGGCGTCGCTGCGGTGGCGGGCGGATCCACGCCGCTGGCCTTCCTACTTGGCGGACTCGCCTGCTTGGCGCTCGCGGTCGTCGTGGTCGGCTTTACTCGACGGATGGCCGCGGCCGGCTACGCGTACACCTACATCAGCCGCAGTCTGGGCCGCACGACCGGTTTCGTAGCCGGTTGGCTCTATGCCTTCGGCGTGATGTGCTTCGTGCCCATGACGATGGCCGGGGTGGCTTATCTCGCGTCCGATCTCTTGCACCTCGGTCCGAGCTGGTGGTTCCCGCTCTTCCTGCTGGGCATGGCGCTGCTGGTGGCATTGTCGATCGTCCGGATCAAGGTCACTACGCGGCTGCAGTTGGCGGTGGGCGCGGTCACGGTCGTCGTGATCGTCATCGTGAACGCTGTGGTTACCGCGAAGGGAGGAGCGCAGGGCAACACCGCCGCGCCGTTCACCTTCGCCCATACAGAGAAGGGCGGGTTCGCCGGGGTCTTCTACGGCATCATCCTCGGCATCACGTCCTATATCGGGTTCGAGACTGCGGCGGACTTCGGTGAGGAGACGGCGAACCCGCGGCGCTCAATCCCGATTGCGGTTGTCGCGTCTGTCGCCTTTGCTATGGTGTTCTACCTGTGGACGACCTACAGCCTGGCCATCGGTTTTGGGGTGAACAACGGCGCGACGTTCGGCGGTGACTCGTTCGCCCTCAAGACGATCGCGGAGCGCTTCGTCGGAGCACCACTGGCGGCTCTGATCGAGGTCGGCGCGCTGATGTCGGCGTTCCTCGTCTGTGTGGGATGCACCACCGCGGCAAGCCGTACGCTATTCGCGATGGGTCGTGAGGGTGCTTTGCCCACTTGGTTGGGACGCACCCACCACCGGTTCCATACACCGGCGAACGCCACGGTCACCATCGCGGTCCTCGGCACCGTACTGGCTGCGGTCGTGGGTTTCGGACTGGGTGCCGGGGATCTCGGCGGTGCGGCCATCACCGTCTACTACTTCTTCGCGACACTCGGCACGCTGGCCGTAATCACCGTCTACATCGGGCTGTGCATCGGTGGAATGGTCTTCTTCCGCCGGATCCGCGACCGGTACAGCGTGGTCGCGCACCTGTGGGTGCCGGCCACCGGCGTGGTGCTATTCGGTGCCGCGCTCGTCGGCTCGGTCTACCCCGCTCCGACGGCACCGCTTAACCTGACGCCCTACATCACGGTGGCCGTTGTTCTCGTCGGCGTTGTCGTGGTCGCGTTCCTGCGTATCCGACGTCCCGATGCCGTGCAGCGCATTGGAACGATCCTCGGCGAGGAGGGCCGGGAAATAGCGGTATTCTCGCCGCAGGTTCCTGGACCAGACCAGGGCCACGACCACCGCTGAAGACACAACAACAAATGATCCACGCGACTAGCAGAGTTCGTGTTCCTGATCGGCGCGGCTCTGTGGATGCTCGACAAATTTGAGGGAGTTTTGGTGACCGATTTTGCGGACTCGATCGAATCGATGGAACAGCTCGCCGTGGTCTGGCGTGCGATGGTGCTCGACCGGGATTCGGCTGCGGATGTGCGGGATCTGCCGGGCATTGCTGTTCGCTGGGCCGACTGCCGGTTCGCTTTCTGGAACTGCATCACGTTGACTGATGCCGACGTAAACGTGGGGCTCCTCGAACAACGTCTGAGCCAGGCAGCGAACATCATGCGCTCGAAGAAGTATCCCGGGTTCCTGTGGCTCTTCGAGGACCTGCTCGATGACGATGCACGCGCGACGTTGAGTGCTGCGACCGAGCGAGCGGGGCTCGAATACGCTTTTCCCGGCACCGGTATGGCCGGAGACCTGCTCCCCGTTGCCGAGCCTACTCACCCCGACTTGATGTTCGTGCGCGTGACCACCGACGAACAGTTGCAAGCCTATGCCGACCTCAACTCGCGCGGCTACGGATTGCCCCTGGAAGACGGTCGTGACGGGCTCGTCGGCTCCACGCTGTGGAAGGACCAGGTATACGCCTACCTGGGCATCCGAGACGGCGTTCCGGTGACGTGCGCGGCGACGGTGGAAGCAGAAGGCCGCCTCTTCGTCGTACTCGTCGCCACTGACCCGGAGTGGCAGCGTCGAGGCTACGGCGAGGCTGTGACCCGGAAGGCACTGTATGAGGGCGCGCAGGCCACCGGACTGACCCGGGCCACTCTGCACGCGACCGTCGCCGGGGCGCCGGTGTACCCGCGGATCGGTTTCAAGCCGAACTCACCGATGCACTTCTACAGCCTGAAGGGCTGATTCCGTCGCCCGCGGGACTCGGGAAGTCGTCGCTGCTGGTCAAGCCGCGTATCGGTACTCGTTGATGGCGCCGCCAAGGATATGGATACGCAGGCACTACGACTTTCGAGGTTGCGTCCTGCGGCGTCATCTCGGGTCAGTACATTGATGCTAAGGCCCTGTCCCTAAGGGATGTCTCGTAACTGGTCGTGTGGTTGGTGGTGCTGATGGCCCCGATCAAGACCGTCCGCCCTAGCCTGCGCTACACCACCCGCAGCACCACAGGCCCTGGAACCCGCCTGGTCACCCGCACCATCCAACTCCACCTACTGAAACCGGCCCGCGTGTCGCGACACAAATCGGCAGGTCAGCCACCAACAACCCGACTTTGTCCCACCCCGCCGCAAACGTAGGGTTCGGGCGCGGTCTTCCCTCACTTCGAGGGATGGATGGCCGACGTCCGCAGCTGGATCACCACCGGAAGCTTGCCTGAATAAGGAGAATTTAATGAAAATCGGTTTCA
>NZ_JAODNM010000095.1 GCF_025464955.1 Amycolatopsis sp. | reverse complement strand
TTTTGCGCACCTGCCCCACCGCGGCGCCCCACGCGAGCCGCCCGCTACACTCGTCCATGGACCCCGCGCGGCGTCCACCCTGTGAACCTCCCCAGGGCCGGAAGGCAGCAAGGATAAGCAGGCTCTGACGGGTGCGCGGGGTCCGCTTTCATGTCCGGGGGCCCGCAACTCGAGACCTGTCGGTGGTTGCCGGTAGTCTCGCGGCGTGGCTCTCGCGCTGTATCGGAAGTACCGCCCGGCGACCTTTGCCGAGGTCGTCGGCCAGGAGCATGTCACCGAGCCGTTGCGCACCGCGCTGGCGTCGGGCCGGATCAACCACGCGTACCTCTTCTCCGGGCCGCGAGGCTGCGGGAAGACGTCGAGCGCCCGGATCATGGCCCGCTCGCTGAACTGCAAGCAGGGCCCCACACCCGATCCGTGCGGCGAGTGCACCTCGTGCAAGGCGCTCGCGCCGGAGGGTTCCGGCAGCGTCGACGTCACCGAGCTCGACGCGGCCAGCCACGGTGGCGTCGACGATGCCCGCGAGCTGCGCGACCGCGCGTTTTACGCCCCCGCCGACGCGCGGTATCGCGTGTTCATCATCGACGAGGCGCACATGGTCACCACGCAGGGCTTCAATGCCCTGCTGAAGATCGTCGAAGAGCCGCCTGAGCACGTCATCTTCATCTTCGCGACCACCGAGCCGGAGAAGGTCCTCCCGACCATCCGCTCGCGGACGCACCACTACCCGTTCCGGCTGATCCCACCGGGCGCGATGCGAGGGTTGCTGGAGAGCAATATCGCCGCCGAGGGAGTCACCGTCGAGCCGGCGGTGTATCCGCTGGTCATCCGCGCAGGTGGCGGGTCCGCCCGGGACACGCAGTCCGTGCTCGACCAGCTGCTGGCTGGCGCCGGGCCCGATGGCATCAGCTACAGCCGCGCGGTGTCGCTGCTCGGGGTCACCGACGTCGCACTGATCGACGACATGGTCGACGGGCTGTCCGCCGACGATTCCTCGGCGGTGTTCGGCACGGTCGAGAAGCTGACCGAAGCCGGCCACGACCCGCGCCGCTTCGCTACCGACCTGCTGGACAGGCTCCGCGACTTGGTCATGCTCCGCTCGGTGCCGGACGCCGCCGAGCGCGGTCTGGTGTCGGCCCCGGAGGACGAGCTGGGCCGGATGGTCGCGCAGGCCGAGCGGGTCGGGCTCGCGACGTTGTCGCGTTACGCCGAGATCGTCCACAACGGACTTCTGGAGATGCGCGGGGCCACCGCGCCCCGGCTGGTGCTGGAACTGCTGTGCGCCAGGATGTTGCTGCCCTCGGTGTCCGAGGATGAGGCGGCCTTGCTGCAGCGGCTCGAACGTCTTGAGCGCCGGGCGGTTTCGGGCGGACCTGCCGTCGCGGCCGGTGGGCAGCCGGCCGCTCCGGTCGCCGAGGCGCCCTACCAGCGGCCGTCGCAGCAGCCCGCCGCTGCTCCGGCAGCGCAGCCCGCAGCCGCTCAGGCCGCGCAACCCGTTGCGGCGCCGGTGGTCGCGCCCCCTCCGCCAGTCGCCCCACCCGCCGCGGCCCGGCCTGTCGCAGCCCAGCCGGTCGCAGCCCAGCCCGTCACGCCGCCTGCTCCCGCTCCGGTCGAGCAGCCTGCCGCGGACGCCGAAAGCAGCGGCGGAGTGGACGCAGCCAAGATGAGGCAGCTCTGGCCGCAGATTCTCGGGTCCATCCGCAAGATGCCCAGCGGCCGCAGCACCGAGGCCATGCTCACGCAGGCGACGGTGTACAGCGTCGAGGGCAACGCGGTCACGTTGACGCACAGCGCCGAACCGCTGGCCAGAAGGCTCTCCGAGCAGCACAACGCGGAAAAGATCGCGGCCGCGCTGTCGGATGTCCTCGGCGGGACTTGGCAGGTCCGGTGCGTGCACGGCACCCCGTCCAACGCGCCGGCCAGGCCCGCCAATGCGCCCGCCCAAGCCCGGCCGGCCCAGGCCACAGCCGCGGAGCGGTCGTACACGCGACCCTCCGCGTCACCTCAGCCTGCCGCCGCTGCCCCGCCGCCCCCGGCCGCTCCGCCTGCCCCCGTCAAGCAGCCCGAGCGTCCGACGCCGCCTCCGCAGCGGCCTACCCCGGTCCAGACCGAGCCGGATATCCCGCTGCCCCCCGAGCCGTCCGACGAAGACGATGACGACGTCTACTCGCCCGACTCCAGCCCCGCTCCGCCACCGCCTCCGCCGGACCCCGAGCACGACCCGGACGCCCGCGCGCACAAACTCCTGTCCGAACACCTCGGCGCCCGCCTGCTGGATTAGGCCGTGTCCCGTGGATCTCGGTCGATGGGATTCGTGATCCAGGTGGTCGCTGGCAAGGCGGAGCGGTGCCCTCGTACCGGTGCTGTACCCGGGCATCGCGACAACGCGGCAAGCGGCCGCCTGGGCGCGGACACCGCGACCATGGATCTGCGGGACACGGCCTAGGCCCCGACGTAGGTTTCGATCGCGGCGGCGATGGCGTCGGCGTAGCGCTGGCGGCCGTCAGCGCTCGACATCGTGGCGGCGTCGGCGGCGTCCCGCATGTTGCCGCACTCGATGAGCGCGGCCGGCCTGGTGGACAGGTTGAGCCCGCCGAGGTCCGGCCGCGGGAACAAGCCGTTCTGCCCGATGTAGTTGGCCGTGGTGAAGCCCTTCGCGCGGATCCCGTCGCGGAGCACGGTCGCTAGTTTCGTCGTCGGCGCGCCCTGCTCGGCGTTCAGCGGCGGTGACGAGGTTTCGACGTGGAAACCGTGTGCCCCAGCCGAATTCGACCCGTCGCCGTGGATGGAAACCACCGCCGTCGCGTTCGCCGCGTTCCCGATCTCCGCGCGCTTGTCGACGCACGGGCCGACACCGGAGTCATTGTCGCGGGTGTAGACGACCTTGATGCCGTTGGCTTCCAGTTCGGCGCCGACGCGCTTCGCGACGTCGAAAGTGAAGGCGTGCTCGGGGTAACCGGCGTTGGTCGAGGTGCCCGTCGTGTTGCAGGCTTTCGTCTGGCCGCGCCCGGCCGGGACGAGTCTGTTGATCTCGGCAGGGTTTTTGGCGTTCGCGCCGTTGTGCCCCGGGTCGAGCACCACGACTATCCCGGACGACGGCGGCTTGGCTGAAGAGGACGACGTGCTGGGCGGCGGGGGCGGACTCGGTGTGCCCGTCGGTGACGACGTTGTTACCGGAGCCACTGGAGTCACCGGAGTGGTCGCGGCGGGTGCCACCTGACCGTCCGGCTGACAGCCCGCGAGCAGGATGAAGGTGGCCACTACCGGAAGAACCGCTCGCCTACGCACGGCGACCACGGTGCCACACCGAGGACGGCTAGTCTGGAAGACACGTGCGTTCTCCGCAGGAAGGATCTTCTCGATCATGGTGCAACCCGGTGGTGGCTTCGACATGCAGGCGATCCTGCAGCAGGCTCAGCAGATGCAACAGCAGCTGGCGTCCGCGCAGGACGAACTCGCGAACACCGAGGTGACGGGCACCTCCGGCGGCGGGCTCGTCACCGCGACGGTGACCGGCGCGATGGAGCTCACGAACCTCGTCATCGACCCGAAGGTCGTCGACCCCGAGGACACCGAAACCCTCGCCGACCTGGTCGTCGCCGCCGTGCGTGACGCCTCGGCCAACGCGCAGAAGCTCACCGAGCAGAAGCTGGGCCCGCTGGCCGGCGGCCTCGGCGGCGGCATGCCGGATCTCGGCGGGCTGGGCGGCCTCGGCGGCCTCGGACTTCCGGGCGCCTGACTTGTACGAAGGTGTAGTCCAGGACCTGATCGACGAGCTCGGGCGGCTGCCCGGCGTCGGTCCGAAGAGCGCGCAGCGGATCGCTTTTCATTTGCTGGCAGCCGATCCCGCCGATATCGGGCGGTTGCAGGACGTGCTCGGCAAGGTCAAGGAAGGCGTGCAGTTCTGCGAGATCTGCGGCAACGTCTCCGAGCAGACCACCTGCCGCATCTGCCGTGACACCCGCCGCGACCTCACGGTCATCTGCGTGGTCGAGGAGCCCAAGGACGTGGTCGCGGTGGAGCGCACCCGCGAGTTCAAGGGCCGCTACCACGTGCTCGGCGGCGCGCTGGACCCGCTTTCGGGCATCGGCCCGGAGCAGCTGCGGATGCGGGAGCTCCTCGCCAGGATCGGCGGCGCCGAGGTCACCGAGGTGATCGTCGCTACCGACCCGAACACCGAGGGCGAAGCGACCGCGACGTACCTGGTCCGCATGCTGCGCGACTTCCCCGGCCTGTCCGTCACGCGCCTCGCGTCGGGCCTGCCGATGGGTGGCGACCTCGAATTCGCCGACGAACTCACCCTCGGCCGCGCCCTCTCCGGCCGCCGCGCCATGTAGGACTCGTGAGTGTTCCGGCGAGCTAGAGGCGGCCGGAACGCTCACGAGTCAGCAGTAGCCCAGCTGCGCGAGGGTGTCCACGATGACCTCGCTGGGGTGGTACTTGCCCATCAGCGACGCGGTGCGGCGGTTCTGGTAGCTGTCGAGGAACTCCCGCAGCTTGTCCGCGCTCATCTCGGTCAGCAGCACGTTCTGGCCGATGCCCACGTGCCGTTCGGTGCGGTGCCGGTGGATCGCGCACGGCACGCCGAGGTAGCCGCATTCCTCCTGCAGCCCGCCGGAGTCGGTGACGACGTACTCGGCCCGCGCGATCAGCGGCAGAAACTTCAGGTACCGCAGCTTCGGTCGGAGCTGGAAGTTCTCGTCGAACAGGTTGCCCAGCCCGAGCCGTTCGATCTTCTCGCGTTCGGGCGCGCCGGCCATGTACAGCACCGGCAGCTTCCTGCTCTGCTCACGCAGGATCTCGAGAGCCTCGCGGTACTTGTCTGCTCGCGACAGCAGTTCGAACCGGTGCAACGTGGCCAGGCCGAACTTCTCCGGGAGCCCGTCGAGCACGGGTTCGTCGACGGCTTGGCGCATAGAGTCGATCGCCGTGTTCGCCTCGGTGTCGACGACGACGCCGCGGGCCCGGCGCAGGTTCCCGACCTCGCGGGACGTCGGCGCGAAGTGGATGTCGACGAGCTTGCCGGTGATCTTGCGGTTGAGCTCTTCGGGGAACGGGCTCCGGATGCTGCCGGATCGCGCGCCGGCCTCGATGTGCGCGACGCGGGCCTTCAGCACGTACTTGCCGATCAACGCGCCATAGGGCGTGGTGAACGTGTCGCCGTGCACCATCACCAGCGGCGGGCGGCCGTCCGCCGCGAGCGTTTCCCGCAGCTCGGCGCGCCTGGTCCAGGCCGTACGCGCGACTGCCGCGGCCCACGCGGGCACTTGGGCTGGGGTCTCGAGGTTGTGCGCGCGGTCCTTCGGCACCAGCCAGACCGCGGGTTCGGGCAGGTGCAGGTCGGCCAGGACGTCGGCGACCTCGTCGACGTGCTGCGCGGTGAACCAGATCTCCGGGGTCGTGCCGCGTTCGGTGATCGCGTGATGGACCGGCGCGATTTTGATCAATTCCGCCGTGGTGCCAAGAATGAAAGTGATCACCGGACGCCTTTTCTGCTCAGGGATCCGATGCTGGGCACATCGTGACCGGAGACGCAGGATAGCCTCGCCCGGGTGAGTGCGAATTCGCCGAGGCTCAGTGTGGTCATTCCGGTCTGCAACGAGCAGAACTGGATTGACCGCTGTGTCGACGCGCTGAGTGCTTCGGCGCGGGCGGCGGACTGGCCGATCGAGCTCGTCGTCGTCGATGACGGCAGTACCGACGCGACCCCGGAAAAGCTTGCTACGCTGGGAAAACGCTACGACATTGCGGTGCTCAGCCAGGCTAATGCCGGCCGGTTCGCCGCCCGGGCCGCCGGTCTCGCGAAGGCGTCCGGTGAGTGGGTCCTGCTGCTGGACAGCCGGGTCATCGTCGATATCGGGTCGTTGAGTTTTCTGCAAGAGCAATTAAAAGAATCACCCGATCGTATGGTCTGGAACGGGCATATCGCGGTTGCTTCGGAACACAATCCGTATGCGGGCTTCATGGCCGGGCTGGTCAAGATCGGCTGGCGTCGCTATTTCTCGGACCCGCGGTTGACTTCGTTCGGGATCGACGATTTCGACAGCTACCCCAAGGGCACGACGTTGTTCTGCGCGCCGAAAGAGCTCCTCGAGGCTTCCGTCGCGGCGTTCTCGTCGCTGTTCGAGGACACGCGTCTCTCCAGCGACGACACCCGGATGCTGCGCTGGATCGCCGAGCGGCGGCGGATCAACCTCTCCCCGGAGTTTTCCGCGACCTACCACGGGCGTGACTCGCTCAAGAAGTTCGCCGCCCAGTCGTTTTTCCGCGGCACGACGTACGTCGACTCGTACCTCGCCTCCCCGGGCCCCGCGCGCAACGCCATGTTCGGTGCGCTGGCAGTCGGTGTGGCCGGACTCGGATTCGCCGCGAAGCGCCCGAAAACGACCGTTGCGGCCGGTGTCGCGGGAGCCGTTGCGGCCGGTGCCGTGGTCAAGCGATGCGGCGGGACGACGGCGGAAGCCCGCGCGGTGACCACCTTGCTGCCACTCTTCGCCACCGGCTTCGCCGCAGGCCTCCTCCGCGGCCTTTTCCTGGCTCTCCGCGCGCGCTCCCGTCGAGGACCCCTCGGGGCCACCCTTGTGGCGTTGAACGCCAACGCGGCGGCCGCCATCAGGATGGCCCCGAGGGAACGTGAGCCGCACCCATGACCACCGCCACGAAGCCGCAAAACGGCACGGCTGGGAAGTTGGGGCTGTCGCTGCTGGTGTCGATGGGCTTGGGGTACGTCCTCACGGTCGCGTGCGCGCGGCTGCTGCAGCCCGCCGACTACGCCGTGTTCATCACCTTCTGGGGCCTGGTCATGGGCCTCGGCAGCACGCTTTCCCCGCTCGAACAGGAACTCTCGCGCCAGTCCGCGGTCGCGGCCCTCACCGGCGGCCGCGCGGGAAAGCCCGCGTTGCGCGCGATCGGCGTCGGCATCGCGGCGGTCGTGGCCTTTTCTGTCGTGATCCTGCTGCCGCCGATCAACAACCGGCTGTTCAGCGGACATTGGGCGCTCGCGCTGATCGTGCTCGCCGGCGGGGTCGCGTTCGCCTGCCAGTTCGGCGTGCGCGGTCTGCTGATCGGACAGCACCAGGTCAGGCCGTTCGCCGGGCTCGTGGTCGCCGAACCCGCCGTCCGCGCGCTGCTGCTGGGCCTGGTCGTGGTGACGGCGGTTTCCGGGCTCTGGACGCTGTCGATCGCCGTCGCCGCCGGTTCGTTCGCCTGGCTGCTGTTCCTGCGCCCCGCTCGTCGACTTGTCGACGTCCACCTCGACGGCGAGTCCTGGCCGGTCATCACCCGCCGGATGCTGGTGCTGCTGCTCGGCGCCGCCCTGACGGCCAGCGTCATCACCGGCTACCCGGCGCTCGTCGGCCTGCTCGCCCCGGGCGGCGACAAGGCCAAGACCGGCGGGTTGTTCGCCGCCCTGGTCGTCGCGCGGATCCCCCTGACGCTGATCGGCCCGGTCCAGTCCCTTGCCGTGCCGTTCGTGGTCAGGCTGTCGGCCACTGACGCGGGTAAGCACAAACTGCGTCGCGTACTCGTGCTCGGCACGGCTGGGGCGCTCGTCGTGGCGGCGGCCGGCGCGCTGGTGGGCGACCTGGTCGGGCCCTGGGCGGTCGCCCTGCTCAACGGGTCGAAGTACCAAGTCGCGGGCTGGGCCGTCGCGGGTCTGGTGTGGTCCTCGGTGCTCCTCGTGCCGATGCAGTTGCTGACCGCGGTGCTCGTCGCGCGCACACAGGCGAACCGCGTGCTCGTGACCTGGGCGGTCGTGACCGTGACGGCGTCGGCGATCCTTCTGTTCTTCCCCGGCGACACGGTGTCGCGCGCCGTGATCGCGTTGGCCGCCGCCCCCGTAGCCGGTCTCGTTGTCGTGCTCGCCTTCGTGCTTGAAAGGTCCCGATGAACGTTGTGGTCGTGGTGCTCGCGTTCTGGCTGCCGGGCCTGGTGTTCGGCGCGGCGATCCGATTGCGGGGCTGGACCCTGGCCGCGAGCGCGCCCGTCCTGACCTTCGGCCTGGTTGCGCTTGGCATCCCCGTGCTAGGCGCGCTCGGTATTCGCTGGAACCTGCTCGACGTCGTGTTGTGGACGCTGGTGCTGTCCGCGCTGGGATTCGCCGGGTCGTGGCTCTTCCTCCGCCGGAGCGACAAGAGCGACCAGAGCGGCAAGCCGGACGAGCCGAAGCTGCCCCTGCGCGATCACCTGGTCATCGGCGGCGGTGTGCTCATCGGGCTCGCCGTCGGCGCGGTGACGTTCCTGCGCGGCGCCAAGAGCATCGACAACGTCCACCAGAGTTCGGACGCGCCGTTCCACGGCAACCTCGTCCGCTGGATCGCCGAGCACGGCGACGCGCGGCCGTCGACGGTCGGCACCATCGCGAACCTGCCGAACGAGACCCACTACTTCTATCCCGACACCTACCACGCGCTGCTCGCCTTGATCCTCGACAAGGCCGGGCTGGCGATGCCGCAACTGCTCAACCTCGCGGCGTTGACGGTGATCCTCTGCGTCCCCGTCGGCATCGCGGCGCTCGGTGTGGCCTGGCGGCTGCCTCCGATCGCGACCGCGGCCGCCGCCGCGGTGTGCACCTGGTTCACGGCGTTCCCTTACGACCTGCTCTGGCGCGGGCCGCTGTGGCCGTACGCGGCCGGCGTCGCGCTGATCCCAGCGGTGCTCGCGCTGGCACGGCGTCTGCTGGAACCGCGTGGCATAGCGGGTCCGGTGGCGATCTCGGTCGGCGTCGCCGGGCTGACCGGCCTGCACAGCAGTGTGGTCTTCGTTGTGGTGGGCTATTTCCTGCTGATCCTGCTCGCAGTCGTGTTTCGGTTCGAGCCGATCAACTGGCGCCGGTCATGGCCCTCGCTCGTCGCCACCGCGGTGGGCAGTGGCGTGCTCGCGGTGCTCCTGATCCTGCCGTCGCTGTACAACGCCGCGGGCGTGACGTCGGCGTCCTGGCCGACGTCGGCGACCGTGTCCGGGGCGGTCGGCGAAACCATCACGTTCTCGCCGATGGCCGCCGTGCCGCTGTGGTGGATCGGTGTCCCGGCGATTGTCGGGGTATTCCTGCTGGTCAAGCACCGGCGGATGCTGTGGCTGGTCGGCGCGTACGTGGTCTTCGGCGGCCTGTTCGCCGCGGCGGTGTCCATCGATACGCCGCTGGTGCACACCCTTGGCAGCATCTTCTACAACGACCAGTACCGGATCGGCGCGCTCATCCCGCTCGCCGGCGCGGTCGCGTTCGGCGAGTTCGTCAACACGGCGTCGGGCAGGATCGCCGCGTGGCGACCGAACTGGAGGCCCGCGACAGCGACGCTGGCCTGCGCGCTTGTGCTTGGACTGGTCTTGGCCGCGCTGAGCAAGGGCGGTTACATCGGCCGCAACGCCGCGCGGTTCGCGACCAGCTACACCGATGGGCCCACTGTCAGTAGACAGAAGGAAGCCGCGTTCGAGTGGTTGGCGGAGCACACCCTTCCCAGCGAGCACGTGATGAACGACTTCACCGACGGCTCCGAGTGGATGTATGCGCTCGACGGCGTCATGCCCGTCGAGTGGAACTTCTACGGCGCCGACCGGGGCACCGAAGCCAACTTGCTCACCTTGCGCCTCAACAACATCGATCAGGACCCGAGCGTGCGCAAAATGCTCGGTGACCTCAAGGTCCGCTACGTCTTGGTGGGCAAGGGCTTGATCGCGGGCAAGCCGTCGGCCGCGGCCGGATTGGCGAACCTGGACGCGAATCCGGTGTTCCGCGTGGTCTACCGGAACCCGGACGCGACGATCTACGCCATCGACGGTCAGCCGGACGTCGTGCGCCCCGCAGCCCCGTAACGTGCGGTAATGGGGTGTGGTCACCCATTCGAGTAAGCAGGTCCGCGCGTAGCGTCGCGGCGTGGCCGTAGCGACCGATCGTGTGCTGGTGGTGATGCCTGCGCTCAACGAGCAGGCCAGCGTCGCCGCGGTGATCACGCACGTGAAGCAATCGCTGCCGGGGATGGACGTGCTCGTCGTCGACGACGGGTCCTCCGACGACACGGCCGCCCAGGCGCGGCAGGCCGGCGCGCAGGTCGCGCGGCTCGCGGTCAACCTCGGTGTCGGCGGCGCGATGCGCACCGGTTTCCGCTATGCCGTCGCCCGCGGGTACACCGTCGTCGTCCAGGTCGACGCCGACGGTCAGCACGATCCCGACGAGGTCGCCGCGTTGCTCGACGCGCTCGAAGACGCGGACATCGTGATCGGCTCCCGGTTCGCGGGCAAGGGCGCGTACCAGGCCCGCGGCCCGCGCAAGTACGCGATGGTCGTGCTGTCATTGGTGTTCTCGCGGCTGGCGAAGACCAAGCTCACCGACGTGACGTCCGGGGCCAAGGCGATGGGGCCGCGCGCGATCAAGCTGTTCGCCGGGTACTACCCCGCCGAATATCTCGGCGACACCGTCGAATCACTCGTCATGGCGATCCGCGCCGGACTGCGGATCAAAGAAGTCCCGGTGCTCATGCGGGAACGGACGGCGGGCACGCCGAGCCATTCCCCGATCAAATCGGCGGTGTATCTCAGCCGCGCCGGGTTGGCGCTGCTGCTGGCTTTGGTCCGCCGCCGTCCGGCGATCGACTCCTCCGATTCCGCCTAAAAGGGAACTCTTATGGCCGGTTGGCGCATTCTCAGTATCGTCATCGCGTGTCTGGTGCTGTTCGTCGTCATCGAAATGATGCGCCGCCGGAAACTGCGGGAGAAGTACGCGGGTCTCTGGCTGGTCGTCGGCATCGGCGTGGTCGTGCTCGCGGTCGTCCCGGCCGCCGCGCAGTTCATGGCTCGGCTGACCGGCGTCGAGACGCCGTCGAACCTGGTGTTCTTCATGGCCGGAGTGGTGCTGGCGCTGGTCGCGCTGCATCTGTCCACTGAGGTCGGACGCCTCGAGGAGGAGATGCGCACGGCCGTCGAGGAGAGCGCGCTACTTCGCTGCGAGCTCGAGGACAGCCGACGCGAACTCGAGGCCAGGCTTATCGCGCTGGAAGCTGCCACTGCCGTGCCGGACAACGTCAGGCGACTTCCCGGCATCCGCTTCGCCCGCGCCTACCACTAAGCCCCTACAGTTGGCGGCCTTCACGTCGTTCGGACGGCAGGCGGTTATGGACGCGGAACTCGACGCGCTGCGGGCGTCGGCGGCGAAGCTGGGCGGGGTCCGCGTGCTGGCCATCGACGGCCCCTCCGGGGTCGGCAAGTCGACACTCGCGGCTGAGGTCGTCAGCGCGTTGCGCGCCGCCGGAGCCAGCGTCGAACTGGTCGCGTCGGATGACTTCGCGACCTGGGCGGACCCGGTGTCGTGGTGGCCGTGCCTGGTCTCCGGGGTGCTCGAGCCGCTAAGTCTTGGTCGGCCAGGGCGATACCGGAAGATGGTCTGGGCCGATCGAGTTCCCCGGCTCGGGCCGTGGGTCGACGTCGCGGTGCCGGAAATCCTGGTACTGGAAGGTGTTTCGACCGGTCGGGCGTCGATGCGGCCGGCGCTGTCCAGGTTGTGGTGGGTCGACGGACTTTCGCCCGCGGAGTTGCTGGAGCGCGCTGTCGCCCGTGATGGCGAGGCCGACAGAGGTTCGCTCAGCGAGTGGCAGGCCTTCGAACGCGGTTGGTTCACCGTTGACAACACCCGGCTTCACGCGGATCATACGGTGCTCAGGGCATTCAGGTGATCACTCTGGGGTGATGACAATTACGGCTTAGCGGACAAAACCGGCCAAAGTTTCACGATCGTGATCTTACAGACTTATCTGATGGATGAGTTCCGGTTACTGTCGGCGGTCACATAAGTCCGGTTCGTCCCGACTGTCCTGTGCCGGGTAAGCCGAACATCTCCCAAGGGGTGCCAGATGCTGCAAACGCGGTTGGCACGAACACGCCGGATAGCCCTGATCGGGCTAGCCGGCGCACTCGTGCTTTCACTGTCCGCCTGTGCCGAGTCCAAGCGTGACGAGGGCGGGGCGGGGAAGACCGGTGGCACCCTCGTGTTCGGCGCGGCCGGCGCGCCGAAGCTGTTCGACCCCATTTTCAATGACGAGGGCGAAACGGACCGCATCACGCGGCAGGTGTTCGACACGCTCATCGCGTTCAAAGAGGGCACCACGGAGCTGACTCCCGGCCTCGCCGAGAAGTGGACAGCCAGCCCGGACGGTAAGACCTGGACGTTCGACCTGCGCAAGAACGTGAAGTTCCACGACGGCACCGCGTTCAACGCCGCGGCCGTCTGCTTCAACTTCGACCGCTGGTACAACATGAAGGGCGCGCCTGCCCAGAGCCAGATGATCTACTACGGCGATATCTTCGAGGGTTTCGCGAAGAACGAAGGCGACGCCAGCGGGAAGCCGCTCTACAAGTCCTGTGAAGCCAAGGACGACAACACCGCGGTCCTCAACCTCAATGCCTACAAGGGCGCGTTCCCGGCCGCCTTCGGGCTCGGTTCGTTCAGTATTTCCAGCCCGGATGCGCTGAAGAAGTACGACGCCGACAAGGTCACGCAGTCCGGCGAATCTTTCTCCTACAGCGATTACGCGCTCTTGCACCCCACCGGCACCGGGGCGTTCAAGTTCGAGTCTTACGACAAGAACGCGCAGACGATCACCCTGGTCCGCAACGAGGATTACTGGGGTGACAAGGCGAAGCTCGACAAGATCGTCTTCAAGGTGATCACCGACGAGAACGCGCGCAAGCAGGAGCTCAAGGCCAAGACGATCGACGGCTACGACCTCGTTTCGCCGCAGGACTATGCCGGGCTCAAGACCGACGGGTTCACCGTCACCCCGCGTCCCGCGTTCAACCTGCTCTATCTGGGCATCAACCAGAAGGGCAACCCGGCGCTGAAGGACCTGCGGGTCCGTCAGGCACTGGCGTATGCGCTGAACCGGGAACAGCTGGTCCAGACCAAGATGCCGGAAGGCGCCAAGGTCGCCAAGGAGTTCCAGCCGGAGACGCTCGCCGGATATGCCCCGGACGTGCAGGAATACCCGCACGACGTCGCCAAGGCGAAGGAACTGCTGGCCGCCGCCGGCGCGTCCAACCTGACGCTGAAGTTCTACTACCCGACCGAGGTCACCCGGCCGTACATGCCGAACCCGCAGGAGATCGCGTCGGCGCTGTCGGACGACCTCAAGGCCGTCGGCATCACGATCCAGCTCGTCCCCGAGCCCTGGAACGGCGGCTACAAGGACGACATCCAGAAGTTCGGCAAGCAGGACATCCACATCATCGGCTGGAACGCGGACTACGCCGACGCCGGCAACTTCCTCGGCACGTTCTTCGGCCGGGAGAAGGCGGAGTTCGGCTTCACCAACCAGGCCCTGTTCGACGAACTGTCCAAAGCGGACTCGACGGTAGACCCGGCCGCCCACGCCGCGGCCTACCAGCAGGCCAACCGTGACCTCATGTCGAAGTACCTGCCGGCCGTGCCGATCCTGAGCTCGCCGCCCGCCTTCGTCACCGCCGCGAACGTCACCGGCATGACGCCGAGCCCGCTCAACAACGAACACTTCAACACCGTCAGCAAGGGATAACCTCACGCGGCACTAATTAGCCGACAAGGGGTGGGCGTCGACGACGCCCGCCCCTTGCCCGCCACCTGGGGCTAACGCAAAGGGAAATCCATTGCTCCGATTCATCACGCGTCGGCTGCTACAAGCGATACCGACGCTGCTCGTACTGTCCATTTTGGTCTTCGCGTGGCTGCGCTCACTGCCCGGCGGTCCCGCCGGGGCCCTGCTGGGCGACAAGGCGACCCCGCAGAAACTCGCGGACCTCAACCACGTCCTCGGGCTCGACCAGCCCATCTGGGCGCAGTACCTCGACTTCCTCGGCCGAATCCTGTCCGGGGATTTCGGGAACTCACTCGCCAGCGGTGACACCGTGCTCGCCGAAATCGGCCGCGCTTTCCCCGCGACCGTCGAACTGACCGTGAGCGCGTTGTTCTTCGCGATCGTCGCGGGCATTCCGCTCGGCTACCTGTCCGCGAAGTACCGCGGCCGGTTCTTCGACACCAGCACGCTCATCGGCACTCTCGTCGGGGTCGCGATTCCGGTGTTCTTCCTCGGGATCCTGTTCAAGTTCCTGTTCGCGTCGGGCCCCTTCCTGCACATCCTGCCGCCGTCGGGGCGCGCGTCGATCGACATCGACGCCACGCACGTCACCGGGTTCGCCGTGCTCGACGGGCTGCTGACCGGCGAATACGACGCTTCCGCCGACGCCATCCAGCATCTGATCCTGCCTGCCATCGCGCTGGGCACGATCCCGCTGGCGGTGATCGTCCGGATCACCAGGGCGTCTGTTCTCGACGTGCTCAACGAGGATTTCGTGCGGACGGCCAACGCCAAGGGGCTCGCCGCGCGCACGGTCCGCGGCCGGCATGTCCTGCGCAACGCGCTGCTCCCGGTGTCGACCACGATCGGTCTGCAGACCGGGCTGCTGCTCGCCGGCGCGGTGCTGACCGAGAAAGTGTTCAACTGGGGCGGGATCGGATCCCTGATGGCAGAAGGCATCGAGAGACGTGACTATCCACGGCTTCAGGCGCTGGTCCTGCTCGCCGCGGTCGTGTTCGTCGTGGTGAACGTGCTGGTCGACATCTCGTACGGCCTCATCGACCCGAGGGTGCGTGTCCGATGAGCACCTTGTCGAAGTTCCGGCGCGCCCGGATCGACCGGCTCGCCGAGGAGTCCGCCGGCGGCACGAGCATGCTGGCCGGTGCGCTGCGGCAGATGTCGCGAAGTCCGGTGGCCATCGCCGGCGCGGTCATCGTGGCCGTGTTCCTGGTGCTCGCCGCGTTTGCGCCGCTGCTCACCCCGAAGGACCCCTATCTGCGCGACCCGGTGTTGCTTGCCAAGCTGAAACTCGGCTCGGGCATCATTCCCGGTGCGCAGCCCGGCTATCTCCTTGGCAGTGACGAGAACGGCCGCGACTTCTTCAGCAGGCTGCTGATCGGTTCGCAGCAGACGTTGACCGTCGGGGTCATGGCCACACTGATCGGGCTCGTGCTGGGCATGGTCATCGGCGGGCTCGCCGGGGCGCTGGGCGGCTGGGTGGACTCGCTGCTGATGCGGTTCACCGACATCATGCTGTCGATCCCCGGGCTGCTGCTGGCGATCTCGATCGCCGCTATCGCGTCGAAACCCAGCCAGACCACGGTGATCATCGCGGTCGCCATCGTCAACGTGCCGGTGTTCGCCAGGCTGCTGCGCGGAGCGATGCTTTCCCAGCGGCACAGCGAACACGTGCTCGCGGCGAAGGCGTTGGGTGTGCGGCGGCGCGCGATCGTGTTCCGGCACATGCTGCCCAACTCGCTCGCGCCGGTGATCGTGCAGGCGACGCTCACGCTCGCGACGTCCATTTTGGACGCCGCGGCGCTGTCGTTCCTCGGCCTCGGAGATCCGGACCTCGACCGCGCGGAGTGGGGTCTGATGCTCGGCAATGCCCAGCGGTACTTCGACATCCGGCCGGAGCTCGGTTTTTATCCGGCGCTCGCGATCGTTGTCATCGCGCTCGGTTTCACGCTGCTCGGCGAGTCCATGCGTGAAGCCCTCGATCCCAAGAACAGGCGGTGAGATCATGGCACTGCTCGAAGTACGCGACCTGAAGGTCGTCTTCGGACGCAAGGGTGCAAGTCCGTTCACCGCGGTGGACGGTGTGAGCTTCGACGTCGATCCCGGGCAGACGGTCGGCCTGGTCGGCGAGTCGGGCTGCGGCAAGTCCGTGACGTCGTTGGCGATCATGCGCTTGCTGGCCAAGCGCGGCAACACCGTTTCCGGTTCGGTGTCGTTCGAGGGTTCCGACTTGCTTTCGCTGTCGGACAAGGAAATGGCGAACCGTCGCGGTCGCGATATCGCGATGGTCTTCCAGGATCCGCAGTCCTCGCTGAACCCGGTGATCCCGATCGGGCTGCAGATCACCGAGGTCCTCGAGCGTCATCGGGGTATGTCACGCAAGCAGGCCAAGGTCGAAGCGGAGGAACTGCTGGCGAAGGTCGGCATTCCGGATCCGAAACGACGCCTGACGGAGTATCCGCACCAGCTGTCCGGCGGCATGCGGCAGCGCGCGTTGATCGCCATCGCGCTGGCCTGCAAACCGCGGCTGCTGATCGCGGACGAGCCGACCACCGCACTCGACGTCACCATTCAAGCGCAGATCCTGGCGCTGCTGCGTGAACTGGTGAAGGACACCGGGACGGCGTTGATCATGATCACGCACGATCTCGGTGTCGTCGCGGGCCTCTGCGACGAGGTCAACGTCCTTTATGGAGGCCGGATCGTCGAACGGGCGGATCGGCACACGCTGTTTGCCGAACCACGGCACCCTTACACGCACGGACTACTCGCGTCGATCCCGCGTCTCGACGCCGCACGTGGTGAGAAGCTCGTTCCCATCAGAGGATCGGTCGCGGACAACATCCCGTGGGACGGTGGTTGTGCGTTCGCGCCGCGCTGTCCTAACGCGATCGATGCGTGTCGTGAGACGGCTCCATTGCTGGTGGACAATCTGCGCTGCCACAACCCGGTCGTGCCAGTTCTGGAGGGAACCCGGTGACTGACGACGTATTGCTGACCGTCGACGACCTGAAAGTGCATTTCCCGATCAAGCGCGGTGTGGTCATCGACCGGACGATCGGGTACGTCTACGCGGTCGACGGCGTGGACCTGAAAATCCGTCGCGGCGAGACGTACGGCCTGGTCGGCGAGTCCGGCTGCGGGAAGACCACCCTCGGCCGCGCGATCCTGCGGCTCGTCGAGCCGACCGGCGGCAAGGTGGACTTCGACGGCACGGACGTGTCGAGCCTCAAGGGCGAGGCGCTGCGCAAGAGCCGCAGCCGGATGCAGATGATCTTCCAGGACCCACTGTCAAGTTTGGACCCGCGGCAGTCCGTCGAATCGATTCTCGTCGAGGGCATGCGGGCGCACGGACTGGACAAGGGCAAGGAAAGCACCCGCGCGCGGCTGCGCGAACTACTCGCCGCGGTCGGCCTGCCGGAAAGTTCGCTGCGGAAGTACCCGCACGAGTTCTCCGGCGGACAGCGTCAGCGCATCGGCATCGCGCGGGCACTCGCCGTCGAGCCTGACCTGATCGTCGCCGACGAACCGGTGTCCGCCTTGGACGTCTCGGTGCAGGCGCAGGTCGTCAACCTGCTCGAAGAACTGCAGGACGAACTCGGGCTGACGTACCTGGTGATCGCGCACGACCTCGCGGTGGTGCGGCACATCTCCGACCGTATCGGCGTGATGTACCTCGGGTCGATCGTCGAGGAGGCGGGTGCGGACGAGCTGTACGCCGAGCCGCTGCACCCGTACACACGCGCGCTGCTTTCGGCGATTCCAGTGCCGGACCCGCTGGTGGAGGACTCGCGCGAGCAGATCCTGCTGTCCGGCGACCTGCCGTCACCGGCGAACCCGCCGAGCGGCTGCCGGTTCCACACTCGGTGTCCGTGGAAGCAGGAGAGCCGCTGCGACACCGAGCGTCCGGTGCTGAGGGAGGTCGGGGAAGCACACCGCGTCGCGTGCCACTTCGCGGAGGACATCCGCGACGGCAAGATCCCGCGCCACGCCGTCACCCCCGTCCTCGTCGACCCCACCTTGTCCTTCGACTCCGTCCCCATTTCCCCAGCTTCGGTCACCGAGGTTCTCTGACGTTCCCTCGGGGCCACCCTGAGGTGCCCCGCGTATGTCTCGCGCGCAAGAGACCCCGCAAAAGCGCAAAAGTGCGGTTTGGGCGGCTTCGGGGCGGTAGAACTGGCAGGATCGGGGCATGTTGGTCACAGTGCTCGGCGCTTCGGGTCGTACTGGGTTCCACGTCGTGCGGTTGCTACGGCGGCAGGGGCATGACGTGCGCGCCGGGTTGCGCAGCCAGGGGCGGGGTGAGCAGGTCGCGGCGCTCGGCGCGGTGCCGGTCGTCGCGGACATCACCGCCGACGCCGACGATCTGGTCGAGGCGCTCGCCGGCTCCGACGTGGTCATCAACACAGCGGGAGCGTCGGACCCGGACCCGTCCGCGGTGAACCTCGTCGACCGCGACGGCGCGATTTCCGCGATCCGCGCCGCCGAGAAGGCCGGTGTCGCGCGTTACCTGCAGCTGTCCGCTCAGTTCGCTGATTCACCTGATCAGGGCGACCGCCTGGTTCGCTCGATCCTGCTCGCGAAGCAGGCGTCGGACGCGATCCTGCAGCGTTCGAGCCTCACCTGGACGCTTGTCCGGCCCGGCACGCTGACCGACGACGTCGGCACCGGGCGCGTGAAAGTGGGCAACCACCTGGAGCCGGGGCGGGTTTCGCGGCAGGACGTCGCCGCGGTGCTGGTCGGCGCGCTCACCGAGCAGCTCACCGAGAACCGCGGCTTCGACGTACTCGGCGGCGACGTCCCGGTGAGTGTCGCGTTGGCGGGGATCGGCTGAAGTAACGGCAACCTGTCGGTACCCTGGGTATCAGTCGCCAAAACGCAGTAAACAGCGCAAAACGTACCTAGGGGCAAAAGTGCACTTCATCGACGATTGGCTGGCGCTTATCCCGCCACTGTCCGTGTACCTGATCGTCGGTCTCGTGATCATGGTGGAGAGCCTCGGCATCCCGCTCCCCGGTGAGATCGTGCTGGTCGCGGCGGCGCTGCTCGCATCGAAGAACCACAACCTGGCATGGGAGTGGATCGCGGTCTGCGGCAGCGCGGGTGCGATCGTCGGCGACAGCATCGGCTACCTGATCGGCCGCCGGTGGGGGAAGAGCCTGTTCACCTGGGCCGGGCGCAAGTTCCCGAAGCATTTCGGCCCCAAACATATCGCCAAGGCCGAGCAGACGTTCCAGAAGAACGGTGTTTGGGCCGTGTTCTTCGGCCGGTTCGTGGCGTTCCTGCGCATCCTCTGCGGTCCGCTCGCGGGCTCGCTGCACATGCACTACCCGCGGTTCCTCCTCGCCAACGCGCTCGGCGGCATCGCCTGGGCCGGCGGCACCACGGCCGCCGTGTACTACCTGGGTGTCGTCGCGGAGACGTGGCTTTCGCGGTTCTCCTACGTCGGGCTTGGTGTCGCCGTCGTGGCCGGTTTGATCATCGGTTCGGTCGTCAAGAAGCGCATGATGGGCAGCGACGACGACGAGGACACCCCCGACACCGCCGACGCCGACACCACCCCCGCCAGCGACGTCCACTAGTCGCACTACTTTGCGATCGTTGCGGACGCTAAGTACCGCAACTCGACGTCGACTTGCGGTCCAGGGCGAGCACTTTTGGACAAGAGCGCCCGGCCTAGACGCGCAGATCGGCGGCGAGTCGCGGGTCCTCGGGGGCCGGGAGCGCGGGGGCGGGCGGCTTGCGTTTGAGAGAGCCCAGCAGCACCCCGGCGATGACGAGCACCCCGGCGCCGATCTCGGCGGCGCTCGGCCGCTCGTGCAGGAAGAAGTACGACGCCGACATCCCGACCACGGGTACCAGCAGCGAGAACGGCGCCACGACGCCCGCCGGGTTGCGGCGCATCAACGTCGTCCAGATCCCGGAGCCGACGATCGTGCCGATCAGTACGACGTAGGTCAGCCCGATCAACGCCGTCCACCCGCCTGGTGTGTTCAACGTCGTCAGCGACTTCCACTGCGCGGCCGGTCCTTCGGCGATCAGCGAGATGACGAACATCGGCAGCGGCGGCACGACCGACATCCACAGCGTGAAGTGCAGCGGGTTCTCCGGCGCCGCCTGCCGCGAGCTGAGATTGCCGAAAGCCCAGCTCAGCGCGCCCAACAGCGTGAGGATGACCGGCAGCAGCGCGGCCTCGCCCGCCTGTTGCCACGCGATCGCCGCCATGCCGATGACGGCTAGCGAGATCCCGGCCAGCTGCCGTCCGCTCACGCGCTCTCGCAGGAACACTGAGCCCAGCAGGACGGTGAACGGCGCCGACGCCTGAAGCACCAGCGACGCGAGGCCGGTCGGCATGCCGGTGTCCATCGCGATGAACAGGAACGCGAACTGCCCGGTGCCGAACCCCAGCCCGTAACCGATCAGGTAGCGGACCTTCACCTTCGGCCACGGAACGAAAAGAATCGTCGGCACCGCGATCACCGCGAACCGCAGGGCGGCGGCGAACAGCGGCGGAAAGTGACCGAGCGTGGCGTGGATGGCGAGGAAGTTACAGCCCCACACCACGGCGACGAGCATGGCGAGCAGACGGTCACGGGGGGTCATAGCTCTCACTCTGACGGGTGCGACCTTGAAGGACTAGCCAGAATATCTGCAGCTACCTTGTAGCGTTGCTTCATGGACATCAACCGACTGCGTACCCTGCGCGAGTTCGCGGACAGGGGGAGCGTGACGGCTGCGGCGCGAGCGTTGCACTGCACGCCGTCTGCGGTGTCGCAGCAGCTCCGCGCCTTGCAGACCGAAGTCGGGCTGCCGCTGATAGAGCCGGCCGGGCGCGGGTTACGGCTGACCGATGCGGGCCGGGCTCTGGTGGCCAGGGCCGACGAGGTGCTGGCGGCGCTGGCCCGTGCGGAGTCCGAATTGGACACTTACCGCAGTGCGCCGAAGGGTCGCGTACGCCTGGCGATCTTCCAGTCGGCCGCGTTGATGGTGTTGCCCGGTCTGCTGAGCCGCGTGGCCGGGATCGACGGGCTGGAGATCGACGCCCGCGATGTCGATATGACCCCGCCGCAGGTCCCGGGCCTGGTCGCGGACTACGACATCGTCGTCACCCATCGCGACGAGCACGCGGCGCCGTTCGATTCCGAGCGACTGGAGATCCGGCCGCTGTTGCGCGAGCCACTCGATGTCGCGCTCCCTGTCGGTCATCGCCTGGCGGGTAAGGAGCGTGTCGAGCTCGCCGAACTCGCGGGCGAGAAATGGATCGGCGTCGCCTCCGGGTTCCCGGTGGACGACGTGCTGCACTCGCTGACCATCCGCACCGGGGTCCGGCCGGTTGTCGTTCAGCGGATCAACGACTTCAGCGTCACCGAGGCGCTTGTCGCCGCAGGACATGGAATCGCGCTACTTCCACGGTACACAATGGACACATCGCCGGGTAGCGGTCTGGTGCGCCGCCCGCTCGCTGGACTCCGCGCCGCACGGCTCGTCGAGATCGCCATGCGCCACGGCGCCTCCTCACGCCCTGCTGTGGCGACCGTGCTGGACGCCTTGCGCGCGGAGGTCGACGGACTCGTGAGTGTTCCGGCCGGTTAGAAGCAGGTTGGAAGCGGCCGGAACACTCACGAGCCACCCCCACCGGTGACCCTGTCTACGGGGTCCAGCCGCGCACTTCGGGGTATTGCCCGGTTGGCCCGTTGAGCAGGGGTTCCGGACAACCGCGCAGGTGCCGGTTGACGAACGCGTCGACGTAGGCGCGGGTGATCTGCACACCTCGCGTGCCAGGCAGCGTGTCGCCCAGGTCGATGCCGAGTTGCTGCGCCAGCAGGATGTTGTCCGTGAACGCGAAGTGATCGCTCTTGTCGACGGTGAACCAGCGTTTCCAGCCCGTCAACGCCGGCCACGTCTTGTCCCAGGCGGCCGACGCCTCCGGGTCGGTGCCGTTCGGCTGGTGCTCGGGCACGCCCATCATCAGGAACGGCCGGTCGGTGCCGACCTCGTCGAAGGTATCGATGCCGTCGAGGCTCAGCCCGGCGTCGATGCGGCTGTCGGCGCGCATCGCCGGGATCGCGCTGTATCCGCCGGCGGAGTGGCCGACCATCGCGATCCGGCTCGCGTCGATGAGTTTTCCGCCGCCCCAAACGGGTTTCGGCCCGGTCAGTTCGTTGAGGACGAATGAGACGTCGGCGACGCGGCCCGCGGCGATCTTGGCTCGGTCCTGCGGCAGCGCGCAGGCGATACACGTCGTGGTGTGACCGTCCGGGAACGTGGTTGCCGCGGACTCGTAGTTGTGGCCGATGCCGGCGACGACGTATCCGCGGCTCGCGAGGTCTTCGGCCAGTGACGTCAGCTCGGCGCGAGTCACCGTGAAGCCCGGCGAAAGCACCACGAGTGGCGCGCGCAGGCCGAGCGGTTTGGCGTCCACAGAGGAGTGTGTCTTCACCTTGGCGTACGCGTCGGCGGGCGCCCCGGGTGCGTCGAGCAGCCCGATTATCGCGGCGGATTCCTGTTGTGTCATATAGGGAGCTGTTGCGCCGCCCGTCGCACGAGCGGGATACCAGACGGACACCATCAGCTCGCGTCTCTCCGATGGCACCCACGGGTCGGCACGAGATCGGTCCGTCAGATGCAGCGTCGTCAGTCCGATCGAAAGCGGACCTGTCGGAGGAGGTAGTTCAAGGCTTGGCGTGGCCGCGGTGGCGACGCCGGTGAGGCCGATCGTCATCGCCACGACGACGGCCAGGAGAGCGGGAATTTTCATGCCTCAAGCGTCGCGAATCAGACGCGCTCTGCACATCGGGGAGCGTCCGGAGACGCGTGTCATCCTTAAGTAGCAGGCTTATCCGCCTACACGGTGACGCTTGAGACTCTCCAAGGCGATGTGCAGAGCGTCGGAAAGCGGAATGATGTCGCGCCGGATGTGCGAAAGTAGCAAACCGCCCTGCAGGCAGGCCATCGTGGCCTGGGCGAGCCGCCCGGGATCGGCGTCCGCAGCCAGTTCTCCCTTGTCCTGCAACAACGTCAGGCCGCGGGCGAGGTAGGACTCCCAGGTGCGGTACGCCTTGTCGATCAACGGCGCGTACGTCGAGTCGGAGCCGAGCTCGCCGGTCAGGTTGCCCAGCGGGCAGGCGCTCGGGCCGCCGGGGCCGCGGTGGAGATCGAGCAGGTCCTCGACCCACTGATCGAAGTTCTCCCAGGTGCGCAGCTCGCCGATGAGCGGCTGGTTGGCCAGGATCCGCTCCAGATCGTACTCGATCACGGCCTCGACCATCTGCTGCTTGTTCTTGAAGTAGTGGTACATCTGCGACTTCCCGGCGCCGCACGCGGCGAGGATCTTGTCGAGGCTCGTTGCCGCCACGCCGTTGGCGTAGATCAGTTGGGACGCGGTGCCGAGGATCGAGTCCCTGGTCCGCTTCCCTTGATCCGTCACTGCTTGCGTCGCCATGTACTGGATAGTACAGTGGCTCGAGTTGTACTGAATGGTACAACTGGATCTGGAAGGACTTGCATGTCGCTCTCCGAAACTCTCGATGGGGTAAAAGCGCACGTCAAGCAGGTTGCACCGGCTGAAATATTCGAGGTTTTCGAGGGTGCGGTGACCAACCAGGTGGTCAAGGAATCCGACTTCGCCGCCGTCGGCGCGACGGTTGCCGACTTCAAGCTGGCCGATGCGACGGGCGGTCAGGTGTCCCTCGACGAGCTGGTCGCCGACGGTCCGGCGGTGCTCACCTTCTACCGCGGCGGCTGGTGCCCGTACTGCAACGTCGCGTTGCGTAGCTACCAGCAGGAGTTGCTGCCCGAGCTGAAGAAGTTGGGCGTCCGCCTGGCCGCGATCAGCCCGCAGCTTCCCGACGGCTCACTGTCGACGAAGGAGGCGAACGAGCTCGACTTCGCCGTCTTGTCCGACGTCGGCAACGAAGTCGCCCGAACGCTGGGTATCACCTTCCAGCCGACTCCGGAGGTCCAGGCCGCCGGTAAGGCTCTCGGCAGCGACCTCAACAAGGTCAACGGCAGCACCGAGCTCGAGCTCCCGCACCCGACCGTCCTGATCGTCGGCCAGGACAAGACGATCCGCTTCATCGACGTCCACCCGGACTACACCACCCGCACCGAACCCGCCGCCGTCCTCGCCGCCCTTGGCTGAGGTGGTTGCGGCGTTCCCTCGGGGCCACCCTTGTGGCGTTCAACGCCACAAGGCTGGCCCCGAGGGGTCTTTCGCGCTGGGTCAGGAGAGGCGGGAGAGGAAGGTGCGCCAGGAGTGAGCGGGCACGGTGAGGTGGCCGGAGGCGGGGGACTTCGAGTCGCGGACGGCCGCGGCGCCGGGCGCGGTGGCGACTTCGACGCAGTCACCGTTGTCGCCGTTGCTGTAGCTGCTCTTACGCCAGGTCAGCTCGGTGCGCTCTCGGGTGGGCATGGGGCGCCTGCCTCCAGTCGATCGTAGGCATCTGCCAGGGTGGCAAGCCATGCCCGCGATTGTCCCGGATTCAGTGCCGCTATATCGAGTCTGGACAGAAAGTCCCGGTAGCGCGCGATGTCCTCGGGCTTCTCCAGGAACATCCCGGCCGCTACGCCTTCGGTGTAGGCGAGTGGCTGATTGTCGGCGTAATCCATCACACGAAACGCCCCGCCCCAGGCGCTGAACGGTCCGGCGGAATCCAGGACGACCCGGATCGTGCAGCGGTACTGGGACGTGGCGAGCACGAGATGGAGGAGTTGCTCGCTCATCACCTGTGAGCTGCCCATTGTGGTGCGCAGCGCGTGTTCCTGGAGGTAGAACGTGCAGGTCGGGGGCCGTTGGCGGGCCAGCAGCTCCTGCCGTACCAGACGTGCCTGGATCCTGAGTTCGATTTCGTTGGCGGGGCGTCGGGAACACCACTCGAAGAGCGCCCGCATGTAACCCTCGGTCTGCAGAAGCCCGGGGATGACCAGAGGCTCGTACGTCATGATCGAGGCGGCGTTGCTCTCCTGCAGGATCAGCGAGCGCAGTTCGGTCGGGAGTTCCGGGCCGTGAGGGCGTACCCAGTGTTCGCTGTCGGCTGTGGCGGCGAGCTCCAGCAGGCGTTCGTACTCCGATTGGACGAGCGGTCCGCAGCTGGCCAGATACGCCGTCACATCCAGATCCGAAGGCGGGCGGCGACCGTTTTCGATGTACGAAAGCTTGCCGTGGGTCCAGCCCAGCCGCTCGCTCAGCTGGCGTCCGCTGAGCTTCGCCCGTTCACGGCTGCGTCTGAGATCGAGGCCCAGTTCTCGCGCCCGCGCCGTGGAATTCTCGGTCATGCGATCACGCTAGAGCCGCGACCCGGCCCGGCGGCAGTGCGGCGCGGTGGGTTCACCGCAAAGGACGTGCGTGGTGCGGGCGGGCACCAGCGCCTAGGCGACCTGCGAAGACTGGTGTTTCAGGGCGAACGTGATCCCGAAGCCGAGTGCGGTCGCGATGCCGAGCGACAACAGCATGCTGATCCCCGGCTCCTGCACGATCTGCCCGCCGATGTACCCCAGCAGCGCGGCGTACGAGACCCAGAGCGTCGCGCCGATGGCGGACGCGGTCAGGAACACCGCGATCGGCCACCGCAGCGAACCGGCGAGCAGGGCACCGATCGTCCCGCCCGACGGCAGCCAGCGCGCGACGACGAGGACCGGACGCGGGTGCTGCTGGAGGTGTCCGTCGACCCAGCCGACGCCGGCGTCGATGCTCGGACGCTTGCGGAGCCTGGTCAGCATCCCACTCCCGCCCGACCGGCCCAGCGTGTAAAGCACGAGGTCGGAGACCACACACCCTGCCGCTGCGACGAGGATCACCGGCAGGAGGGTGGTCTCGTGCTGGGACGCGGCGACGCCCATGCCGATGAGCGTCACCTCGGTGGGCAGGAGCGGCACCAAGGCGACGACGAACAGCACCAGCAGTTCCGTCGTCGAGAGGTTCATATCCCGATCAACGCCGGGCATTCCCGGTCGATACCCGGAACCGCACTTCTCACAGCGGACCTACAGGTCCAGTTGCCTTACCGGTGCGAGCGGTTCACAGCCGACACCACGGCGCGCAGCGAAGCCGTCACGATCGACGCGTCGACGCCGACGCCCCAGAACACGCGGTCCGCGATGGCGCACTCGATGTACGACGCCGCGCGGGCGTCGTCGCCGGGCGTCATCGTGTGCTCGCTGTAGTCGAGGAGACGCAGGTCGAACCCGACGGTCGACAGCGCGTCGAAGAACGCCGCGATCGGGCCGTTCCCGCGGCCGGTGATGTCGTGCTCGTCACCGTCGACCACGACCGACGCGGTCATGTCGTACTCCCCGCCGCCGTTGTCGGTGACGCGCTGCCGCAGCAGCTGCAGCGGCGCCTGCGGCTCCAGGTACTCCGCCGAGAACGCGTTCCACATCGTCGAAGGGGCGACCTCGCCGCCTTCGGTGTCGGTGTGGCGCTGGATGACCTTCGAGAACTCGATCTGCAGCCGCCGCGGCAGGTCGAGCTGGTGCTCGGCCTTCATCACGTACGCGACGCCGCCCTTGCCGGACTGCGAGTTGACCCGGATGACCGCCTCGTAGCTCCGGCTGATGTCCTTCGGGTCGATCGGCAGGTACGGGACCTCCCACGGGTACTCGTCGACGGGCACGCCCGCCTTGTCCGCCTTGTCCTTCATCGCGTCGAGACCCTTGTTGATCGCGTCCTGGTGGCTGCCGGAGAACGCGGTGAACACCAGGTCACCGCCCCACGGGCTGCGCTCGGGCACCGGCAGCTGGTTGCAGTACTCGACCGTGCGCTTGATCTCGTCCATGTCGGAGAAGTCGATCTGCGGGTCGATGCCCTGGCTGTACAGGTTCATCCCCAGCGCGACGAGGTCGACGTTGCCGGTGCGCTCGCCGTTGCCGAACAGGCAGCCCTCGATCCGGTCCGCGCCGGCCAGGTAACCCAGCTCGGCGGCGGCGATGCCGGTGCCGCGGTCGTTGTGCGGGTGCAGCGACAGGATCACCGAGTCGCGGCGCTCCAGGTTCCGGCTCATCCACTCGATGGAGTCGGCGTACACGTTCGGCGTCGCCATCTCGACGGTCGCCGGCAGGTTAAGGATCACCGGCTTCTGCGGGGTCGGCTGCCAGATCTCGGTGACGGCGTTGCAGACCTCGAGCGCGTACGACAGCTCGGTGCCGGTGTACGACTCCGGCGAATACTGGAAGCGGAAGTCGGTGTCGGGGTGCTTCGCCGCCAGCTCGACGACCATCTCCGCGGCCTGTGTGGCGATCTTCTTGATGCCCTCGCGCTCCTCGCGGAACACGACGCGGCGCTGCAGGATCGACGTCGAGTTGTAGATGTGGACGATCGCGCGCGGCGCTCCTTCGAGCGACTGGAAGGTGCGCTCGATCAGCTCCGGGCGGCACTGCGTCAGCACCTGGATGCTGACGTCGTCGGGGATCGCGCCCTCTTCGATGATCTCGCGGACGAAGTCGAAGTCTGTCTGCGAAGCGGCCGGGAAACCGACCTCGATCTCCTTGTACCCCATGCGTACCAGCAGGTCGAAGAACTTGCGCTTGCGGGCGGGCGACATCGGGTCGATCAGGGCCTGGTTGCCGTCGCGCAGGTCGACCGCGCACCACAGCGGCGCGCGCTCGATGCGCTTGGTCGGCCAGGTGCGGTCGGGCAGGTCGATGTCCTCGACGAGCTGGTGCCACGGGCGGTAGCGGTGGACGGGCATGGACGTGCCGCGCTGGGTGTTCCAAACGGGCTGGTCCGCCGGCGCCGTCCGGGAAGGTTTACGGACGCGGCTCGACGTGGTGCGGGGTTCGGGCGTGGTCATGCTGGCGAAATCTCCTGCCGGAATGTGTGGACTGGGTCTTGAGACCGGCGACACCACAAAGCCCCGCGACAGGGAAGCCGGTCAGATCAGGCCCCGTCGCGGCAGCGAAGCAGGAGGTTGCGTGCCACGACCCCACCTTAACCACGACCGGCGCGTGAAGGGAAGCCGACCTGCCATCGAACTGTTACGTGCGCTGCTACGCCCGTGTTACTGGCACGTAGCGTTAGCGCGGCTGTCGTGCGAGACTGCCCCGTATGGGCGAGCACACGAGCCGAGAGGACGACGTCACGACGTCTTCCCGTGCCGAAGCCACCGAGGATTCCGAGCCGGACGCGCCGGTCAAGCACGCCTCCGAAGTCGACTGGCGCAAGATCAAGGACCAGAGCGCCGGGCTCCTCGCGAGCATCGCGCGCTGGCTGGGCATCATCTTCGCGGCCTTCCTCGTGCTCGACGTCATCTTCGTGATCGGCGAGGCCAATCCGGGCAACGGCATCGTTTTGTTCGTCAAGAGCTGGGCCGATTCGCTGTCGCTCGGCTTCAAGGACCTCTTCACGCCCAAGGACCCGAAGCTTCTGGTGCTGGTCAACTACGGCATTGCGGCGATCTTCTGGCTCGTCTTGTCGTCGATCGTCGCCAGGCTGATCCGGCGTGTCGGGGGAGTCAGCGCTTAGCCCCTCACCCGATTGGGTAGGTTCCGTGCGCCTGTGACCACGCGCACAAGTAGGGGCGACTCGATGACGTACTACGCCGACCAGCCGATTCGCCGCACCGCCCAGCTGCTGTCCGACCTCGGGGCCTTCCTGCTCACCGTCTTCGCGATCTGGCTCGGCGTCGAGGTCCACGCCCAGGTCATGAAGCTCCAGGCGCCCGGCACCGGGCTCGTCGACGCCGGCAACGGCCTGACCGGCACCTTCAACTCCGCCGCCGACCACGCCGACGACCTCCCGCTGATCGGCAGCGCCCTGGCCGGCGCACTGCACAGCGGGTCTGACGCGGGCGCCAAGCTCAGTGAGGCCGGGCGTTGGCAGATCGAGGCCGTGTCGAACCTCGCGCTGTGGGTGACCGTCCTCCTGATCGCGATCCCGGTGGTGTTCCTGCTGGTCACCTGGCTGCCGTTGCGCCTGCGCTTCATCCGCCGAGCGACCGCGGGCCGACGTCTGCAGCTGCTCGGCGAAGAAGGCCACGACCTGCTGGCCCTGCGCGCGCTGGTCACGCAGCCGCTTCCGCGGCTCGCCAAAGCCGGCGAGGTCACCACCGGCTGGCGCGAACGCGACCCCGACGTCATAACGAAACTCGCCGGCTGGGAACTGGAACGACTCGGCCTCAGCTCTTGAAGGCGGGCGTGCCCCATTGAGAGAGCGCGTACTCGCTGAGCGGGATCCGGACGCGGGGAGCGAGCTCGCGTTGGACGCTCCGGTCGTCGCCGAGGACGTCCGCCGGGGCCTGCTTGCCGACGGCGATGGCGACGCGGGGGACGACGTCGTCGGGCAGGCCGAAGGCTTCGGTCACGCCCTCGGGGGAGAAACCGGCCATCTGATGCGCGATCAGTCCCTCGTGGACGGCCTGCAGGACGAGGTTCTGGCTGGCCAGGCCGAGCCCGTACTCAGCGTGGTAGATCTGGCCCTTCTCGTTCTTCGTCACCGTCAGCGCGATGAGCAGCACGCTCGCGCGGTGCGCCCAGGCCTGGTTGCCCTCCTCGAGGGTGCCGAGGATCTTCTTGTACGTCTCGTCACCGCGTCGCCCGACCAGGTACCGCGCGGGCTGGGTGTTGCCCGCGGACGCGGCCCAGCGGGCGGCTTCGAGGATCGCGCGGAGCTGTTCTTCGGTGACCGCGGCCTTCTCGTCGTAGGCGCGTGGGCTCCACCGGCGGGCGATGACGTCGCTGACCGGGACACTCGTTTCGGCTGGCTTGTCCATGCGTTGGATACTCCCAAGCCCGTCCGTCGGCCACCGATCGGGGTGCGCTAGATCACCTGACCGCAAGGACTGTCCGCTTTGTGTTGCTGTCCGGGAAGATTTACTCCCCGGACACCCCTGGGACACAGTCGCCGATCTCGGAAGGGTGGCGAACGCGTTGCGCACCGGTAGGCTTCCACGCAAATGAGGGACACGGGGACTCTTGATGCCTCCAGGAGCCGACCCGGCCCGGCGGAGGAGGTTCGGGCGTGGCGCTCGTGGTCCAGAAGTACGGCGGTTCGTCGCTGGAAAGTGCTGACCGGATCAAGCGGGTGGCCGAGCGGATCGTGGCCACCAAGAAGGCCGGCAACGACGTCGTGGTGGTCTGCTCCGCGATGGGCGACACGACCGACGAGCTGCTCGACCTCGCTCAGCAGGTCAACCCGGTGCCGCCGGAGCGCGAGATGGACATGCTGCTCACGGCGGGTGAGCGGATTTCCAACGCGCTCGTCGCGATGGCCATCTATTCCCAGGGTGCCGAGGCGTGGTCGTTCACCGGCTCGCAGGCCGGCGTGGTGACGACGTCGGTGCATGGCAACGCGCGCATCATCGACGTCTCGCCCAGTCGCGTCACCGAGGCGTTGGAAAAGGGCTATATCGCGCTCGTCGCCGGTTTCCAGGGTGTCGCACAGGACACAAAGGACGTAACGACCCTCGGTCGAGGCGGCTCGGACACCACGGCCGTCGCGCTCGCCGCCGCCTTGAACGCGGACGTGTGCGAGATCTATTCCGATGTGGACGGTGTGTACACGGCCGACCCGCGGATCGTGCCGAACGCCCGCAAGCTGGAAACCGTTTCGTATGAGGAAATGCTCGAGCTCGCCGCCGGCGGGGCCAAAGTCCTGATGCTGCGCTGCGTCGAGTACGCGCGCCGTTACGGTGTCCCGATCAGTGTCCGCTCTTCGTTCGGTGACAAGCCGGGCACCATCGTGTCCGGTTCAATTGAGGAGATCCCCGTGGAACAAGCGTTGATCACCGGTGTCGCGCACGACCGGTCCGAAGCCAAGATCACCGTGACCGGCGTGCCGGACCACACCGGTGCCGCGGCGAAGATCTTCCGGGTCATCGCCGACAGTGAGATCGACATCGACATGGTGCTGCAGAACGTTTCCAGCACGGTGTCCGGCCGCACCGACATCACCTTCACGCTGTCGAAGGCGAACGGCCCCAAAGCCGTCGCCTCGCTGGAGAAGATCAAGGCGCCCATCGGTTTCGAATCGGTGCTCTACGACGACCACGTCGGCAAGGTCTCCCTCGTCGGCGCGGGCATGCGTTCGCACCCCGGGGTCACGGCGACGTTCTGCGAGGCGCTGGCCGCCGCGGGTGTCAACATCGAAATCATCAACACCTCCGAGATCCGCATTTCGGTGCTGATTCGCGACACGCAGCTCGACGAAGCGGTGCGTGCGATTCACGAGGCCTTCGAACTGGGCGGCGACGAAGACGCCGTCGTCTACGCAGGGAGTGGTCGTTGATGGCACCGGTACTCGCACTCGTCGGCGCGACAGGCGCCGTCGGCACGGTCATGATCGACATCATCAACGGCCGGGAAACCGTGCCGTGGGGCGAGATCCGGCTGATCGCCTCGGCGCGCTCGGCGGGCAAGAAGATCACCGTCCGCGGTGAGGAGCTGACCGTGGTCGAGCTCAAGCCCGAGGCGTTCGATGGGGTCGACATCGCGATGTTCGACGTCCCGGACGAGATTTCCGCCGAGTGGGCGCCGATCGCCGCCGCCCGCGGCGCGGTCGCCGTCGACAACTCCGGCGCGTTCCGGATGGACGACGACGTGCCGCTGGTGGTGCCGGAGGTCAACGCGGCAGCCGCTTCGGTGCGGCCCAAGGGCATCATCTCGAACCCGAACTGCACGACGTTGTCGATGATGGCGGCACTCGGCGCGCTGCACCGCGAGTTCGAGCTGAAGGAGCTCGTCGTGGCGTCGTACCAGGCTGCTTCGGGCGCCGGGCAGGGCGGCATCGACAGGCTCAACGCCGAGCTCGAAGCCGTTGCGGGCAAAGGTGTCGGCGCTGTCGCTGGTGATGTCCGCGCCGCACTGGAGACCGCCGGACTGTCTATTGAGGACGGTCCTTTCGGGCCGGCGCCGCTCGCGCTGAACGTGATCCCGGCCGCCGGTTCGTACAAGGGCGACGGCTGGTACTCCGAAGAACTCAAGGTGCGCAACGAATCCCGCAAGATCCTGGGTATCGCGGACCTCAAGGTGTCGGCGACCTGCGTGCGGGTCCCGGTGATCACCACGCACTCGCTCGCGGTGCACGCGACGTTCGCCCGCGAGGTCACCGTCGAGTCGGCGCATAAGGTGTTCGAGGCGCAGCCGACGATCGTGCTCGTCGACGACCCGGAGAACGGCAAGTTCCCGACGCCCGTCGACGTCGTCGGCGCCGACCCGACCTACGTCGGCCGGGTGCGTCAGGCGCTGGACTTCACCAACACGCTGGACTTCTTCGTCTGCGGCGACAACCTCCGCAAGGGTGCCGCCCTGAACACCTACGAGATCGCCGAGCACCTCGCTCCCACCTTCGCCTGACGTCCCAAGCGGGCACTTTTGTGGCTCTTCGGTCGTCTGTGTGGGTGCTGGTTGCTGTGGACTGGCTGCGTTTTGCCGTAGCAAGGGCCTGGTCGTCGTGTCGGTGTACGGTGAATGCCGGTGTCCGGAGCTGGGTGTGGGACTCGTCGGTCTGAGTGTGGGACTCGCCCTCGCTGAGTGTGGGACTCGCGGTGTGCACCCGGTGCTGTCAGCGGTCCCAGGCGTCACCGCGACCGCGACGCGAGGGCGCTTTTGTGGAAAAGCGCGACGGCGGTGACGCGCACCCTTGAGCGCCAAATGAGTTGTGGTTGACGGCTGCGCCGTGGATTGTTCTCCGCAACGTCAACTAGCGAAAGGGAAGTCATGTACACCGCGGTGGAGGGGTCCCGGGTACCGATCCGGATGTGGGCGGACCCGCATTCGGTCGAAGAGCAGGCGATGCGGCAGCTGCACAACGTCGCGAACCTGCCTTGGGTACACGGGGTCGCCGTCATGCCCGACGTGCACTACGGCAAGGGCGCGACAGTCGGCAGCGTGATCGCGATGCGCGACGCGGTGTCGCCGGCGGCCGTCGGTGTCGACATCGGCTGCGGCATGAGCGCGGTACGGACCTCCTTGACCGCCAAGGAGCTTCCCGACGACCTCGGCGCGCTCCGGCGTCGTATCGAGTCGGCGGTCCCGGTCGGTTTCACCATGCACAAGGCGCCGGTCAACGAGGCCAAGGTGCACCGCGTCGGTGGCTGGGGCCCGTTTTGGGACGCCTTCAAGGATCTGCACGAGGGTGTCCAGCAGCTGCAGGAACGCGCGCGCCGGCAGATCGGGAGCCTCGGCGGCGGCAACCACTTCATCGAGGTCTGCCTCGAACAGGGTGGTGCCGACGAGGGCCGGGTCTGGCTGATGCTGCACTCGGGTTCGCGCAACATCGGCAAGGAGCTCGCGGAGCGGCACATCAAGATCGCGCAGAAGCTTCCGCACAACGCCGACCTGCCGGATCGCGACCTCGCCGTTTTTGTCGCGGATACCGACGAGATGCGGGCGTACCGGCGTGATTTGTTCTGGGCGCAGGACTACGCGGCCCGCAACCGCGCGACCATGCTCGCGCTGGTCAAGCAGGCACTGGCGGACACGGTGCCCGGCACCTTGTTCGACGACGCGATCAGCTGCCACCACAACTACGTCGCGGAGGAGACCTACGACGGCGTCGACCTGCTGGTGACCCGCAAGGGCGCCATCCGCGCGGGCGTCGGTGACCTCGGCATCATCCCGGGCAGCATGGGCACGGGCTCGTACATCGTGCGCGGCCTCGGCAACTCGGACGCGTTCGAGTCGGCGTCCCACGGCGCCGGGCGGCGGATGTCGCGGACCAAGGCGAAGAAGCTGTTCACCGCCGCAGACCTCGCCGAGCAGACCGCCGGCGTCGAATGCCGCAAGGACAGCGGCGTCGTCGACGAGATCCCGGCGGCGTACAAGGACATCGATTCGGTGATCGCGGCACAGACCGATCTCGTTTCGGTCGTCGCCCACCTGAAGCAGGTCGTCTGCGTCAAGGGATGACGTGTCCTACGGCACACCCCGGTAGATTGGGCGTATGAAGAACTGGGGTGTGCCGGTGGTCCTCGTGATAGCCGGGTCCGTGCTGGTCGGTTGCGACCAGGTCAACTCGGCAGTCGATACGGCGAACAGCGCGGCGAGCAAGGCCAGTACGTGCACGGAGGCCTTGGGGCTGGCCGACCTCAACCCGCTCGCGGACCCGGCAAAGCTCAAGGCCCAGGCGGCGGACAAGGAGAAGCGCCTTCGCGACCTGGCGAGCCAGGTTCAGGACAAGGACGTCAAGAACGCTCTCGTCACGATGGCCGGGTCCTACGTCGAGGTGCAGAAGGAGCGCTTCGACGATGCGTCCGTCGTGGCGAAGTGGGCCCAGCGCAACGTCCAGCGCCTCGACGTTCTCCGCAAAGCCTGCTTCTGAGGAGCCGCCGCCTTACGTCCTTTGTGGACTCGCGAGAGCCGGTTCCGGGGCGGGGGCCGCGGCGGGTTTCGACAGTCGGAGCCAGGCGACGCCGACAGCGGCGATCGCCAGCCCGCCAATGCCGGCCGCGGCGAAGCCCCACTCCGGTGCGGTGTGGTCGATCGCGAAGCCGACGACCGGGCTGCCGAGGGCGAGTCCGATCCTTGTCGCCGAGTCCTGCAGGCCCATCGCCTCGCCGCGCACCCGGACAGGCGCGAGCGCGCTGACGGTTTCGGTGGTCGCGGCGAGCGTCGGCGCGCACAGCAGGTTGGTCGGCACCAGCACCAGCGCGAGCACCCACCAGGGATGGTCGAGCAAACCGACCGGAATTACCAGCAGTCCCATCAGCAGCATGAGCTTCGACTGCGACAGAGACCGGTGGACGGCCCCATGGACGACTCCGCCGGCGATCGACGCGATGCACATCAGGCTGACCACCAGGCCGGTCCAGTCCACCTCGCCGCTGGCGCGTAGCACGGCGAGCGTGCTCACCTCGACCCCGATCAGGGTGAACAGCGCGCCCATCGCGACCAGCAGCGTCGCGGTCATCCGGCCGTTCAGCCAGCTGCGCACCCGTGGGCGTGGGCCGGTGTGGGCAGTGGCCGACTCGTCCTCGCTGCGGATCGGCGGGTTGATCAGGAACAACGCCGACGCGGCCAGCGCGAAGCAGACGCCGATGCCGGTCAGTGCCACGCTCGACGAAACCTGCGTGACGACGAAGATCCCGGCGGACGGACCGATCATGAACGAAGACTCGACCGAGATGCTGTCCAGTGAGTACGCGGGCCGGCGCTGGTCCATCGGCACAAGGGCGGCGAGCACCTGGCGGGCGATCGACCCCGCGGGCACGGCGAAGATCCCGGCGGGCAGGGCGATCAGCAGTAGCGCCAGGTAGGGCAGATACGGCGTGCTGATCCAGAACGCGGCGGAGAACACCCCGCAGACGGCGACGATCGGACGCAGTCCGTGGCGGTCGATCAGCCTGCCGACCGTCGGCGCGCCGATCGCGCTACCCACCATCGTGGCCGTGCCGACCAGCCCGGCCGCGCCGTAGCCGAGGCCCAGGTCGGAGACGACGTGGAGGGTGAGCGTCAGGCCCATGGCCGTCATCGGCAGCCGCGCGAAAAACATCAGCAGCATCGACGTCCGGACGCCGGGCAGGGCCAGGACACGGCGGTAGGGCTCCAGGGGCACGACCTCGATGAGACACCAAGGTGGTACGCCCGTGCAACTTCTTTACCGGTGACGCGGTCCTGCTTCAAGGAGTGACGCGGCCAAGGCTTTCTTGACTCATTCCAGAAAAGGGGGCATGGTGGAGTGATCATGCCTCACCAGACAAGCCCCGTGCGGGAGCAGCTCCGATCGGCCGGTCTCCGGATCACCGCGCCGAGGATCGCTGTGCTCGACTGGCTCGCCGATCATCCGCACACCACGGCCGACCAGGTCGCGGTGGGTGTTCGCGCGGTGCTGGGTTCGGTGTCCACGCAGGCCGTCTACGACGTGCTCGGCGCGTGCGCCGGCGCGAGCCTGGTGAGGCGGATCGAACCGGCCGGACATCCGGCCCGCTTCGAAACCCGCACCGGGGACAACCACCATCACCTCGTCTGCCGCGGCTGCGGCCGGACCGAGGACGTCGACTGCGTCCACGGCGCGGCCCCCTGCCTGGAGCCCTCCAGTACGGCGGGTTTCGAGGTCGACGAGGCGGAGGTCGTCTTCTGGGGCTTCTGCCCGAACTGCTCTCAAACCCGCCACTACGAGGAGGCAACGGCGTGACAAAGCCCACCACGAACAACGTAGGTATCCCGATCGGCAGCGACAACGATTCGCTGACCATCGGCAGCAACGGTCCCATCCTGCTGCAGGACCACTACCTCATCGAGAAGAACGCGCAGTTCAACCGCGAGCGGGTGCCGGAGCGAGTGGTGCACGCCAAGGGCGGGGGCGCGTTCGGTTTCCTCGAGGTCACCGAGGACGTCAGCCAGTTCACCAAGGCCGCGCTGTTCCAGCCGGGAACCCGGACCGAGAGCCTCATCCGCTTCTCGTCGGTCGCCGGTGAGAAGGGCTCGCCCGACACCTGGCGCGACCCGCGCGGGTTCGCGGTGAAGTTCTATACGTCCCAAGGCAACTACGACATCGTCGGCAACAACACGCCGGTGTTCTTCATCCGCGACCCGATCAAGTTCCCGGACTTCATCCACTCGCAGAAGCGCCGCGCCGACAACCACCTGCGCGACCACGACATCCAGTGGGACTTCTGGACGCTGCGGCCGGAGTCGGCCCACCAGGTGACCTGGCTGATGGGTGACCGCGGGATCCCGTCGAGCTGGCGTGAGCAGAACGGCTACTCCTCGCACACCTACCTGTGGGAGAACGCCGGCGGCGAGAAGTTCTGGGTCAAGTACCACTTCAAGACCGACCAGGGCATCGACTTCCTCACCCAGGCCCGCGCGGACGAGCTCGCCGGGCAGGACGCGGACTACTACATCCGCGATCTGTACCAGGCGATCAAGACCGGCAACAACCCGAGCTGGACGCTGCATGTGCAGGTCATGCCGTACGCGGACGCCGCGGACTACCGGTTCAACCCGTTCGACCTGACCAAGGTGTGGCCGCACGGCGACTACCCGCTGATCAAGGTCGGCCGGTACGTGCTCGACCGGAACCCGACGAACTACTTCGAGCAGATCGAGCAGGCCGCGTTCGAGCCGTCGAACCTGGTCCCGGGCATCGGCACGTCGCCGGACAAGATGCTCCAGGGCCGCCTGTTCGCGTACCCGGACGCGCACCGCTACCGGATCGGCGCGAACTACGCCCAGCTGCCGGTCAACGCGGCGAAGTCCGAGGTCAACAGCTACTCGCGCGATGGCGCGATGCGGTTCAACAATCCGGGCGACCCGGTCTACGCGCCCAACTCCTATGGCGGCCCGCAGGCCGACCCCGCGTTGGCGAGCGAGACGCACTCGACGTTCGGCGTCGAGGACGAGGTCGTCCGCTCGGCGTACAAGCTGCACGCCGAGGACGACGACTTCGGCCAGGCCGGGACGCTGGTCCGCGAGGTGCTGAACGACGAGCAGCGTGAGCGGCTCGCGAACAACATCATCGGCCACGCGTCGAACGACGTGTCCCAGCCCGTGCTGGACCGCGTCTTCGAGTACTGGCGCAACGTGGACAAGACGCTTGGCGACAAGGTCGCGGCGGCTTTCCAGAAATAGGCTCCCACCACGAGGCAAGCGGCCCGGCCGGCGTTTCGACGTCGGCTGGGCTGCTCTGTGTTCGGGGCCAGAATCGCTATCGTCGTCCTATGCCCGAGCTGATCGCGCCTACTTCCCGTCTGCACGCCGCGTGGCTCGACGTTCGGGACGAATGGGGTCCCGGCGTCCACGAGGACGGGTTCGGGCTGATGCCGGAAGACGAGGTCGAGTCGCCGACCGGGTTCGCGGCCTGGGTGGCGCGGTTGGCCGACGAGGCGGGGAGTTGTATGTACCGCTGGATTGTCGAGGACGACCTGGTGGTCGGCGGGATCGCGCTGCGGCACGAGTTCGACGACTTCGTCTCGTGGGCCGGCCATATCGGCTACGGCATTCGGCCGTCCGCGCGTCGACGTGGGCTGGCCAACTGGGCGTTGGGTCAGATTCTCGATGAGGCTCGCGCCATCGGCCTGGACCAGGTGCTGGTTGTTTGCGAGGCGGACAACGTTGCCTCGGCGAGGACGATCGAGAGCCGAGGAGGCGTCCACGAGTACCTCGAGTACGCCGAAAACGACCCGGTTCGGCGTTATTGGATCAGCCTCGCATAGCTGTCCTCTGCCTTGTGGGTGAACGGCGTCTACTGGCCACAGCGGACCGGGACGGTTATGAATAACTTTTCTGCCTCACACCTGCGGCGGTACGTGCGTGGGTGACAGACCCGTCTGGAGCAGTGGCGACACGCCGTCCTGCGGAGTGATGAGGGTAAACGATCACCGATTACATCAGTATAGGTGACCCAGATGTTCTATCGAGTGAAGCGGGCACGTACGGTTACCTTTAATGGTCGTCAAGTTGATCTTCCGAGGTAAGGGCAAGGGAAACGGGTTAATCAATTGAGGGCATTGTGACCAGCATTGAATTCGGCACGTAAGGGTTAGAAATCTCCACTAACCGGTGATCGGCTGGTGTATCTCCGCCACTGCGAGTACCCATAAGTCCCGTTGGGTCCGTTGAGGCCAGGAGGAAAAGAATGAAAAGCAACATTGCTCGTACCGTCGCCGCACTCGCGGTGGGAAGTCTGCTGGCGATGGCTTCTGGCGGAGTGGCCGCCGCGGCTCCCGCCGGCGGGAGGGGCACATCCAGCACGGAGGCCGCCGCCGCGCAGGTGCTTCAACTTCGCGACGACTTGACCAGGGTGGCGTACGCCGGAGACGTAGCGGCGACCAAGGACGCGCTCGCCAAACTGAGTCCGCTGCTCGGCGACGTCGCCGCCGGCAAGCGGTACGTGGTCCAGGTCGACGCGCAGGTCAAGGCGGCCGACTCCAAGGTGCGGTCGGATGAGACCAGTCGCATCCTGGCCGATCCCACGGCCACCCCCCGTCAGTTGCCGCCGTTGCCCAACGTCGGTGCTCTGCTACCGAAACTGCCCCCGCCGCTGAGCGTGGTCAGCGACCTGCTCACCACGTTGCTCAATGCGGTGACCGGGCTGCTGGGAAGTCTGCTCAGTGCCCTGCCGATCCCGCTGCCGGTGCCGGCGCTGCCGCTCCCGGGCGTTCCGGCCCTGCCGGTCCCGGGTGTGCCGGCCTTGCCGGTTCCGATTCCGCCGGTGAAGTAGTGACGTCCATCTAGAGGGGGGATTCGGAATCCGGTGCGGACGCAGTTTCCGCACCGGATTCCGCTATTTCCGGCCTTTTCAGCTCAGGCCCACGCGGAGGGCGCCGGCGGCTTCGGCCATGGCTTCGGTGAATCGGCGGCCAAGGCCGAGGAAGTTCACATAACCGTGGATCAGGTCGCTTTGGCGGCTCAAGGCCACCTGCACACCGGCATCCTTTAGTCGCTGCGCGTAGGCCTCGCCCTCGTCGCGCAGGGGATCAAAACCCGACGTCGCGATATATGCCGGCGCGAGCCCGGACACGTCGTCGGCAAGAAGTGGGGAAAGTCGCGGGTCGGTCTTGGCGGTTCCTTCCGGGACATAGAGGTTTTCGAACCACTTCATGTCTTTGTCGCTCAGGTACAGGCCTTCGCCGAAGATCTCCCGCGAACGCCGCCGGACGCTGAAGTCTGTCCCCGGGTAGAACAGCAGCTGGAACGCCGGCGCCGGTCCGCCGCGCTTCGCCGTTACTTGGGCGAGGACCGCGGCGAGGTTGCCTCCCGCGCTGTCCCCGCCGACGGCTATCCGATCCGGATCCGCGCCGAGCTCACCGGCCTTGGCGTGGGCGTAGTCGAACGCGGCGACGGCGTCTTCGACCCCGGCGGGAAAGACGTGCTCGGGCGCCAGGCGGTATTCGACGGACAGCACGCGGACGCCGGCGCGCACGGCGAGGAAGCGCGCGGTGTTGTCGTGGGTCCGCCTCGTGCCGAGCACCCAGCCTCCGCCGTGGAAGAAGACGAGCAGACCGGACGGCTCGGGTAGGCCGAGCGGTGTGTACAGCGTCGCGTCGATGTCGCCGTCGGCGCCGGGGATGACGACGTCGCGTGTCGAAACCGGGTCGATGGTCTTGCCGCTCACCAGATGCCGCGCAAGGTCGAGCGCCGCGCGCGACTCCTCGACGGTGCCGCTGACCACTTTCGCGCCGCTCAGCTTCTGCATCCGAAGCAGCAACTGGGCGTCGAGCGCGAGCTCCAGGCCGTCGAGTCGGAGCGGGCGTCCGGCGATCAGCCGCCTGACCGGCTTCGGCAGCGCGTACAAGAGCTGGGCTGAGGCTGCCTGCACCCGGATCCGCAGCGGTATCGACATCGTTCCTCCGTATGGTCGCGCCCTGACGTTACTCGCGAGTAGGGATCGGTACCATACGCGCCGCTGCTCCGCTCGGGTGTGACGTGGACCTCCGTCCCAAATCCTGGTCCTCCACCTAACTGGAGGGGCTAACCTCGAATGCGTGAGTTCAGCATCGGTGGTCAACGTGGTCGGTATCGGCGGCTCGCTGCGAGAGGGTTCGCAGTCCGAGCGGGCGCTGCGGATCGCTCTGGAAGGCGCAGCCGCGGCGGGCGCGCAAACCCGCGCCATCACTGGCAGCGAGCTGGTCCTGCCGTTCTTCGACGCGGCGATCCCGGAGCGGACGGAGAACGCGCGGAACCTCATCGAGGCCGTCCGCGGGGCTGACGGGATCATCGTCGTCTCGCCGGGGTACCACGGCGCGTTGTCCGGGCTGGTCAAGAACGCGCTCGATTACATCGAAGACCTCCGCGACGACACCAGGCCCTACCTCGACGGCCGCGCGGTAGGGGTCGCCGCTGTCGCCTTCGGCTGGCAGGCGGCCGTCACCACCCTCGACCAGCTGCGCACGATCGCGCACGCGCTGCGTGGCTGGCCGGCGCCGCTCGGTGGCTCGATCAACTCCGCCGAGGTCAAGTTCGACGAGGCCGGCGGTGCCTCGGAGGAGAAGGTCGTCACCACGCTCAAGCTGATCGGCCGACAGGTTACGGAATTCGCCCAATCCCGTAAGACTTGAAGTCGCGTGATGCGCGCCATGAGTGGCATTGTTCTGTGCGGCCGGATGTTGTAACCGGTGTAGCGCTCAATGGGGCGCGTCACGACTGCACAGAGATGGGCGAGTTACATGGCTGAGGCTATTTACACCGCGGCGGCGACCTCCCGGGGCGACGGCAGGAACGGCGAGGTGACGTCGTCCGACGGCGTCATCGACGAGTCGCTGGCGATCCCGAAGGAGATGGGTGGCCCCGGCGGGTTGAAGACGAACCCCGAGCAGCTCTTCGCCGCCGGTTACGCGGCTTGTTTCCACAGCGCGCTCCAGGGCGTCGCGCGTCAGGCCAAGGTGAAGATCACCGGCAGCACCGTCGACTCCGAGGTCAGCCTCATCAAGGTCGGCGAAGGCTTCGGACTCGCTGTTGCGCTGAAGGTGTCGCTTCCCGGTCTCGACCAGGCCCAGGCCGACGACTTCGTCGCCAAGGCCCACCAGGTCTGCCCCTACTCCAACGCGACCCGCGGCAACATCGAGGTTGCCCTCTCCGCCACCGTCTGAGCCCGTGCAGGACTCGTGAGCGTTGCGGCCGGTTAGAACCGGCTGTGCTGTCTCAGGACTTCGTGAACACATGTGTCCCACGACATCGTGAACAGTTTCTCATACCGGTGTGTCCTGGGTCGGCCCTTGGGCCGGCCCAGGACGTCTCGGGGTGAGGGGT
>NZ_JAODNM010000092.1 GCF_025464955.1 Amycolatopsis sp. | reverse complement strand
ATGCACCACCGCAGCGATGCATCGGGCACCACATCGTTTTGTGGGCCCACCACGGGGAAACACGCATCTCGAACCTCGTGTTCCTCTGCGCCGCGCACCACAATCTCATGCATTACTCGGAATGGCGCGTCCGCATCGCCCGCGACGGGCTCCCGGAGTTCATCCCACCAGCATTCCTTGACCCGACACGCACACCACGCCGCAACACCCTCCACCAACGCATCTAGACCACCGACCACGACACACCTCGGTAGACAAGATCACCCGAGGACCTCGACGACGCGCGTGTGGTGACCAGAGGTTCCGTCCCGGGTGGGTGTTTCCGCTACCGAACACCACCAGAGCCCTTACGTGGAGCGGAAACACCCATCCGGCGCCAGCTTGAAACCCAATCCAGGCACGACCGAAAGCGTCAGGACACATCGCCGGTCACACTCCGCAATTCGTCGCACAACGGCGCCGACCGCGGCCTCGGCTCACCTCAACCGTCTCCTGTCTGCGCTAGCGTCAGGAGATGCGGAACTCCAACGCCGAGCAGACCGCCGCCTGGGACGGCGCGGCCGGTGAACATCGCGTGCGGCACGCCGCCACCATCGACGCCGGAGCCCGTGCGCAGAACGCCGCCTTCCGCGCTGCCACCGGGATCATGGCGTCCGACCGGGTGCTCGACGTCGGGTGCGGCACCGGCCAGTCCACGCGCGACGCCGCGCGGGCGGCCGTGTCGGGGAGCGTGCTCGGCGTGGACCTTTCGTCGCTGATGCTTGAGAGTGCCCGCGAACTCAGCGACGCCGACGGGCTGCGCAACGTCACCTACGAGCAGGCAGACGCTCAGGTGCACACGTTTGCGCCAGCCGGGTTCGACGTCGTCATCAGCCGGTTCGGCACGATGTTCTTCGACGACCATCTCGCGGCGTTCAGCAACCTCGCACGCGCACTGCGCCCGGCAGGACGCCTGGTGATGATGGTCTGGCAGAGCCGCGGAAACAACGAGTGGGCGAACGTGGTCCGCGACGCGCTCGGGCCGGTCAAGGAAACAGCCATGTCCGCGAGCCCGTTCTCCCTCTCCGACCAGGCGACCGTAACAGGCATCCTCGACGCCGCCGGCTTCGGCGGGATCAAGTTCACCGACGTGCAAGTCCCGATTTCCTACGGCTCCGACGTCGACACGACGTACAGCTTCGTACGCGAACTACGCAGCACGAACGACCTCCTCGTCACCCTGGATCCGCTAGCGGCAGAGCATGCCCTGGAACGGGTCTACAACTCCATCGCCGCGCACGAGACCGAAGACGGCGTGCTGTTCGACTCGCGCTCCTGGATCGTCGAGGCCACGTCGGCGGGCCGCGCGACGAGCAACCTCAGCTAGCCAGCGGTTTCCCGTCCGGACCGGCTGGCCCGCACACTTCGCCACTGTCACATATGTGAATGGCGATCACGTGTCTGAATCGTTATCAGCGTTTGTCTTGTCCGTGCGTTACGGGCGTGTGACTGTTTACACCGCATCTCGGCGGAGGCACTGGTACGAACCACCGCCGGGCCGGCCACCAGGCCAACCCGACGAAGTACCGCACTGACCTGACCACTCCCCGACGGTGCCGGACCCGGAGACTTCGCGAAACCGACCCGGCAGGTAAGACCCAGGAAACGAGGGCGATTCGGCAATGACGCAGACAGCGCCGACCCGACGGCAAATCAACAGAACGACGTTGTACTTCTTTGGTGCGCTCGGCGGGATCCTGTTCGGTTACGACCTCGGGGTCATCTCGGGTGTCCTGCCGTTCATCACCAAGGTCTGGCATCTGACCGGCTTCGACAAGGGCGTCGTCACGGCGAGCCTGTCGGTCGGTGCCATCTTCGGCGCGGCGTTCTCCGCCAGGACGAACGACCGGCTCGGCAGGCGGCGCACGATCATGGTCGCGGCCGTGATCGTCATCATCGGCACGCTGGCGGCGACCTTCTCGCCGTCGTTCGAGCTACTGATCATTTCGCGGTTCATCATCGGGCTCGGAATCGGCCTGTCGTCCTCGACGGTCCCGGTCTACCTGTCCGAGCTTGCACCCGCCCGGCTCCGCGGGGCGATGGGCGCGCTGAACCAGATCTTCATCGTCCTCGGCATCCTGATCGCGTTCCTGGTCGACTACTGGCTCGGCCCGACATCCAACTGGCGCGCGATGCTGGCGGGCGCGATCATCCCCGCCGTCATCCTGCTCGCCGGGCTGGTGTTCCTGCCCGAGACACCGCGCTGGCTGCTGAAGAACGGCCGTGTGGAGGAGGCCCGTGAGGTCCTCGTCAGCTCCCACGGCAAGTCCGACGACGTCGACGCCGAACTCGACACCATCCGCGAAGTCATCCGGATGGACACCGAGGAGAAGGGCCGCATCCGCGACCTGTTCCTCCCCTGGGTCCGCCCGATGCTGATCGTCGCCATGCTGCTCGCCATCGGCCAGCAGTTCAGCGGGGTCAACGCGATCAACGCCTACTTCCCGACGATGCTCATCGGGCTCGGCTTCGCCACCCAGGCGGCGCTGCTTTCCGGTGTGCTGCTCGGGATCACCAAGTTCCTGTTCACCGCGTGGGTCGTCTTCGTCGTCGACCGCTGGGGCCGCAAGCCCCTGCTGCTCATCGGCAACGTGATCATGGTCATCACCCTGGCCGCGGCCGGGATCGTGGTGCTGAACGTGCACGACACCGGCACCCGCGGGGTGCTGATGCTGATCATGATGGTCCTCTACCTGGTCGGCTACGAGCTCGGCTGGGGCGCGGTCGTGTGGGTCATGATGTCCGAGGTGTTCCCGCTGAGGTTCCGCGCCGCGGGCATGGGCATCGGCAGCGTCGTCCTGTGGGCGGCCACCGGCATCGTCAGCGCTGTCTTCCCGATCATCTCCGCCCCCGGTTCGCTGGGGATCGGCGGCTCGATGTTCCTGTTCGCCGGGATCAACGTCGTGCTGTTCGGGCTGACCAAGTGGCTCGTCCCGGAAACCAAGGGACGCAGCCTGGAGCAGATCGAGCTCGACCTGCGGGCACGGACCAAGGTCCGCACCAAGGCCTGAGTTTCACGAGGGGTTCCGGCCGACGGCCGGGTACGGGCGCAAAGTCCCCGTACCCGGCCGTTTTCATTTGTCACTTGTGGCTCTGGTGTTGTCTGCGTGGGTCCGTGGTGGTTGAGGGACCGGGGCGGGCGCGAGTCCCACGTTCACGGCGCCGAGTCCCACACTCAGCCGCCGAAAGCAGGCGGCCCGGCACAGCACGTGCACGCCTTCCACGCGCGGTCGCTACCCTGAGTTGTCCGGGTAGGACCGGTGGGGAAGGCTGACCGGACGTCAACCCACGGGGAGGAACCCATGACCGAGAACGCTCATCACAAGGACGAAAGCACCCGCGAAAAGGTCGAGGAGGAGCTGGCCAAGACGGCCGACGACGCCGAGCTGGCCGCGTGGGAGACGGTGTACGAAGTGAAGGATCTCGCGCACGACGCCGTCGAGAAGCTCAAACACCTCGGCCACCACCACAAAGACGCCAAAGACACCGCCAAAGATCCCGAAGCCAAGACCGAATAGCCGCTAGGACACCGAAACCCGGGCCGACTCGGCGGCGGGCTGGACATGGTGGTCCACCGTGCCGCGGCGGGCGGCGATGAAGCAGCCGGTCACCGCGGCGGCGGCCGACGTCGCCACGATGAAGATCCAGCCGTGCCGGAACGCGTCGAGATCCTGCGTCCCGCCGTAGATGACGACCAGGATCGCCGTACCGAGCACGGTGCCGACCTGCCGGGACGTGTTGATCATCGACGAACCGGCTCCCCAGCGGTCCGGCGGCAGCACGGTCGCCACCACCGAGGACAGGCTCGGCATGAGGAGCCCGACACCGAGGCCGGACAGAAGCTGGCCCGGCAACATGTCGGCCCAGTAGTCCGGCGTCGCGCTGAGTTGCGCGAGCCAGTACACCGAGGCCAAGCCGAAGCTGAGCGCACCGACCGCCGCGACCGGCCCCGGCCCGAACCGGTGGGCGAGCCGGCCGCCGAACATCGACACCACGACCACGGTGGCGGGGCCGGCACTCTGCGACAGGCCGGCGATCGCGGTGGAGTCGTGCCAGATGCCGACGAGGAACAGCACGTTCCCGAAGAGCATCGCGGCGAACCCGGCGGCGAACAGGGCCATCGCCACGCAAGCGAGCCACAGCGTCGGCACCTTGAGCGACTGAAGGTCGAGCACGGGGACGGGGTGGCGTTTCGCGCGGAACACCGCCCACGCCAAAGCCGCGACTCCGCCCACGAACCCGCCGAGCACGCGCCCGCTCGTCCAACCCGCGTCAGGCGCCTCGACCAGCGCGAACGTCAACCCGCCAACCCCGGCCAGCAATCCCAACGCACCCAGCAGGTCGGGCACCCCGGTCGTCGTGTCCTTGCTCTCCCGCAGCAAGATCGGCCCGAAAACCAGCGCCAGCACGCCGATCGGCACGTTGACCAGGAACACCCATCGCCAGGAAGCCTCGACGAGCAGTCCGCCCAACGGCGGACCCAGCGCGGCAGCCGCGGCGCCGACGCTCGCCCACATGCCCACCGCGGCAGAGCGTTTGGCCGCCGGGAAAGCGGTCAACAGCAACGCTAACGACGTCGGCATCACCAGCCCGGCCCCGATCGCCTGCACGGCTCGGAACGCCACCAGCATCGGGATCGACCCGGCCAGCGCACACGCCGCCGACGCCGCGGTGAAGATCGCCACCCCGATCAGGAAGAGCCGCCGCCGGCCGTAGCGGTCCGCCAGCCGGCCGGCCGGCGCGAGGAACGCCGCGAACATGACCGTGTAGCCGTTGAGGATCCACGACATCGAACCCAGGTCACCGCCCGGAAAGGCCACCCGGATCGCCGGGAAGGCGATGTTCACGATGAACAGGTCGAGGCTGGCCAGGAAGGACGCGACCGAAACCAGCAGGAGCACCAGGCCCGGTCTGGTCGTACCCGTCTTCGTCATGCTGTCGTCCGATCCGGGGAGGGAGAGTGAGTTTGATGAAGCAACTCACCGGAGTGTAGCGGGTCGCTTCATCAAACTCACCCGGCTAGACTGTGACGGATGCTTCGCCGTGAGTACGACACCCAGACCTGCTCGATCGCCAAGGCGCTCGAGATCCTTGGCGAGCGCTGGTCGCTGCTCATCGTGCGCGAAGTCGCCCTGTTCGACGTCACGCGCTTCGACGACCTCGTGTCGAGGCTCGGCATCACCCGCAGCGTGCTCGCGACGCGGCTGGAGTTCCTGGTCGCCGAGGGTGTCCTGGAACGCGAGGCCTACCAGGAACATCCCCCGCGCTACGAGTACCGCGCCACGGAAAAGGGACGGCAGCTCTGGCCGATCCTCATGCACCTGAAGCACTGGGGCGACGAGTACTACCGCGCACCGAACGGCTCACCGCGCACAGCCGTGCACGCCGGTTGCGGCGGGCAGCCGGACGGACGTCTGCAGTGCGACCGCTGCGGCAAACCGCTGGACGCCGCCAACACGGTCGCCGCCACTGCGGCCGCCGCTCCCCGCGAAGAAGTCAGCGCCCAGTAGCCACGCTGTGAGAACAACCACACCAACGCTGCCGTCGATCTCGCCTTAACGACGTCACACAAGGTTGTAGGGTTGTCAGCCAGGTAGTTCAACTCTCAATCATCCAGTTGAGGGCATGATCGACTTGTGCAGTGATCCGGGAGAATCGAGGACGACCATGACCGCGAAGACGACCGCAGTTCCGGCGCAGGTGCGGACCCGCGTGCACGTCCCGCTCAGCTTCGCCGACGGGTTCACCGCGGAAGCCGACATGGTCACCTTCCGCGGCCTGACCGATGGCGGCGAACACCTCGCGCTCGTTCTCGGAGACCTGTCCTCCCCAGACGTGCCGCTGGTCCGTCTCCACTCTGAATGCCTGACCGGCGACGTCTTCGGCTCCGCCCGCTGCGACTGCGGCGCCCAACTGCGCGAAGCCGTCGAGCGTATCGCCGAAACCGGCGGCTACCTGCTCTACCTGCGCCAGGAAGGGCGCGGCATCGGCCTCTACAACAAGCTCGACGCCTACGCGCTCCAGGACGACGGCTTGGACACCTACGCCGCGAACACCGCGCTAGGCCTGCCCGAGGACAGCCGCAACTACACCGCCGCAGCCCAGATGCTCGGCGCGCTCGGGGTGTCCGAGATCGACCTGCTCTCGAACAACCCCGACAAAGAGGCGCAGCTGAGCGAAAACGGTGTCGGGATCCACCACCGCGTCACCACCGGAGTGTTCGCGACCGACAGCAACATCCGCTATCTGCGCGCGAAAGTCGACCACACCGGGCACACCCTCACCCTCGCCGGCTGAGCCTTCGACTACCGCAACTCGACGGCGAGTTGCGGTGGTCAGGCCCACTGGACGAACTCGACCACGACGCCATTGGGGTCGGCGACCTGGAAGAGTCGCTCACCCCACAGCTCTTCGCGAAGCGGCAACGTGATCGCGACCCCCTCACCGGTCAGTCTGGCCAACTCCGCGTCAAGATCGGTGACGACCAGCGCCACGATGACCCCGGCCGCATGCACGTCGCGGAATCCTTCCGGCAGCACCTCGAGCCCGCGCCGCAGGAACACGAGGTTCACCGCGGCATCCTCCCGGCCCAGCGAAACGAACCCGTCGGCGGACATCTTTTCCTTGTATCCCAAGTGATCGACGAAAAAGACACGCGACTGCTCGACGTCGTCGACGGTGAGCGAGACAGTGGATGAACTGACCTGCACGGAAGGCCTCCCAGACCAGAGCCGGTACCTCTGACTTTAACTGTACACCGTACGGAGTTTAGGTCTCGCGAAGATGCGCGGCCAGCTCGCGGACGCCGTCGAGGGTGAGGTCGAGGTGCGGGCTGAACCGCAGCAACGGTCGGGTGATGTCGCCCGGAGCCCGTTCCGGACCGCAGGCCGTGCTGACCACACCACGTCGAAGCAGCTCAGCGCGCACCTGAGCGACGTCGAGATGCTCGTCCTCCGGCTGCAGCGACGTGATCGAGCCAGGCGCGTCGACGGGAGCCGTCAAGACCCAGCCGGGCACCTCGGCGAGCTCGGCCCGCAAGGCCCTGCCGATTCCGTGCAGCCGTTCGTGGATCTGCCGCGGGCCCAAATCGCTGTACTCACGCAACGCGGTGCCGAGCCCGATCCGGCCGGCGACGAACGCCTCCCGGCTTTCCAACGTGCGCATCGGACTCCCCTGTCCCGGCCAGATCCCCGGCGGCAACGCCGGAAAGCGCGGGACGAGGTTCGCCTGCCACGGGTCGCGGACCGCGAGGTAACCGACCCCGCGCGGGCCGCACAGGAACTTCCGGCCGGTGCCGTAGACGGCCGCCGCGCCTGGCATGAACTCGACCTGCGCCAGCGACTGCGCCGTGTCGACGATCACCGGCACCTCCGCCGCGGCGCAGATCTCGGCGCATTCCTCGACCGGCTGGACGAGCGGCCGATGCGAAGCCATGGCGGTCAGGTGCAGGAAGGCCGGCCGATCGGTGCGCAGCCGGTTGCGCAACGCCTCCAGGTCGACCCGGCCCAAATCGTCGACGTCGAGCCAGCCGACCTCCAGCCGGAAGTCCGCGAACGCCGACAGGTTCGGCCCCCACTCGCTCGGCACCGCCCACACCCGATCGCCCGGTTGCAGCGGCCAGGCGGCGAGCAGCTGGGCGAGTGCTGCCGACCCGCTCTCCACGAGCGCGACGTCGTCCGCGTCGAAGCCCAGCAGCCCACCGAGACGCCGGCGGACTTCGGTGAGCTGCTCCGCGGCAGCACCTTCGGCGACATAGGCGCCCAACTCGGCTTCGAGATCCAGGTGGCTGGCGACCGCCGCACGCACCGCGGTGCTGGTCCGGCCGCTCGCGGCGGTGTCGGCGTGCAGGCCTTTCGCCGGCATGCGCAACCCGGACCAGCGGGCACCGAGCGTCTCGTGCGGCAGTTCGTCAGTCACCGTGGGCACTCCTGAGGGTCGGCAGCTCGTCGGGCATCCAGTTCCCATGGAACCCGAACGGGACCCGTTGTGGCAGGTGAATTTCCGCGACCGGCGGCGCATCCAGGTCAGCTGCGTCGAGGATGACGACGTCGCTGGTGTCGGTGGCGGCGTCGTAGACGTAGGTGATCAGCCAACCGGGGCCGCCGGGACGAAGATCGGCCGGAGCGAACGACGCCTCGGCCGGAGTGCGTCCCGGGCCGAAATCGTGCCGGACGACGTCGCCGGATTCGAGGTCGTACCGCAGCAGCGCGTTGGGCCGCTCGGGCTGGTCCGGACCACTCGTGCTCGTCGCATGGCCGAAGCGGGTCGCGAGGCCGGCGAGGCGGTCGTCGATCCGCGGGAACTCGCAGGGCCGGTCGTCGAGCTGCTCCTCGGCGACCTTGCCGCTCACGAGGTCGATCGTCCAACGCCAGAGCGTGGCAGGCGCGGGCTTACGCGTCGGGTCGTCGAGGTACGGGTAGCGCACGACGTGCAGGACCATCCGGTTTCCGTCGTCGTAGGCGCCCAGGGTGTGGAAGACGTAGCACGGGTTGACCGAGAACCAGCGGACTTCACCGAACGGATCGTCGCGACGCAGGACCCCGAGACGGGCGCCGTAGTTGTTGTCCCACGTGTAGGGCATCCCGCGGCCGGTCTTCGCCTGTTCGGCGTCGAAGACCACCGGAAGGTCCATGAAGACGACGTGGCCGGCGGTGAGGTTGAAGTCGTGCATCATCGTGTGCGCCGGGACGTCGATCGGGCGGCTGACGACGAGCTGCCCACTGGCGTCGGCGCGGTGATAGGTGACGTACGGCGGCTTGAACCCACCGTAGCCGAAGAAGTGCAGCTCGCCCGTGGTCGGGCAGGTCTTGGGGTGCGCGGTCATCGCGGTGGTCAGGCGACCATCGAAGTCGTACGGGCCGACGGTCTCGAGCTCGTGGCCGGGGCGGCAGTCGAGCTCGTACGGGAACGACGACTCGACGAGGGCGAACGTGCGGCCGGCGTGCCGGACGACGTGGGTGTTCGCAACCCCCTGGGTGAGGTCTTGGTTGCCGTGCTCGTCGTAGACCTTGGTGCCGCGGGTGCGGACCCAGCGGTTGCGGTAGGCGGTGGCCCGGCCCGCTTCGAGACGGACGCCGTGGACCATGCCGTCGCCGAGGAACCAGTGGCTGGACGCGGCGTCGTGCGGGTTGGGGCCGTTGCGCAGATACCAGCCGGTGAGCTCCGGCGGGATGGTGCCGGTGACCTTCAGGTCGACGGCGGTGAGTTCGTCGGTGACGGGGGCGTAGTTTCCGGCGAGGTAGGCCGGGACAGTCATGTCGGCCATGGTGTTCACAGCTCCTGAGCGGCGTAGCGGGCGCGGATGCGCTCCGGGTATCGGGCGGTGAAGATCGCGGGGATGACGAACCCGGCGACCTGGACGGGGATCGAGCCGGCGGAGCCGACGTTCGAGGCGGCCAGTACGGCCAGTACGACCGCGGTCACGGTGAACGCGGCGGCCCAGGCGGTCGTGATGACGACGTTGACCTTGACGAAGACGGGCGAGCTCCAAAGTGCTTCCGGCGTCTGGCGCTTCGCGATGCCGAGCGTGAACGGCCGGCTGATGGCCAGCCCGCCCCAGGCGGTGAGCGCCAGCCAGACCATCGACATCGAGCCGGTGTAGTGCCTCAGCGGCGAGTCCGTGAGCGAGAAGGCGACGACGGTCAGCGCGGCGAAGTAGACGAGCGTGCTGAGCTCGAGGATCTGGGAGTCCAGGGCGATCTTCGACCGGCGGGCCTGGACCAGCAGTCCGAGACTCAGCACGAGTCCGGTCAGCGCGGCCCACTGCCAGCTGAAGCCGGAGACGACGGCGAAGGCGATCCACGGGATGAATCCGCGCAGGTAGTTCATGGCGACCTCTCTGTTCCGGTTTCGACATGTCAAACCTAGAACATACGCAGGCGACATGTCAACTATGACCGGTCAAGTGAGTGAGCGGCGTTCCCTCAACGCCATGACATGGCGACCCTCGCAGTGTGTGTTGAACGCCAATGCCTGGAACGTGTGGCATTGTGACGTGTCGTGAAGGCCACCTTCACGGCGTAAGGCGTACTCAACTAGGCCTTGACGACGTCTCTGCCCTACCGGGAGTGTGCCCTGAACAGAACCGACCACCCCAACCCATCAAGTTCCAGGCATGGTGCGTTGAACGCACTGCGAGGCTGGCCATCAGGATGGCCTTGAGGGGTCGCTACCCAAGCGAGCAGCGGCGAAGCGGGTTATGCGGGGTGGCGGAGGGGGAGGCCTGCGGCGGTGTAGATGGCGTCGATGACGGTCATGTTCGCGATCGAGTCGTCGGGCGAGGTCAGGATCGGCTCGCCCCGCTGCACCGCGCCGGTGAAGGCATCCAACTGGTAGGCGTAGCTCGGCCGCTTGTCGAAGTGCTCGACGCGCCGATGCCCACCGGCTCGGACGGACATCCGGTGCAGGATCTGCGGTACGAGCGGGTTGAAGATCCGCATCTCCCCCGCGTCGCCGACCACCTTCACCGACATCCGCAGCACCGACTTCGACCACATCGAGCAGGACACCGTCGCTGTGTGACCGGCTTCGAACTTGAGCTCGGCACGCACCGCGCGGTCGACGTCGGCGGTGTGCCGTTTGGCGTGCGCCGAAACGACCTCCGGCTCCGACCCGCCCAGCGAACGTGCCATGTGGACGGCGTAACAACCGGCGTCCATCAGCGCGCCGCCGGCGAGGTCGAAGTTGTAGCGGATGTCGGAGAACTTGGGCAGGGGGAAGGAGAACGCCGTCTCGATATGGCGGACGCGCCCGAGCTCGCCGCCCGCCACGATCTCCATCGCGCGCCGGAAAAGCGGGTGATAGCGGTAGTGGAACGCCTCCATCACGACCAGCCCGCTCGCCCGCGCCGCCTCGGCGACCGTCCGAGCTTCGTCGGCGTTGGCGGTAAACGGCTTTTCGCACAGGACATGCTTTCCGGCCTTCAGAGCCGCAAGCGTCCAGCGGCCGTGCAAGCCGTTCGGCAGCGGGTTGTAGACCGCGTCGATCGCCGGGTCGGCGAGCAGCTCCGGGTAGTCGCCATACGCCGTCGGGATGCCGTGTTTCGCGGCGAAGGCGTTGGCCCGGTCGCGATCCCGGGCCGCGACGGCCGTGACCCTCGCATCCGAAGAAGCCGCAGCGGGCTTGATGATCGCGTTGGGCGCGATGCGCGCCGCGCCGAGTACGCCGATTCGAAGCATGCGAACAACCCTAGTAGGCGACCTACTCGCGAGGCCTCGCAACTCGCCGCCGAGTGGGGTCACCGGCTTCCCACTTTTGCGCTTTTGCGGGGTCCTTGCGCACGCTAACTATCGCGGCTTACTTATCGCTGGGACCCATGACCTGGACTTCGCAGGTCTGCTCGATCTTGTCCGAGTTCGGCGGCTGCTTGCCGTCACCGAAGTGCCACGGCGACTCCGAGTCGTCCGGCGTCTCCACCACGCTCATCCCCTGCGAAGTCATGCACTGGACCCACTTGTGCAGGTTGTCCTTGTGCGCAGGGTTCGCGCTGTCCTCACCCCATGGCAGCAGCGGGAGCTTGGGCAGGCACGCCTTGCCCGCATCGGCATGCGCGGCGGACCAGGCTTCCGCTCCGGCGATCGAGTTGGGCTGCTGGTCCATGTCCGCGCCGTGCGCCTTCATACACGCGGTCCAGGGCGCGATCAGCTTCTGCGAATCCTCCGGCGTTTCGTCCACCCGGTGACGCGGACGGCCTGCCTCGACAGCGTCACCCGTCGGCGCTGTGGACGCTGTACTCGCGGCGATCGAACCTGGTGTGGCGATCGACGCGACTTCGGGCGCTTTCGCCGGGCTGGACGAGCAGCCCGCGATAAACACAAGTCCGGCCGCTGCCAGCAACCCCGACTGCAGCAACGGCCGCTTGGCGGCGGTAATGAACGTCATGGACCTAGCATGACCAGCACTTTTAACGAACCTGTCAGCGAAAGAACAGCTTCGTGTGTGGCTCATACCGGGATCCAGGCACCGGTGTCCGCGACGATGCGCCCGTCACGGAACTCGACCTGGCGGGGCAACCCCGCGGCGATGTCCCGGTCGTGCGTGATGATCGCGATCGTGGTGCCGTCGTTGTTCAGGCCGGTCAACAAGTCGAGTACCGCGCGGCCGTTGGCGGTGTCCAGCGCGCCGGTCGGCTCGTCGGCCAGCACCAGCGCGGGATCGTTGACCACCGCCCGCGCGATGGCGACCCGCTGCTTCTCGCCGCCGGACAGTTGGTGCGGCAGGTGCCCGACGCGGTGCGACAGCCCCACGCGGTCCAACGCTTCGAGCGCCATCGCTCGCCGCTTGCGCCTGGGCACCCCGGCGTAGAGCAGGCCGGTCGCGACGTTGTCGGCCGCACTGAGCCCGTCGGTGAGGTGGAACTGCTGGAACACGAACCCCAGCCATCGCCCGCGCAGCGCCGAAAGACGCCGATCGGACAACGACGTGACGTCCTGTCCGCCGATCTCGACCGTGCCGTGGGTAGGGAGGTCGAGGGTGCCGACGATGTTGAGCAAAGTGGACTTGCCCGAGCCCGATGGCCCGACGATGGCGAGCAGTTCGCCTTCGTGGACCGACAACGAGACGTTGTCGAGCGCGGCCACATTGCCGGGGTAGATCTTGCTGACGCTGTGCAATGCCAGTACGGGAACGGGTTCGGTCATTCCGGTCATGAGGTCGTCACCACCAACAGTCCGGCGGTGATCCCAGTACCGCTGATTTCGACCAGGTCCTTGGAGAACATTCCGGTTTGGACCGCTTTCAGCGTCCCGTTCGGCAGTTGGACGGCGTAGCCGCCTTCCCGCAGCGCGACCAGCGCACCGACCGGTACCGCGAGCACCCCGGCGTGGGTCTGCGTGGTCACCTGCACCTGTACCGACGCGGAGTCCAAATCGGACACCTGCGACTCGTCGTCCGGCGCGACGATGATGCTCACCTTCGGCGGGTTCTGGGCACCGCCGCCCGACGAGCCGGTGCCACCGGAGTCCGGTCCACCGTCCACAGTGGTGCCGATCGACACCACCTTCCCCGGCACGTTCTTGTTGTCCGGACGCACGATGGTTACCGCGGCACCGGTCTTGATGGAGCCGACGTCGGTGGGAGCGACCGGAATGGTGACGACCTTCTCCGTCGGCGTCACGGTCATCAGCGGGCCCGCCGCCGGATCGCCCAGCTGCGCGGACACGCTGTTGACCCGCACCGCGCCGGCGACCACGACGATCTGGCCGACGTCGAGGGTGCCGGTGTCGTCGAGTCCGGCGTGCTTCTGCCATTTCTTCAGCGCCGCGACCAGAGCCGGGGTGAAGGCCGCCTTTCCCGGGTCCTTCGCGCGAGTGCCGACGCTGTAGCCGAGCTTGGCGAGGTTGTCCGCGACCATCGCGATGTCCGAACCCTGCAGGTCCGGGTTGTCGAGCTTGCGGAACATCGGTGTGGCGCCGAAGAAAACGGGCACCGGCACGTCGTTGACCGAGTAGAGCGGCTTGCCGCGCTCAGCAATGTCACCGGTCAAGGGAAGCTTGGTCACCACGCCCTGGCCGGCACCTTTGAGCGATTGCGGGGTGCCGAAACCGAGCGTGCCGGTGAAGGACTGGGTGTCGGTCAGGTCGGTCTTCGCCACCGCGATCGTAGTCACCGCCGCCGCCGCGGGCGCGACCGCGGCCTTGCTCTCCCCGTGGCGGATCACCGCGAACGCGCCGCCGCCGAGAAAGACGACAACCACAAGCGACACCGCGGAGATGACAAGCTTCTTGCGGTTCCGGCCGGGTTCCTCCGGCGTCAACTCGCCGGAGATCGACTCACTTTCCACTGAACGCGCCAATCTTGCAGTCCTGTTCGATCTTCTGCTCCTGCGCCTCGCCGACGGTCGGCTGCGAGGTGAAAGTCCAGCCACTGCCGAACGGATCGGTCGGCGTCACCGGCACCCCCTTCGCGTTCAGACAGGTGATCCAGTCGTGATAGTCGTCGAGAAAGTGCGGATTGGTGGACTGGTCCATTTCCGGCGGCTGGATTGGCAGCTTTCCCGCGCACGCCGCAACTGCCGCCTTCGCCGTATCAGTGTCGTCGTGCTGGTCGGGCGAGTTGCCGTCGCCGCGGCCGGCGATCATCTTGTGGCCGTGCTCCTTGAGGCAGATGTCGTACGGCTTGCCGGCCGCGACTATCTCCTCCTGTGTACTGTCCAACCGCAACTGCGGCCGCTGCGATTGGTCCACTGTGGAGGGACTCGACGTCGTCGCTGACGCGGACGGCGCGCCGGAACCCGGCAGCGACGCCACCTGCGGAGCAGCAGAGTTCGCAGCGCCGCCGCAGGCGCTCAACACCGCGGCAGTGGCGAACAGGACGGCGGCGAACGCCGGACGCGCGGCTCGGCGCCGGGAGCGGGCGGTATCGGCGAAAGGCTTCATGGCGGCAACTATCACCAAGGAATGTCAGGGAATTGTCAGCAGCCGGTACGACTCCTATGGTCCTTGGCGCCGAATCGGGTGGGCGGGGAGGATCCGACCTATGATCGGAGCCATGTGCGCGCAGATTGTGCTGGCCGAGGACGACGAGAAGCAGGCCGAGCTCGTCCGGCGCTACCTCGAACGCGAACGGCACACGGTGGTCGTGGTGACCGACGGCCGCGCGGCGATCGACGAGGTGCGCCGGCTGATGCCGGACCTGCTGGTGCTCGACATCATGCTGCCCAAGGTCGACGGGCTCGACGTCTGCCGCATCCTGCGGGCCGAGTCCGAGATCCCGGTGCTGATGCTGACCGCGCGGTCCACAGAGGATGATCTGCTCCTCGGCCTCGATCTCGGCGCCGACGACTACGTGACCAAGCCGTACAGCCCGCGCGAACTGATGGCGCGCGTGCGGACGCTGCTGCGGCGGACCCGCGCAGAGACGACGCCGGCCGACCCGCGCCTGCACGTCGGCACGCTCGTCGTCGATCCCGTCCGGCACGAGGTGAGCAGCGACGGCACCCCGATCGACTGCACCCCTGGCGAGTTCCGGCTGCTCGAGGTGATGGCCGCGCATCCGGACCGGGTGTTCACCCGCGGGCAGCTTCTCGAGCACCTGCACGGTTTCGACCGGTACATCACCACCCGCGCCATCGACGTCCACGTGATGAACGTGCGCAAGAAGATCGAAACCGAGCCACGCAAACCCACGCGGCTGGTGACGGTTTACGGCGTCGGCTACAAGCTGACGGCCGGGCGGGAGAAGCAAGCCGGTGCATCGTAGTCTGCTCGTCCGGCTGCTGGCGGTGTCCGTGCTGGTGGCGGTGTGCGCCATCGCGGCCACCGCGTGGCTCGCGTCGACGACGACGTCCGGCGCGATCCAACAGGAACAAGGTCAGGCGCTCTCCGACGACAGCAAGATCTACCAGGGGATCCTCGGATACGCCTCGACCCATCCGAACTGGGGCGGCGTCGGCCGGCTCGTCACCGCCTACGCGCAGATCACCGGCCACCGGGTCGCGCTGACCACACCGAACCGCGTCCCCATCGCCGACTCCGCGCCGAAGGCCGACCCGCTCCCGAACAAGGCGTCCGCGGTGGTCGACCCGCTGGCAGTGGACCCCGGCCTGGTGGCCAACGCGACCGCCGACCGCATCGACGTCGGCGCCGTCGGGCCGTTCAAGCTGAATGCCGACGACGTCGGCTTTTTGGCCGCGCTGGCCTCGCGCGTGCTCACCTGCGTACAGAACCGGACCGGCAGCGGCACGATCACCACCGCGCCCAACGGCAGGCCCAGTGTCGTCAGCTCCGACGCGTACAGCCTGTTCAACTGCAAGGAGAACAACCTCGAGCAGCCCGTCAAAACCGAACAGACCGCGCTGGACCAGCTCGACAAACTGGTCAACGACTGCCTGTCCCGTCAGCACCATGAACCGGTCGCCGTCCAACTGGACTTCGGCTGGACGCCGCTGCCCGCGGTGCGCTCCAGCCTGACCCCGGAGCCGTCCGCGGCACAGAGCGGTCCGGTCCCGGCTCAGGCCAACGTGCCCGACCCGGCTGTCCAGTCGTGCATCACCAGTTCACGGCACGAGCAACTGACGCCGTATGTGTCGCCGCCGGCGCTGCTGTTCATCACCACGTCCAACGGCGCTGCCACGCCGGCCACGTTCAGCCTGTCCCGCGAGAACAAGATCCGGGTGGCGGGGGTCGCCGGTGGCGTCCTGCTGCTGACCATCGCGTTCACCGTCCTGGCCGGCGCCCGGCTGATCCGGCCACTGCGGGCGCTCACCGGCGCGGCGCGGCGGATGGGCGAAGGCGATGTCACGGCCAGGGTCGACGTCAAGAGCAAGGACGAGATCGGCAGGCTCGCGGTGGCGTTCAACAACATGTCCGAGAACCGCGAACGACTCGAGGCGACGCGCAAAGCGATGGTCAGCGACATCGCGCACGAGCTGCGCACCCCGCTGAGCAACATCCGCGGCTGGCTCGAAGCGACCCAGGACGGCATCAGCACGCTCGACGACGAGCTCGTCACGTCGTTGCTGGAGGAGGCGCTGCACCTGCAGCACATCGTCGACGACCTGCAGGACCTGTCCATGGCCGACGCCGGGAAGCTGCGTGTGCACCCGGAACCGGTGAGCGGCGCGGACATCCTCGCCCAGGTCGCCGCCGCGCACACCCCCCGCGCCGCGGCCGCCGACGTCACGCTGTCCGTGGACACGGAGAACCGACTGGACCTGGTCGCGGACCCCGTGCGGCTGCGTCAGGCGATCGACAACCTGGTGTCCAACGCGCTCCGGGCCACCCCGGCCGGCGGCACGGTCGCACTGCGCGGACGTCGAGAGGGCGTCGAAGCCGTGTTCGAGATCGCCGACACCGGGATCGGCATCGACCCGGACGACCTACCGCGGGTGTTCGATCGCTTCTGGCGCGCGGACAAGTCGCGCACCCGACAGTCCGGCGGGAGCGGCCTCGGCCTGGCGATCGTGCGTCAACTCGCCGAAGCCCACGGCGGCTCCGCCGGCGCCACCAGCATCCCCGGCCAAGGCTCGACCTTCACCCTCCGGTTCCCGCTTTCCCCGGATGACTGACGTCCCAGCGTGGCGTTGAACGCCAATGCCTGGAACTTCAGGGGGGCGGGGGTGGTCGGTTCGGTCCAAAGCAGCAAGGACCGGGGCGAATGGGTGCTGGTAGCGGAACTGAGGGCCGGTCACTTCGCGCGGGTGGTACTGGTGATGGCGATGTGACTGTTGGGGCTCCTGGAGGCACTTTCGGCAGGGCTGGGGCGTCGCGAAGGCCTAGTTGAGTACGCCTTACGCCGTGAAGGTGGCCTTCACGACACGTCACAACGCCACACCAGCCACACCAGCAGTAATGCCGAACCCGCCACCTCAACCGACTCCACGCATCGGCGTCCAACGCACCGCGAGGGTCGCCATGTCGTGGCCTTGAGGCGTCTTTGATGCCGCTACTCGCCCTCCAGCAACCGCGCTTTGACCTCGGCTTTCAGAACCTTGCCGACCTTCGAGCGCGGGAGGTCCAGCCAGCTCTCGACCTGCTTCGGGGTCTTGACGCTGCCCACCCTGGCCTTCACGAACGCCCGCAGTTCCGCCTCATCGACGTCGTGTCCGGCGTGCGGCTGGATCACCGCGGTGACGCGTTCGCCCCACTTGTCGTCCGGCAGCCCGACGACGGCGCAGTCCTGGACGTCCGGGTGCGCCATCAGCGCCTGCTCGACCTCGGCGGAGTAGACGTTGAAGCCACCGGTGATGATCATGTCCTTCGCCCGGTCCACAATGAACAGATAGTTGTCCGGGTCGAGATAACCGATATCGCCTGTGTGGTGCCAACCGTGCCGCCCGGCTTCCGCCGAGGCCTCGGGATTCTTGTAGTAGCCCTTCATCACCAGCGAACCCCGCACGACGATCTCGCCGCGTTCGCCGGTTTTCAGCAGGTTCCCGTTCTTGTCCATGATCGCGACGCGCACGAGCGGCGACGGCCGCCCCGCCGAGGAAAACCGCTCCCGCGCGAGTGTCCCGTCGGAGTGGAAATGGTCTTTCGGGGCCATGGTGGAGATCATCATAGGTGCCTCGCTCTGCCCGAAGAGCTGCGCCATCACCGGCCCGATCTTCTCGATGGCCTCCTCCAGCCTGGCCGCCGACATCGGCGCGGCGCCGTACCAGAAGCACCGCAGCGACGACAGGTCCGAAGTGGACAGATCGGCCTTGCCAAGGAGCATGTAGATCAACGTCGGTGGCAGGAAGGTGTGTGTCACCCGATGTCGAGCGACCAGCGTGAGGAACTCGGCGAGATCCGGCGTCTTCATGATGACGATCTCACCGCCGAGGGTCATGATCGGAAAGCACAGCACCCCGGCCGCGTGCGTCAGCGGCGCGAGCGCGAGGTACACCGGACGCGGTTCGAACGGATAGCTCATCAACGTCAAGGCCGACATCGTCTCGATGTTGCCGCCGGTCAGCATCACACCCTTGGGCCGCCCGGTGGTGCCACCGGTGCCGACGAGCAGCATCGTGTCGTCGACCACGTCGGCCTCCCAAGGCTCGGCAGGCACACCACCGATCCAGTCCTCAAAGGACACGGCCGACGCGCTCTCGCCGTCCAGGCAGACCAGCGTCGTCAGCCGCGGGAGATCGGGCAGGATCCGGTCGACCAACGGCGCGAACGCACGCTGGAAAACCAAGCACGTGCAGTCGAAGAAGTCCAGCAGGTCCCGGTTTTCCGCAGCCTCGTTGCGGGGGTTGACCGGGCACCACACCGCGCCGGCGCGGGCGATGCCGAACACGCAGGAGAAGGCAATCGGGTCGTTCGCCGACAGGATCGCCACCTTGTCGCCCGGCCGCACACCGGACCGGTCCAGCGCCCGCGCCACCTTCCACGACAGTTCCTGGACCTCGCCGTACGTCAGCGTGACACCGTCCATCGTCAGGCACGGCGACGCCGCTCCCAGCGAGACACCTTTGTCGAGATAGTCGTACAGCAGCACAGGAATCCTCGGTTCCCCGTGGGGACCCCCCCACCGAGGGGTCCCCACGCGTGTCACTTGTGGACGGTGAGTACCGGGTCGAGCACGAGCCCGAAGGCCTTCAGCTGGCCGAGTAGCTCGCGATGGCCGAACGCCTGACAGGCCGAAGCCAGCCCGACGCGCTTCGGCGCCTGCTGCAACAGCGAATACGCCGCATACGCCTGCAAAAGCCCGGTCTGCTTGTAGTTGCTGTTCCCATGGATGACGCAGTGTGCGCGCCCGAGCGGCCCGGAAGCGTGTACCGAGTCCACCGAGGTATTGATCCGGGGGTTCTCCCTTGGCGGCATTCCGGCCTGCACCGAAGCGGCGATCTTCGCCATCTCGGCGTCCCGCTGTTCGGTTGGCAGAGTCATGATCTGCGCGTCCACCATTTTCACCGTGTCGACCACGCCCTGGACGACGGCACGGTCGAAGACCCCGCCCGCAACCTTGACGTTCGCGACCCGTGGGTCGTTCTTGAACCACACCGGGTGACTCGTCCCGCCCCACGGCACGGCCAGCGCCGTCTCGTGCGCGCCGGGGACGGCGATCTCGAACTTCGTCTGCCTGTCCCACTGCTTGTATTCGTTCTGTTCCAGGTAGAACCAGTCGGCGGTCAGGATGGTGAAAATCGTCTGCGTCGAGGCGTAGGTGGGGAAACCCTTCCACAGCACCAGAATATCGAGCGTGTCCAGCCCAGGTGTCTCCAGGCAGATATTGGCGGCGATCTCACCCGTGGTGTACATCTGGGCGACACCGGGCGAAAGCAGCAGACCCGCCTCGGCGTACTTGTCGCCGAAGCGCGCCTGCGCGGCGAGGACCCAGTCCTGCTCGCCGGTGGTATCGAGGTAGTGACAACCGGCGGCGAGCGCGGCTTCCGCCACTTCCGGACCGTGCTTGATGAACGGGCCGACCATGTTGCTGACGACCTTGGCCCCGCGGAACAGTTCCGTCAGCGGGCCGACGGCGTGCTCGACCTCGATGACCTCGTGGTCGACGGTGTCGATCCCGGGTACCCGGTCGAGTACCTCCTGGATCCGGGCTTTGTCGCGCCCGGCGGCGATGAACGGGACATTGAGCTCACGCAGGTATTCGCAGACGAGGCGGCCGGTGTAACCGGAGGCGCCGTAGACGACGACAGGTTTATTGGTGCTCATAACACAAACGCCTTTCCAGGAACTCTCTGGTCACATGCCCATGCCGCCGTCGACCGGTACCCCGGCACCGGTCATGAACCGCGCCGCGTCGGAAGCGAGGAACACCACGACGTCGGCCATGTCGTGGACTTCACCGAGCCTGCCGAGCGGGGTCAGGCCGATGACGTCGCTGATCGCACCCTCCACAGTGGGCCAGAGGCCGAGGGTCACCATGTCCTCGGCGAGTTTGAGGCCCATTTGCGTCGCGACCAGTCCCGGGTAGACGCAGTTCACGCGGACGCCGTAACCGAGCTTGCCGGATTCCATCGCGGCGACCCTGGTCAGTCTGTCCACTGCGGACTTCGTCGCGGAGTAGCCGGAAATACCGGGAAACGGGATCGTCGCGGCCACCGACGAGATGTTGACCACCGCGCCGCCGTTACCCGCCGGGCCGCCCGGCCGCATCGCGCGGAAGGCGTGCTTGATGCCGAGTGCGGTGCCGAGAACGTTGACTTCGAGCATCTTGCGGACGTCGCGCGGGTCGAGATCGATGACCAGGGCGGACAGTTCGACCCCGGCGTTGTTGACCACGATGTCGAGACCGCCGAGCTCGGCGACCGTGCCGGTGATGGCGGATTCCCAGCTCGCGTCGTCGGTCACGTCGAGGGGGACGAACCCCGCGGTGGCACCCGAATCGCGGAGCGCGTCGGCGGTTTCCTTACCGAGGTCCTCCTGCAGGTCGCCGATGACCACGGCCGCGCCCGCTCGGGCGAGCGCCTTGGCCATGCCGGCGCCGAGACCCTGCGCACCCCCGGTGACCAGCGCTTTTCGTCCGGTCAAGTCGTACACACTCATGGGACATCTCCTCCTTGAGATGAAGGGCAACGGTGACCTGGGTCCTGAGCGTAGCCAGATTTGGACAGTCGTCAAGACTTTCTTGGACGACTGTCAAGATTTTTGCGGGACCGCCCCGGCAAACCGGTTAGACTCCGTTAGTGTTGGGTGACCAAGCACCGACATCGACAGGAAGTTCGATTGTGACCGAAGTGGCGGACCGGAGCCGGGACAGGATCTCGCGCCGGCAGGTGGACAAGTTCGCGGAGCGGCGCGCGCAGCTCGCGATGTCCGCGCTGCAGACCCTGTCCGAGCTCGGTTACGCGCGCACGAGCCTGCGGGAGATCGCGCAGAACTCCGAGTTCTCCCACGGCGTGCTGCACTACTACTTCCGCGACAAGGTCGAGCTGATCACCTACTGCGTCAAGCTCTACAAGGCGGAGTGCGTCAAGCGCTACGACGAAATCGTCGCCACCGCGACCACCGCCGAGGAGCTCCGCGTCGGTTTCGGCGCGGCCATGGCCGGCACCCTGCGCGATGACGCCGCGATGCACCGGCTCTGGTACGACCTGCGGAACCAGAGCCTGTTCGAGGAGTCGTTCCGCGACGACGTCAGCGAGATCGACGAGACGCTCGAGCGGATGATCTGGCGGATCGTCAGCCAGTACTCGGAACTCGCCGGCGTCCCGGTGTCCATGCCGTGCGGCACGGCGTACGGCATTTTCGACGGCTTGTTCCAGCAAGGCCTGCTGCGCCACCTCTCCGGCCGCGGCGACGCCGCGGGCGAACTCCAGTCCAATGTGGAGCGCGTACTGGCGGATCTGGTCGTGCAGGCTTAGTGTTGCGTGCCGCGGCGGATGAGGGCGACGAGCCGCTCGACGCGCACGGGGTCGGCACCGGTCACCGAAAGCCCGTTGGCCAGGGTCAGCAAGTCGAGGACTTCGACGTCTGCGCGGACAACGCCGTCATGCTGAGCCGTGGCGAGCAACGCCGACGCCGCCGAAACCATCGCCTTGTGCCAACTGGCGAACAGACCGGACTGCTGAGCACCACGGTCGTCCGCGACAGCCAGTGCCAGCTCCCGTTTTCCGGCCACGTGCGCGATGAACAGCCTCAGCCAGCTGAACAGCGCGTCCGCTGAGGAGCTCTCGCCGAGCAACGCCTCGCCTTGTGCGCAGAGTTCGGCCACCTCGTCGGAGAAGACGGCGACGATCACATCGCTGCGGGTCGGGAAATGCCGGTACATCGTGGCGTTGCCGACACCGGCCAGCTTCGCGATGTCGTCGAGCGGCGCATCGACACCGCGCTCGGCGAAGATCTTCTTGGCGGCGGCCAGCAGCAGGTCGTAGTTGCGCTGCGCGTCCGCGCGGCGGGGCCGATCCGGTGACATCCAGCTCCTTCTGGCAAAATGGGGGACTCCCCACTACCGTACCAGCCAGAAATCCCGCAACTCGCCGTCGAGTTGCGGTCATGCGTAACCGGGTGCCGGACTCGGCTCCGCCCTCGCGACCCACGCGCACGACCAAAGGAGGGCACTTTTGTCCTTTTGTGCCCTGACTAAGTACTTATCGACCCCACAAAAGCGCAAAAGTGCGAAGTCGGGGGTGCGCGGGGTAATGTGACTATCTGGTTAGTCAGAGAGGAACAGCATGAAGGTCATCCTTTTCGGCGGCACCGGGATGGTCGGGCAGGGCGTCTTGCGGGAATGCCTGGCCGATCCGCGTGTCGACGCCGTCCTCGCCGTCGGCCGGAGCGCGACACCCGGGGAGCACCCGAAACTACGTCAGCTCGTCCACGATCTCGACGACCTACCCGCGGTAAAGGACGAGCTCAGCGGGTACGACACGTGCTTCTTCTGCCTCGGCGTCTCCGCGACCGGGATGACCGAAGCCGCCTACCGCGCTGTCACGTACGACCTCACGCTTTCCGTCGCCGGCATCCTGAACGCGGCGAACCCCGGCATGAAGCTGATCTACGTGTCGGGCGCGGGCACCGACGCCCATGGCAGCATGATGTGGGCACGGGTCAAGGGGGAAACCGAAAACGCGCTGCTGGCTTCCCCGCTTGACGCGTACCTGTTCCGGCCCGGCTACATCCAGCCGACCGGCGGCATCGTGTCCAAAACCAAGCTGTACCGGCTGATCTACCGGATCACCACGCCGCTGTTCCCGCTCATCCGCGCGGTCGTGCCCAAGCTGGTGACCACGAACGCCGAAGTGGGCCGGGCGATGATCGGAGTCGCCGAGTCCGGTGCCGGACAACGGATCCTCGGCAACACCGAGATCAACCGCCTGGCCGCGAGTCAGTAGTGGATGGCGCCCTTCGCGCCGCCGCCGACGCCAATCGCGTCACCGGTGATCGCGACGCTCAACGGCGACGCCAAGAACGTCACGACGTCGGCGATCTCGGCAGCCGTCACCACCCTGCCGATGCTGGTCGCCGCGGCAAAGCTCCGCGCGACCTCGTCCTCGCTGACGCCCTGGCGCTCGGCAATAGCGGCCGTGAGCACGGGGGTCCGCTCGGTGACGGTCATCCCGGGATGCACGACGGTGACGTTGACGCCGGACGGGCCGAGCTCGTCCGCGAGGTTCTTGGTCATCGCCGCGACCGCGACATTGCGGATCGAGCCGATGATCGAGCCCGTCTGCCGCGCCGCCAACCCGCTGACGCTGATGATGCGACCCCAGCCCTGTGCGGTCATGTACGGCGCCGCGGCTCGCGCGCAACGCAGGTACCCCAGCACTTTCGTCTCAAGTTCGCCCCGCAGCGCGTCGTCCGTGACGGCCGCGAGCTTGCCGCCGAAACCCGGCTGCGAAGGCTGCGCGGCGGCATTGACCAGGATGTCCACACCCCCGAACTCCTCGGCGGCGCGCTCGAACAGGGCGCGTACGGAGACATCGTCGTTGGTGTCCGTGACGACCGGGACGGCCCGGCCTGGCCCGTCGATCCGCGCGGCGGCTTCCTTGAGCGCGGCGGAATCCCGTGCCGCCAGCACGACGTCCACCCCTTCACCCGCCAACGCACTCGCGATGGCGAACCCGATCCCGCGGCTCGCACCGGTGACGACCGCGCGCTTTCCGGCAAGTCCCAGATCCATGAGCTTCCGTTCCCGTAGCATCTGACTAACTAGATAGTTCAAAATGACTCTACAACCTTCCCGACCAATCAACCACAAGATCGGACGACCATGAGCGACTCGGCACCCACGTCCACTTTGACCGGCTGGCAGAAGGCCCCCTTCACCGGCGCCGGGATCACCTACGACTGCTACGAAAAGGGCGAGGGCCCCGGGGTCATCCTCATCCCGGAGGTCCCCGGGATCACCCCGGAGGTCCTCGCCCTGCCGACCACCTGGTGGACGAGGGCTTCACCGTCGTCGTCCCCTCCCCGTTCGGCGTGCCGGGCAAGGACATGTCGGTCGGTTATGTGCTCCGCGTGATCTCGCGGTTGTGCGTGTCAGCGGAGTTCCGCGCGTTCGCGACCAACGCCCACCGGCCGATCAGCGACTACCTGCGCGCCGTCGCCCGCGACCTCGCCGCGCGCACCCCGGGGCCAGGGGTCGGCGTCATCGGCATGTGCTTCACCGGCGGTTTCGCCCTCGCCGCCGCTGTCGACGACGTCGTGCTCGCGCCCGTGCTCAGCCAGCCGTCGGTTCCGTTCTCGCTCGGCGCGGCACGACGAGCCGACGTCGGGATGTCCCCCGCGGAACTGGACCGGGTGGTCGAGCGGACGACCGAATCGAACCTGTGCGTGCTCGGAATGCGGTTCAGCGAGGACGGACTCGCCCCGCGCGACCGGTTCGCCGCGCTCACCGAGAAGCTCGGCGATGCCTTCGAGGTCATCGAACTGGACTCGTCGCCAGGCAACGCTGCCGGTTTCAAGAAGAGCGCGCACTCCGTCGTCACCGGCGAAGTTCGCGAAACCCCCGGCCACCCCGCGCTCCTCGCCCGCGAGCGGATGGTGGAGTTCCTGCGCAAGCAGTTGACGACGGACCCGGCGTGACCAGGGACGCCGCGGCGACCAAGGCGAAAATCCTCAAGGCCGCGACCGAGGAGTTCGCCGCGCACGGCATCGCCGGCGCCAGGGTCGACCGCATCGCCGCGTCGGCGGCCTGCAACAAGAACATGATCTACATCTACTTCCGCAGCAAGGACTTGCTGTTCGACGCGGTGTTCGCGGCCTCGATCGCCGAGCTCGTCGAGGCGGCGCCGTTCGACGCGGAGAACCTGCCCGCCTACGCCGGAGCGCTGTTCGATTTCCACATCGCCAACCCGCAGCTTGTCAGGCTGGCGACGTGGCACAGCCTCGAACGGCCCGGCGAGCTGCGAACCCTGCCGATCACCGTGGAATCGGGGTACCGGAAGGGAAAGGCCATCGCCGCGGCGCAGGCGGCGGGAACTTTGTACGCCGGACTTTCGCCGGAGCACCTCCTGCCTATGGTCCTTTCGCTGGCGCAGACTTGGAGCGAGGGCACGCAGATACCGATGTCGGCCGAGGACGATCCGGTGGCCCTCGCAGCCTGCCGCCGTGCCGTCGTCGTCGGCGTGTCCCGCCTGATCAACCCCGACCCAACGGCCTAGCAACTCGCCGCCGACTTGCGATCGCAAGTCGGCGGCGAGTTGCGGATCAGGGCTGCTGGGTCAGCGAGAACGACTGCGATGCCGAGCCGTTGCAGGTCAGCTGCACCAGCTGGACACTGTCCGCGGTGGACGCTCCGGGTACCGTCAGGCACTTGGAACTGTTGCGGTTGACGAAATGGTACGCACCACTCGTCTCAGCCACCGGCTTCCACTGCTGGTTGTTCCCATTTCCGTACGCCCATAGTTGCACTGGAGCATTGTCCGCGGTGGATACATTACTCACGTCGACAACCTGTGCGGCGTTGATCCGGTTGTTGATCCGCACATAACCGCTGTCCGTCGACTGGAACTGGTATTGCTGTGCCTGCGTGCTATTGCAGGTGTACTGCTGAATCGCGGTCCCATTGACCGACGCCGCTGAGCGGGCGTCGATGCATTTGCCGCTAGCACTGTCCGCGACGGCGTACCAGGCAGTGGCCGAGATCGGACCGGGCGGCGGTGGGGTGGTCGAGCCGCCGGCGCCACCGAGCCATTTGAGACCGTTAAGAATGAACTGGTTCTGCTGCGCGCTGGCAAACGTCGACGACAGCGGGATGTTGTTGGGATAGTCCATCGCGTCGTGCCCGAAGTTGGCGTAGATCATCTTGTAGTTCTTGTTGCTCCACATGATCGGGTAATAGCCGCTGTGCCACTGCTGGTTCGGATCACTGCCGAGCGGGAAGCTCGACGGGTCCACCGAGGTCAGAATGTCGATGTTCGGGTTGGTCCGCAGGTCATGAGCCCACGAGTACCACTCGCTGACCGCCGAGGTGTACGTCGCCGGCAGACCGGCAGTCGACGGGTGATTGCGGTCCTCGACCTTGAGCACCGCGGTCGTCGGCCCCCAGGTGTTGGAAGCGAACGCGCCCGAGCCGAGAAACTGATTGTAATACCAGTCCCAGTCCGACGCGTTCCCGACAAACGCCGAGACATGGAACCCGAACCAGCCGCCGCCGTTCTGCATATAGGTCTGGAAACCGCTGCGCTGGCTCGCCGAGTGCGGCGCGTCGTCGAGGAACATCACGACCTGGTACTGCGACGTGGTGATGTTGTTGAGCAGGTCCCAGTTCGTCGACGCGGTGAACGTATAGCCGTTCGCCGCACCCTGCTGGGGGAACCACGTCTTGGCTTCGTTGTCGTAGGCGATATGGGCTGGATCGTAGGTGCCGTTGTAGAGCGCGAGCACCTTGAACGGGGTGGCCGCGGGGACGGCCTTCGCATTCGTCCCACCATAGGCGGGAGCAGAAGTCACTAGCAGGCACGCGCAGAGGAAAACCAGTGCCTGAGCGAGTTTGCGGAAGGTTCGACATCTCGGTCTGAGCGACATTGGACCGTCCCTTCGGCGCCCCAAGGGCTCCGTCAAGTGAAAGTTCAAGTCGTAAATTAACGCCGTTCACAGCTCAGGTAAAGAGAGGTAAGCCTTTTGGTCTAGACCTCATTACTTTCGGTGAGCTGCGCGAGTTCATTAGCCGCGCGCAGGACATCGACATACCGGGTGTACAACGGCGTCAGCCCGAACCGGAGCACGGCCGGTGGCCGGAAGTCCCCGATGACCCCGCGACTGATCAACTCGTCCATCGTTTTCTCCGACCCGGCCACCGACAGCTGGCTACCGCGGCCGTGTCCCCGAGGCGTCAGAATACGCACGTCGGGAATCAGCTCTTCCAAGCAGCGCACGAAAAAGTCGCCCAACGACAAGCTCTTCCGCCGAAGTTCGACCAGTGAAACATCGCGCCAGACATCAAGTGCCGCGTCCAATGCCAGCAACGACAGGATGTCCGGCGTGCCCGAGCGCGCACGCCCGATACCGGCCTTGCCCTCGTACGTCTCGGTCATGCCGAACGGATCGCGGTGACCGGCCCAGCCGCTCAGCGGCTGCTCGAACCCGTCGAGCCATTTCCCTGCCACGTAAAGGAATGCGGGCGAACCCGGGCCGCCGTTGAGAAACTTGTACGTGCATCCGACGGCAAGGTCGACGTCGTGTGCGTCGAGCTCGACGGGCAGCGCGCCGACGCTGTGGCAGAGGTCCCACAGCGCAAGCGCCCCGACGCGGTGCAGCGCGCCGGTGATCGCGCCCATGTCACGCAGTTCGGCGGTGACGTAGTCGACGTGGTTGATCAACGCGACCGCCGTCCGCTCACTCGCCGCCGCTGCCATCTCCCCCGCCGCGACCCGGCGAACCGTGTGCCCGCTCAGGCCCGCGAGCCCGGCCGCCATGTAACCGTCCGTGGGGAAAGTGGCGGCGTCGACGAGGATCTCGGGACGGCCCGGCCGGAGCCGGATCGCGGCGGCGAGTGCCTTGAACAGGTTGACGCTCGTCGAGTCGCATACCACGACCCGCCCCGGGCCGGTGCCGACCAACGGGGCGATCCGGTCCCCGATCCGCTCCGGCGCGTCCCACCAGCCCTGTTTCCACGACCGGATCAGCCCGCGGCCCCACTGCTCACGGACAACCTCGTCCAGCCGCTCGGCGACGTGACGCGGTGGAGCGCCGAGCGAGTTGCCGTCGAGATAGGTCACCGCCGGGTCGAGATCGAACTCGGCACGTTTGGCGGCGAGCGGATCCGCCGCGTCGAGCTCGGCGGCCTCGATGGCAAAACTCATCTCTTACTCCGCCTGAGCGAGGGTGTTCCAGAACATCAGCTCGAAGCTCTGGAAGTGCCGGGCGTACGTCCAGGCCGCGTCCGTCACCTTGCCGGCGTCGATAGCGGACTGGATGGCCGCGACGGCTTCGGTCTCGTCGAAGGGCGCCGCGAAGAAGTCGAAGAACCCGCAGGCCTCGTCCTCGAAGCCGTACTTCTCGCGCATCGCGGTCGCGATCGTGGCGCAGTAACGGCCCCAAGCCGCGAAGTTGGTGATGAGCGCGACGATGACGTCGGCGGGCTCACCGTTGAGTGCCATCCATGCGAAGTACGCCGGGTAGCCCTGGCACCCGGCGAGCGGCTGGTACGCCTCGAGCGCGGCGTCGTCAAGGCCCGTCGCGGCCGCCAGCGCAGGCAGCTGCTCCAGCGCGGCGGCCTCGCCCTGCGCCAGCCCGGCGAAGAACGCTCGCGCGCTCTTATCCTCCGAGCGGGAGGCGAGGGTGAGCACACTCCGCCAGTCACTGCGGACGATCCGAAGCTCCTCGGCGGCGATCGCGGCGAACACCGAGCGCGGCGCCTTGCCTTCGGCGATCAGCGGCACGAGTTGGTTTTCGTCGTCGCGCGGAGCCAGTTCGGTCTGTACGGCGTCGAAGAGTTCACGTGCCGAACGGGTCATCTGCTTTTCACTTCCCCGGGTCGAGGTGATCATGGCCAGCCTATTCAAGCCTGCGGCACCCCCACGCGGCCAACGAGGTCCGCTTCCGACCCGATCGCGGCGGGCCGGGTGGGGGGTTCGCGGCCTCGCCCGCTGGCCGCGATTCTCTATCGTCAACCCGCCGATGCCCTTACAGTGGCGACATCGAGGCAGTTTCGAGGAGGCCAGTGTTGACCACCCCGCAGTCAGTCGCAGAGCAGGCGGCCAGTGAAACCATCCCCAGTCTGCTCCACCGCAACGCCACGGAGTACGGCGATCTGCCGGCCGTGACGTCGCTCGACATCGACGGCCACCCGACGTTGACCTGGGCCGAATTCCGGACGCAGATCGCCGTTGTCTCGCGAGGGCTCGCCGAACTCGGCTTGACGGCGGGCAAGCGGCTGCTGATCATGGCGTCCGGCAGCCCCGACCACCTGATCGTCGACCTCGCCGCGGCGCACCTGTCCGCGATCTCCTGCACCGCGTACGCCACGCTGAGCCCGGACCAGATCCGCTACGTCGCACAGCACAGCGCTGCCGAGATCGTGGTGCTCGAGGGTGAAACCGAGCTGAGCCGCTGGTCGCAGGTCCTCGACGACCTGCCGGCGCTGCGCCACATCGTGGTGATGGACGTCGACGCGATCCCGGACGGCAACAGCCGGTTCGTCTCACTCGCGTCCCTGCGCGAGAAGGGTGCGGCGCTCCACGCTGCCGACCCCGACGCGTTCGAACGCTCCTGGGCGGGGATCCGGCCGGACGACCCGCTGTCGATGATCTACACCTCGGGCACCACGGGCGACCCGAAGGGCGTCGTGCTGTCCCACCGCAACGTCGTCTACGAGGCGCTGGCCGTGCACGGGCTGCACGGGACCCCGCTGCACACCAGGACCATCGCCTACCTGCCGCTCGCCCACATCGCCGAGCGCGAGCTGTCGGTGTACATGCCGGTCGTCTTCGCCGGACACGTGCACACGCTCGCCGACCCGGGCGGCATCGTCGCGGCGCTGGGGCAGGTGCACCCGGAGGGCTTCTTCGGGGTGCCGCGGGTGTGGGAAAAGATGGTGGCGGGCATGAAGAACATGCTCGGTGCCGCCCCGGAGGACCGGCGTGAGGCGCTGCTCGCGGCGAACGGGCTACTCCAGGAGGGGTACAAACTTCGCAGCGCGGGCAAGGAAGTGCCCGCCGAACTCGCCGCGAAGATCGAGCAGACGGACAAGGCCGCGCTGGCGCCGATCCGCGCGATGCTGGGCCTGGACCAGCTGATCCTGCCGTCCAGCGGCGCCGCGGCGCTGCCGGTCGAGATCCTGTACTTCCTCGCCGGGCTCGGTATCGAGATCCAGGAAGTGTGGGGGCTGTCCGAGACCACCGGCGCGATCACGTCGAACACGGCGTCCGCGTTCAAGGCCGGGACCGTCGGGCGCGCGCTGGAAGGCATCGAGGTCAAGACGGCCGAGGACGGCGAGCTGCTGGTCCGCGGACCGGTCGTGTTCCTCGGCTACCTGCAGACCGACGGCTCGATCAAACCCGACACCGACCCCGACGGCTGGCTGGCGACCGGTGACATCGGCACGATCGACGCCGACGGGTTCGTCTCGATCACCGACCGCAAGAAGGAACTGATTATCACGTCGAGCGGCAAGAACATCCCGCCGACGAAGATCGAGGGCATGCTCAAGGAGCACATCCTGATCGGGCAGGCGGTCGCTATCGGCGACGACCGGCCGTACGTGACGGCGTTGATCGTGCTCGACGACGAGATTGCCCCCGCCTGGGCCGCCACGAACGGCGTCGACGTCGGCGAAGGCGCATCGCTGGCCGATCACCCGCGGGTCATCGAGGAAATCGAGGCCGCGGTGAAGTCCGCGAACAGCCGCTTGGCGAGGATCGAGCAGGTCAAGCGGTACCAGGTGTTGACGCAGCCGTGGAGCGCCGAGAGCGGCGAGCTGACGCCGACCCTCAAGCTCAAGCGCCGCGTGATCAACGAACGCTACGGCCCGAACATCGCCGACCTCTACCCCGCCTAGCTGCGCTAGGCGGTGCGGAGGGGGGTCGACGTCGTCTCGGTCCACTTGCGCAGGCGCGGTGGGACACGCTTCTCCAGGCCGTAGTTCTCCAGGTGCGCGCTGAACACCTCGTCGAACGCGCGCTGCACGGTCTCGGTGTCCCACGCGGGGCGTTCCAGGATCGGCTGCTTGAGGAACGGCTGACCCATGATGTGCAGCTGCGGGCCGTTGCAGCGGATCATCTGCCCGGTGATGCCGTCGGATCCGTCACCGAGCAGGAACAGCACGACCGGAGCGATCCTCGACGGGGTGCGGTCGGGCGGGCAAGCGCGCAGCGACCGCTCCGACTTCCAGACCATCCGGGTGTGCGCCAGCGGGCAGACCGCGTTGACCCGGATACCGCATTCCTCCAGGTCCAGGGCCCACGAGTAGGTCAGCGACGCGACCGCGCCCTTGCTCGCCGCGTACACGCCGAGCTTGCGCTGGCCGAGCGAGGCACCGGAGGAGATGTTGACGATCGAGCCGCCGCCATGGCCGCGCATGGCCTTGACCGCGGCCATGCCGGTGTACATCACGCCCAGGACGTTGACCTCGACGAGCTCGCGCATGCGGTCGACGTCGTCGTCCCACGGGAACGCTTCGTAGTTGAGCCCGGCGTTGTTGACCAGCCCGTCGATCGCGCCGAACTCCTCGACACAGAGGTCGACGATCGCCTGGGCCTGCGCCGGGTCGGCGACCGTGTGCCCGCTCGCCACCGCGCGGCCGCCGTGCTGGCGGATCCCGGCCGCGGTCCGCTCGGCCAGTTCGACGTCGACATCGTTGACGACCACCGCCCCGCCGGCGTGCGCGACGTGCACCGCGAACGCCTCGCCGAGCCCGCGCCCGGCCCCGGTCACCACGACGGCCTTGCCCTCCAGCAGCCTGTTCATGACTCTTTCTCCCCACTGCCGGCCCTGACACTGCTCATGCCCTTAGTGTCGGCCGATTCGTCCCGGCTCAAACCTCCCCCACGACGAACGGTGCCCGACTTGCGCCAAGGGGTGAGAGTTGATCAGTGCGGAGGTACCGCCGGACAGGTCAGGGGAACCCGCCCCCCTTTCATTCACCCGGCGTAACCAGCCGGTCCGAACGGATTAGCCGGCGCGGTTCGATTGTTACGGTTCCTGTAGTCGGAGGCATACTCAACGTCGTCAGCGGGTCGAAAGTCAGGACCTCCCCCGGATCCGTTGGGCCGCCGCAGTCAGAATGCGAGTGGATGACGTTCACCCGATCAGGCGAAAGTGGTGAGAAAGTGGCGACCGACGCGGCACCCCCCATGCGCGCCGCTCTCACCAACGGCGAGTTCCGCGCGCTATGGCTCGCCGAAACACAGTCGCTCGTCGGCGACCAGCTCACCGTTGTCGCACTGGCGATCCTGGTCTACAACCAGACGGGGTCCGCGCTCTGGTCCGCCACCGTCTACGCACTGACCTTCCTGCCTGCACTCGCCGGCGGGCTCGGTCTCGCCCAGCTCGCGGACCGTTTCCCCCGACGCACGGTGGTCGTCGTCACGTCGGCGATCCAGGCCGTCTTCATCGGCCTGATGACCATCCCGCACAGCCCGATCGCCGTGCTCTGCGTATTGATCGTGTTCGCGAAGCTGGTGGCGGCGCCGGGGAACGCCGCCCAGAATTCACTCGCCCGAGAGGTGTTCACCGACGACGAGGTCTACCTCCGCAGCCAGGACCTCCGCGGGATCACGTCCAACACCGCGATCCTGCTCGGCCTGGCAGGCGGTGGCCTGCTGGTGACCCAGATCGGCACCTCGTGGGCGCTGGCCATCGACGCGGCGTCGTTCCTGGTCAGCGCGCTGGTGGTGCAGGGCTCGGTGGTACCAAGGGCAGCCGCGGGGCGCGCCGGCGACACCTGGTTCAGTGCGATCCGGTGGGTGTTCGGCCAGCGACGGCTGCGCGTCCTCATTTGGCTTTCGTGGCTGGTCGGGTTCACGGTGATCCCGGAAGGGGTCGTCGCACCGCTGAGCCGGGAACTGGGGATGTCCGACCAAGCCGTCGGCTGGCTGCTGGCCGCCGACCCGCTGGGATTCGTGGTCGGAACCTTCATCCTGTCACGCTATGTGTCGAAAGAAGGGCGCGAACGTGCCCTCGGCGTGCTGGCCATCGCACCGCCGGCGTTCTTGATCGGCTTCGCCGCGCACCCGAACTTCGTGGTGTCCCTGCTCCTGCTGGGCCTGTCCGGGGCGGCCGGGGCCTACTTCATCACTGTTGGTGTCACATTCATCACCTGGGTCCCGAACGAGATCCGCGGCGGGGCCGGCGGGGTCTACCGCACCGGCCTTCGGGTGGTGCAGGGAATCGGCGTAGCGCTGGGCGGTGCGCTCACCCAGCTCATCGGCTCAGCCACGCAAGCTATCGCGATCGCCGGTGCGGTCGGGACGGCGGTGGCCCTGCCGATCGCGGTCTCGTGGGCGCGAGCGAGAACGGCGAACATCGCCGACGACGTGCCAACCACGGGAAAAGGAAAGATCGTTTAATCGAAACACGGATAGGTACCAGTGGTCACCCAGTGAACCCCAATGGTTACCCCACGGTGAACGATCACCAGTCACGAGCGGACATCGGCGCGCCTCCTAGCTGGACTCTGGACTGACGGATGAGGAAACGGCAAACCCGTTCGACCTCCACCGAGGCGGTACTACCACTAAGCTGAGATGATAGCGGTCAGAGAAAGTGAACGACACTTGCGCAGGTATCGAACAGATCACCGACGTCGAGGGGAGGACGGCGAGAGGAGATGCGGGTGCCACGCAGAGCCCGCGATCGACCTCTTTCGGGAGCGTCCGACGAAGGGGTGTCGCCGCGATCACAGCCCACAGTGGACCAGTCGCCGGTGAGCGGCGACGTGGCGACTGCGGCGCCGGAACTCGCCTCCTACGATCCACGCGGCTGGGCGCTCTGGCGGCACCCGCGGCGCGTGGTGGTGTTTCTGCTGGTCATGGATGCGCTGGCAGTCGTGGTATTCGTTCTCGCCTTCTCCGATTCCACCCTCTCACAGGGTCGCGACTGGATTCGGTTCGCCATTCTCGCCGCCGGCGCGACGGTGCACATTCAATTGACCCAGCGCCAGGAGGAACGGCGTCGGGCCGGCACCAACACCGTCCTTATCGACCTCACCGCGGTATGGGTCTTCCCGGCCGTTCTCACCCTGCCGACCCCGTTGACGGTACTGCTTATCGCACTGATTCGCGCGCAACGCTGGTACACCGCACGACGGCCGGCGAACACGTTCATCTTCGCTTCCATTTCGCACAGCATCGCGGCCGTACTCGCCCATCTCGCCTTTCTGTCCCTCGGCCCGAGGAATTGGGGTTCGCTGACCGCATTGGGTTCTTTGCGGGAATTCTCGATGATCATTCTCGCCGGTCTCGTATATGAAGGCGTACAAATCGTCTATGTCGGCGGAATCATCGCCCTCGGCAGTTCCACCCGCCCGAAACTACGCAATATCCTCGGCAGCAAAGCCGACAACCTGCTCGAAGCCATCACCACCGGGCTGGGTGCGATCACCGCGATTCTGCTGATCGTGATGCCCCCGGCCGTGGCCGTGATGGCGATGGTGACCGTCGTGTTCAACCGGTTGGCCGAGCTGGACCAGCTTCGGGACGACGTGCGCACGGATTGGAAGACCGGGGTCTTCAACATGCGTGGCTGGTCGGAGTCCGCGGAGCGGGCGTTCGGCCGCGCGACGCGCTCCGAAGACGGGCTGGCCGTGCTCATGATCGACCTGGACCACTTCAAGTGGATCAACGACACCTACGGCCATCCCGCCGGTGACGACGTGTTGCGCACCGTGGCTCAGACACTCGACGAGGTCACCAGGCCCGCCGACCTCGTCGGCAGGTTCGGTGGAGAGGAGTTCCTCGTCCTGCTCCCGGACATCGACGAGACCACCACGAAACTCGCCGCCGAACGGCTTCGCAGCGCGATCGAACAGCTACGCATCGACACGACCGACAAACGCGGCGGATCGACGACCATCGCTGGTCGGACGGCGTCGATCGGGGTAGCCCTTTCCCCCGCGAACGGCGGGACGCTGGAAGCGCTGCTTCAGGCCGCGGACGCGGCCGTCTACCAGGCAAAAGAGGCGGGCCGGAACCAGGTGCGCTTCGCATCGTCCACCGACTTCCAGGACCCGGACACCGCCGGACGGTCAATCCTCCCGTAGCCGATTCGCCCGGCCGAACGCGACGGGGACGTCACAACGAGCGCAGCTGAGAGCCTGCCGCTCCGAGCAGCCTGCGGGCCTTACCGGCCTCGTCGGTGCCTATCCCGGAGAAGATCACCAAGGCGGCTGCCCAGTGCGTCCTCGCGGCCGCGTCGTCTCCGGTCGCGTCACGCACGTGACCGAGAACCAGGAGCGCTCTGGCTTCACCGAGCCGTTGCTCCCGGGTTCTGGCCAGCGTGACCGCATGTTCGGCATGACTCTCCGCGGCGGCCTGGTCGTCGGCATCGAGGTAGGCGTGGGCCAACTCGGTCAGCGCACGGACCTCCAGCAACCGCATCCCCTTGTCCTGCATCAGCGCGAGCGCCTCGAGGCCGTCCCGCACAGCTTCCTCGGGCAGGCCTGCCGCCCTGCGAGCCGCGCACAGTCCGATGAGGACGGAGGCGGTGCCGAAACCGAACGAGGTCTCCACCGCCATCGTCAAAGCGCTTTCGTAGTAGCGGACCGCCGACTCAGGATCGCCGAGACGCTGGCGGATCGTGCCCAGCACGTCCAGGCCGCCGACCTCCTGGCGCCGTTCGCCCACCTTCCGGCCTTCTTTGATAGCGAGCTGCGCCGCGACTTCGGCTTCGTCGAACCTGCCCGCGTCGCAATAGGTTTCGGCCATGACCACGGCCGCGCCCGCTTCGAGGTAGCGGATACCGACAGCTCTCGCGAGTGTTAGGGAGAGTGTGTACATCTCCAGCGCGGCCAGGAGATCTCCTCGCGCCCAATGGATCAGGCCGAGGCAGTGCAGTGTCCTGGCCTCAGTATCGCGGTCGCCGATCCGGCGAGTCAGCTCAAGGCCGCGAAGGGCGTACGACTCGGCTTTGCCGATTTGGCATGCCGAGAGCGCGGCGGCCCCGAGGTAGTTCAGCGCGGTGGCTTCACCACGCGGGTTTCCCGTTTCCCGGCTGATCACCAGCGACTGTTCGTAGTGGTGGGCGGCCTGGGCCGGCTGCCCCAGCTGGGAATGCACCCGGCCGATGTTGTGCTGAGAGCTGGCCTCGGCGGGCCGGTTCTTCATCTCACGGCTGAGCACGAGCGCCCGGGTGTGACAGATCAGCGCCGCCCGGTAGTCACTCACGTTGTAGTGGATCAACCCGAGGACGTTGGACATCGATCCTTCGGCCGCCTTGTCGCCGTTTTCCTTGGCGACACGAAGAGCCGCTTGACACGCGGCCATCCCTTCACCCGCGTAGCCCCGCGTCCACAGGTATCCGCGCAACGCGTCGGTGATCCGCCAGGCGTAGGAACGAACCCCGTACTCGGCCGATCGGATGACGGCGGCGGACAGGTTGGTACGTTCGGCATCGAGCCAGTCCGTCGCCTCGGACGCGGATTTCGGCGGTTCGAGCGGGACTCCTCGCCGTCCCGGCCCCAGCGGCATCCACTCGGCCTGCGGATAAAGGAGGCTCGTCGCCGCGTCGACGGTCTGCAGGTAGTAGTCGAACAGCCTTGCCGTGGCTGCCTGGATCTCGCTGGGCGTCCCGTCTGTCCGCGCCCGGTCCGCGGCGTACTCGCGAAGCAGGTCATGGAGTTGGTACCGCCCGGCCGAATACTCGGTGACCAGGCTCGCCGCGACGAGCCTGGTCAAGGCGCGCTGGGCCACCGGCGCCGTGGTCTCCGTCAACTCCGCGGCCGCCGCGGCGGTGAAATCGGGGCCGGGTACCAGCCCGATGAGCCCGAAGAGCCGCCGGGCGCCCGGTTCCAAACTCTCGTAGGACAGGTCGAACGCAGTTCGCACCACAGCCTCGGGGTCACCGTCGATCGCGAGCTCCGCCAGCCGTCCTCGTTCGCGGAGATTGCCGACGTAAGCGCTGACACTGCCCAACGGTGCCGAAGCGAGGTTCGCCCCGGCGATCCGCAGCGCGATCGGCAGGTAGGCACACGTTTTCGCCAGTGCTGCGACGGCTTGCGGCTCAGCCTCCGCGCGGACCTCGCCGACCATCCCGGTCAGCAACGCCTCGGCGTCGGCGGGCTCCAGCACGTCCAGGACAAGGCGCCGGGCGCCGGTGGTCGCAGCCAGGGCCGTCAATTGGTCGCGACTGGTGACCAGCACCTGGCAGCTGGAGCTGCCGGGCAGGAGCGGCCGTACCTGTTCGACGCTGGCGGCGTTGTCAAGCACCACGAGCACCCGACGGCCGGTGAGCATCGTGCGGTACAGGTCGATCGCTTCGTCCTCGTCGGTGGGAACACGCTCCGCCGAAACCCCGAGTCCCCGGAGGAACCTGGTCAGCACTTCAACCGGCCGGACCGGCGATCCCGGCGCGTACCCGCGGAGGTTCGCGTACAACTGCCCGTCCGGGAAGTGCTCACGGGCGCGATGAGCCCAGTGCACCGCGAGCGCGGTTTTGCCGACGCCGGCCGTCCCGGCGATCGCCGAGATCACGACGGCCGTCTGACCGGAACGGCGTGCATCAAGACAGGTCGCGTCGAGCCGTGCCAGGTGGCCGTCGCGACCGACGAACCCCTCGATGTCCGGAGGCAGCTGGGCCGGCGGCGCTCCGGTGCCGAGCCCCAGCCCGATCTGCTCGGCGGGGTCGTCACGGATAATCCGGAGGTGGGCGTCCCGCAGCTCGGTACCGGGACCGACACCGAGTTCCTCGGCCAGCCGCCGTCGCATGCCAGTGAACAGGTCGAGGGCGGCGGCCTGCTGACCGGAGCCGGCCAGCGCGAGCATCAACCGCGCCTGCAAGCCTTCGTGAAGCGGATTGTCACGAGCGACTCGGCGAAGGTGCTCGACGACCTGCTCGGTGCCGCCGAGCGGGAGTGCCAGATCTGCATATGTCATGGCTACCGCCACCCGCCGGCTTGCGGCGGCGACGGCCGCGGGATGCTCGCCCAGGGATGCGGGAAGGTCGGCGAGCACCGGGCCGCGCCAGAGGGCCAGCGCGGTCTCGTAGCGCAGCAAGGCGCCTTCCGGTTCCTGCCTGCGAGCGGTGGCTGCCAGTTCATCGAACCTCAGCAGGTCAAGTTCTTCGACGTCGACGGTCAGCTGGTAGCCGCCGTCCACCGAAGAAATCAGCGGCCGCTCCGCATCGAGCGCCCTGCGGAGACCGGAGACGTAGGTGTGCACCAGGTTCAGCCAGCTCGATGGAGGCCGGTCTCCCCACAGCACGTCTACGATCTCATTCCGCGGCACGACCTTGTTGGCTTCCAGGGCGAGCAGTGCCAGAACCGTGCGCTGCTTCAACGGTCCGATGTGGACCGGATCCGACCCCAGCCTGGTTACGAGCGGACCGAGCACACCGATCAGGAACCGGTTCGGACCAGCTTGCCCAGAGTTGTCCGCACGGGACGAAATCAGCTCACCGAAGTCGTTTCCGAGTGCGGTGGCGAGCTTCAGCACGGTGTCGTGCCGAGGCCGTTCGACCAGGCCCTGTTCGAGGTAGCGGATCGCACGCAGGCTGACTCCGGCACGCTCGGCGAGCTCACGCTGGCTGAAGCCGGAGCGCACCCGCGACGCTCTGAGCGCCTCGCCGAATACCGGCGATCTATCGTCCTTTTCGGTCTGGTGCGAACCAGTCACCACGGGCGACCCGATTTCTGCAACAGGATCTCGATCTCCTCGGCTTCGGGTGCGCCGATCGCCGAGAACTCGGCCAGCGCCGAAGTCCAGTCGGCACGGGCGCCGTCGTGATCGCCCGACGCGGCCCCACCGGAGGTGACCGCGAGCGGGCCCAGCACTCCGATGTGGACCGTCGCGGCCACCTCGTCCCCAGCCGGCAGGGTATATCCGGACACGGGCAAATCGACCACTTCGGCGAGCCGCTCGATGGATTCCCGGCGCGGCCGTTCGACCTGGCCGAGTTCGATATAACGAATAGTGCGCAGGCTTACCCCCGCCGGCTCCGCCAGTTCCCGCTGAGTGAGCCGCGCACGAAGGCGGGACGCCCGTAGCGCCTGCCCAAAAGTGATCGGACTTTGTGCCAAAGGGGCTCCCCGCCCGCTGAAACCTCTCCGCCGCCAGTTGGCCGACTGGAGGTCATCATGCAACACGGCGTGGTCGAGGGCGCGGGAATTCCCAGGATCCACCGAAGTTGATCACCCGGAGGGACCGGCCTGACTCAGCGGACGAGTGACGCCTTGAGCACGGAAGCGGACTCGACCTGCGTGATGGACCGGGTCGGCCAGGCTTCCTCGACGGTGTCGAAACTCATGCTCTCGACCCGGTGCCCAGCCGATTCGACATACAGCGACGTGGCGTCCGGGTGCGGTTTCGGATAGCACCAGTGGACGACGCTTTCCTTGCCCTGACCAGCTTCGGCACCGAGCGGGTAGTGCTCGCGGTCGACGATGAGGTACTCGTGCCCGAGGTCATCGCTGATCCGCGCGAGCCCGTTCCAGCGGATCGACCTGATCGAGATCGAGGTGCCGGTGCGGTGGACGTCCTCCGGGGCGCGGACGACGACGGCGACGGCGAACCCCCAGTCGCCCACCGCCACCGAATCGAGGACGAGCTCGACCACCGGTACACCCTCGCGGACGCCGGCGGTCTGCCGATGCGCGACGACGTCGTCCAGGTTGAGTTCGATGGCCATCGCCGGCACCTGGGCCGCGACCGCCATCGTCGTGGCCAGCCGCAGCTCGTCGTCGCGCAGCATCCTCAGCCGCTCGACGCCTCGGCCTGCCGTCGGGTCCTCGAGGAGGCCGGTCGAGCGCAGCGCATGAGCGAGCGCTCCGTATTCGACGGTGTCCGCCCATTCCGCGACGGCTTCGCACAGCTCGGCGTCTTCCCGGAGGTAGTCGAGCACGGCCACCGCGTCGCTGTGCCGCAACACCGACCGCCATCGGCCGCCCGCGGAGTTCGACACCCCGGCCAGTTTCAGCCCGGCTTCGGGCGCGAAGACGCTTTCCCACGCGGCTCCGGAGAACCCGACGATCGCGCGGCTCAGCGCGGCGAGCTGGGCCCGCAGGACGGTCGCGGAGACCGCGGAAGGGTGGTGCTGCCAGAGCCACTCGGCGACATCGCGACCTTCCGGGACGGCCCGCACGGCCTCCGCGAGCAGACGGAGGTCCGGTGTCTCGGGTTCGCGGAGCGAGGTGCCCGGCGGCAGGTTCCGCAACGCCGCGATGGCGCTGTCCAACGGCATGGCGAGGGCCGACCGGGCGGACGTGGCTAACTCCATCTGCACCTCATGCGGACGACCGGAAGCAGTAGGAAACGGGCGAATCAGACCCGGCGGGCGGTGACGGAAACTTGAAAACCCCTGCGAGACACGGAACTCCTTCTCCTGGCCGGTCGGTGCCGGGCACGAATTGCCCGGTGAAAGGCCACGCTAACGCCGCGGTGGTGTAGTTCGGCTGGAGCCCTTTCCGCCACGATCGAGCCCTGAATCACCCCAGGTATATGACCTTGAACTGCGCAAACCTGGAAACACCTCCCATTGGGGACGACCAAGGGGCAAGTTCGAGTGCATGTCGGCGCCCCGCGGCCCGCCGGACCCGGCAGCTTTGGCCGACCCGGTAGCCTGGCGCACTCCAAGTCCGGGGGTTTACCGGATGTCGGCAGCGGATCCGGACTGAGACCCTGGAGAACATGACAGCCCTGGCACAGACCGTCGAAGAGCGGCCGGCGCGCGTTCGGCGCCCGCTGTCCACTTCGGCGTGGTTCCTGATGCTCGCGCTGGTCGTACTGGGCTTCGGGATGGTCGCGTCCCGCCCGCCCGCGCCGCCGGACCAGGGACCGCCGCAGGGCGACGTGCTGGCCGCGCAGAACGCGATCGAGGCACTCGTCCACCCCGGACCGGCTCCCACCGCGCTCGCCAAGCTCCCGCCGGATTTCACCGCGGTCATGGGCGTCACCCCGGGCATCCTCGGGGCCAAGGACGGTACCGTGCGCGCCGTGCACACCGACGGCGGCTGCTCGGCGCCGTGGGGCGACGACAACACCAAGTGGGACTACTCGGTGCCGTGCAAGGCGCACGACCTCGGCTACGACCTGCTCCGGTACGCGGACCGCAAGGGGCATCCGCTGGGACCGGAGGTCCGGGCGGCGCTGGACAACCGCCTCTCCGCCGACATGCACGCGACGTGCGGGCTCAACCCGATGAACTCGGAAACCAGCTGCCAGGTCGTCGCCTCGCTGTATTCGGCCGGACTGGTGGTCAACTCCTGGCACCAGCGCTGGGGCCCGCCGGTCGGCGATCCGCTCGGGCCGATGCTCGCCGGGGTCGCTGCCATCGCGCTGCTGCTGATGTTCCGGATGAGCGGCTGGCTGCGTGCCCGACGTACCCCGCGTCCGGTCCGGGCGGGCGATCCCGCGCCGGCGGCTCGCGGACCGGTCGACCGCTGGACGTTGCTCGGCGTTGCGGCTGTCGTCCTGCTGATGCTGGGTGAATCAGCCACGGCCTTGCTGGACTGGGCCGGCACCGACCGGAGTGATCTCTGGCCGCTGACCTGGCTGGCTCAGCTCGCGCCGCTGTACTTCTTCGCCGGCGGACGCGCGAACGCCGCCGGCTGGCGGTCCGCGCTCGCCACCGGCGGCGGCTACCGCGGGTTCCTCGCGCACCGGGCGAGCTGGCTGCTGCGCCCGGCCCTGATCTTCGCCGTGGTCGCGCTGGTCGTCCCGCTGGCGCTGGAGCTGCTCGGCGTCCCGTCCGGCACGAGCGCGGCGGTCATGCGAATTGCGCTGCACCCGCTGTGGCTGCTCGGGCTCTACCTGCTGACACTGGTGTCGACGCCGGTCATGCTCGCGGCGCAGCGCCGGAGCCCCGTCGCCACGATCGCCGGGCTGCTCGGCGTCGTCGTGCTCGGTGAGGTGTCCGCGAACTGGTTCGGTTCGGCCGTGCCGCACTACGTCGCCACGTTCGGGGTAGTCCTGCTGGCCCAGCAGGTCGCGTTCTCCCACGCGGACGGCGTCCGGCCGAGCCGTCGGCGGCTCCTCGCCGGCGCCACGATCGGGTTGCTCGGGTTGGCCGCCGCGAGCGTGCTGACCGGCTCACCGCTGGTCCTGCTCGGTGGCGAAGGCTCCCCGCCCGCACTGAGCGCGCCGGCGTGGGAGGTGCTGATTCTCGGCATCGCGCAGCTCAGCGTGCTCGGCCTGCTGGCGAAGCCCCTGTGCCGCATCGCCGACCGGGCGGCGGTCACCCGCGTCGTCCGGTTCGCCCTGCGCGCGCCGATGAGCCTCTATCTCGGCTTCCTTTCCGCGATGCTGCTGCTCGTCGCGATCGTGTACCTGCCGGACGAGAGCCTGCACTGGCTCCTGCGGCCGCAGACAGCGCTCGCGCTCGCGTTGCTCGCCGGGCCCGCGGCGTTGGTGTTCTGGTGGTTCGAGCGGCCTCGCTGGTTCGAGCACGAACGGAACCACCTGCTGCCGGACACGGCTGCCACCGGCTTCCTCGGCGCACTGCTCGGCCGGGCCGCGACGGCGTTCGGACTCACCTTCGCCACACTTGGGGTGTTCGGGTTCGCGCTGACCAGGTTCGGCGGGGGCGACTCCGAGGCGAGCATGCTCGGGCTGAAACTCGACCCGATCCAGAGCCTGATCCACCTGCTGCTCGGGGTGTTCCTGCTGCACACGGTCCGGATCGGGACCAGCGGCCGGACCGGGACCTGGCTGTTGTGCGGGCTGGCGTGCGTACCGTCGCTGCTGTTCGCGACCGACGGCAGCGGCGCCGACCCGGTCAGCCTCACGCTGCACCTCGTGACGGCGGGGGTGGCACTGGTCGCGGTGGCGTGGACCCGCTGGCCCGGCGCGCGTGCCGCAAGACCGGCGCGTCCCTGAGCGAACTGCCGAAAATCGGGCCAAAATACCCATCGAGGTAGTGCGAAGACTCGCCCAGGGTGGTGCGCGCCACATCTTCGGGGGGATGTGTAACCCTACGACAACCCCGGCACGCGACGATGCGTCCAACCTTGAAGGCCGTAGGAGCGGAAGGAGGAACCGACGTGGAGTACCCACCCGACCGGGGACGTCCTGCCCGACCTTGGCAGGACGACGACGGCTCCGCGCCACGCCGCGGCCAGTCGCCCTCGCGCCGGGCCGGATCCGGCCGCGACCTCCGCCCGGGCGAGCCGCGCCGCACGGCCTCGAGTGGCTCCACCGGCAGCCGCCGGCCACCACAGGATCCGCCGCCGCGCAGCCCGCAGGCGCCCAGGTCCAGGCCCTCGCCGCCGCCACGACGCCGTGGCTCCCTGCGAGGCCCGAAGGTCGCGCTGGGGATCGTCTCGGTGCTGGTGATGTCGCTGACCGGGTACGCATGGGCCGCGATGCAGGGCCTGGTCAACGGGCTCTCGGTGACCGACGTCATCGACTCGAACGCCGCGGCGGGCGGGGACAAGCCCGCCGACGGCGCGCGCGACATCCTGCTGGTCGGGATGGACAGCCGGACGGACGCGCAGGGCAACCCGCTGTCGCAGGAAGTGCTCGACGAACTCAACGCCGGCCAGTCGGACGGCGAGCTCAACACCGACACGCTGATCATGGTGCACATCCCCAACGACGGCAGCAAAGCCGTCGCGATCTCCCTGCCGCGCGACTCCTACGTCAGCATCCCCGGCTACGGCCAGCACAAGATCAACTCCGCGTACGCCGACGGGTACGTCAAGCAGCGCGAAGCCCTCACGAAGCAGGGCGACACCGACCAGAAGGACATCATCCAGCAGAGCAACCAGGCCGGCGCCAAGCTGCTGATCGCTACGATCGAGCAGCTCACCGGCTCGACGATCGACAACTACGCCTCGATCAACCTGCTCGGCTTCAGCGACATCACCAAGGCCATCGGCGGGGTCCAGGTGTGCCTGAAGGACAACGTCAACGACTCGTACTCCGGCGCGAACTTCACCAAGGGCGAGCACACGATCTCCGGCGTGCAGGCGCTCCAGTTCGTCCGCCAGCGGCACGGCCTGCCCCGCGGCGACCTCGACCGAGTGGTGCGCCAGCAGGTGTTCATGGCGAGCATGGCCAAGCAGGTCCTGTCGGCGGGCACGCTGGTCAACCCTGGCAAGCTGACCGGCCTGATCGACTCGATCAAGAAGTCCGTGGTGCTCAACCAGAACTGGGACATCCTGAGCTTCGCCCAGCAGATGAAGGGGCTGACCGGCGGCCAGCTCGAATTCCAGACCATTCCGGTGGTCAACCCCGACTACTCGACCCCCCACGACGGTTCGGCGGTCCAGATCGACCCGCAGGCCGTGCGCGCCTTCGTCCAGGGCACCACCGCCGCGCCGGGAGCGCCGGCGGCGAACCCGAACAAGGCGACCACGATCGACGTCGACAACGGCACCGGCAAGTCCGGGCTCGCCGCCAGCGTGTCGCAGGCACTGGTGGCGAAGGGCTTCACCGGCGGCCAGACGGCGAACGCCAACGCGCGCAAGACCACCGCGGTGCACGTGCCGATCGGGCAGAAGAGCGTCGGCCAGGCCGTGGCGACCGCGCTCGGGTCCAACGCGGTCGTCGTCGAGGACAAGGCGGTGCTCGTCGGGCACGCGCTGGTGCTGGTCGGCAGCGACTACTCGCCGACGGTCAAGGCCGACGCTCCCGCCGCGCCGCCGGTCAGCTCGCCCGCGGCTCCCCCGTCCGACGACCAGACCATCACTGCCAACGGCGTGACCTGCGTCAACTGACCAGCCTCGGCGTACCCCCGAATGGTCTAACGGAGATCCACTCTTCGGCCCAACCGTCGAAATCGGTATGAAACACATCCCCGAAACCGCGTAATGCGCGAGCATCTGCCGACTTACATACACGTGAAGACAAGTCGCGTTTCCCGCGACGACATCCGTGGCCAGGCAGGGGACGAGGAGTGTTGATCGACGCCGAGACGTATCAGCGGATACTCGGGGACGAGCTCCGCAAGCTCCGACGCCAGCGCGGCTGGACGCGCAAGGAGCTCAACCAGCATCTGCAGAGCGAGATCTCGCTGCAGACACTGGCCACCTACGAACTCGGCACCCGCCAGTGTTCGGTGGTGCGCCTGGTCGAACTGTGCGTCGCCATGGACGAACTGCCGCAGGACCTGCTCGCGAAGGTCCACCGCCGCGTGTTCGTCGACGAGCCGGGCCGAGTCCGCGTCGACCTGCGCAAGGTGATCGCCGACGACCAGCCCGAGCTGGAGTCGCTGCGCAGGTGGGCAACCGGACGGCTGGCCGAAGACGCCGGCTCGTCGTCCTACGAAGTCCAGTTCGACCTGCCCGCGCTGGACCGCATGGCCGAGCTCTGCCGCATCCCCACCATCGACCTGATCGGCCGCCTCCGCCGCCTCGCCAGCGCCTAAGGCTCGTGAGCGTTCCGGCTCGTTCTAGCCGGCCGGAACACTCACGAGTCCTACACCAGGTCGAAGTCCTCGCGGCGGACTGAGCGGGTGTCGAGCCAGTAGCGCCAGGTGAAGCCAGGCCAGATCGTGCGGTTGACGCCCTTCGCGTCGAGGTACCAGCTCCTGCAGCCGCCCTGCGTCCAGATGCCCTTCTCCAGTTTGCGCTGGATGTCGGCGTTGAAGCGGGCCTGAGCGCCGGACCGCGCGTCGAGGGACCTCGCGCCGGCCTTCTCGACCATGCGGACCGCCTCGGCGACGTACGAGATCTGGGCCTCGATCATGAAGACCACCGAGTTGTGGCCGAGGCCGGTGTTCGGACCGAGCAGGAAGAACAGGTTCGGGAAGCCGGACACGGTGATGCCCTGGTGGGTGTTCATGCCCTCGGTGGCCCATTCCTTGCCGAGGTTACGGCCCCCGGTGCCGATGATGTCGAGGTCGTCGAACGCGTCGGTGACGTGGAATCCGGTGCCGTAGATGATCGCGTCGACCTCGTGGGAGACCCCGGCGGCGTCGACGATGGAGTGTTCCCGCACCTCGGTCACGCCGTCCGTCACCACCTCGACGTTGTCCCTGATCAGCGCCGGGTAGTAGGCGTTCGACACGAGCACCCGCTTGCAGCCCATCGTGTAGTCCGGGGTGAGCTTCGCGCGCAGTTCCGGATCCTTGACGGCCTTGTCGATATTGCGTTGGGCGAGGCGCTGGCCGAGCTTCATCACGCCGGCGTGGCCGTTGAAGCCGATCGCGCGGGCCTCCAGCGTCCAATACAGGAAGTCGCGGTACGCGCGCTGCAGGAACGGGACGGCCTTGAACGCGCGGCGCGTCCACCCGGGCATCTCGTGGTCGGCCTTCGGCATGATCCACGGCGGCGTCCGCTGGAACAGGCTCAGTTTCGCCACGTCTTGGGCAATCTCCGGGACGAACTGGACGGCACTGGCGCCGGTGCCGACCACAGCGACCTTCTTGCCCTTGAGGTCGTAGTCGTGGTCCCACTGCGCCGAATGGAAGCTGGCGCCCTGGAACTTCTCGATCCCAGGCAGCTCGGGGATCTGCGGCAGGTGCAACGCACCGACCCCGGCGACGAGGAACCGGCCAACGAACTCGTTGCCGGACGCGGCGGAGACGTGCCAGCGGGCTTCGTCGGAGTCCCAGCGGGCACCGGTCATCTCCTGGCCGAAGCGGATGAAGCGGCGGAGGTCGTACTTGTCCGCAACCCCGCGCATGTAGGCCCAGATCTCGGGCTGGGGTGAGTAGGCGCGCGACCAGCCGGGGTTCTGCTCGAACGAGAACGAGTACATGTGCGACGGGATGTCGCAGGCGCACCCTGGATAGGTGTTGTCCCGCCAGGTGCCGCCGACGTCGGTGGCCTTCTCGAGGATCACGAAGTCCTCGCGACCCTCTTTGCGCAGCTGGATCGCCATGCCGAGGCCGGAGAAGCCGGTCCCGACGATGACGACACCGGTCTCGGTCCGCTTGCCCATGTGCCAGCCCTTCGCCGAAGTCTCTACCTACTCGCCAGTTACCTTACTCAAGGTAGGTTACTACCGGTAGAGTAAATTGGGTGACCACCGCGAAGCGCAAGCGCATGCCCCGGGCCGAGCGGATGCGGCAGATGATCGACATCGCCGAGGTGGTGTTCGCCGAGCGCGGGTATGCGGCGGCGTCGATGGACGACATCGCCGAGCGGGTCGGCGTCTCCAAGCCGATGCTGTACGAGTACTTCAACTCGAAGGAAGGCCTGCTGCTCGGCTGCATCCGTCAGTCGCGGGCCGAACTCCGGCTCGTCACGGAAAAAGCCACAGTCGGCGCCGTCGACGCCGAGGACGCCCTGCGTCGCGGCCTGCTGGCGTTCTTCGTCTTCATCCGCGAGCGGCGGCAGGCCTGGTCACTGCTGCGCCACGAGATGGCGTTGATCGGCACGCCCGCGGCCGACGAGATCGAAGAGACCAGGCGTCAGCAGACCGACCTGATCGCCGCGCTGATGAGCGGCTACTTCGACTCCGGGTCCGAGCTTCAGGTCGACGCGTCCGCCGAGTTCGTCGTCGGTGCCTGCGAGCGACTCGCCATCTGGTGCGAACGGCACGAAGAGGTCGCACCGGACACCGTCACCGCCTACGCGATGGACCTCCTCTGGAACGGCCTGGCCCCGCGCGCCGTCTGAACGACGTGTACGTCACACGCGCGTGAAGATGCTCGTGCATTAGGCCATCCGGTCGTCACTCAGAGCGTGAGTGCCTCCGTTACTTGTGACACAGAGTCGTCTTGCTGTATCGATGACACTGTAGAAAGTTGGACGGCACTCGAAGCGATCTTGTCCGAACGGGTTAATCGGATTCTGACGTCATGAGACGCCCGTGGCATCGTCCAGCCTAGAAGAGCATGGCGAGTGAGAGGGGTGAGACAGATGGCGGAAGCGATTACGGCGATCTACGTGCACGAGAACGACGACTGGACGATCACGGTGAGTGGTCTGGGTAAGGAGCTCACCGCCCGGGCGCCCGGCATCATCGCGGCCAGGGACACCACCGACCAGCTGGTCGAGAAGTGTCTCGAGGACGCCGAACCGAAGACGAAGCCGACGGTGGTGCACCTGCTCAACGGCAGCGCGCTGGACTTCACCGAGGCCTACATGACCGCCCGGCTAAGCCGCCCCGAAGGCCCGCCGGCGCCGCTGGAGATCCCCCCACCGGGCTCCTCGACCAAGGCCGCGGCCACGGCGAAACCGCCGATTCCCCCGGGCAAGAAGCTGTCGAAAGCCGTCGAGGCCAGGAAGTCGGCAGCGGCCGCCCCGAAGTCCACGCCGAAGAACAGCCCCGGACCGGAGGCCGAATACGCGGACATCGGCAGCGCACTCGGTGGGAAACCGGGCGGCGCGATGCCCGCGGCCAAGGCCTAGCCTTCGCGGGGTTTCGCGACCTAACGCAGGAGCTTGCGCAGCAACAACGCGCCGATCAGCGCGCCGACGCCGATCAGCGTGTACTTGACCTTGGGCTCGTTGAGCTTGGCGCTCACGCTCGTCTTCGCCGCGGTGGCGAGACGCTGAGGGTTCGCCTTGGTGCCGAGCTGGTCGAGCGTCGAAGCCAGAGCGTTCCTGGCGTTTTCGATCTCACGCTCGATGGTGTCGGGATCGCGGGCCACGTTTCCTCCTCGCCGGCATGCCTGTGCAGGCGCCCCACGTTAGATCACCGACCCACGACCCGCCGCACAGGCCACGCCGAGAACACCCCGATACTCACCCGCGATACGATTTCCCACGTCGGGCCCGTAGCCCAATTGGCAGAGGCACACGGTTTAGGTCCGTGCCAGTGAGAGTTCGAGTCTCTCCGGGCCCACTCGAGATTCGGTGATCCCTGCTCGCGGAGAGCGCTCGCTGCGATCTCTCGTCGTGTTTCCTGGGGGTGCAACCCCCAGACCCCGCCCGGCGGGCTTCGCCCCCGGACCCCCTGCCGGCGGTTGCGTCCCCGGCCTCCGCTGCGGTTTGCGATATGGGGCCGGACCCCAATGCCTGGACTTGAGCGGGGTCGGGGTGGTCGGGTTCTGTGCAGAGCAGCAAGGACCGAGGCGAGTGGGTGCTGGTCGCGGGGTTGAGGGCCAGTTGCGGTGCGCTTGTGGTGCCGGTGGTGGCGATGTGACTGTTGGGGCTCCGAAAGGCAGTTTCGGCAGGGCAGAGACGGCGTCAAGGCCTAGTTGAGTACGCCTTACGCCGTGAAGGGGGCCCTCACGACAGACCAACCACCGGACGACCCTTCAGGGCCACCCTTGTGGCGTAAGGCGCCACACGCGCGGCCCTCAAGCGCCGTTCAGTTGCGCAGGAAGTCCTGTACCTGCTGCACGAACAGCTCGTGGTACTGGAAGATGGCGCCGTGGTTCGAGTCGGGGTAGACGGCCAGTTGGGCGTTGGGTAGCAGCTGCGCGAGCTTGAACGAGTTGATCGTCTTCAGCATCGTGTCGTCGTCGCCGTTGACAACCAGGACAGGCTTGTCCAGGGTCGCCAGGCCGGCGGGCGAGGAGCCCTGCTCCCACTTCGCCATCGCGGCCAACTGGGCGCCGATCGTCTCGTTCGACACGGCAGCGTCCCGGTCCTCGGTGCGTTCGTCCAGCCGGCCGAGGAAGGCGTTCGCGGCCGCCTGACTGCTCGCGCTCGGTGTGAAGAACAGGAAGTGCTTGGGGTGCTTGCCCTCGGCGCCTGCCTTCTCGGTGGCGGCCCCCAGCACCGCGCCTACCGCGGCAGCGCCCTCGCCGCCCGCGGGTGAGGTGCCCGCCAGGATGATCCGGCGGACCAGCTCGGGCCGCTGCTGGGCGAACGCCTGGGCAACCATGCCGCCCAGGGAATAGCCCAGCAAGTCGACCGTGTCCAGCCCGAGCGCCTCGACGAACGCCACCGCGTCGTCGGCCATGGCCTCGATGCTGTCGGGCGTTACGCCCCCGGAGCCGCCGACACCCCGGTTGGCGAGCAGGATGACGCGCCGCCCGGCCGCAAGGCCGTTGACCACCGCGGGATCCCAGTCGTCCAGCGATCCCGTGACGTGCTGCAGGAACAGCAACGGGGTACCGGTGCCGACGCCCACTTCACGGTAGGCGAAGGGCGTGCCGTCGACGTTCAGGGTCTTGGTGGGCGCTTCGTTGATGTTCACAGACATGGTTGCTCTCTTTTCTCGGCTTTGTGCCGCGTTTGACCTCGAGATTCATAGGATAGCAGTCGTTATATAACGAGCGCTACCCTATGATGGGAGGGCAGGCGGAAGCAAGGGAGCGACTCTCACATGAGGTACTCGAAAGATCACAAAGCGCAGGCCAAGGCGGCGATCCTGCAGTCGGCCTCCCGCACCCTGAAGGAGAACGGCTTCCGCGGCGTCGGCGTTGACCAGCTCGCCGCGTCGGCCAAAGTCACCTCTGGCGCGCTCTACTCGAACTTCGCCAACAAGGAAGCAGTCCTCGAAGAGGTGATCGCCGGGCAACTCGGCAACGAGTTCGCCGTCATCGTCGACGACGACCCGGCCGAGCGACGACGCCGGCTCGAGGAGGTGCTGCGCATGTACCTCAGCGACATGCACCGCGAGCACGTCGCCGCAGGGTGCGTGATGCCGTCGCTGAGCTCGGATGTGTCAAGGGCAGGCGAGGCTGTGCGCGAGGCGTATCGACGCCGAATGGTGGAGTTGGTGGGCGTTCTGACCCCTGCAATGCGGGGCCCGCAGAAAGAGCGAGAGACGCGGGCCTGGGCCATGGTGGCCGCGATCGTCGGCGCGGTCACGATCGCACGGGCACTGCCCGCGGGCGACCAGGCTCGCGCCGTACTGGAGTCCACTCTCGACACGGTCATGGACGCCATCACCGAAACTCGCTGACAGCGACGCCAGAACCCGGCAACACTTAGCCCTTGCGCTAAGTGTTGCCGCGGGCTAATACTTAGCCTCATGGCACAGTATTCGGCAGTGCTCGACGGCGTGTTCACCGCGCTCGCCGACCCGACCAGGCGCGCGGTCCTCCGGCGGCTCGGTCGCGGCCCGATGAGCGTCGGCGACCTCGCCGACGAGGCCCCGATGACATTGCCGTCGTTCATGAAGCATGTGCGGGTGCTCGAATCGAACGGCCTGATCCGCACGGCGAAATCCGGCCGCGTACGCACTTGTGAACTCAACCGGGAGCGGTTCGCGCTCGTCGAGGGCTGGCTCGAGGAGCAGCGCGACATCTGGGCGGACCGTACCGATCGTCTGGAACTGTTCGTCACCAATCCCAAGGAGAATCCATGAACCCCGACCTGGACCTGGGCATCGACCGGGTCATCCACGCACCCCGCAAGCAGGTGTGGGACGCGTGGACCGATCCGGCCAACCTGGCGCAGTGGTGGATACCCGCCCCGATGCGCTGCCGCGTCGAGCGCCTCGACGTCCGGCCTGGCGGCGCGTTCGTCACGTCGATGAGTGACGACGGCGACACGTTCGTCCCGCACCTGAACGCCTGTTTCCTTGTGGTGGACGAGTATGAGCGGATCGTGTTCACCAACTCGATCGACAGCGAATGGCGTCCAGCGAGCCCCGCGCCCGTCGCGATAACCGCCGAGGTCGTGCTGCGGGACCATCCCGACGGCACCGACTACCGGGTCATCGTGCGCCACGGCGACCCCGCCGCCCGCGCCCGGCACGCTGAACTGGGCTTCGCTGACGGCTGGGGCACCGTCACCGCTCAACTCGCTCAACTCGCCGAGAAGCTCAACGGTTAGCGTCTTCGTCGACTACCTGCGGACCCGTGAGGCGTCGCGGCCGGGGTCGACGTCCTCAACCAGCCCGAGCTCGCAGGTGTTTAGTGCGATGTCCGAACTGTTCAAGCCAAGATCGTCGGCACCGGCCATGATGAGCGGATGCCCATCGACCTTTCCGCGGCCACGGCCTTCCTGGCCACGCACGCCCGGCTTCTCGACCGCCACCGCTTTCAGCACCTGCTGGGCGAGGGTGATCCCGAAGCCACCCTCGCCGCGCTAGATGCGTACGGCAACCCCGACGGCGGCTTCGGCTGGGGCCTCGAGCCCGATTTGAGGTCCACCGAGAGCCAACCCGGGCCGGCTTTGCACGCGTTCGAGGTGCTCGCCGACATCGCGCCAGTCGGGAGTCCGCGAGCTGTCGAGTTGTGCGACTGGTTGGCCTCGGTGACCTTGCCCGACGGCGGGCTGCCGTTCGCGTTGCCGGTCAGCGACCCCGCCGGCTGCGCGCCCTTCTGGGCTGACGCGGACTCGACCGCGTCCTCGCTGCAGATCTCCGCGATCGTCGCGGCGACCGCCCACCGTGTGGCCGCCCGTGTCCCGGCCGTCGCCGATCATCCTTGGCTCGCCCGGATCACGGAGTACTGCCAGTCCGCTGTCCGCAAGCTCGAAGGCCAGCCGCACGCTCTCGTCCTTGCCTTTGCCGTGCGGTTCCTCGACGCCGCGCACGAGACCTACCCGGAGGCGCTCACACTGCTGGAACGTCTGCGCGAATACGTCCCTGAGAACGGGATCCTCCCTGTCGCGGGCGGCGCCGAGGACGAAGTGATGCGCCCGCTGGACTTCGCTCCCCTTCCTGACCGGCCGGCGCGAAACCTGTTCGCACCGGCAGTGGTCGATGCCGATCTTCGTCGGCTGGCAGATCGGCAGCAGCAGGACGGGGGCTGGTCCGTCGACTTCGCCAGCTACTCCCCTGCGGCCAGCTTGGAATGGCGCGGTTACACCACCGTGAGCGCCGTTTCGATCCTGCAGCGCAACGGCATGCTCGGCTAGCTGCTCGACAGCTCCGAGGTGTGATCTGCCAGTACTTCCAGGAACGCCGACGCCAGCGGGCTGTGGTAACCGTTGGCCCGCCGGACGGCGACCACGGGCAGGTGCGCGTTCATCGTGGCGACGTCGATCATGCGCAGGCTGCCGAGGCGCAGCTCCTCCCGGACGCTGCTCGTCGGCATGAGGGCGATCCCGAGACCGGCCTCGACCAGCCTCTTCTGCGCGGTGAGGCTGTCGACCCTCGTGATGGCGGGATTCTCGAGTCCGGACGCCGTCAGCTGCCGTTCGAGCACGTCACCGAAGGAGTCCGGCTGACGCTGCCGCACGGGAAAGCCGAGCCATTTCTCGTCCCGCAGCGCGTGCAGATCCGGCAGGCTGCGTGCGGTCACCGGGTGCGCGGCCGGTACCACCACGAAGAGCTTCTCCTCGCCGAGCGGGATCGACTCCAGTTTGGGATCGGCGTCGGCGTAGTACCGAAGGCCCAGGCAGGCTTCGCCGTTTCGGACGAGTGTGCTCACCTCGCGGCTGGTCGCGGTCCGCAACTCGACCGAGACCTGCTCGAACCGCGACTTGAACGTACGCAGCGCGTCGACGATGTGCGAATCGGCCAGGGTTCCGACGATGGCCAGACGCAGCGTCGACCCGCCACCTGCCTGGTCGCGGACGGCCCGCTCACCGTCCCGGATCGCGGCGAGGACGGCTTCGGCATGGGGCAGCAGGGCCTTTCCGGCGTCGGTGAGCACCACGCGTCGACCGACCCGCTCGAACAACACCGCGTCCAGCGAGTTCTCCAGCTCGTGGATCCGGCGGCTGATCGCGGGCTGGGAGCGATTGAGCTGCCGGGCTGCCTGCGTGAATCCGCCCTGGTCCGCGATGCAGAAGAAAGCCTCGATCTCGTCGAACGTCACTCATATCAGTATTCCTGATGGGAATGATCCTTTCAATGCATTCGACGGATGATTGAGAGGCGGGCACAGTGAGTTCCGCACGCGAACTCACGCCCGGGAGGAACACCTCATGACCGATCAGGCAGCCAAGGCCGCGCACTTCCAGGCCCTGCACGAGCGGCCGGAGCCGTTGCTGCTCCCGAATCCCTGGGACGCCGGCACGGCCCGTCTGCTGGCCGGACTCGGCTTCGAGGCCCTCGGCACGACGAGTCTCGGTCTGGCGAACACGCACGGCCGCGCGCGAGCCGGCAAACAGGAGATCCTGGACAACTGCCGCACCATCAGCGAGGCCACACCGCTGCCGGTGACCGCCGACCTGGAGAACTGCTTCGCCGACAGCCCCGACGAAGCCGCGAAGATGATCGGGATGGCCTACGCAGCCGGCGCTGTCGGGGCATCCATCGAAGACGCCGAAGACGCTGTGGCTGCTTCAGTCGACCATTCCACGCGGGTCTACGACTTCGGACTCGCCGTCGAACGCGTTCAGGCCGCGGTGGAAGCCGCACGCGCGTTGCCCATCCCCTTTGTCCTCACCGCGCGAGCGGAAAACCTGCTCTTCGGCCTCGACTTCGACGACACCATCAAGCGCCTGCAGGCATTCGAAGCCGCCGGTGCAGACGTGCTGTACGCACCGGGACTGCGCACCCTTGAGGAGATGCGAACCGTGGTGTCGGCGGTCAGCAAGCCCGTCAACGTCGTGATGGGCTTCGCCGACCCCTCGATCACCCTGGACCAACTGGCCGAGATCGGCGTGCGACGGGTGAGTATCGGCGCCGCTCTGTCCAGGCTCGCGTTGCGCTCTTTCCTCGATGGCGCCCAGCAGATGCGGGCCGGGCGGTTCGAGTTCGTCACCGACATCCTCCCGATCGCCGACCTGCACCAGGCGTTCAGCCACCCACGCTGACGGGTCGCCGGCTTCCCACTTTTGCGCTTTTGCGAGGTCTCTTAGTTTCTAAGAGACCGCAAGTCGCCGTCGAGTTGCGGTCCTTGCGTGCGCGGGTTACACGCGCATGCAACGAGGGCACAAAAGTACAAAAGCGCCCACGCGTCGCTCGCACGACACAAGAGCGGGGTTTGTGCTGAAATCGTGGTATGTCTCTGGACGAGCTTCGCGAACTACTGGAACGGCATGTGCGGCCGGATTTGACGACGGCCATCGACGGTGTCCGGGTCTGCGTGGCCGACCACCCCATTCCGCCGGCGTCCGGGATGTCCGGTACGTCGCTGGCGGTCGTCGCCCAGGGCACCAAGCGGCTGGCGCTGGGCGACCGCGTCTACGACTACGGCGCTGGTCAGTTCCTCGTCACTTCGGTCGACCTCCCGGTGACGGGACACTTCCTCGACGCCGCCCCGGGCCATCCCACGCTCGGTTTCGGCATGACCCTGGAACCTGCCGACGTCGCGGAGGTGCTGCTGCAAGCCGAGCCCGGTGACCTGCCGAAGTCCCCCAACACCGCGCCGCCGGGAATCACGGTCAGCGACGCGCCGGACGAGCTGCTCGACGCTGTTGTGCGGCTGCTGCGCCTGCTCGATCAGCCACGGGACCGCAAGGCACTGGTCCCGTTGGTCAAGCGCGAAATCCTCTGGCGGTTGATCACCGGCGAACAAGGTGACGTCGTACGCCAGCTCGGCCTGGCCGACAGCAGCCTGACGCACATCAGACGTGCCGTGCAGTGGATCCGGGAAAACTACGCCAGCCCGTTCCGGGTCGAGGACGTCGCACAGATCTCGGGAATGAGCGTCTCCGCTTTCCACCGCAATTTTCAGACGGTGACCACGATGACCCCGATCCAGTTCCAGAAGCACATCCGGCTGCAGTCTGCGCGATTGCTGCTGGCGAACCGGCCGAACGACATCACCGGCGTCAGCCATCGTGTCGGCTACGACAGTCCGTCCCAGTTCAGCCGGGAATACCGACGCCAGTTCGGCGCCCCGCCCAGCCTCGACGCGGAACGCATGCGCAGCGGGGCCAGCCCGGCTGGTGCCTCGATGCCATGAAACAGACCAAGTAAAGAGGATTGTGCAACCAGGCGAGAGGATCTTGCTGGCCCGAGCCCGGTGACGTTGTTTTCATGGAGATACCGGAAAGCACCAACGATTCCGGGACAGTGAGAACAACGCAGGAGGCACGACATGGAGTACGACTACGACGCCGTCATGCGCGCCCTCGCCATCGGGCCGGACTCCTCCTATGCCGAGCGCACGATCGACATCACGACGTTGGGCCGACGCAGCGGTATCCCCCGCCGCATCGAGGTCTGGTTCCATCGCGTCGACGGCCGCTGGTACATCACCGGTATGCCGGCACCCCGTAGTTGGTATGTGAACGTGCAAGCCAATCCGCGCTTCACCGTGCATCTCAAGCACGGGGTCACCGCCGATCTGCCCGCGACCGCCGTACCGGTCGACGAGACAACCCGGCGACGGGTGATCACCGCGGTCCTCGAACTGCAAAACAGCCCCGAACTCGTAGCGCGGGGGCGCCCGCGGGAGAACTTCGACGACTGGTTCGCGCACAGCCCGCTGATCGAAATCGTGTTCGACGACAAAAAGCTGCGGACGGCGTCCTCGAGCCCGCCCGAAAAACTCTAGGAGAAAACGATGGAACACCACGTAATCGACAAGATCTACATCGACGGGGAATTCGTCACCCCGCACGGCACAGAACTCTTCGATCTCTTCAACCCCGCGACCGGGAAAACGATCGGTCAGGTCCGGCTTGCCGACGAGGTGGATACCGAAGCGGCTATCGCAGCGGCAAAGCGTGCGCTGCCGGCTTGGTCCGCGACGTCAAAGGAAGAGCGGATCGACGCGCTGCGCCGACTTCAGAACGCGGTCGCCGCGCGCCGGGACGAAATGTTCGATGCCATCATCACGGAGTTCGGCGCCCCGGTCCGCAACGGGTTCATGGCCGACAGCGCCATCGGTGCGTTCGCCGACATGATCACGACCTTGGAAGAATTCGACTTCACCCACCAGGTCGGCAAAGCCACCGTGGAGATGGCGCCGGTCGGCGTCGCCGCCCTGATCTCGCCGTGGAACTCCGATGTGTTCTTCATCAGCGACAAGCTCGCGACCGCGTTGGCGGCCGGCTGCACCGTCGTCATCAAGCCGAGCGAGATGAGCGCGACGCAGACCCAGGTCGTGACCCAAGCACTCCACGAAGCCGGACTGCCGAAGGGTGTTTTCAACATCGTCACCGGCCGCGGCGATGTCGTCGGGACCGCGCTCACCCGGCACCCTGACGTCGCCAAGGTTTCCTTCACCGGGTCGACCGCGGTCGGCAAGACCATCTTCCGTGAGGCGGCCGACACCCTGAAGAGCCTGACGCTCGAACTCGGCGGCAAGTCCCCGTCGATCATCCTCGACGACGCCGACCTGGAGACCGCTGTCACCGGGGCATTCATGGCCGGGTTCGCCAACAGCAGCCAGGCGTGCGTCGCCGGCACCCGCATCCTCGTCCCGGAGAGCCGATTGGACGAGGTGCTCGCCGTCGCCAAGGAGAAGATGGCCGACTTCCCCAGCGGCGATCCGCGCGACCCGGCGACCGCCATCGGTCCGATGGTGAGCGAACAGCAGTGGGAGCGCGTCCAGAGCTACATCCGTCTCGGTGTCGAGGAAGGCGCCCGGATCGTCGTCGGCGGCCCCGGTCGGCCGGAAGGACTTGCGGACGGGTATTTCGTGCGGCCGACACTGTTCGCGGGCGTCACCAACGACATGAGGATCGCGCGCGAGGAAATCTTCGGGCCGGTGCTGTCGATCCTCACCTACCGCGACGAGGACCACGCCGTCGAGATCGCCAACGACACGGACTACGGCTTGCACGCCTACGTCTTTTCGTCGGATCTCGCACGAGCTCGTCGCATCGCGTCGCGGCTCGAGGCGGGCCGCGTGGCGATCAACGGCGGTTACGAGCCGCTGTCGCCGTTCGGCGGATTCAAGCAGTCGGGCATCGGTCGGGAATACGGCGCCTTCGGCCTCGAGGGCTTCCTCGAACCGCGCTCCGTGATGGTGTAGCGGCGGCGCCTTCGGGTGCGGATTGTGCCGCCGGCGAGTCCCACACTCGCCGGCGGCGAGTCCCACGCTGACGGAGCCGAGTCCCACACCCGGCTCCACCAGCACCGCAACTCGACGGCGACTTGCGAGGGGTCACAGCTAGCGGGCGCGGTCGTAGACCACGGCGATCTCGCCCAGGTCACCGGTTTCCAGGTGGGTGAGCGTCCACTTCGAAGCGGGCAAGCCGTCGTCGAACAGCCGCTGCCCACCGCCGGCGATCTCGGGACAGATCATGAGATACAGCCGGTCGACCAGATCCGCCGAAAGCAGCGCCTTGATGACGCTCACGCTGCTGTTGACGAGGATGTCGCCCTCGCCGGTGGCCTTGAGCTCGGTGACGACGTCCTCGGCGGGGGCGTTCAGCACGCGCGTGCGTTCCCACGGCGCCTCTGTCAACGTGCTCGAGAGGACCACCTTTTCCGTGTCCACCAACCACTTCGCGTATCCGCGATCGCGAGGATCAGCGTTCTCGTCCTCGGCGACCGACGGCCAGAACCCCAAGAACCCCTCGGCGTTGAGCCGGCCCAACAGCGCCGTCGTCGCGCCTTCCCAGATCCGGGCGAGGTGGTTTCGCCCGACCTCGGTGACCGCGTACGGGACGATCGCCCCCAGGTCGCCGGGCCCGCCCGGGCCGCTGTAGCGCCCGTCAAGGGTGAGGCTCAGGTTTGCGGTCACTCTGCGGCTGGTCGAGTTCGTCATGGTGACGATTCCTTTCGGTTTGTTTGTACTGCAGCGACGAGGTTGTCGAGCACCTGGCCCCAGCCGGTTTCGATTCCGGCGATATAGGGCGCGGCCTCGACGGTCGTTTCGGTGATGTGCAAGCCGAGTTGCAGTCGGGTGCCGTCCTGGACGGCAGCGAAAGCCAGGTCGTAGTGGCCGGTGAACGAGACCGCCCCCGCCGCGTCCAGCACCGAAAGGTCGAACACGAGGTGCTCGGGCTTGTTTGCGGTGTGGACCCGCCCTTCCGAGCGGTACCGGCCCTCGGCGTCGCGGTATTCGAGGACGACGCGACCACCCGGCTTCGGCTCGAGAACGCAGTCGGTGACTGCCATCGACGGCGGGGCCCACCAGGACGCAAGCAGGTCCGGGTCGCCCCAGAACCGCCAGACGACGTCCCGGGGCACGGGCAGAACGCGCTCGAACGAGAAGGTGCGCCCGTCCGCCCACCGTTCCCGGTCCGCGGCCGCGAAGTCCACGTCGATGGTGGCGCGGTACCGCGAGAGGACGTCTCGCTCGCCCTCATGGGCCTCGATTGCACCGACCAGTTCCCGCAGTCTGTGCGCAAGAGCGTTCAGTGGTGCGGGCTCGACCGCGTAGACACGACGTTGCCCGAGCGGGAAAACCGTGACGAGGCCGGCGCGGGCGAGCGTCTGGAGGTGCTTGGTGGTCTGCGGCTGCCGCAAACCGGTCAGCTCGGCCAGTTCGCCGACCGACCGCGGCCGCTCCGCGAGGAGCTCGACGATGCGCCACCGCGCTCCGTCTCCCAGTGCTGATGCGATCCCGTCCATGACCAAGAGTATTCACCTCTTAGAATATTCTTGTCAAGGAATATCTTGGCAACGTCATGAGTCGGCCAGCGCTGGGCGCGGAGTTCGCTCGGCCATCGCCTCGGCGCCTTCGGCGTCGTGGCGCTCCTCGGCGGTCTCGCGGCCTGACTGAGCAGACGGGACGGTCAAGGTGGCGAGTCACGCGTGGCAACGTCCGCCGCGCGGGCGTCACTACCGTTTAGTAGAACAACGGAACTGTCGAGAAAGATTCATTCGAGCGACACCTGAACAAAACCGGTTTCGTCCGATCGATGCCGGCAATCGCCATTCAGTCGACTTAGCGAGAACCTCCATAACTCGTCCGCCCCACCACTAGGCCGAACGTGCATTCAGGCGTGACACCAGGTGACAATTCGTCAAAATTGATCCTGACCAGCTCAGATTCGGCATTCGAGTGACTCTTTTTCCTGACCCAAAAGTGTGCTTGCACAACAGTGCGCGCTTGCTATGGTTTACCTCGGTTTCGCTGACTTGCTGAATACTGACCCGCCGAATTCGGGTCACACATTCAGCTGATTCCTGGTTTTCGTTTCACGATAATCGATGGGTGGACATCGCTGTGACCGTAACCGAATCGGACACCTCTCCAGGCGCCTCGCCGGACGCCGAACATCCGCAGTTGAGCTTGGGCCGGGCCGCCGCGCGCAACCTGGCCACCACGACCAAGTCCGTCCCTCAGATGCAGGGCATCTCCTCGCGCTGGCTGCTGAAGATGCTCGAATGGACCCAGGTCAACGGCGGTACGTACCGGGTCAACCGGCGGTTGAACTACACCGTCGGCGACGGGCGGGTGACCTTCGAGAAGACCGGCGCGCAGATCAAGGTCATCCCGGCGGAACTCGGGGAACTGCCGCCGCTCAACGGGTACGACGACGAGGAGGTCCTTCCGGAGCTGGCCCGCCGGTTCGTGCAGCGAGAGGTCGAGCCCGGCGAGGTGCTGGTCGAGTTCGGGCACCGGGCCGATCAGGTCTTCCTCATCGCGCACGGCAAGATCACCAAATCCGGCCCCGGCGCCTATGGCGAGGACACAGCGCTCGGCGTGGTGAAGGACGGAGACTTCTTCGGCGCGCAGGCACTGGTGTCCGCCGACGGGATCTGGGAGTTCACCGCGAAAGCGGTCACCGCCGGCACCGTACTGACCCTGTCCCGCCAGGTGTTCGAGCAGATCCTGGAGCAGTCGGAAACGCTGCGGGCGCAGATCGAAAACACGTCACGGACGGGCGCCGCGGCCAACGACTCCGGTGAAGCCGAGATTGACATCTCGTCCGGCCACGACGGAGAACCGGTGCTGCCCGGCACTTTCGTGGACTACGAGTCTTCCCCGCGCGAGTACGAGTTGAGCGTCGCCCAGACCGTGCTACGGGTCCACACCCGCGTCTCCGACCTGTACAACCAGCCGATGGACCAGACCGAGCAGCAGCTGCGGCTGACCATCGAAGCGCTGCGCGAGCGGCAAGAGCACGAGATGGTCAACAACACCGACTTCGGGCTGCTGCACAACGCCGATTTCTCCCAGCGCATCCCGACCCGCACCGGCCCGCCGACCCCGGACGACTTCGACGACCTGCTTTCCCTGGTCTGGAAGGAACCCGGGTTCTTCCTCGCGCATCCGCGCACGATCGCCGCGTTCAGCCGCGAGTGCACCAAAGCCGGCATCTACCCGACCGGCGTCGACGTCGGCGGCCACAAGGTACCGGCGTGGCGGGGAGTGCCGATCTACCCGTGCAACAAGATTCCGGTCAGCACCACGCGGACCAGCTCCGTGCTGCTGATGCGCACCGGTGAACAGAACCAGGGTGTCGTCGGGCTGCGCGAGATCGGGCTGCCCGACGAATACGAGCCCGGCCTGAACGTCCGTTTCATGGGCATCTCCGAGCACGCCATCCTCTCCTACCTCGTCAGCACCTACTACTCCGCCGCCGTTTTGGTGCCGGACGCGCTGGCCGTGCTCGAGGCCGCGGAAGTCGGCCGCGAGTCATGACCACTACCGAGCCCGACCTCGATCGGCAGCTGAGCCTCGGCACGGCCGCCGCCCGCAACCTGGCGACCACGACCAAGACGCGGCCCCAGATGCAGGGCATCACGCCCCGGTGGCTGCTGAAGATGCTGCCCTGGGTGGAAGCCGCGGGTGGTGCGTACCGGGTCAACCGGCGCCTGACGTACACCGTCGGCGACGGACGGGTGAGCTTCACCAACGTCGGTGCCGACGTCCGAGTGGTGCCACAGGAACTGGCGGAACTGGCTCTGTTGCGCGGTTTCGACGACGAAGACACGCTCACCGCGCTCGCCGACCGGTTCGTCCAGCACGAATACGCCCCCGGCGAGGTCATCGTCGCGCACGGCAGCCCGCTCGACGAAGTCGTATTGGTCGCGCACGGCAAGGTCGCCAAGGTCGCCCCCGGTGAGTACGCGGACGAGATCACCTTGGGCACTATGGCCGACGGGGACCACTTCGGCGACGAGATGCTCAGCGGTATCAACCGGAACTGGCCGTTCACCGCCAAGGCCGTCACGCCGGTCATCGTGCTGAAACTGCGCTCGGACGCGTTCACCGACCTCAACGGCCGTTCGGAAGCGATGCGCCAGCACGTGCAGGACGCCCTCGCGCTCGGCGACGTCCCGCAGAACGCGAAGGGTGAGGCCGAGATCGGGATGTCGTCAGGCCACGACGGCGAACCCATCCTGCCCGGCACCTTCGCCGACTACGAGACCTCGCCGCGCGAGTACGAGCTGGCCGTCGCGCAGACCGTGCTGCGGGTGCACACCCGCGTCACCGACCTCTACAACGGACCGATGAACCAGCTCGACGAGCAAATCCGCCTCACCGTGGAAGCCCTGCGGGAGCGGCAGGAACACGACATGATCAACAACCGCGAGTTCGGCCTGCTGCACAATGCCGACCTCACGTCGCGGTTCCAGACACGCTCCGGCCCACCCACCCCCGACGATATGGACGAGCTCGTCAGCCGGCGCCGCAAGACGAAGTTCTTCCTCGCCCACCCCCGCGCGATCGCCGCGTTCGGGCGGGAATGCACCAAACGCCGTCTCTACCCGGAAGGCACCGTCGTCGACGGCAAGCCCGTCACCGCGTGGCGCGGGGTGCCGCTGCTGCCGTGCGACAAGATCCCGATCACCGACGCCGGCACGTCGTCGATCCTCGCGATGCGGACCGGCGAGGACGACAACGGCGTCATCGGGCTGCACCAGACGGGCTTGCCCGACGAGTACCAGCCGGGCCTCAACGTGCGCTTCCAAGGCATCAACGACCAGGCCGTCGCGTCCTATCTGGTCAGCGCCTACTACTCCGCCGCGGTGCTGGTTCCGGACGCGCTCGGCGTCCTGGAAAACGTCGAGATCGCCCGCTAGTCCCGAACACATCCCCGAACATGCTTCCAGGAAAGGACGCACACCCGTGACCGTCACCCACACAGGCCCCGCCGAGGTGCTCCGCACCGACTACCAGAAGTCCGTCGCGTCCTACTGGAACGCCGAAAAGGACCCGGTCAACCTGCGCCTCGGCGATGTCGACGGTCTCTACCACCACCACTACGGAATCGGCGAGGTCGACCTGTCGGTGCTGGAAGGCCCCGAGGCCACCCGCGACGAGCGGATCATCGCCGAGATGCACCGGCTCGAAACCGCGCAGGCCGAAGTCCTGCTCGACGCCCTCGGTGACATCACGCCGGAAGACCGGCTGCTCGACGCCGGTTGTGGGCGCGGCGGCAGCAGCATCATGGCCAATCGGCGGTTCGGCTGCCAGGTCGACGGCGTGTCGATCTCGCAGAAGCAGGTCGACTTCGCCAACCACCAGGCGGACCTGCGGGGAGTGGCGGACAAGGTGCGCTATCACTTCCGCAACATGCTCGACACCGGGTTCGAGACCGGATCCCGGCGCGCCAGCTGGAACAACGAGAGCACCATGTACGTCGACCTGCACGAACTGTTCGCCGAACACGCCCGGCAGCTCCAGTTCGGCGGCCGCTACGTCACCATCACCGGCTGCTACAACGACGTCACCGGCGGCCGGTCCAAAGCGGTTGCCTAGATCGACCAGCACTACACCTGCAACATCCACCCCCGCAGCGAGTACTTCAAAGCCATGACAGCCAACAACCTCGTCCCGATCTCGGTCGTCGACCTGACCGCGGAGACGATCCCTTACTGGGAACTGCGCGCCAAGTCCTCGGTGGCGACCGGCATCGAGGGTCCGTTCCTCACCGCCTATCGCGAAGGCAGCTTCCACTACCTGCTCATCGCCGCCGACCGCATCTGATCCCTGCTCACGAGGACGCACCGGAGGAAGAAGCGATGACGGACCCGCGCGGCGCCCTGTCCACCCTCTTGGCCGGCCCGACCGGCCTGGGCACGTCGGCCGCGCGGTTCGCGGCCAGGGTCACGCGGGTTCACGCGGATCCCCCGGAGGCTCCCGAGCTCGACCCCGCATACGCCTACCGGCCTTGGGGTGACGGGACAGCACCACCGTTGTACTGTCCTGTCACCGAGCCGATCAACGAGGCGCTGGGCGTCGAGGTCGACCGACGGCTGATTGCCTGGGCAGGCGAATGCGGGTTCTCCGAACAGGAAGGAGAACAGCTCGGCAAAGCCGGGTTCGGGCGACTGGTCACGCTCGCCCACCCCGACTGCCAAGACGCCGACCGGCTCCTGATCTCGGCAAAGCTCAATGCGGCATGGTGGGCCGCGGACGATCTCTACGCCGACGACACCGCGCTCGGGGCCGTGCCCGAGAAGCTCCCGCCTCGGCTGGCGCTGGCAATGGCGGCGATGGACCCGCTGCCGTCCGTCGGGGAATTCACGCCAGAACTCGACGAAACGCTGCAGAGCGACCGTGTCCTCGTCGCGCTGCGTTCCGGCGTTGATTATCTGCAGAGTTACAGCACGCCCGCGCAGGTCCAGCGGGTCAACTATTCGACGTTCGCGATGTTCGTGTCCTGGACCGCCTACGCGGCCTGGCAACACGCCGGGGAATACCCTCCGGCGTGGGAATACCTTGCCGCCCGCCAACACGACAGTTTCTACACATCGATGACGCTGATCGACGTCCTCGGTGGCTACGAGCTCACCGCGAACCTCTACTACGAACCCCGCGTCCGTCGCGCCGCCATCCAGGCCGGAACCGCGGCCGTTCTCGTCAACGATTTGCACTCGGTAACCAAAGATCTCGCGGACGAGAACCCGCCTTGCAACATGGTCCTGCAGATCGCGGCCGACCGGAACTGCTCGATCGAGGAAGCGACCGCGACCACGGTCGAAGTCCACAATGAACTGGTCCGCGATTTCCAGGCCGCCCACCAAGAACTCCTCGCGGTGCCGTCCCCGGAACTGCAGCGGTTCATACGCGGGCTACGAGCGTGGATGGGTGGCGGCTTCGAATGGCACTCCACCAGCCCGCGCTACCAAAGCTGACACCGACGCACGGCACCATCACGAGTAGTCGAGTCCCGCGTACCACTCGCCGCGGCCGGTCGGGGTGAGGTCGAGGAGGTGCCAGACCGGGTTGAACAGGTCGATGCCGCGTTCCTGGATGTCCGCTGACATGCGCGGGTGCGTCGAGTAGCGGTGCCGGACCGTGCCGTCCGGGTCACGGGTGAAAACCGAGACGGTGGAGTCCGGGTTGCCCTCGGCATCCTCGGCGCCGAGGTCGTACATGAACGCACTGTCGCCGGCACTGAGCAGCCGCAGCCGCGACCAGCCGCGCTCGCGGGCGAAGTCGCGCAGTTCGGCCGGCCCGGCAGCGGCCACCACTGCGAAGTCGACGTTCTGGGCCAGGTGGTGCGCGACCCCGTTGAGCCCGTCGACCCACAGGGTGCACATCGGACACGGACGAGTCTGCCGCTTGCCGTACATCAGGTGGTAGACGATCAACGGCCGGTCGTCGGCGGTGAACAATTCGCTCAGCCGGACCCCGCGGACAGGGGTGTCACCGGCGGTGAGATCGGTCGGCCCCTCCTGGAGCACGTAATCCGGCAGCGCTGGACCGGGTGGCAGTTGGCGACGCAGTCCGGCGACGTGCTCGCGCTGCCGCATCAGCGCGATCTCGGCCTGCTGAAGTCCCGCGCGCGCTGCGGTGTACGCGCTCGATTGGGTCAGGTTGGTGATCGCGAATTCCGTCGTTCCCACGTCAGCCATGGAGCGCCTCCCGTCGATGACATTCAACCATATCGTTGAACATTGAGTGAGAGTACGCTAACCCATATGGTTGAGCAACGGACGGCCGTGCTGGACTCGGCATACGGTGCGCTCGCCGACGCCACCCGTCGCGCGATCCTGGAGTTGTTGCGCGGCGGCGAGCAGCGCGTCACCGACCTGGCCCGGCATTTCCCGGTCTCCTTGAACGCGGTGTCCAAGCACGTGCGAATACTGGAACGGGCCGGCCTGGTCCGCCGGGAAGTCCGCGGCCGCAACCATTTCCTGATCGCGGAGCCGGCCGCGCTGCTGCCCGCAAGCGACTGGATCGACCACTACCGTGACTTCTGGGAATCCCGGGCCGACGCGTTGGCCGCGCACCTGGCGAATCGCGTGAAACCGTGACCGACGACGATGTGGTGCGGGTCGAGCGGGTGCTACCTGTCACGCCGGACGTGGTGTTCGACGCGTGGACCGACCCGGCCAGCCTGCGCGTGTGGATGGCGCCCGGGGCGAGCACCGTCGCGGACGCCGAGTGCGAGGCGCGCGTCGGCGGCGCGTTCCGCATTGTGATGATCAACGACGACGGCGCGTTCGAGCACACCGGCCGCTATCTCGAACTCGACCGGCCGCGCCGGCTGGTGTTCACCTGGCGAAGCCTCGGAACCGGCCTGGCCGACACCGAGGTCACCATCGACCTGGCGGAACTCGACACCGGCACGCGAATGGTGATCACGCATCGCGGGCTGCCCAGTGCCGAAGAGCTGGACAACCATCACGACGGTTGGTCCGGCATCGCGGACAAACTCGCACTGACCCTCGGCTAGGAGGTCTGCGCGGCTAGCGCGGCGTGCCCCCAGTCACGCCGTGCAGGTGGCGCTGGTGATGGCGATGTGACTGCTGGGACTCTAAGTAGGACAGAGACATCGTCAAGGCCTAGTTGAGTACGCCTTACGCCATGAAGGTGGCCTTCACGTCAGGTCACCACGCCACACCAGCGCCGGTCCTTGCTGCAGGGGTCCTCGCACCGGTACGCCAGACACGACTAGCCGACGTCGCAACCCAGGTGGGTCAGGACGAGGTTCGGGTCTTTGGCCGTGAGGTACGCCGCGCTCGGGATGTACACGGTGTTCCCGCGCAGCGCGATCGAGGTGGGGCCCTGCAGTCCATCCGCCGAAGTCAGGACGGCCGCGTGAGTCCCGTCGGGCTGAATGAGCGCGACGACATTGGGGGCGTTCAGCGCGGCGAGAATCCGGTCGCCCTGGCCGGTGAAGGCGAAGTCGTCGATGCCGGCCAAGCCGGTCGCCCTGGTCGCGATTGGCCCGGGCCGCCCATCACGACCGACCGGGATCCGCAGCACGGTGCCCTTGTCGAAGTTGGTCACCCAGAGCGCATTGCCGTGGAACTTCAGGCCGTTCGCGCCCAAGAATCCCGTCGCGGCCAGCTCCGTCGCGGTCGACCAGGCCTGTGCGGTTCCGCCGCCCGCGGGCACCCGCCAGATGGTGCCCAGTACCGAGTCCGTGACGTAGAAGGCACCGGTGTGCGGGTCCAGAGCCAACCCGTTGGGCAAGCCGTCAGCCGGCAGCGCGGCGATCCGCTCCGGAGTGCCGCTCGGACGCAGCCGCCACAGACCGGTGAGATCCGCGGTCCCGGTGGCGTAGAGGAAGTACAGCGTCCCATCGGGAACCCTGACGATCCCACTGGTCAGGGCGAAGCCCAAGGCCGGCGTCTTCACGCCGCCATCAGCGGGCGCCGGCAGGGTGGCCAGGATCCGGATATGGCCGGCCGGGGTGAGCTGGGCGACCTGGCGGGCCTTGGCGAACGTGATGTCCGCGGTGCCGTCGGGTTCCAGCACGATGTTCTCCGGCTGCTGGCCTTGCGCCAGGTCGAAATGCGCCGCGATCCGAGTGCCGGACAACGGGACGGACGCGAGTGCCGGGGTCGTCCCGGCAGCCATCACGACAGCGGTCAGTGCGGCCGCGGACAGAACGGTCTTCAAAGAGGTGGTAACCATGGTTCCTTCACTTTTTTCGGGCATGCGGCAGCGAGCTGTGTCGCATGGGGTGAGTGGGCCGGTTCGGCCGTTCGGTCAGGTCGTGTGGACGTCGACGCCGGGTCGCGCGGAATCCGTGGTGGCCTGGGTGAGCAAGCCCAAAGCGGCTTGCGAAGAGGAACCGACCGCGGCGGTGGCGACGACGATGTACTGCTCACTCGCCACGTCGGTGTGCAGGGTCTGCAGGGTGAGGATCAGCGAGCCGACGAGCGGATGGCACAACTCGTAGCCTGCCGCGGTGTCGGCCTTCACCCGGTGGTCGGACCACATCGAGGCGAACTCGCCGCTGACCATGCTCAACTCACCGAGCAGTTTGGCCAGCAGGGCGTCGTCCGGGTGCCGGCCGGCGGCCAGGCGAAGATTGCCCACTATCGCCCTGGCCTTGCTGGGCCAGTCCGCGTAGAGCTCGCGAGTGTGTGCGTCCAGGAACACCAGCCTGGCCATGTTCGGCCGCTCCGCCGGACGGCTGGGCCCGTCGGGGTCCAGATGCCCGGCGAACAGGGCATGCCCGGCCCGGTTCCAGGCCAGTACATCGGTGCGGCGCCCGAGCACGATCGCCGGCACATCGCCGAGGGCGGCAAGCAGTTCGGAGGTCGCCGCGGCGACACGTTCAGGTGGTGGACGTCGAGTGCCGCCGCGGAGTTTCGGCGTCGCCGCGAGAGCTTGCAGGTGACGACGTTCGGAATCGTTGAAACGCAGTGCCTTGGCGATGGCGTCGAGGATTTCGGGTGAGGCGTTGAGCGAATGCCCCTGTTCGAGGCGGGTGTAGTACGAGACGCTCACCCCGGCGAGCAGCGCGAGTTCTTCCCGGCGCAGGCCCGCAACACGGCGGCGGTCCCCATAGGTCTCCAACCCGACATCCTCGGGTCGCAGCTGGGATCGCCGTGTCTGGAGGAAGTCCCCCAACTGGCCTCTGTCGCTCATGATCCGAGTATGCATCCCCGCGTACCAGATAGCCCTTCCCTCCGGGGGATAGGCACAGCGGGAATAGGACGATTACTCGAACTTCGCGGCACGGGCGAGGACGGGGGCCGCGAGCAGCAGGGCGATGCCGCGTACCGCACCGGCGATGGGGAACGGCGCACGCAGGCCCAACCGGTGAGCGACCAGCCCCCCGGTCAGCGCGCCGAGCGGGATGAGTCCCCAACCGAGCAGCTTGTAGACGCTGGTGACTCGGCCGAGCAGGTCAGGCGGCACGATCTGCTGGCGAAGGCTGACTGTCACGATGTTCCAAAGCGTCAAGACGAAACCGTTGACGGCCAGCAGCGCGCCGAGCACGATCGCGTCCGGGCTCAGCCCGATCCCGATGAAGACGACGACGTTCGTGGCGAGCGCGGTGAACAACGCGGGCAGGGCACCGATCCTGGCCACGACCCGGGCGTTGACCAGTCCACCGAGGACACTGCCGAGCGCGGAACCGCCGAGCAGCAGGCCGTAGCCGCGCGCGTCGAGATGCAAGGTCTGAGTCGCCAGCAGGACGAGTGTCGCATTGCCGAGTTGGCCGCAGAAGGTGTTGACACCGAGCAGCAGGGCGAGGGTACGCAGCAAGCGGTGCCGGGCCAGCCAGCGCAGGCCGTCCACAATCTCCGTGCGCATCGGCGGGTGGTCAAGTTGCCGCTTCGGGCGCCTGGGCAGTGTCGCCAGCAGCGCGGCGGACAGCGCGAACGAACCGGCGTCCGTCCCGAACGGCAGCGCGACGGCAACCGCGAACAGCAGGCTGCCGACCGGCGGCCCGATGAACAGCTGACCGATCATGGTGACGGTCTGCTGATTGCCGTTCGCCTTGTGCAGCAAGGGTTTCGCGACGATGTCCGGCAGGATCGCCTGCGCCGCGTTGCTGAAGACGACATCGCAGGCGCCCAGTCCGAAGGCCGTGATCGCGAGCGTCGTGACGCCGACGTGCCCGAACGGGGCGAGGATCGCGACAACGCCGGCGATCACCGCCTGCAACGTCTGCGCACGCCACATCAGGCCGACACGATCGTGCCGGTCGACCAGCGCGCCGGCGGGAAGCGACAGCAGCAGCCATGGCAGGTACGTCGCCGCGGACACCACCGAGACCAACCGCGAATCGCGTGTGATCGTGACGGCGAGCAGCGGAACGGCCGCGGCGAACGCGCCATCGCCGATGTTGTCGATGCCCGCAGCCCACCAGAGCCGCCAGTAGGCGGAGGACAAACGTGGCTCGGCGTCCGTTCGCGTCATACAGGAATCGTCCGGGGCCTGGTGTTCCGAGGACAGCATTTAGCCCAGTGCTACATACTCGATCCGGTGACCTTGACGATCGACCTCGGCGTGGCGGAACTGGCGGCGACGCGGTTCGCGGTCTCCCCGCTGTCCGAGACCGTGTCCGGCCTGCAGCAGCTGGGAAACCACCCTCGACGTGCGGTCAACCTGCGCTGGCTGCGCTGGGCGGAGGACGAGGTCGTCAGGAACCCGCTCGACCTCACGCGTACCTGGCCGCTGATCGTGAACGACCGGTCGAGCTGGCCCGGATTCCTCATCCCCGCCCCACGCGGCACCGGAGAGTCCATTGAGGATGATTTGGCGGCGATGCGAGGCACCACTGCTCGTTACGTCAGATCAAGTCTGCAACGCGTCTTCGGCGACGAACTCCCGGCCGACGTCGCCGAGCTCGCCGCAAAACCAGCGGCAGGTCTGCGCACGATTGCGACCGAGCTACGGACGGCGTACGACCGGCTCATCGCCCCGCACTGGTCACGGATCCGGGCCGTGCTCGACGCCGACGTCGCCTATCGCGCCAAACAGTTGGCGGCAGGCGGTGTCGAGAAATTGTTCACCGACCTGCACCCGGACCTGCGCTGGCAAGACGGCCGCCTGACGCTGGACGGGCCACGGCTGCGGACCCAGCGCACCGTGCACCTCGGCCCGGGCGGGCTGGTCTTCATCCCGGTCGCCCTCGGCTCGTCACACGTGATGATCAAGGGGCATACGCCGACGCAGACCACCGTGCGGTACCCGGCGCGCGGCGTTGGTGCGCTGTGGACCGCGGGGACGCAGGCACCCTCGGGCGGCACGGTCCGCCTGCTCGGCCGAGCACGAGCCGAACTGCTCGAGGCGCTGCGCTCCCCCGCGACGACTACGGACCTGGCCCGCGCGCTCGGCGTCACGCCCAGCGCGGTGTCGCAACACCTCCGCGTCCTGCTGGAGAACGGGCTGGTCGCACGGGAGCGCGCCGGACGCAACGTGCTCTACCTGACGACCGCGCTCGGAACGTCGCTGAGCGGGCCGGGCTCGTGAGTGTTCCGGCTGGCTTCTAAGCGGCCGGAACACTCAGGAGTCCTATACCTGGGCCACAAACTGGTCCAGCAGCTCGGAGACGTCCGACTGTCCCACACTTTTCTCCGGTGTCGGACAGCGTGATAAAGTGTTGGACATGACAGACTCGAGCGCATCTCCGGAGCTGACGTCGGTCACTATGCGAGAGCTGGGCAAGCTGACCGCCGAGCAGGTGAAAAAGCTTGATCACGTGGTCCCGGTGACCAGCAATGGCCTCCCCGTGGCCTGGCTGGTTCCCCTCAGCCCGAGCGAACGTCGCCGCGCCGAGATGATCGCGAGCGGCAGGTTGAAGCCAGGCCGCCCGCACGGGTTGACCGACTGGGTGCCGCTTCCACGGGGCGAGGATGAGCCCACCCTCTCGGAACTGCTGCTCCAGCTGCGCGAACAGGAACGCGCGTGATCTATCTGGACTCGTGTGCTCTGGTGAAGCTCATCGTTACGGAGAAAGAAACTCCAGCGCTCCAGGCTCGCCTCAGTGGACACGAATCGGAGATCGTCACCTCCGAACTCGCCATCACCGAACTCGTGCGCGTGGTCCGCCGGTCGTGCTACGACTCCCAACGTCAGCTCAAGAATGACCAGGCCACGCTGGACAAGCGACTCTCCACGGCCAGCGATCTGCTCGACCGAATCGACCGCATCATCGTCGACACAACGACTTTCCTCCGCGCCGGAATGTCTACCGACGATCCTTTCCTTGGCCCCCTCGACGCCATCCACCTCGTTTGCGCCCTGGAAGTCGGTCCCGAACTCACGTCATTCATCACCTACGACAAAATCCTTGCCCGCGCTGCGACACTCGCCGGACTTCCACTTGAACAGCCTGAATAAGACGGTCGTTACTACCGCCGCGGCAAAGCGTTATGCCAAAACGGTTTTCGGCATTGAACAGCAGACGTTCGGGTTCTAGCGCTTGGCCACCAACTGGTCCAGCAGCTCGTATGCCTTGCTGACGAGGATGTCCGGGCCGCCCTTGGGCGACATTGACGTATCGCTCGTACCCGGGCTCCTCGGTGAAGACGTACCGCTCGCGGTCGGTGTCGTAGAACGTGCAGCAGCTGTCGCCGGTCTGGCGGTAGGTGCGCACACCTTCGCGGTAGCCCGCGGTGAGCTGACCGCCGCCGATCCTGGGCAGCGCAACGATGTCCAGCACCCGACGGAGATCCCGACGGGCCGGCGCGCCGTCGATCGCCCGGCGAAGGTCGGATTCCGGGACCGACAACGCCAAGCCCTCGCCGGGGAAGCCCTCCGGTAGCTCGTTGACGAGGTCTTCCCCCAGCGCGTCCGCCCGAGCCGGACGGAGGAACACCTGACCGCTGGCGGGGACGTAGCACGCGAGCACGGCGCGTCCTGGCCACTTGCGCAAACCTGCAGCCGGTACGTCAAGCCGGGGCTTCTCCGCCGTGGCAAAGAGCTCGCGCCCGGCTCGTCCGAGCACGGTGAGCGTGGCGGCGTCGTCCTGGGCGGCGCGCTTCCGGTACTGGTTCGCCAGGTTCTGGTTCAGGCCGACGTCGGCCTGCTTGTCCTGGGCGTCGCGGCGCTTCTGCTCTTCGGGCGTGAGGTAACCGGCCGGCGTATCCGAGTCCGGCGCAGGCTGTGACGCCGACGCATTCGCCGACCCTGGCGTATCGGACATGACAGTGACCGCCTGGTTGTTCCCCACCCACGGTCCCGCACTCACAGAGCGCTCTCACGGTCCTACGACGGTGACCACCGAGAAGACGGTTCCCGCTGATACAAGCTTCACCCGTTCGCCCGATTGTCACCGTCTGATCACTGTTGCCGAATCAGGTAACGGTGGGCCGCCTTAGACCGACTGAGCAGGGAACTTGACCCAATGAGGGGTACCTGTGAAGACACGTAACGCTCTGCTCATTGTCGTAACGGTCGGCATCACGACAATGGTCACAGCCTGCGGATCGACGACCCCGAGCACGGGCACTGTCAGTGACGGTTCCGGTACGGCCCAGGCCGCGAAGGGCGGGACACCGACCTGGGGCCAGCGGTTCACCTGGTCCACCGGGCTCGCCGTCGAAGTCGCCTCCCCGGTCGCGTGCAAGCCCGGCCAGTCCGCGTCTCCGCGTAACGTCATCCGCGCGGTGAAGCTCCGCGTGACGATCGTCAACGGCACGAAATCGCAGTACGAAGCGTCCGCGATGAGCACGATCGGCAGTGCGGCCCAGTTCAACGGCGCCAAGGCGGAGGCGGTCTACGACGCCGGCGGCTCCTGCGGCGACGGCGGCATCAGCTCGGCGACCATCCTGCCGGGGAAGACCTTCAGCTACGACGCCGCCTACGCGGTGGGACCGCAGCCAGGCGAACTCCAGCTGACGTTCCAGCCGGACGTCGGCTCGGACAAGGCCGTCTACCTGGGCAAGGCCTGAAAACCTTGGGCTAGCGTCGACCCGGTGAAGACCATCGACAAGATCGCCTGGATCCGTTTCGAAGACGGGAATCCTCGGCACACGGTCACGCGGCAAAGACGCGTACTACCTCCCAGGCGGAAAGCGCGAGTCCGGTGAGAGCGATGTCGAAACCCTCGTCCGCGAGATCAGCGAGGAACTCGACGTCGTCATCCCCCCAGGAAGCGCGATCCACGCCGGCACCTTCCAAGCCCAGGCAGACGGCCGCGAGAGCGACGTCGAGGTGCGTATGACCTGCTACACCGCCGACTACGAGGGAACGCTCAAGCCCGGCAACGAAATCGAAGAATTCGCTTGGCTGACCTACGCGGACCGCGATCGTGCGTCCGCGGTCGTCCAGCTCATTTTCGACCACTTCAAGCAGACCGGCGAGCTGCGTTAGCCTGGCGCCGTACCCTGGCCACGTCGAGCCGACGCGAAGGTGAGGTCAACGCGCATGCGCAACCCGGTGGGCTTCCTGGCGCGGTGGGCCGACTGGTTCGAAGCCCGCGGTGTCTACGTCCCGGGTGAAGAGACGCGCGCGGTGAACCCCTGGCGTGATTTCGGGTGGTTGATCATCGCCTGGCTCGTCGGTCTCGGCGTGTTCGTCCTCTTCTTCGCGTTCGCGCTCTGACCGCGCGATAGCCCGATGTAAGCAGACGCTTAAAAGTGGCATCCAGGTGATGACTGTCACTACCAGTGCCGCTCCGATCACGGATCGGCCACGGCTGTACACCAGGTGCGCGTCAACACGGCTGTCACGCTCGTTTAGTCGAGCCGGGACAGTCAGAGTGGGTCGGGTTCGGCAGAAGTACCTACGCCGATCGGATGACAACACCCGTCGCGACTGGAGTAACCACAATGGCGCCCGCGCGCACACTGAAGCTCGTGCTGGCCGGCTGCGTGCTCGCCGCCGCAGCCGCTTGCGGTGTGCACCAGGCGAGCGGGGCCGCGACCGTCGAAGCCGGTGTCGCCGCCGCGCAGCCGGCGAAGGGAGTCTCCGCTCCGGAGCACGACCTGACGTTCGGCGACTCGCACACCTTCAGCGACGGCGTGAGCATCACGGTGTCCAATCCGAAGTCGTTCCAGCCGAGCGCGAGCGCGTACCCGCACACCGGCCGCGCCGCGGCGTTCGAGATCGGCGTGAGCAATGACGGCACCCAGCCGTACCGCCTCTCGGAACTGACCGTGACCGGGCTCGTCAAGGGCATCCCGGCAACCCAGGTCGTCGACTCGACGCAGGGTTACTCCGGCATCATCGACGCCGGCCGCGACATCCCGCCCGGCAAGTCGGTCTGGGTGAACCTGGCGTTCGCCGTGCCCAGCGCATCCACGCAGCTGCGGTTGCAGCTGAAACCGGAGGGCGCAGAGCCGGCCATGGTGACCTTCTGCGGCCCGGCGTAGCGATGCCTTAGGCTCGCGGCATGAGTGAGCAGCGGCTATCCCCGGGCGATACCGCCCCCGATTTCACCCTCCCGGACGCCGAGGGCAAGAACGTGTCCCTCAGCGATTTCCGCGGGAAGTCCGTCGTCGTGTACTTCTACCCGGCCGCCGGCACGCCGGGCTGCACCAAGCAGGCGTGCGACTTCCGGGACAACCTGTCCGAGCTGAACGACGCCGGTTACCAGATCCTCGGCATCTCGCCGGACAAGCCGGCGAAGCTGGCGAAGTTCGTCGACGCCGAGAAACTGACGTTCCCGTTGCTGTCGGACCCGGACAAAACCGTCCTCACCCAGTGGGGCGCGTTCGGGGAGAAGAAGAACTACGGCAAGATCGTCCAGGGCGTCATCCGCTCGACGTTCATCATCGACGCCGAGGGCAAGGTCGAGAAGGCGATGTACAACGTCCGCGCCACCGGACACGTCGCGAAACTCCTCCGCGAACTGGTTTTCTGAGCGGCTCCGACCCAGCGTGGCTCGTGAGCGTTCCGGTCGCCCGGGTGCGGGTGTCCCGCAGGGCACAGTAACCGGCCGGAACACTCACGAGCCACCTGCGCTAGCCCGCGAGCTTCCTCAAGTGGGGCAACAATGCTTGCAGGGCGCGGCCGCGGTGTGAGACCGCGTCCTTCTCCGCAGGTTCGAGCTCGGCGGAGCTGCGGGTCTCCCCTTCCGGCACGAAGATCGGGTCGTAGCCGAAACCGTTGGTACCACGGCGTTCGCGCACGAGCGTGCCGCGCCATTCGCCGCGTACCACGGTTTCCTCGCCGCCCGGCACGACAAGAGCCGCTGAGCACACGAAACCCGCACCCATCCGCTCGTCCGGGGTGTCCGACAGCTGGGCGAGTACGAGGTCCAGGTTGGCGTCGTCGTCGCCGTGCCGGCCAGACCACCGCGCGGACAGCACACCCGGCATGCCGTTGAGCGCGTCGACGGCGATACCGGAGTCGTCCCCGATCGAGGGCAGGCCGGTGGCTGCTGCCGCGTCGCGGGCCTTCGCCAGCGCGTTGCCCTCGAAGTCCGGAGCTGTCTCCGGCGCTTCGGGGAACTCCTCGACGTCGGCGAGCCCCACGATCTCGAGCCCTTCGATGCCCTCCGCCGCCAGAATCCGCCGCAGTTCGCCGAGCTTCTTCGCGTTGCGCGACGCCAGGAGTACCCGGGTCACTTGGCGCCCTTGGACTTCTTGTCCGGCCTCGGCTCCGGCAGCTCGCCGGGGTAGGGCAGGGCGAGCGCCTCTGTCTGCTTGCGCGTGAGGTCCGCGCAGCCGGCCAGCGCCATGTCCAGCATGGTGTCCAAAGTGGACCTCGCGAAGGTCGCGCCCTCGCCGGTGCCCTGGACCTCGATCAACGTGCCGGCGTCCGTCGCGACGACGTTCATGTCGACCTCGGCGCGGGAGTCCTCCTCGTACGGGAGGTCCAGCCGGACGCGACCGTCGACGACGCCGACGCTGATGGCCGCCACCGAAGCGGACAGCGGCTGCGGGTCGTTGAGCCGGTTCGCCGCGCCGAGCCAGGTCACGGCGTCGGCCAGCGCGACATAACCGCCGGTCACGGCCGCCGTCCGGGTGCCGCCGTCGGCCTGGATGACGTCGCAGTCGATCACGATCGTGTTCTCGCCGAGCGCGGCGAGGTCGATGCACGCCCGCAAGGAGCGGCCGATCAACCGGGAGATCTCGTGCGTCCGGCCACCGATCCGGCCCTTGACCGACTCGCGGTCGCTGCGGGTGTTGGTCGCCGAAGGCAGCATCGCGTACTCGGCGGTGACCCAGCCGAGCCCGGAGCCGGCGCGCCAGCGTGGCACGCCCTCGGTGACACTGGCCGCGCACAGCACGCGCGTATTGCCGAACTCGATGAGCACCGAGCCGGCCGGCCACTGCTGGAAGCCACGGGTGATCTTCACTTCGCGGAGCTGGTCGTCGTTCCTGCCATCTTTTCTCGCCACGGACTGCACTCTAGAACCCCGGCGGGTGGTGCCTGCTCGCGGACCTTGTCTGCCGCGCGCTGCTGTCGGACTACCTCGCTACGACGTCGTAAACGTCACCCTGCGAAACGGCCGAAACCCCAGGAAAAGCAGTAGCGGCTTCGGCCAGCACGGCGTCGGTGTCGGTCCAGGGCGCGATGTGTGTGAGAAGCAGCCGCCCGACTCCGGCACGCGCGGCCAGCTCGCCGGCCTGCTTCCCGGATAGGTGCACACCCGGCGGCCGGTCCGGCGCGTCGGTCCACGACGCCTCCGACAGCAGCACGTCGACACCGCGCGCGAGGCCGTCGAGCTCCTCGCACGGTCCTGTGTCGCCGGTGTAAGCAAGGGTGGACCGGCCGTCGGTGATCCGGAGCCCGAAAGCCGGCGTCGGATGGTTCACAAGCACCGCTGTCAGCTCGAACGGGCCGATCGTCAGAGGTCCGGCGGCCAGCACCCGGAACTCGTAGACGTCGGTCAGGTCGGTCTCCGCGCGTTCGGTCTCGTTGGGCGCGTAGGCGTTGGCCAGCCGCCAAGCCGCGTCACCCGGTGCGTACACCGGCAGCCGTCGCGGCCGGTGCGAATACGGCGGCTCGGGGTGATACCTGCGTAGGACGGTCAACGCGCTGAAGTCCGCGCAATGGTCGGGATGCAGGTGCGAGAACGCCAGCGCGTCGAGGTCGAACGGGTCGCGCACGGCCTGGAGCTGCGCCAGCGTGCCGTTGCCGAGCTCGAGCCCGAGCAGGAACCCATCCGCCTCGAGAAGATAACCGGAGGCCGCCGCGTTCGGCCCGGGGATGCTGCCCGAGCACCCGAGAATGGTCAGTCGCACGTCCGACACCCTATGCGGGATTCGCTCGCGCTACCCGCCGGTAGGCACTGCGATGCTGCCGGGCGCGAATCCCATGAACCGCTGGGCCAGTTTCGCGAACGGCTCGGCCGAGCCCGTCGCGATGAACTCGTGCCGCGGCGGCGTGTCGCGATCGGTGAACAGGTCCAGCTCGGTGAGTACGCGCACGACGTCCTTCGCCGTCTCCTCGGCGCTGGAGACCAGGATGACGTCCTGCCCCATCACGATCTGCAAGACGCCGGTGAGCAGCGGATAGTGCGTGCAGCCGAGCACGAGCGTGTCCACCTGTGCGGAGAGCAACGGCTCGAGATAGCCCTGCGCGAGCCCGAGCACCTGGCGGCCGGACGTGATCCCACGCTCGACGAAGTCGACGAACCGGTGGCACGCGACACTGGTGATTTGCGCATTCGGCGCGGCGGCGAAGGCGTCGTCGTAGGCGCGCGAGCGGACGGTTCCCTCAGTGCCGATCACGCCGATCCGCCCGGTGTGCGTCGCCGCGACGGCCCGGCGCACTGCCGGGAGGACGACCTCCACGACCGGCACGTCATACCGCTCCCGCGCGTCACGCAGGCACGCGGCCGACGCAGTGTTGCAGGCGATGACCAGGGCCTTCACCCCGCTGTCGACGATCTCGTCCATCGCCGCGAGCGCGAGTTCACGGGCCCTGGCGATCGGCAGCGGGCCGTACGGGTTGTGCGCGGTGTCACCGACGTAACGCAATTGCTCGGCCGGGAGCTGGTCGAGGATCGCCCTGGCGACGGTCAACCCGCCGACCCCAGAATCGAAGACACCGATGGGGAGATCGGCGCGCGTAGTCACCCCATGAGGCTACCGGGGGCAGGGACGTCGTGAAGGCCTAGTTGAGTACGCCTTACGCCGTGAAGTGGCCTTCACGACACGTCACAAGGGGGCCTTGAGGGAACGCCGGATGCGACAGCGTCCGCACGTCGCCGGTTAACCGTCCAGGCCGGCGGCGGTGACCTTCTTCGCCTTCGACTTGCCGGTCTTCGTGGCGACCCAGGCGGCCAGGATGCCGGCGAGCGCGCCGAAGAGGTGCCCCTGCCAGGAGACCGCCGGGTTGCCGGGCAGGACTCCCCACAGCATCCCGCCCCAGATGAACAGCAGGACCAGGGAGACGCCGATTTGCCCGGGGCTGCGGTTGAACAGGCCACGGACCAGCAGGTACGCCAGCCAGCCGAACGCGAGACCCGAAGCGCCCACGGTGACGGCGAGCGACGGGCCGGTCAGCCAGACGCCGAGTCCGCTGATGATCCAGATGGTGGCGGTGACCGCGACCCACTGACCGATCCCGGCCGCCATCGCGAGGAAGGCGAAGATCAGCACCGGCAGGGTGTTCCCGAACAGGTGCGACCAGCCGTTGTGCAGCAGCGGCGCCCAGATCACCCCCTCGAGCCCCGACAGGCTGCGGGAGTGGATCCCGCCCTGGTCGAGGTTGCCGGGCGTGACGACGTCGACCAGCTCGACGAGGTACAGCACGGCCGTGAAGGCGAGCGCGACGATCCCGGCCATCTTGGGATTGGCCGGCAGGATGCGCTTGGCGGCGTCCGGTTCAGCCGGACTGGCGGCGGGCTCAGGCAATGTACTCACCACTTGAGGCTACGGCTGCTCCCGCCGGGCCGCCTCCGGCAAAAACCCTGATCCGGCGGCTGCCAAACCCACTAAGCCCAAAGTTGCCCGTCGAGGCGCGCGGCGGCTTCGTCGAGAGAGCCGCTGTAGGCGCCGGTGGAAAGATACTTCCAACCCGCGTCGGCGACGATGAACGCGACGTCGGCCTTCTCGCCCTTCGCGGCGGCCTTCTCCGCGACGGCCAGCGCCGCGTGAAGCACGGCTCCGGTCGAGATACCGGCGAAGATGCCCTCGTTCTCCAACAGGTCGCGTGTCCGGCGAAGCGCGTCGTACGCTCCGACGGAGTACCGACTGGTCAGCACGCTGGGGTCGTACAGCTCAGGCACGAACCCCTCGTCGAGGTTCCGCAGGCCGTAGACGAGCTCGCCGTAGCGCGGCTCAGCGGCGATGATCTGCACGCCGGGCTTCGCCTCGCGCAGGTACCGCCCGACGCCGACGAGCGTGCCCGTGGTGCCGAGCCCGCCGACGAAGTGTGTTAGCTCCGGCAGGTCCTTGAGCAGCTCAGGACCGGTGCCGCGGAAGTGCGCGTCGGCGTTGGCAGGGTTGCCGTACTGGTAGAGCATCACCCACTCGGGATTCTCCTTCGACAGCTCCTTCGCGCGTCGCACGGCCTCGTTGGAGCCGCCCGCCGCGGGCGAGAAGACGATCCGCGCGCCGTAAGCCTGCAGCAGCTGCTTGCGCTCGATGGAGGTGTTCTCCGGCATCACGCAGACCAGGCCGTAGCCCTTGAGCTTCGCGGCCATGGCCAGCGAGATGCCGGTGTTGCCCGACGTCGGCTCCAGGATGGTCGACCCGCGGCGCAGCAACCCCTCGCGCTCGGCGGCCTCGATCATCGCCAGCGCCGGCCGGTCCTTGATCGACCCGGTGGGGTTGCGGTCCTCGAGCTTGGCCCAAAGGCGGACGTCGTCGGTCGGCGACAGCCGGGGCAGCCCGACGAGCGGGGTGCCACCGAGCGCGTCGAGCAGGGACTCGTAACGAGTCATCGTTAGCGCGCGCCTCCGGCAACGGCGGGCAGGATGGTCAGCGTGTCGCCGTCCTTGACCTCGGCCTCGAGCCCACCGGAGAAACGGACGTCCTCGTCGTTGACGTAGACGTTGATGAAGCGGTGCAGCTTCTCTTCCTTGACCAGGCGGGCCTTGAGGCCGGCGTGGCGGGACTCGACGTCGTCGATCACCTCGAGGACGGTCTTGCCCGCCGCCTCGACGGACTTCTCGCCACCCGTGTGGGTCCGCAGGATGGTCGGGATGGAAACGCTGACGGCCATGGTTCTACCTCCGCTAGGGCAACTGTAAGGGGTTACGTTCGGGGCACTGCGCTTTATTCCGGTGGCACTAGTCCAGCACTTTGACGGGCTCCTCGGTGATGACCCCGTCGACGATGCGGTACGACCGGAACTGGTGGGCGTCGGCGTCCTTGGTGGACACCAGCACGTAGTGCGCTTCCGGTTCGGAGGCATACGAGACATCGGTCCGCGACGGATAGGCGTCGGTGGCGGTGTGCGAGTGGTAGACCACCACCGGGACCTCGTCCTTCGCGTCCATGTCGCGGTAGAGCCGGAGCAGGTCGCCGGAATCGAACTCGTAGAACGTCGGCGAACGGGCCGCGTTGAGCATCGGGATGAAACGCTCGGGGCGGTCCGAACCCTCGGGGCCCGCGATCACCCCGCACGCCTCGTCCGGATGGTCGCGGCGGGCATGGGCGACAATCTCATCGACGAGTTCACGGCGGATCTGAAGCACAACGACATCCTAGTTGGTGGACTCAACTTGTCCATATATTGAGATTTCCGGAACTAGGCCGGCCAGACGTCGCGATAGGCCGGAAGGCCCGCGGTAGACGTCGCGGAGAGCAGACCGTGCACCATCGCGCGGGCGAACGCCCTCGCCGCCGCCGCGCACAGCAGGTTCAACGTCGCCACGCGGTCCGCGTCACCCAGCCGGCCGGGCCCGATGGGCGGCAGTTCCCGTTCGCCGGTCGCCAGCGCGAACGCGGTGTCACCGTCGTACATCGTGTGGGCGGGCCGCACGGTGCGAGCCATACCGTCCTGCGCCGCCACCGCAAGCCGTTTCACCTCGGCCTTGGACAACGCCGCGTCCACCGCGACCACGCCGATCGTGGTGTTGAACCGGGCGGGCGCGGCCGGGGCCGCTCCCGGCCGGTCCGGCCACTGCCCGCCGAACTCGCCGTCGACTTCGTGGTCCGCGGCGAACGGCCGTCCGGTGGCGAAGTCCACCGCCTCGCCGTAGGCGTTCAACGCCGCGATCGCGCCGACGGTGAACCCTTCGACGACCTCGCTCGCCGTGCCGATCCCGCCCTTGAGCGAGCCGACAGTGGCGCCCGCACCGGCGCCGACCGTGCCCTGCGCGATCGGCCCGGCCGAGGCGGCTTCACAAGCGGCGTAACCGAAAGCCGCGTCCGGCCGGTTGCCCCAGTCGCCGTGCGGGAGGTCGAACAGGACCGCCGCGGGCACGATCGGCACCACGTGGTGCGGCAGCTTGCCGGCGGGGAAACCGAGCCCGCGCTCGCCGAGCCAGCGCATCACGCCGTCCGCCGCGGCGAGGCCGTACGCGCTGCCGCCCGACAAGCAGATGGCGTTGACCAGCCGGACGCGGTTCTCCGGCTGAAGCAGGTCGGTCTCGCGGGTTCCGGGCGCGCCGCCGCGCTGGTCCACCGCGCCGGTCGCGCCCTCGGGCACGAGGACCACGGTCGTCCCGGTGGCCCAGCCGTCGCCGACGCGTTCGTACTGCCCGACGAGCACCCCGGCGACGTCGGTCAGCCCGCTCACGAGGACATGCTCTGGATCAGCGTCTCCTGCACGAAGGTCAGCCAGTGGTAGACGCCGAGGTGCGGGGCACGCGCATCGTCTTCGGGCAGTTCGTCGGGCATGTCCTCGGTGACGTCGAGCGCGGTACCGAGCGCCAGTCGGACGTCGTTGAGCGCGCTGAGCCAGGCGTCGGCCTGCTCGAGCGTCAACTGCACCTTCCCGCCGTCGCGCGGCAGGGTGTCCAGGACGACCCTGGCGACGCCGACCTTCGCGTCGAGAAGCTCGGGCTCGTGCAGCGAGCGCATGGCCGCCGCCGAATCGAGGTCTTCCTTCGACGGGTTGTCCGGGTCGAGCTTGTGGAAGTCGGGCAGCAGGCGCGAGAGCACCGGGTCGTCCGGCGACTCCGTCGGGCCGGTGCGGATGCCGGTCAGCTCGGCGAGCTCGTCCTGCGGGGCCTCTTCGGCGCGCGCGGTCAGCATGTCCTCGAGCTGGCTGACGAGCCCGCGCAGCACGGCGGCTTCCTGCTGTTCGAACCCGGCCGAGACGGTGGTGCCCTTGAGTTTCCAGGATTTCACGAAGGCTGCTCCATGGTCGCCCAGAGTCCGACGGCGTGCAGTTTCGCCACGTCGCCCTCGCATTTGTCCTTCGTCCCCGAAGACACGATCGCCTTGCCCTTGTGGTGCACGTCGAGCATCAGCTTGGTCGCATGATCCTTGCTGTACCCGAAGAGTTTCTGGAAGACATAGGTCACGTACGACATCAGGTTGACCGGGTCGTTCCAGACGACGGTCCGCCAGGGCTTGTCCTCCGAGGTCACCTCGACCCCGAGCGGATCAACCTGCGTCTGTTCGGCTGCGACAGGCGTGGACATGTCGTCCATGGTGTCACGGAACTGGTATCGGACGGGCTGGCAGGGCCCGCCATGTGGGTGAATAGGCTTACCGATATGGGCTCACCGGAACCGACCACAGGTGCCAGCACAGCGCTGCTCACCGACCACTACGAGCTGACCATGCTGGGCAGCGCGCTGGCCGACGGCACCGCCGACCGGCCCTGCGTCTTCGAGGTCTTCGCACGGAGGTTGCCCGACGGCCGCCGCTACGGCGTCGTCGCGGGCACGGCGCGGGTGCTGGACGCGATCGCCGACTTCCGCTTCACCGACGCCGAGCTCAGCCAGCTCGAATCGACGGCCGTAGTGGACTCGGCCACCCTCGCCTGGCTGGCGGATTACTCGTTCTCCGGCGACGTCGACGGCTACGCCGAAGGTGAGCTGTACTTCCCCGGCTCGCCGATCCTCACGGTCACCGGCACCTTCGCCGAAGCGGTGCTGCTGGAGACTGTCGCACTCTCGATCCTCAACCACGACAGCGCGATCGCGTCGGCGGCGGCACGCATGTCAGGGGCGGCACACGGGCGGCCGATCATCGAGATGGGCGGCCGGCGCACGCACGAGTACGCGGCGGTGGCCGCGGCGAGGGCGTCCTACCTCGCCGGCTTCGCGACGACGTCGAACCTCGAGGCCGGACGCCGCTACGGCATTCCCACCCGCGGCACCGTCGCGCACGCCTTCATGCTGCTGCACGACAGCGAGGAGCAGGCGTTCCGCGCGCAGGTCGACAAGATGGGCGCCGACACGACGCTCCTGGTCGACACCTACGACATCACCGCCGGCATCACGACGGCGGTCAAGGTCGCCGGGCCGGAGCTCGGCGCGATCCGGATCGACTCCGGCGACGTCGGCCCGCTCGCCCGCAAGGCCCGCGACCAGCTCGACGCCCTCGGCGCGAAGGACACGCGGATCGTCGTCTCCGGCGACCTCGACGAGCACGCCATCGCCGCGCTGCGGGCCGAGCCCGTCGACGCGTACGGCGTCGGCACGTCGGTGGTCACCGGGTCCGGCGCGCCGACCGCCGGCATGGTCTACAAGCTGGTCGAGGTCGGTGGCAGGCCGGTGGCGAAGCGCAGTGTGGCGAAGGAGTCGCGCGGCGGCCGGAAGTCGGCCGTGCGCCGCCACCGGAGCACCGGCACCGCGGTGGAGGAAGTGATCTACACCGGCGAAGCCCCCGAGACCGGCCAGTTCGACCGGCAGCTGCAGATTCCGATGGTGCGTGCTGGACAAACCCTCGACGACCTGCCCACGCTGGACGACGCGAGGCAACGGCTGCGCCGCGCACTGGTGAGCCTGCCGTGGGAGGGGCTCAAGCTGTCCCATGGCGAGCCTGCCATTCCGACGGTCTACCTGTAGAGGGAGTGTCCATGGCTAGTACTGACGACGTGTTCTTCTCAGCGGAGGAATCATGACTAACGCACTGATCGTCGTCGACGTCCAGAACGACTTTTGCGAGGGCGGGTCGCTGGCGCTGCCCGGCGGGGCCGCCGCGGCGGGCGCGATCTCGAGGCACCTGGCCGCCGGCGGGTACTCGCACGTCGTCGCGACCAGGGATTTCCACATCGACCCCGGCGCGCATTTCAGCGACGAACCGAACTTCAGCGACACCTGGCCGCGACACTGCGTCGCCGACACGGCCGGCGCGTCCTTCCATCCGGCTCTCGACATCTCACCGATCGAAGCGGTGTTCTCGAAGGGGCATTACAGCGCCGCGTACTCGGGCTTCGAGGGCAAAACGGATGCCGGTGAAGAGCTCGAGGGCTGGCTGCGGCAGCGCGACGTCACGTCCGTCGAGCTCGTCGGCATCGCCACCGACTTCTGCGTGCGGGCGACCGCGCTCGACGCCGCGAAAGCCGGTTTCGCCGTGAAGGTGCTACTCGATCTGACCGTCGGCGGCTCGCAGCCGTCGGTCGAGGACACATTGACCGATTTCACCCGAGCGGGTATCGAGTTCACCGGTACCGCCACCGTCGGCTCGTGAGCGTTCCGGCCGGTTACAACCGGCCGGAACGCTCACGAGTCCTGGACTGCTGTCTGAATGGGATGTCGTGGGTAATCAGCAATTCCGGGCCACCGTTGCCAGTCATGGTCTCGTCGCGATCCTCCGCGCGGACGACTCGAAGCACTTCGCCGAGGCCTCCGAGGTGCTCTACAAGTCCGGAGTCCGGGTGCTCGAAGCCACCCTGACCACGCCGGACGCCCCGGCCGCGATCGCGGCGATCCGCCAGTCCGTCGGCGAAGACGCCATGGTCGGCGCGGGCAGTGTGCGGACCGCGACCGACGTCGACACCGCGGCCGAGGCGGGCGCGACCTTCCTGGTCACGCCGACGGTCAACCCGGCGGTGCTGAGCCGGGCCGCCGAACTCGGGCTTCCGGTGCTCTGCGGCGCGATGACGCCGACCGAGATCGACTACGCGTGGCAGCTCGGCGCGGCCGCGGTGAAGATCTTCCCCGCGGCCAACCTGGGCGGGCTCGGGTACCTCAAGGCCGTCCGGGCCCCGATGCCGGACATCGCGCTGGTGCCGACCGGCGGCGTCAAACTCGAAGACGTCGGCCCGTACCTGGCCGCGGGCGCGCTCGCGGTCGCCGCCGCGACGCCGCTGCTGGGCGACGTGCTGTCCGGCGGGAGCATGACCGACCTCGCCACCCGCGCTGCCCGGTTCGCCGAGGCTGCCGGACAGCGCTAGGGCTAGGGCTGGGGTACTGGCTTCGCTGTCTTACGGCTGGAGCCGTACGGGTCGCAGGCGGCGGTGCCGACGTAGATGTCGCCGCTCGCGGGGCCGCCCTGCGGGAACAGCTTGATGTGCAGGGTGTTCGTCGTGAGGCTGCCGTCCGGCGGGGTCGGCGAGACCGATTCGTTGAGCACGACGTCCGCCAGCGGTGGCGCGCCCGGGTCCGGCGCGGGCACGGTGATCGTGTAGTTCGCCGGGATGTTGGCCGGCACCGTGATGCCGGTGACCGTGCCGACTTCGACGTACCCGCCGGCGCCGACCGCGGTGGTGCTGCACTGCGCGGTGAACGTGCGGACGTCGATCTCCGGGCCGCCGTACGCCTTGAGCACCGTGGTCTTGAACCGGGCACCCTTGGCCTGGCCGACCGCCGTGCCGTCGGTGCCGCGGCCGCAGAGCGCTTCGCCGTTGCCGAACTCCGCGATGGTGCCGGCAAGGCCGCCTCTGGTGCTGCCCATCACGGGTCCGTCGGCGCTGCAGGGCCCGACCGCCCCGGCGAACACCTTGGTGCCGTCGATGGTCACGTCGACCGAACCGGAAGACGCCGTCGCGGTCGCCTTGACCGCCGAAGCGGGTGAACCCGGTGTGTCGGCGTACGCGACAGGCGAAGCCGCGAGCCCACCGCACATCACCGCCGCCATGACGATCTTCTTGCCCTTCGGCACGCCCAGCCTCCTCGATGAACCTTTGATCGCACTCTTGATCCCGACCCAGCCCAGCGTCCGCCACCCCCTCGCCCCATGCCGTTTCACCTGGCCCACACCACCCGGACGTGTGGCTCCCGGGGTGCGCTCAAACTGTCAGAGACCTCACAAACGCACCGCTTCCGGCCGTGGCCGGGAGCCATAATGCGGAGCAGTTTCGTTAACGCTGGAGGTCCTGTGTCTTCGTTGTCCCTCGCCGGCCGCAAGCCCGTCCTGGCCGACCTCATCCCGGGCGCGCTCGCCCGGGACCTCGCGCTCGTCGCCGGCGGCGCCGGGCTCACCGGGCTCGCCGCGCAGGTCGCGGTGCACCTCCCGGGCACCCCGGTCCCGATGACCGGTCAGACGCTCGCCGCGCTTCTCGTCGGCGCGTCCCTCGGCTGGCGGCGTGGCGCGGCGTCGATGCTGGTGTACCTGCTCGTCGGCGCGGTCGGCGTGCCGTGGTTCTCCAGCGGCACGTCCGGCCTGTCCGGGGCCAGCGCGGGCTACGTCGTGGGCTTCGTGCTCGCGGGGGCGCTCGTCGGCGCACTCGCCGGCCGCGGCGGTGACCGCACCCCGCTGCGCATGGCGTCGACGATGGTGCTGGGCAACGTCGTGATCTACGCCGTCGGTGTGCCGTGGCTGATGGCGGCGGCGTCGATGGACCTGTCCACCGCGTTCGCCAAGGGTGTCGTGCCGTTCCTCATCGGCGACGCGGTCAAGATCGTCGTCGCGGCCGCCCTGCTGCCCGGCGCCTGGGCCCTCGTCCGAAAAATCCAGGACTGACGCGGGACGTGAAGGCCACCTTCATTGCGCGAGCTGCCGTGAAGGTGGCCTTCACGTCCCATCGTCGGCCGGTACCGGTAATCCTGTCGGTGCCCCCGGCTATCGTTTGACCCTGTGCCGTCCCGAGCTGAATTCCCTGGTGTCCGCGAGCTACTGACCCATGCGGTCGAGTCGGTCGGCGGTGCCGAGCGCGAGGGCCAGGTCCAGATGGCCGAGGCCGTCGGCAAGGCCATCCGCACCGGCGAGCACCTGGCCGTCCAGGCCGGCACGGGCACCGGGAAGTCGCTGGCGTACCTGGTTCCGGCCATCCGGCACGCGGTGGAGAAGGAGTCGACGGTCGTCGTCTCTACGGCCACCATCGCGCTGCAGCGCCAGCTTGTCGACAGGGACCTCCCCCGGCTGGCGAAAGCGCTGAAGAAGCCGCTGGGCCGCGAGCCCACCTTCGCGATCCTCAAGGGCCGCCGCAACTATCTCTGCCTCCACCGGCTGGACACGGGCGCCCCCGACGAGCCGGAGGAGCAGGGCCTGTTCGACCCCTTCGCGGTGTCGCGCATCGGCAAGGAGGTCAAGCGCCTGTTCGAATGGTCCTCGGACACCGAAACAGGCGATCGCGACGAGCTGGTCCCCGGTGTGTCCGAGCAAGCCTGGCGCCAGGTGTCGGTCACGGCGAAGGAATGCCTCGGCGTCGCACGCTGCCCGATCGGCACGGACTGCTTCGCCGAGCGCGCGCGAGGCGAGGCCGGGCGCGCGGACATCGTCGTCACCAACCACGCCCTGCTCGCGATCGACGCGCTGCAGGGCTACCAAGTGCTCCCCGAACACGATCTGGTGATCATCGACGAGGCCCACGAACTCGTCGACCGGGTCACTTCGGTCGCCACCGCCGAGCTGACCAGCGGGATGGTCTCCGCCGCGGTTCGGCGCTGCGGCAAGCTGATCGACGCCGATATCGCCGACAGGCTGATGGAGTCCAGTGACGCGCTGGCCGTCGTCCTCGACGACATCGAGGCAGGGAGGCTGGACCAGCTGCCGAGGCCGCTCCAGGGCACGCTGCCGGCGCTGCGCGATTCGGCGCATGCGTGCATCAGCGCGCTGGGTTCGGATCGTAAGGAAGACGTCGACGAGGCCACGGCCCGCAAGCTGGCGAAAACTCTGCTCGAAGAGATCCACGACACCGCCGTCCGCCTGATGGAAGCGTTCGACGAGGACCAGGCGCACCAGCGGGACGTCGTGTGGCTCACCGGCGACCAGTACTCCGCGAACCCTCGCCCGCCGTCACTGAAGGTGGCGCCGCTGGGCGTCGCGGGGCTGCTGCGCGAGAAGGTGTTCGGCCTGAACACCACGGTCCTGACCTCGGCCACGCTCACCCTCGGCGGCAACTTCGACACCTTGGCTCGGCAGTGGGGACTGCCCCCGTCGCAGCCGAAGGCCGAGAAGGCCGAGGGCACCGCGACGGACAAGGCGCCGCCGAAGGACATCGAGGTCATCCCCTGGACCGGCCTCGACGTCGGCTCCCCGTTCGACCACAAGCGCAACGGCATCCTCTACATGGCCAAGCACCTGCCGGCCCCCGGGCGCGACGGACTGGCCAAGTCCACAATGGACGAGATCGTCGAGCTGGTCGAGGCGGCCGGAGGCCGCACATTGGGGCTGTTCTCGTCCATGCGGGCGGCGAAGCAGGCCGCCGAGGAGCTGCGGGAGCGCGTCAAGTACCCGATCCTGTGCCAGGGCGACGATTCGACCTCGCTGCTGGTGCAGCAGTTCAGCGACGATCCACGCACCTGCCTGTTCGGCACCCTCTCGCTGTGGCAGGGCGTCGACGTCCCCGGCCCGTCGCTGCAGCTGGTGCTGGTCGACCGGATCCCGTTCCCCCGGCCGGACGACCCGGTGTCCTCCGCCCGGCAGCGAGCCGTCGAAGCGCGTGGCGGCAACGGTTTCCTCACCGTGGCGGCCACGCATGCGGCGCTACTGCTCGCGCAGGGCACCGGCAGGCTGCACCGGTCGGTCAGCGATCGCGGCGTTATCGCCGTGCTGGACTCACGGCTGGCCACGGCTCGCTACGGTGGTTTCCTGCGCGCTTCACTGCCGCCGTTCTGGCCCACGATGGACCCCCAGGTGGCACGGGAAGCCCTGCGGAGACTTGACGCGGCTGCCCCCGCCTGACGGGGAGTTACGTCCCCGGTTACCGTATTGGGAACGCAAAGATTGAGGAGACAGGGTTGACCCAGGACTCGCCCAGCAGCGCACAGTCCCGCTCGGTCAGTGTCGATGACACCGGCGTGCGGCGGCAGCTCGCCGACGGCAGCGAAGAAGCCGTCACCTGGGCGGAGCTGACGGCGGTCGTCATCAGGGTGATTCCCGAGGGCCTGTCCAAGGAAGACGTCTTCTTCATGCTGGCGGGCGCGAACGGCAAGGGCACCGCGATCCCCAGCGCCGACCCGGCCGCGGACGCGCTCATCGAGCGCCTGCAGACCCTGCCCGGCTTCGACCACGAGAAGTTCATCGAGGCCATGACCACCGACGCCGACGAGGCCTACGTCGTCTGGAGCTCGGAAGACGCCCCCGCCTCGACCTGACCGCCCAGCGACTCGGGGGGGATGTTATGGAAAGCGCTCAGGCGACCGGGAACTCCTCGGTCACCGGGATGGCCTTCTTCAGGGTCCGGCTGACGGTGCAGAGACGCTCGATCGAACGGTCCACGGCTGCCGCCAGGGCTTCGCGCTGCTCAGCGTCGAGGTTCGCCAGGTCGACGTCGAAGCGGACGTGGACGCCGTCAAGCTCCGAGGCGCCTTCGCGCCTGTCTGCCGTGACGGAGACGCGGAACTTCGAGTCCTCGCCCACGCGCCGGGTGATCAGGTTCTCCGCCGTCACCGCGGAGCAGCCGGCGGTAGCGATCTGCAGCAGCTCGGCGGGCGAGAACGAGCCCTGCTGACCGTTGCGGCCCAACCGGACTTCCGCACCGCGCTCGTTGCGGCCGACGAACTCGTGTTCACCCTCGCGCTGCACTTCAAGTGTCATACCAGGTGAAACCGGGTCAGGGGCGGGCTTGTTCCTGAAACCATTGGGCGAGAACGGTCACCGTTCCCGGGTCGACTTCGGTGAAACCCGCGTCGCGCACTGCGATGACACGCTTCTGCAACCATGCACCAGCGGGGTCGTCGCCGGGGTGAAGTTCCTTCCATTGGGCGACGGTCGCCTTGCGGACCGAGCAGCGGTATCCGCGACTCGCCCAGACCTCCAGCTCCACCGGATCGAGCAGCGAAGCCAGGATCATCGTGGCGTGGCCGACCTGGGCGGCAGCCTTGCCGACGGTCATCGGCACCGACGGGTTGAGTAGCAGCCTCGGCAGCTCGGGCGGTGGCGGGCCAGGCTCGTCGGCGGGGAGCTCGCTCCCGGAGATCTGCAGCCTGCTGATGACCTTCGGCGTGTCCACGACGCGACCGGGAACGAGTGCCCTGGCCTCCGCGCCATCGACGGTCACGGTGACCCCGGGGACCTGCTGCGCGGCTTCCCAGTGCACCCCCCGGGCGCGCCGGGTGACCTTGCGGATCCGGCCGTCGATCCAGGCGTGGAGGCTCTCGTGCCACTCGCCGCCGGGTCGGGCGCGTTCGTCCAGGCAGACGGCAAGCGCCGCTGACGCCGCCGCTTCGAGCAGCGGAGTACGTCCGGGCGGCTGCGCGCGCTCGATCCGCAGCACGACCGGCATTGCGCGGACTTCGGCCGGGTCTTCGTCGTCGGTGTCCGAGGTGTCCTCCGCAGGCAGGCCCAGCCAGTACGCGTAGCGCGCCGCCATCGGCTCGAGAAGCATGCTCATGGCCGCAAGGACGTGAGCCCGTCCGCGGCGTCCGCGGCTTCGACTTCGGCCCGGGTCACGCCGAGTACGAACAGCACGGCGTCGAGGTACGGATGCGAGAGCGCGGTGTCGGCGACCTCCCGCAGCGCCGGCTTCGCGTTGAACGCGACTCCCATACCGGCTGCGGACAGCATGTCGATGTCGTTGGCACCATCACCCACGGCGACGCACTGGGACAGCGGGATGTCGTATTCCGAGGCGAATCGCCGCAACGCGACGGCCTTGCCCGCACGGTCCACGACTTCCCCGACGACTCGCCCGGTCAGCCTGCCGTCGACGATCTCGAGCTCGTTCGCGGCCGCGAAATCGAGCCCCAGGTCCTCGACGAGGTGGTTGATGACGCTGGTGAATCCGCCCGAGACGACTCCGCAGCGATACCCGAGGCGCTTGAGCGTGCGCACTGTCGTCCGCGCGCCGGCCGTCAGCTCCAGCGAGGCTGCCACTTCGTCGAGCACGGTCGCCGGCAGCCCGGCCAACAGCGCGACGCGGCGTACCAGCGATTCGGTGAAGTTCAGCTCGCCACGCATGGCGGCTTCGGTGATCTCGCGGACCTGAGGCTCGACGCCGGCGTGCGCGCCGAGCATCTCGATCACCTCGCCCTGGACGAGCGTGGAATCGACGTCGAAAACGATCAACCGCTTGGCGCGCCTGGCGATCCCGGCGTGTTCCACCGCGACGTCGAGCCCCACCTTCGAGGCGACGTCGGCGAGCGCCGTGCGGAGCTGGGCGTCCGCTTCCGGGGTTTCCCCGGCGACGGACACGTGGATCTCGAGCCCGGTGACCGGGTAGTCCGCAATGCTGCGGATGGTGTCGATGTTGACGCCGATCGAGGCCATCCGGCGGGCGACGTCGGTGAAGGCCCGCGCCGACAACGGGCGGCCTAGCACGACGACCACGTGCGTAGAGCCGTGGTGATCGGGGGCGAAGGGGTTGTCACCGATGGCCGAACCGATGCGGACTTCGACGTTCATGGCGACGCTGGCCATGGCCTGTTCGACCGATTCCTGGAGCGCTTCGGGGTCGCTGTCGATGCCGACCAGCACGCCGAGCACCAGCTGCCCCCGGATGACCACCTGCTCGACGTCGAGGACATCGACGTCGTGTTTGGTGAGTGCCGCGAAGAGCACAGACGAAACGCCGGTCTTGTCCGGGCCCGTCGTGGTGATCAAGACAGGTGTCTGGCTCACGGTGCCTCCCCTGGACACAACTTCGCCCCACTGGCCGAAGCCGGTGGGGCGAAGTGAGGTGTCACTGTTCGCTTGCGTTGTCTTCTTCGTGACCTGGTGTCGCGGTCTTGGTGAGTAGCTGCGACGGAGCGTTGCCGCCCTCGCCATGTAGCTTCGGCTTCCCGAAGAAGCCGATCTCACCTTCGTTGCGCAACCGCTCGACCATATGCGGGTAATGCAGTTCGAACGCTGGTCGTTCGGACCGGATCCGCGGCAGCTCGGTGAAGTTGTGCCGCGGCGGCGGACACGAAGTCGCCCACTCCAGCGAGTTGCCGTAACCCCACGGGTCGTCGACCGTGACGATCTCGCCGTACCGGTAACTCTTGAAAACGTTCCAGATGAACGGCAGGGTCGAGGCACCGAGGATGTACGCGCCGATCGTGGAGACCGTGTTCAACGTGGTGAAACCATCGCTGGCCAGGTAGTCCGCGTACCGCCGGGGCATGCCTTCCGCGCCCAGCCAGTGCTGCACGAGGAAGGTCATGTGGAAGCCGATGAACGTGGTCCAGAAGTGCCACTTGCCCAGCTTCTCGTCCATCATCCGGCCGGTGATCTTCGGGAACCAGAAGTAGATCCCGGCGAAGGTGGCGAACACGATGGTGCCGTAGAGCACGTAGTGGAAGTGCGCGACGACGAAGTAGCTGTCCGAGACGTGGAAGTCGATCGCCGGAGCGGCCAGCAGGACACCGGTCAGCCCGCCGAAGAGGAACGTGACGATGAAGCCCATGGAGAAGATCATGGGCGTCTCGAAGCTGAGCTGCCCCTTCCACATGGTGCCGATCCAGTTGAAGAACTTGACGCCGGTCGGGACCGCGATCAGGAACGTCATGAAGGAGAAGAACGGCAGCAGGACCGCGCCGGTCGCGTACATGTGGTGCGCCCACACCGCGATCGACAGCGCCGCGATGGCCAGCGTCGCCCAGACCAGGCCCTTGTAACCGAACACGGGCTTGCGGCTGAAGACCGGGAAGATCTCAGACACGATCCCGAAGAACGGCAGGGCCACGATATAGACCTCTGGATGGCCGAAGAACCAGAACAGGTGTTGCCACAGGATCACCCCGCCGTTGGCCGGGTCAAAGACGTGAGCGCCTAAGTGCCTATCCGCTAGCAACCCCAGCAGGGCCGCGGTGAGGATCGGGAACGCCAGCAGGATCAGGATGCTGGTGACCAGGATGTTCCAGGTGAAGATCGGCATCCGGTACATCGTCATCCCCGGGCCGCGCAGGCAGATCACTGTGGTGATCATGTTGACGCCACCGAGGATGGTGCCGAGACCGGAGACGACCAGACCGGAGATCCACAGGTCGGCGCCGACACCCGGGGAGTGGATCGCGTCGGACAGCGGCGTGTAGGCGAACCAGCCGAAGTCCGCGGCGCCACCCGGGGTGAGGAAGCCCGACAGCACGATCAGGCCGCCGAAGAGGTAAAGCCAGTACGAGAACGCGTTCAACCTCGGGAACGCCACGTCCGGCGAACCGATCTGCAGCGGGAGGATGAAGTTCGCGAAACCGAACAGGATCGGGGTCGCGTAGAGCAGCAGCATCACCGTGCCGTGCATGGTAAACAGCTGGTTGTACTGCTCCTGCGAGAGGAACTGCTGCCCTGGCCGGGCGAGCTCCGTCCGGATGAGCATCGCCATCGCGCCGCCCGCCATGAAGAAGGCGAACGAGGTCACGAGGTACATGATGCCGATTTGTTTGTGGTCCGTCGTGCGGAACAACGCCAGCAGGGACGAACCCTTCACCGATTCGCGCGCCGGATACGGACGCGTGGCGATCGGCTTGGGGGCTACGGCCGTCACTCCTGCCTCCTGGACTCAAAGACTTTGTGGTGGGCACAGTACGTGCTACCGGGGCGCGCGAGCCCCGCTCCGGCGGCTACGGGGATGTTAGCCCTCGACCACTCCCCCCGCTCGCACCGGCTGCCAAGATCACCGCATGGCTGACGAATACACCCGCTCAGCGGTGGCTGCCGCCACGGAAGTGGCGCGGCGTTTCGGGCTGACGCGGGACGCGCCGGAAGTACTCCACGAGAAGTCGAATGTGCTGGTGAGACTGGGTTCGGTGGTCGCACGGGTGCCCGCGACGACCCGCCTGCTGCGGCCTCGGCCTGCCGAGGCGCTGACCCGGGACGTGGCCCTTTCACAGCACGTCGCCGCCCGGGGTGTGCGCGTCGTCTCACCCACCTCGGACCCGCCGCCCGGACCGCACTTCGCCGGCGGCCTGCCGGTCACGCGAGCCCGGCGAGTCCCACACTCAAAGTGCCGAGTCCCACACTCGGCGTCGCGCGCGATCGGCCACGAACGTGGGACTGCAAGGCTTGAACGTGGGACTCGCCGGTTCCCAACGTGGGACTCGCGGATTTGGGCGTGGGACTCGCGTCAGCGGCGGCGGGTGAGGGTGCGGCGGGTGCGGGCTTCCCAGCAGGGGCGGTGCCAGTGCCGCCGGTCGACGACCGAGCCGGTTTCGTCGGCGGGCCAGACGACGACGTGCGGGGTGCCGACCTGGATTTCGTGGTCACAGCCCGGGCAGCGGTAGAGCTTCGTCGCGCGGGCGCCGGGGACGCTGCGGACCAGCCAGTCACCGTCCGGGGCCGCCTCCGAGCGCGCCCAGCCCACGGACGCGCCCAGCTGGTGCTCCTCGCGGCCGCCTCGGTTCCGCCGGTTGTTCCGTCCCACCTGGTCCACGGTAGAGGCCTAACCGCCGAAGTACTCGCCGGGAGGTACGCCGACAGCCCGGCGGAACGCCGCGACAGCGTCCGCTCGGTCGCACCGACCTCGTGGCCGAACTCCGCGAGCCGGCGCGGGTCGACGGGGTCGAACTCGACAGCTTCGGCCCGCAGCCGCGCGCCTTCGGCGATGTCTTCGCTGGTCAGGTACTCGAGTCGCTCGCGAAGCAGCATCCAGCCGACCGGACACCGCGTCGGGTCGGCGTAGATCCCGCGCAGGAGTGCCCCAAGCTCAACGGTTACGACGTCGGCGACAATGTGCTGGAGATCGCTAGCCGTAAGCGATCGCGAGCGGCACCAGCTGTTCGGCACTCGTCAGCGAACCGTGGTGGCCGACAAGCCTCGACTCCAGCTTCTCGGCCTCTCTCCGCAGCATGCCGAACCCACCGGTGGCGGCCGCGACGACGTCGCCGATCCTCGGCCGCACCCGGTCGCTGACCACCGGCCCGAACCAGCACGCCTCGATCACCTCGTCACGCGAAAGCACCCAGGCGTTGTCCCCCAACGTTTCCCGCCATGCGCTCAGCACGTCGCCGAGCGCACCGTCCTCGACGTAGACGTGCCGGGCCCGCGGCTCGCCGCCGAGCGCCCGCACTCCGGACAGCAACGCGGACGTGGCGTCCAGATCGATCGAGTCGGCGATGGTGACCATGCCGTGGTCCGCGACGACGGCGAGCATCGCACCCGGCACCAGTCCCTCCACAATGGACTCGACCAGCCTGTCGACCTGGCGCAGCTGCATCCGCCACGCGGCCGAGCCGGGACCGTACAGGTGCCCGAGCATGTCGAGCTGGCTGTGGTAGGAGTAGCAGAAGCTCGGGCTGCTTTCCAAGGCGCGCAGGGTTTCCGAGGCCAAGTCACCCAACGCGTGCACCCCGGCGTAGCGGCCTCCGCGTTGGACAGCGCGGGTCATGCCCGACCGGGCGAACTCGGCGTTGTTCACCACGCTGGTGGTGATCCCCGCGGCGGCCGCGCGCTCGAAGGTGGTCGGCAGCGGCTGGACCTCCTCGGGCTCGAGGGTGCCGAGCAGGTCCCCACCGCCGGGATGGGCACACCAGCGCAGCGAGTTGACCACGCCAGTGCCCGGAACCTCGAACGTGTACCCGACCATCCCGTGCTCGCCGGACGCCAGCCCGGTGCCGATCGCGGCGAGGCCGGCCGCGGTGGTCGACGGGTAGCCGACCCGCAGCGGCTGTTTCGCGAGCCCGGCGAGCACCGGCGCGTACGCGGCGTGTTCGTCGAGCAGTTCCCAGCCGAGGCCATCGATGAGCAGCACACACGCGCGGCTTATTTCCGGGAGCGCGAGCGAGTTGTCGAATTCGCCCACGCCGAGTGCCGCGAGCACCGACGGCACTACCTGACCGAGGTGGGGCCGGTCCTCCGGCATGGGCAGATCCATGAACCCAGCTTCCCACCCGGGCGCGCGGCGACGATAATCACCGCATGCCGACTTACGCATACCGCTGCCGCGAATGTGCCGGGACCTTCGAGGTGCTCCGCCCGATGAGCGAGTCCGGCGCGCCCGCGTCCTGCCCGGAAGGCCACGCGGACACCGTCAAGCTCCTGACGACCGTCGCGCTGACCGGTGCCGCGGTCGGTGCGGCACCGGCCGGCGGCGGTGGGTGCTGCGGCGGCGGTTGCTGCGGTTAGCAGGCCCGCCAGCTCGTCTTCAGCGCCTGTTCGAGGTCGTTCCACAGGTCTTCGACGTCTTCCAGCCCGACGGACATCCGCAGCAGCTGGTCGGTGATGCCGGCGTCGTGCCGGTCCTCCTCGCCGACGATCCGGTGGCTGATCGACGCCGGGTGCTGGATCAGCGTGTCGACGCTGCCGAGGCTGACCGCGGGCGTCGCGAGCCGGACGCTGCCGATCACCGCGTGCGGATCGCCGTCGATTTCGAACGCGACCAGTGGCCCGCCGAGCGCGGGATAGTGCACCGCCCGGACCCGTGGGTGCGCACGCAGGCGGGTGACCAGCTCGGCCGCGGTGGCCGAGGCGGCCGCGACCCGCAGCGGAAGCGTGGACAGCCCGCGCAGCAGCAGGTACGCCGCGAGCGGGTGCAGGATGCCGCCGGTGGCGAAGCGGATCTGCCGCAGCCGCGCGGCTTCTTCGGCGCCGCACGCGACGACGCCGCCCATCACGTCCCCGTGTCCACCGAGGAACTTGGTCGCGCTGTGCAGGACCAGCCCGGCACCGTGGCGGCCCGGCTGCTGCAGCACCGGCGTGGCGAAGGTGTTGTCCACCAGCAGCGGAACCTCGCCGCAGGCCTCGGCCAACGCGGCGATGTCGACCTCTCGCAGTGTCGGGTTCGCCGGGGTCTCGACGAACACGAGTCCGGTCTCCGGGCGGAGAGCGGCGGCCAGCGATTCGGGCGACGCCCACGTGACCTCGGTGCCCAGCAGTCCTGAGCTCAGGACGTGGTCGGTGCTGCCGTAAACCGGGCGGACGGCGACGACGTGCGGCTTGCCCTTCGCGACACAGGCAAGCAGACACGCGGACACCGCGGCCATCCCGCTGGCGAACGCGACGGCCTGGTCGAAGCCCTCGAGCTCGGCCAGCGCCTCCTCGAACCGCTCGACCGTGGGGTTCGAAATCCGGCCGTAGATGGGCGTGCCCGGATCGACCGCGCCGGTGGCGAACACGTCGATCCGACGTGCTTCGTCACGGCTGTCGCGGGACGGATAGGTTGTCGACAAATCGAGGGGGACGGCGTGCACACCCAGGTCCGCGAGATCGTCGCGGCCGGCGTGGACAGCTCTCGTGCGCATTGCTGACATGCACTGATCGTCGATTGTTCACCGGAGTAGGCGCAACAGATCCGGCTACTATTCGGCCATGTCAGATTCTGTCGAACTGAGCACGGTGGACCTCGAAATTCTTCGTTTCCTCCAGAACGATTCCCGGGTCTCGAACAAGGAGCTGGCGGCCGCGGTCGGGATCGCCGCGTCGACCTGCCTCGACCGCGTCGCCCGGCTGCGGACCACCGGGGTGATCACCGGGCAGCGCACCCAGGTCGACGCCGCGAAGCTCGGCCGTCCGCTGGAGGCGTTCCTCTTCATCCAGGTGCGTCCGCACCGGCGGCCACTGGTGTTCCCGTTCGTCGAGCACCTGCTGGCGCAGCCGGAGGTGCGCGCGGTGTATCACCTGACCGGACCGGACGACTTCCTCGCCCACGTCGCCACGACGTCCGCCGCGGAACTGCAGCGGCTCGTCCTCGACGAACTCACCGCCCGCGACGAGGTCGCCCGCGTCCACACGAACCTCGTCTTCCAGCACTGGGCCGGCGGCCCGCTCCTGCCACCAGGCTCGACCACCACCCCCTAGCCGGCGGTCCCCGGCGGCCGGAGGGGGCACTTTTGTACTTTCGTGCCCTGGTTGAGCTCTCAAGCAGGGCACTCTCGTACAAAAGTGCCCGCCTTGCGGAGGGCCTCGAGGGGAGTCCTGCTAGGCGGTGTAGTCCTTGAAGCCCTTGCCGGTTTTGCGGCCGAGGCGGCCGGCGGTGACGAGGTGCTCGAGGAGCGGCGCGGGCGCGAAGCCCTCTTCGCGGAACTCGTTGAACAGGGTCCGCTCGATGGCCAGTGAGACGTCCAGCCCGACGACGTCGAGAAGTTCGAACGGGCCCATCGGCAGCCCGCAGCCGACCTTCATGGCGGTGTCGATGTCGTCCGCCTGCGCGTAGTGCCCTTCGAGCATCTTCACCGCGTCGTTGAGGTAAGGGAAAAGCAGCGCGTTGACGATGAAACCCGCCCTGTCTCCACAGTGGACCGGGTGCTTGCCGATCGCACCGCACAGCTCGTGCACGGTGGCGACGACGTCAGGCGCTGTCGCGATGGTCGACACGATCTCGACGAGCTTCATCGCCGGGGCGGGGTTGAAGAAATGCAGCCCGACGACGTCGGAACCGCGGCCGGTCGCGGCCGCGCACTCGATCACCGGCAGCGAAGACGTCGTCGTGGCGAGGATCGCGCCGGGTTTGACGACGTCGTCCAGCGCGGCGAAAACGGCCTGCTTGACGGCGAGTTCCTCGGCGACGGCCTCGATCACCAGGTCCACATCGGCCAGTTCCTCGAACTCGACGGCCGGGGTGATGCGCGCCAGTGCCGCCGCCGCGTCCACCTCGGAGATCCGCCCCTTGACCACGGACTTGTCGAGCGACTTCTTGACCCGCGAGACCGAAGCCGCCGCCTTTTCGGAGCTGCGCGCACGCAGGATGACTTCGTAGCCGCGTTTGGCGAACACTTCGACGATGCCGGTCGCCATCGTGCCGGTGCCGACAACGCCGACCTTCCGGATCTCCCTGACCACCGCACCCTCCACAATGGAGGGTTTGGCCGCGTCGATGACGGTCGGCGAATCCGGCGTGTCGTAGGTGTAGAAGCCGCGGCCTGTCTTCCGGCCGAGCAGCCCGGCGGTGATCATCTGCTTGAGCAGCGGCGCCGGCGCGTGCAACCGGTTGCGCGACTGGTGGTACATCGTGTCGAGGATCTCGTACGCCGTGTCGAGCCCGATCAGGTCGAGCAAAGCCAGTGGCCCCATGGGATAGCCGCAGCCGTACCGCATCGCGGCGTCGAGGTCCTCACGCGTGGCGTAGCGCTGTTCGTACATCCGCACGGCGTGGTTGAGGTAGCCGAACAGCAGTGAGTTCGCGATGAAGCCCGCGCGGTCGCCGATGACGACCGGGGTCTTCCCGAGCCGCTCCGCGAAAGCCACGACGTCGGTGACGACGTCCGGCTCGGTCACCACGGTCCGCACGATCTCGATCAGCTTCAACACCGGCGCCGGGTTGAAGAAGTGCATGCCGACGACCTTGCCCGGCCGGGCGGTGTGCACCCCGATCTCGGTGACCGAAAGGGACGAGGTGTTGGACGCGAAAATCGTCTCCGGTTTGGTGATCTTGTCCAGCTGCGAGAACACCTCGGCCTTCGCCATGAGGTTCTCGGGGATCGCTTCGACCACGAGATCGACGTCGGCCAGCTCGGACAACGACGTCGTGTACCGGATCCGGCCGTGCAACGCGGCGAGCTCGGCGTCGTCGAGCTTGCCGGCGCTCAGCGCGCGCTCAGTGGAGTGCTCGACGTGCCCGCGCCCGCGAGTGACGGCGGCGTCGTCGACCTCGACCGCCACTACCGACAGGCCGCTCCTGGCGAGAACCTCGGCGATCCCGGCGCCCATCGTGCCGAGACCGACCACACCCACACTGGCGAATTCGCGTGCCACAACCGGCCTCCGGTGGTTACTCGCTAGTAGTTTCCCGCTGATAGTGCCACGGAAAAGCCCCACCGGCCGGAAACGTCACCTACCGAATCGAGAAAGACGAGGGTCACGCCACACAGTCACGACACCGCCGGCAGCTTCGGCCAGGCCGCTGTGGCCACCGTACGAGCCACCGCGCACGGATCTTTGCCGTCCGTGGTCGTCACGTCGATTGCGGCCATCTGCTTCGAGCCGCTCTCGCCCGGTCCCCAGTCCTCGCCGAGCGAGGTCTCGATCCCGCAGAGCGTCGCGTCCAGCGGTATGACGGTGGACGTACGGCCTCCGAGGTTCTCCTGCGTCGTCCCGGGCCGACCGGCCGAGGGCTTGTACGCCGCGAACGACAAGTTGACATCTCCGGCGTCATGCACGCTACCGCCCCATTCGCAGTAGTGTTTCGACGACATCGTTGTCTTCGGCAGCGATGCGCCGAACTGCTTGGTGACGAAGTCGTCGGCCAGCAGCGAACAGGCGTCCAGCTTGCCCAGCGGCATTCCGTTGAAGTTCAGGTGCTTGATCCCCTGGTCCGCCGTGCCTTGCCCGGCCACCGTCGCCGTACACCCCGCCAGCAGCACACAGCCCGCCGCGTCGGCTACCGCCATCCCCCTGCGTAACACCACTCACTCCCCAAAGTTTCTGTCCACCAGTTCTTGAACCTTACGCAGGGCTTCGCTCGCCTGAGCACCAACCGCCCGTACCTCGATCCGGTCGCCTTCGCGAGCCCCGAGCGACATCAAAGCGAGGACGCTGCGCGCGTCCGCCTCGTGGTCACCAAGCCGGATCTTGACCTCGGCGTCCAATCCGGCGAGGCTGCGGACCAGCAGCGCGGCCGGACGGGCGTGCAGGCCGACGTCGTTGCGCAGGGTCAACTCGGTCGCCCCACCCGCGTCCCCCGAGACGTCGACGAGGTCCGGCGGCGCACCCGCGGACGCGGCCGCTGCCGCGACGGCCGACCGATCGGCTCCGCCCTGCGCGGCGACCGCCGCGGCCACCGCGCCCTCGACGAGCGGCGCGTCGACGACGAAGGCCGCATCCGGGTCAGCCAGGCTCTCCACCGCGAGTTCGGCCGTCATCTGGGCACTGCCGAGGTCGTACAACAGGACTACCCCGGCACCGGAATCGGCACGCTGAACCGCGGCGACAACCTCGTCATAGTCGGTACCGATCCCCCCGCCGGGCAGGCCGCCGGCGGCCACGATGGTCACGTCCGGCGCCATCTGGGCGGCGAGTTCGGCCAGTCCCTCGGCAAGTTTGGCGCTGTGGGAAACGAGAACGAGCCCGACCGTGTTCATGCAACCTCCGGGAAAGAGCGAAAAACCGTCACGTGGCAGCGTCGGCGAACGCCCGCAGCAGCAGGGCCGCCGATCGCGCACCGGGGTCGAGATGGCCGATCGCCCGCTCACCGAGGTAGGACGCCCGGCCTTTGCGGGCGACGAGGTCCACAGTGGACTCGGCGCCCTTGTCCGCGGCGTCGGCGGCCGCGGTGAGCACGGCTGCCACGTCGGCCCCGGTCGAGGCGGCGGCCTGCGCGGCAGCGACGGCCGGCACCAGGGCGTCCACCATCGTCGCGTCACCCTCGACGGCCTTGCCCCGCGCCTGGACCCCGCCGAGCGCCGCTTCGAGAACCTCGACCAGTGCGCCGACGTCCATTTCGGACCGGTCGCCGAGCTTCGTCGCCGCACGAAGGAAAGCCGTGCCATACAACGGTCCCGCGGCGCCGCCGACCTTCGAGATCAACGTCGTGGCGGCCAGCTTCAGCACCGCACCGGGCGTTTCGGGTGACGCCGCGTCGAGTGCCGCGACGATGGCGGCGAACCCGCGGTTCAGGTTCTCGCCGTGGTCGGCGTCGCCGATCGCGCGGTCGAGGTCGATCAGCTCGGCCCGGTGCTCGGCGACCACGACCGCGGCGGCCTTCAGCGCGGCGGCCACCTGCGCGGCGGTGCACCCCATGTCAGATCCCCCATCGCAGCGCGGCCGTGTTGACCGGAGCATCCCACAGTTCGGTGAGTTCGTCGTCGATCTTCAGCAGCGTCAGGCTCATCCCCTGCATCTCGAGGCTCGTGATGTACGGCCCGACCAACCTGCGCTCGACCACGATCCCCCGCTCCGCCAGCAGCTTTTCGGCGATCCCGTGCGCGAGGTAGAGCTCGATCAGCGGCGTTCCGCCCATCGAGTTGGTGAACAACAGGACCCGGTCGCCCTTGGTGAAGGGGAGGTCCTCGACGACGGCGTCGACCAGCCGCGCGACCAGCGCGTCCGCCGGTTCGGCCGGGATGCGCTCGCGGCCGGGCTCGCCGTGGATGCCGATGCCGAACTCGATCTCGTTGTCGGCCAGGGTGAAGCTCGGCTCGCCGGCGTGCGGGACGGTCGGCGGGGTCAACGCCACCCCGATCGACCTGACCTGGCCGATCACCTTGCGCGCCAGCGATTCCACGTCGTCGAGCGAGTCACCGCGTTCGGCGGCGGCACCGGTGATCTTCTCCAGCAGGACCGTTCCGCCGACCCCGCGACGGCCGGCTGTGTACGTCGAGTCCTTGACCGCGACGTCGTCGTCGATCACCACGCTGCGCACGTCGATATCCTCGGCCGCGGCCAGTTCGGCGGCCGTCTCGAAGTTGAGCACGTCCCCGGTGTAGTTCTTGACGATCAGCAGCGCGCCCGCGCTGCCGGCGGTCGCCAGCACCGCGGCTTGGACGGCGTCCGGCGTCGGCGACGTGAACACCGCGCCCGGCACGGCCGCGTCGAGCATGCCTAGCCCGACGAAACCGCCGTGCAGCGGTTCATGCCCGGAGCCCCCGCCGGAGATCACCGCGACCTTGTCCGCCACCGGCGCGTCGGCACGCACCACCAGGGCAGGATCGGTCTGCACCCGCAGGATGTCCTGGTGTGCCGCGGCGAGCCCGCGCAGGGATTCTTCGACCACTGTCGACGGATCGTTGATGATCTTCTTCATGTTCGGCCTCCGGCACGTCGTCGTGTCCGGTCCTTCCTACCGTCCCTGGCCGCCGGGCGCCATGGCCGCTGGCTACGCTAAGGCTTCGGCAGCTTGGTGACGACGCTCTTGGCGAACTGGACGGCCTTCGGGCAGACGTCGACCTTGGCCGCGCTCGCGCTGTAGTCGCTGTAGTTGACGTCGACGATCTCAGCCTTCGCGGTCTCGCCCTGGGCACCTGGCAGGGTCCGGTGCTGCCACTTGACGTCGCAGCCCACCCCGGCGGTCGAGGTCTTCTGGAAGGCGGAAATGCCGCCACCGAGGTCGACTGCCTTGTACCCGTCGCCTTCGCTGGGCGGGATCGCGTTCGAGAAGGTCAGTTGGACCTTGTCACCCCAGCCGCACCCGTGCAGTCCAGTCGGAGATGTCGTCGCCTGCCCACCGGAAACGTCCGCGGCGACCGCGGCGTCAGCGCTCGTGCACGGGTCGACGGGAACCAGCGAACCGGGCGTGGACGCGTCGGCCAGCTTGGGCGCGTCGGTCTTGATGAGCTGAAGGATCTTGTCGAGCACGGTGTGCGCCGGCGGGCACGGATCCCCACCGCCGTCGTAGCCGAGGTCGACCGAGATGCCCACGGCGTGCGGAGTGGTGGACGTGACAGCCGTGTCGGTGCAGCCGGCCGGGACCGATTTGTCGACGATCTCCGGCATGCCCTGCACGGTGCCGGTGGCGTTGGTCGTCCCGCCGATCACCAGCGACCCGAGCTCCACCGCCACGTGCATCGCCTTGCCACCGGCGTCCTTGACGTCGTTCGAGCACTTTTCGAGACCGAAGCCGTCCGCCGTACCGGATACCGTGCCGATGCTCCCCAGCACGTCCTTGCCGACGAGCGCGCAGGTGTCGACCAGGCGTTGCGCCGGCAACCCGAACGCCGGGTCGTCGGCACCGGCCGCGGGTGCGCCCGCCGACGCCTGTGCAGTCATGGTCGTACGGGGGAAGTTCGCCTTGCTCAGGTCCGGGCCGCACGCCGAAACGGCGGCCAAGACGAGCAAGCCGGACAGGGGGACGAATACACGGCTGAGCCGGCTACCTCGGGCGCGAAGGAACACGCCGTGCACGGTAGCGGCAGCCGGCCCGCGGTGTGGCGACAACCGGTCTATTCGCCCTGTTCGGGAGTGGCCATGTCGGCAGGCGGGGGCACCAGGAGCGGTCGCGTCAGCGCCCACAGGATGAACAGCGCCGAGAACACCAGCATGCCGATCCCGGCCCACAGGTTGATGTTGACGCCGGCGGCCTTCGCCCGGTCGGCGTCGGTGGTGAACCAGATCCCCATGACCGTCAGTACCAGGCCGTAGACACCCAGCAGCAAGGCGATGATCAGCCGGATGTCGAAGGCACCGGCGCGGCGCGGAGCTTCCGTGCTCATGTGTGGGTCTCCTTCTAGAAGAGGATGTTCAGGCCGATGGTCAGGACCAGGACGATGCCCGCCAGCAGCGTGGGCTTGCGGTACCAGCCCGAGTTCTCGCCGGTGGCGTCATGCGTCCGGTCGACCTTCGGCGTCAGCGAGTACACCAGCCCGGTGAGCTCGCTGTCCGGTTTCGGCGCGGTCACCAGCGAGATCACGACGCTGAGCACGATGTCGACCACGAACGCCACCCCGGCCGCGACGAAGCTGATGCCTTGGCCGTGCAAACCGAGCACCCCGGCCTGGGCCAGGCTCCAGACCGTCACCGCGGACGCCGTGCCGAGCACGAGGCCGATCCAGCCGGCCGTCCCGGTCATCCGCTTCCAGAACATGCCGAGGATGAACGTCGCGAACAGCGGGGCGTTGAAGAAGGAGAACAGGTCCTGCAGGTAGTTCAGGATGTTGCCGGAGTTCGAGGCGATGAACGCGGTGCCGATCGCGAGGATCGTGCCGGCCGCGGTGGCGATCCGGCCGAGCCGCAGGTAATAGCCGTCCGGCCGGTCCTTCTTGATGTAGGTCTGCCAGATGTCGTAGGTGAACACCGAGTTGAAGGCGCTGAGGTTCGCGGCCATCCCGGCCATGAACGACGCCAGCAGGCCGCAGATCGCGACGCCGAGCATGCCGTTGGGCAGCAGGTCGCGCATGAGCAGCAGCAACGCGTTGTTGAAGGTGACCCCGGTGGACCCGTTGCCGCCGGCGAGCAGGGCGGGCTTGTCCTTGATGTACTCGGACACGCTGACCGCGGCGATCATGCCGGGGATGATCACGATGAACGGGATCAGCATCTTCGGGAACGCGCCGATGATCGGCGTCCGGCGCGCGGCCGACATGCTCTTCGACGCCATCGCGCGCTGGACCTCGACGAAGTTCGTCGTCCAGTACCCGAAGGAGAGCACGAAACCCAGGCCGAAGATGATGCCGAGGACGGACAGGAAGCTGTTGCCGAACCCGGTCAGGTTGTCACCCGGCCACGAGTGCAGCTGTTGCGTGCCGCCCGGACTGTTGGTGACCTTGTCGACCAGGCCCTGCCAGCCGCCGACCTTGACCAGGCCGACGATCGTCAGCGGGACGAGGGCGATCACGATGACGAAGAACTGCAGGACCTCGTTGTAGATCGCGGCCGAGAGCCCGCCGAGCGCGGTGTAGGAGAGCACGATGGCGGCGGCGGCGACGATCGACACCCACAGCGGCCAGCCGAGCATCAGCTTCACGACACTGGCCAGGAGGAACAGGTTCGCGCCGGCGATCAGGATCTGCGCGACGGCGAAACTGACGCCGTTGACGAGGTGTGCCGGTTTGCCGAAGCGGCGCCGCATGAACTCCGGGACACTGCGGACCTTCGAACCGTAGTAGAACGGCATCATCACGATGCCGAGGAACAGCATCGCCGGGATCGCGCCGATCCAGAAGTAGTGCACGGTCGGCAGGCCGTACTCGGCGCCGTTGGCCGACATACCCATCACCTCGACCGCGCCGAGGTTCGCCGAAATGAACGCCAGCCCGGTGACCCACGCGGGCAGTGATCGCCCGGACAGGAAGAAGTCGAGACTGCTCGAAACCTGTCTGCGCGCGAGTGCCCCGATACCCAGCACCAGCACGAAGTAGAACGCCAGGAGCACGTAGTCGATCGGGCTCGCGTTCAGTCGCAGGTTCGCATCCGCAAGGACGTGCACCCGACCCACCTCCGGAATCAACATTTTCCAACAAGAAACGCCACCGCGTCGTCAATCGCGGACGATACGGCATGCCTTCTGCCTCGGCACGCCGACAGTCCGTTCTTCACCAACAGAGACCAATCCTGGTGTCGGAACGTGGTTGATCCGGCTCAGTTGTCCGTGTACTTGACCGCCGTCAGCGTGACCACGGTGCCGGCCGGGACCCGCGAACCGGCGGCGGGGGTCTGCCCGGTCTGCACCCAGTTCCGGTCCACGATCAGCAACCGGCCGAGGCCTTTGCCGTCGACTTCGCGAAGGTTGTAGAACCCCGCGGCCTGCATGGCGTCCTGGGCCTGCTGGTGGTTCATCCCGGACACATCGGGCACAGTCGCGAGCGTGTCGGCCTGCGTGGCGGGCGCCGGGCCCGTGCCGGTCACCGGAATGGTGGCGGTGACGGTCGCCGGGGCGATCGGCGTGCCCGTGACGGAACCCGGCGGCGCGGCGTGGGCGCAGGCAGCGAGGACGGGGGCGAGGAGGACGACGGCGAAGAGTTTCCTGCCGCGGTAGGCCATATAGGGGTATCGGGCCAACCGCACGGAACGTTGCCGCCCCAGAGCCCAAGTACCCGAACGAGACCGCTGGCGAACGCCCCTGCCGCGTCGATGCGCGACCATGTTCCCCATGACGTCGTCAAATGTCGGCAGAACAGGGCATAGCCGGGGATCAGCGCATCAAGGTCTGGTTCCGGTTCGAGCCGAGAGAAGGCTGGCTACCGCACGACATTGAAGGTCTGTGGACGACACTCCTTGACGAGGACACCGCCCGTATCGAGAACGTACCGTTCCTGCAGGATGGAATCGCCGAAGGCGACGTCGTGGCGACGAGTTCCCGCTGGTCGCGTTCACCGTGCCTGCCGAGGCCGAGCTGGGCAAGCTCAAGCAGCTCTTGGTCCGCGGTCAGGAGGAAGGCTGGTGGCACTTCGAGGTCGGATGCGCCACGGACGCCTGGAGAGTTGCGTAGGCCGCCGCTCGAACGAGACCGCTGGCGAACGTCCCCGCGCAGGTAGAACTCGTGAGTCCCTAGAAGAGGCGGCCCTCGCTGGTGTCGATGCCGCGCAACGCGTCGTAATCCAAGGTGAGGCACCGGATCCCGCGGTCTTCGGCGAGCGTGCGGGCCTGCGGCTTGATCTGCTGCGCCGCGTACACGCCCTGCACCGGCGCCAGCAGCGGGTCCCGGTTGAGCAGCTCGAGGTACCGGGTGAGCTGCTCGACGCCGTCGATGTCGCCCCGCCGCTTGATCTCGATCGCGACGCTGCCGCCGTCCGAGTCGCGGGCCATGATGTCGACCGGGCCGATCGCGGTGGGGAACTCACGCCGTACCAGCGTGTAGCCGTCGCCGACGGTCACGATGTGCTCGGCCAGCAGTTCCTGCAGATGCGCCTCGACTCCGTCCTTCTGCAGGCCGGGCTCGGCGCCGAGTTCCTGGGCGTGGTCGTGGAAGATCTCCTCGATGGTGATGACCAGCTTCTCGCCGGCCTTGTTCTCCACGATCCACGTCTTGCCCTCGTCGATGAGCCAGCAGGGCGGGGTCATCCAGTTCAGCGGCTTGTAGGCGCGGTCGTCGGAATGGACCGATATCGACCCGTCCGACTTGACCAGCAGCAGGCGCGTGGCCATCGGAAGATGGGCGGTCAGACGGCCGGCGTAGTCGACCTGGCAGCGAGCGATCACTAGGCGCACTCGGCGAGAGTAGGCGACCGCTCGGCATACTGGGTGCGTGGACCCCATCGAGCGTGTCGGCTCCCGCGAGGTATACCGGAACTCCTGGCTGTCCTTCCGCGAGGACGACATCCGCCGCCCGGACGGCTCCGCCGGGATCTACGCCGTCGTGGACAAACCGAAGTACGCACTGGTCATCGCGCTCGAAGAGGATCGCCTGCACCTGGTCGAGCAGTTCCGTTACCCGCTCGGCCAGCGGTGCTGGGAGTTCGTGCAAGGCACCGCGCCCGGCCTCGGCGAGTACCCGCCCGCCGAACTGGCCGCCCGCGAACTCGCCGAGGAAACCGGCCTGCGCGCGGCCACCATGATCGAGATCGGCCAACTCGCTGTCGCGCCCGGGCTCGCCAGCCAGACCGGGACAGTCTGGCTGGCCACCGACCTCTCCGAAGGCGAGCCGAACCGCGAGCTCGAGGAGCAGGACATGCGGTCGGCCTGGTTCACCCGCTCCGACTTCGAGAAGATGCTGACGTCCGGCACCATCCTCGACGCGCAGACGATCGCCGCGTACACCCTGCTGCTGCTCCACGAACGCGGCTAGGAACGGTGCTGACTGAACGTCAATCCGGCCACTCCGGATGCCGCTTCTCCAGGAACGCGGCCATTCCTTCCTTCGCGCCCGAGAGTTGCGAAGCCGACGCCATCACTTCGAGGGCGATCGCATAGGCGTCGGCTTCGGGACGGTCGAGCTGGGCGTAGAGCGTCTGCTTGCCGAGGGCCTTGCTTGCCCGGCTTCCGCGGGTCGCGCGGGCGAGCAGTTCGGCGACGGCGTTGTCCAGCTCGGCGTCGGGGACCACGCGGTTGACCAGGCCCCAGTCAAGCGCTGTCGGCGCGTCGACGACGTCGCCCGTCAACGCGAGTTCCATCAGCCTCTTGCGGCCGATCGCCCTGGCCACCGGCACCGCCGGGGTGTGGCAGAACCAGCCACCCTTGCCGCCCGGCAGGGCGAACCCGGCCGACTCGGCGGCGACGGCGAGGTCGCACGAGGCCACCAGCTGACACCCCGCGGCCGTGGCCAATCCGTGCACTCTCGCGACGACGACCTGGGGCACCGACTCCATCGTGCGCATCAGTTCGGTGCACAGCCGCAGCAGCTCGCGAACGCCGAGCAGGTCGCGGCTCGCAACGTCGCCGAAGTCGTGGCCCGCGGAGAACACCGGCCCCGCGCCGGCCAGCACGACGCCAGTCGCGTCGGAGCGTCCTGCCTGGCGGAACGCGTCCAGCAGCTCGGCGAGATGCGGCTCGGAAAGGGAATTGCGTCGCGTCGCCCGGTTCATCGTCACGGTGATCGTGTCGTCCTCGCGCTTGACGAGGATGTGCTCGTACTCGCCCATGAACCTGACGCTACGCCTCCTGCCGGAACGTCCGGCGGTAGGAATCCGGGCCGACGCCGACCTCCGCGCGCAACCGCCGACGCAGGTTCGCCGCCGTGCCGAGGCCCGCGCGCTGCGCGACCCGCTCAACCGGCAGTTCGGTGGCCTCCAGCAGGCGTTGCGCGTACCGGACCCGCTGGCCGCGCAGCCAGCGTCCCGGCGTCGCACCGGTCGCTGAGGTGAACTCGCGATGGAACGTTCGCGCGCTCATCCCGGCGTGCCCGACCAGGTCGTCCACCCCGATCGACTCGCCGAGCCTGCCCATCGCCCAGTCCATTGTGGACGCTATGCCGGCCCGGGACGGCCGCGGCGGCATCGGGGTGTCGACGTACTGCCGCTGTCCGCCTTCCCTGGTCGGCGGCATCACCATCCGGCGCGCCAGCTTCGCCGCGACACCCGCGCCGAGCTCGCGCCGGACGAGGTGCAGGCACAGGTCGAGCCCGCCGACGACACCTGCGGACGTGAGTACGCCGCCCTCGTCGGTGAACAGGACGTCACGCTGGACCCGGGCGGCCGGAGCAGCCGCGATGAGGTCGTCGAGCAGGCGCCAGTGCGTCGTCGCGTCCCGTCCGTCGAGCAGGCCGGCCGCGGCCAGGGTGAACGCGCCCGAGCACAGTGCGGCCACGGTGACACCGTTTTGATGTGCGCGCCGCAGCGCTTTGACCGCGTTGGGCGGCACCGATGCGTGGGGATCCGCCCGGCCGGGAACGACCACGAGATCGCACTCGTCGAGCCCGGACAGCCCATGCGTGGGCGCAATCCGGCCGTACGGATGGATCGCCGTCGCGGTCCTTCCCGGGGTACACAGCCGGAGTTCGAACGGCCCGATGTCGTCGTCGGTCCGGTCTTCGCCCCACACCTCGCCGACCACGCCGAGGTCGAAAACACGGCTGCCGGGCAGCACGAGAACACCTACGGTACGCATGGCAGAAAAGTACCTCATCGAGACTTATTTGCCACTCCCCGAGGTCACCTCCGCACCGGCAGACTCGACGTCATGACCACCACTGCTCTCCTGATGATCGACGTCCAAAAGGGTTTCGACGACACCGAGTTCTGGGGTCCGCGCAACAATCCCGGCGCCGAGGCCAACATCAAGGCCCTGCTCGACGCATGGCAGGCGGCCGGACAGCCGATCGTGCTGGTGCGCCATGACTCCGTGAACCCGGGATCGCCGCTGCGGACCGGGCAATCCGGCAACGAATTCAAGCCCGAACTCGACGGAGTCCGCCCCGAACTGATGTTCACGAAGACGGTGAACTCGGCATTCCACGGCGAAGTCGACCTCGACGGCTGGCTGCGCGCACGCGAAATCACCGACGTCGTGGTCGCCGGAATCCAGACCAACATGTGCTGCGAGACCACCGCTCGGGTCGGCGGAAACCTCGGCTACGCCGTCACTTTCGCACTGGACGCTACGTTTACCTTCGACCTCGCCGGCCCGGACGGTGCCGTCCTCACCGCCGCCGAACTCAGCCGCGCGACCGCCACCACCCTGCACGGCGGCGGCTTCGCGAAAGTCAGCAGCACCAAGGAAATCCTCACCTCCCTGCTCGACTGACGAGGCCTATCCCCGCGGCACAGAGGCGCGGACGGCCGAGGTGAACGCCGCCACGGCGGGGTGCCGGCGGGCACCCTGGCGGCAGGCGATCTCGGTGCGGCGACTCAGCGGGAGCCGGGTCAGCACGACGCCGTCGGGCGGATCCGCGGCGCCGAGCTGGGGAACCAGCGCCACGCCCTGCCCGGCCGCGACGAACACCAGCACGGTCGCGAAATCGTCGACGTGGTGCCGGGCCGACGGGGTGAACCCGTTGGCCTGGCACACCCGCACGGCCATGGTGTGACACATCGTCCGCGGTTTCGCCAGAATCCACGGCGCCGTGCGCCACCGCCGGATCGGGTCCGCCTCGCCGGTGTCCCACGCCACGAAAGAGTCCCTAGGCGAGGCAAGGAAAAGCGGTTCGGACAGCAACGGCTCGGTGTCCATTCCCGGTGCGTCTTCTGCAGGCACGAAGTCGTACTCGTGCACCAGCGCGACGTCGAGCTCGCCCGCTCGCAGCGCGTCGCCGACATCCGCCGGATCGATCTCCTCGACGCACGGCTCCAACGCGGGATGCTCACGCGCCAGCACGATCAGCGCGCTCGCCACGATAGTTCTTGCCGCGGAGGGGAAAGTCCCGATCCGTACCGGCCCGGCAAGGCCTTCACGGGAGTCGGCTAGGTCGCCCGCGGCCTGTTCCAAACGTTCGAGGACGACTTCGGTGTGTTCGACGAGCTTGCGACCAGCGGGCGTCAGCGTGACCCCACGACCCGTGCGTTCGAGCAACGGCACACCCGCTTCGCGTTCGAGGACGCTGAGTTGCTGGGAGACCGCCGACGGGCTGAACGTCAGTGCTTCGGCGACAGCCGCGATGGTCCCCCGGTGGGCGAGCTCCCGGAGCAGGCGAAGACGTCGGACATCAAGCATCGACTCAGCTTACGGTTATCTCCACAAATACGAACTAGACCTGATGATTTTGCTGGTCCAGGCTGGTTTCATGAAGACACTGCGCGGGCTCCACGTCCCCCTTATCACGCCGTTCACCGCCGACGGGAAGGTCGCTGAGCAAGCCCTCGGCGAGCTGGCCCACACAACGCTCGCCGACGGCGCCGACGGCCTCGTCGCGCTCGGGACGACGGCTGAAGCCGCGACACTCGACGAAACCGAGAAGCGGCTCGTCGTCGAGATATGCGCGCAGGCGTGCCGCGAGCACACCGCGGAACTGATCGTCGGCGCCGGAACGAACGACACGCGGCAGAGTCTCACCGCCCTTCAGGCCCTCGCCGAGTGGCCGGAAACGACCGCGGCACTGGTACCCGTGCCGTACTTCACGCGTCCGTCGGAAGCCGGAGTCGTCGCGCACTTCGCCGAACTGGCTGCCGGAAGCCCTGTCCCCCTGATCGTCTACAACATTCCGCACCGCACCGGGCAGCTCGTCGGAGTGGACGCCCTTCGTGCGCTCGCCGCGATTCCCGGGGTGGCCGGGGTGAAACAGGCCGTCTGCGGCATCGACGGCGACACCGTCGCGCTGGTGAGCGATCCGCCTGCCGACTTCGCCGTGCTCTGCGGCGAGGATGTGTTCTACTCGGCGTTGCTCGCGCTCGGCGCGGCCGGCGGCATCCTCGCCGCGGCACAACTGTGCCCGCGCCACTTCATCGACCTGGCGTCCGCCTGGCAGGCCGGCGACGTCGCGAAGGCACGGGAACTCGGGGCCCGACTCACCCCACTGGCCGAAGCCGTCTTCGCCGAGCCGAACCCGTCGGTGATCAAGGGCGTGCTCCACGAACTCGGCCGGATCCCGACCGCGGACGTCCGCCTGCCGATGCTGCCCGCCGGTCCCGACTCCGTCGCCACCGCGCTGAACCTCCTGCGCGCGTTGGACAATTGACCCGTGCAGCCGCCCTGACCGGGGCGAGCGGCTACCAGGAAACCGGCAACGCATGATCACCCGTTCGTGCAATGGCGCTCGAACAAACGTTCCACTACGGTGAGTTCGTGGGGAAAATACTTAGCGTAGTGAGCCGGGTGATGAGCCGGCTGAGACCGTTCCTTCGGAAGTCAGTCCCGCGGAAGGTGGTGGGTGTCCCTGATCAGGGTGACGATGCCGTCCATGATGTCGGTCAGCTCGTAGTCCTTGGGCGTGAAGACCCTGGCGATCCCGCGGTCGGTGAGCAGTTTCGCGTCGTCGGGCGGGATGATCCCACCGACGATCACCGGAATGTCCCCGGCGCCCGCCGCGCGCAGCCCGTCGACGACCTGTGGCACCACTTCGAGATGCGAGCCCGACAGCACCGACAGCCCGACCACGTGCACGCCCTCCTGCACGGCGGCGGCCACGATCTGCTCCGGCGTGAGCCGAATGCCCTGGTAGATGACCTCGAACCCGACATCGCGGGCCCGGACGGCGACCTGCTCGGCGCCGTTCGAGTGCCCGTCGAGGCCCGGTTTGCCGACCAGGATGCGCAGCCGCTCGCCGATCTCCTCCCCGGTCACCCGAACCCGGTCACGTACCCGCAGCAGCTCCGCGCTGCCTTCACCGGGCGACACCGAACCGGAGACACCGGTCGGCGCGCGGTACTCACCGAAGACCTTGCGCAGCGCCCCAGCCCACTCGCCGGTCGTCACGCCGGCGCGAGCACAGTCGACGGTGGCGTTGAACAGGTTCGCCGAGGTTTTGGCGACCTCACGCAGCTTGTCCAGCGACTGGGCGGTCGCCTCGTTGTCCCGGTGGAGCCGCCAGTCCTCGAGCGCGGCCACGGCCTGCTTCTCGACGGCCGGGTCGATCGTCTCGATCGCTTTCGCGCCTTCGGCCTGCAATGGACTCGGCTCGGTGGTGTCGAACTTGTTGACCCCGACCAGAATCCGCTCGCCGTCCTCCATGCCGCGCCGGTACTCCGCGAGCGAGGAAACGAGCTGCGACTTCATGTACCCGTTCTCCACCGCGGCCACCGCGCCGCCGTGTTCCTGCACGCGCTTGATCTCCTCGCGAGCACCGGCCATGATCTCGTCCACTTTGGCCTGGATCACGTGCGAACCGTCAAAAATGTCCTCGTACTCCAGCAGGTCCGTCTCGAACGCGAGCACCTGCTGCATCCGCAAGGCCCACTGCTGGTCCCACGGCCGCGGCAGGCCGAGCGCCTCGTTCCACGCCGGCAGCTGGATCGCGCGAGCCCTGGCGCCGCGCGAGAGGGACACCGCCAGCATCTCCAGCACGATGCGCTGCACGTTGTTCTCGGGCTGGGCCTCAGTGAGGCCGAGCGAGTTGACCTGGACGCCGTAGCGCAGGCGACGAGCCTTCGCGTCCGTCACGCCGTAGCGTTCGAGGGTGAGTTCGTCCCAGAGCGCGGTGAACGCGCGCATCTTGGACATCTCTTCGACGAACCGCACACCGGCGTTCACGAAGAACGAGATCCGGGAAACGACCTTCGCCATATCGGCGGGCTCGACCTGGCCGGAGTCACGGACCGAGTCGAGCACGGCGATCGCGGTGCACAGGGCGTAGGCGACCTCCTGCGTCGGCGTGGCCCCGGCTTCCTGCAGGTGATAGCTGCAGATGTTGATCGGGTTCCACTTCGGCACATGGTGCACGGTCCACGCGATGGTGTCGGTGATCAACCGCAGGCTCGGTGCCGGCGGGAAGATATAGGTCCCGCGGGACAGGTACTCCTTGATGATGTCGTTCTGGGTGGTGCCGGTGAGCTTCGCGAGCACCTCTTCAACGTCGCGCCCCTCCGCCTCGGCCTGCTCCTCCGCGACGGTGACGTACAGCGCGAGCAGCCACATCGCCGGGGCGTTGATGGTCATCGACGTGTTCGCTTCGGCCAGCGGGATGCCGTCGAACAGGCGCCGCATGTCACCGATGTGCGCCACCGGCACCCCGACCTTGCCGACCTCGCCCTTGGAAAGCTGATGGTCGGCGTCGTACCCGGTCTGTGTCGGCAGGTCGAAAGCGACGGAAAGGCCCGTCTGCCCCTTGGCGAGGTTCCGGCGGTAGAGCTCGTTCGACGCGGCTGCGGAGGAATGCCCGGCGTAGGTGCGCATCACCCAAGGCCGGTCCCGCTCACGATCCGTTGGATAGGGCACGGTGTACCTCCCGATGGACGACCCGCTGAGTGTACTAGCCAGTAACATCTCCGACCGAGTGGAATCCGACACGTTCAGGGGGATCAACCAGTACTTATACACGCCGACTCCGCGTCTCGGGCCCGCACGATGACCCCATGCGCTCGCCGCGGCGAGCGGAGCGGCACCGGTATTCGCCAAGCTGTAACACTGTGCAGGCTGTAACACTGTGACGGAAAACCGCTGGGGTGCGGCGGCGTCACCGGATAGCGTGGTCAGGCGTGACGTGGAGCGTGTACGGAAGCTATCTGGTCGTCGTTGTGCTCGTAGTACTCGCGCCCGGGCCGGACACGATGGTGGTCCTCAAGAACGCACTCGCCGGCGGGACCCGTGGCGGGCTGATGGCGAGCCTCGGGATCGTCACCGGCAACCTCATCCAGGGCACGGCGGCCGCCCTCGGGCTCGGCGTAGTCATCGCGCGCTCGCAGCCCCTGTTCATCACTCTCAAGTGGCTCGGTGCCGGCTACCTCGCCTACTTGGGGATCCAAGCGATCCGCGGGGCCGTGCGCGGCCGATACGAAGGCGGCCTCGACTCCGTCCACAAGGGCCGCACCAGTATGTTCCGGCGCTGGCGCGAGGGCTTCCTGTCCGACATCACCAACCCGAAGGTCCTCGTGCTGTACCTATCGGTGCTGCCGCAGTTCCTCACCCCCGGCAAGACCACGACGTTCGACGCGCTCCTGCTCGCCTACACCGTCGCCGTTATCGGCGGGCTGTGGCTGCTGGTGTTGATGTTCTTCGTGCACCGGGTGCGAGACTGGCTGGGCAAGCGCAAGGTCCGGCGCACCCTCGACGGCATCACCGGCACCGCACTCATCGGCTTCGGCGCCGCACTGGCTCTGGAGAGCTAAGGAGCGTCTCCATGGGACTGGGAATCCGTGATGCGGCGCAGCTTCCACAGCCTGAGCACAGTGAGCGCGGGTTTGACGAGAATCCACTCTCCGAGGCGGTAGTCCCGGGCTCGCGTCAGGCGGGCCGCGAGGTCAGGGCGCTGCCGCCACAGGTACGCGCGCGCCTTCTCGGCGTGCAGGGAATGGGAAACAATCTTGATCGGCCGCGGGCCCTCCACTGAGGACAAGAAGTGTCGGCGATTCCGTGCTGTCAAAGGATCGCAACCCCGCGCGAACACGCCACCGGTTGACCGCATTGGCTCGGTCTCCGCCGTTGCGATATCCGAGAACGACGACAGCCTCGCGCAGTCTCAGAACGGGCGCGCGACCCGAACCAGAACTGGGATATCTTCGCCGAACAGCAACTGCTTCATCGAGCGGTCGTCCACTGTTTTCGGGCGAAATCGCGAAACGAGCGCGCAGGCCATCCGGTCAAGTCCGTTACGGTCGAGGTGAGCTGGTCTTGTGCGCCCCGCCTGATGTCGCCGTCGAGAGCGGCGAGCATCGCGGAAAAGTCGGCCGGGTAACCCAACTCCGTGAGTCTCGCGGCGAACTCATCCACGGCGACGGAGCGATGCCGCATCGGGCGGCCGGTGACCTCGGCAAGGATCGCGGCCACGTCGGAATAGCCCAGCGCCTCGGGTCCGGTCAGCAGAAGTTCGGTGTCCAAAGAGACTTCCGCGGTCAGGGCATGCGCCGCGACGACGGCGATATCCGCGGCGTCGATGAATCCGACCCTTCCTCGCCCTGTCGCGGTGACGAGCTCACCCGCTTCGACGCCCTGAGCGTGGGGATGAGTGCCGGTGAAGTTCTGCATGAACCAGGACGGCCGCAGCACCGTCCACTCAGGCGCCAGCTCGCGGACAAGCCGGTGCGCGGCGCCGAGCCCGGGAGCGCCTTCCGGCACCGCGGACGAGCTCAGCAGTACAACGCGCCGCACGCCCTGCCTGGCCGACTCACGCAGGAACGGCTCCAGCAACGGCACCGGATCCGCCACCCCGATCGGCGCGATCAAATACACCGCTGCTGTCCCGCGCAAAGCTGCCGCCCAGGTTTCAGGTGCGGCCCAGTCGAACCGGACCTGGTTCTCGACAGTCGGCGTGCGCGTCGCCGCGCGAACCGAGACTCCTTGTCGGGTAAGGGTTTCGACGACCCGACTGCCGGTCGTGCCGGTGGCACCGAGAACAAGGACGGGCTCAGGCACTGAGCAGCTCCTGGACGGCGAGCGGGTTCCAATAGTCGCGATAGTTCCGAATTTCGCCGTCTCGCACGCTGATGACGGCTATGTAGCTCAGGCGGTACGGCCGAGTTGACGCGACCACGACGCCTTCGACCTCGAACTCCGCGATCACCACCTCGGGATCAGCCGTTTCGTGCACGAGCTTCGACACGACGGCCCGAACGTCGACCTTCTCGGGATAGTCACGCAGGTAGTCCTCGACGGCAGCGCGCCCGTCGAGGCGCTGCGGAGACGACTCGGGAGCGAACGGGAATTCCATCGTCCCGTCGACGGCCCAGAGCCCGGCGAACCCGGCCATGTCCTTCTCCACCAGCAGTTTCAACGCGTGGTCCACGAGTTCCAGTGGTTTCATCGCACAGTGCCTTTCGATTTGGACGGGACGGTAACGTCCCATCCACAACATACACAGGACGGGACCGTCCCGTCCAGTTGCTATACTCGCCGCATGACCGAGCGACCTCGCCGTGCCGCGACCGGAGCGGCCGTCCTCCAGCCGGAGATCACCACCACCATCGTCGACGCTGTCATCGACGAACTCGCTGGCCAGGGCTACGGCAAGCTGTCGATGGAAGCCGTCGCCAGACGCGCCGGAGTGGGCAAGAGCGCGCTCTACCGGCGCTGGCCGTCCAAGCAGCACATGGTCATCGCGGCGATCTCGGCAATCAGCGTGCCGCTGGCCGAGATGCCGGACACCGGTTCGCTGCGTGGGGACCTCGACATCGCCCTCCGCGGGGTGCTGGCTTGGCTGAGCGACCCGAAGTTCTTCCGCATCATGCCGGACCTGATCGCCGAAACCGCCCGCAATCCGGACCTGGCGGCCGCGACCGCGCACGCCATCGGCGAACCGAGGCGGGCACGCGGCGAGATCATGCTGCGGCGCGCGATCGAGCGCGGTGAACTAGCGGCGGACCTCGACCTCGAGCTGGCGATGGACCTGCTCGCCGCGCCGATCCACTGGCGGCTCATCGCTCGCCACGCCGAGCTGGAGCCCGGCTACCTCGACAAATTGGCCGAGCTTCTCATGCGAGCCTTCGGCGCACGTTAGGCCCGCTCGGGCTCGCCTTCGACTCGGGCGATCTTCGCGCCCAGGCGGTTGAGGTTCTCCACGAAGTGCGGGTACCCGCGGTCGATGTGGAAAACGTCCCAGACCTCGGTGATGCCGTCCGCGCACAGCCCGGCGAGCACGAGCCCCGCGCCGGCCCGGATGTCGGACGCCCACACCGGCGCGCTGGAAAGGCGCTCGATGCCGCGGACCACGGCGTGGTGGCCGTCGGTGCGCGCGTCGCCGCCCAGCCGGATCATCTCCTCGATGAACCGGAACCGGGCCTCGTAGACGTTTTCGGTGATCATCGAGGTGCCCTCGGACACCGCGGAGAGCGCCACCGCGAACGGCTGCAGATCCGTGGCGAAACCGGGGTAGGGCAGCGTCACGAAGTCGACCGACTTCGGGCGCTCCGCCTGCACGATCCGGAAACCCTCGTCGCCGAAGGGCGTGATGTCCGCCCCGGCGGCTCGCAGCTTGTCGAGCACGAGATCGAGGTGGTGCGGGTTGACCCCGCGCACGGTCAGGTCGCCGCGGGTCATGGCGGCCGCGAAAGCCCAAGTGGCGCCTACGATCCGGTCGCCGATCACGCGGTGTTCGGTGGGGCTCAACGTTTCCACGCCCGTCACGGTCAACGTCGACGTGCCCGCGCCCTCGATCTTCGCGCCCATCTCGACGAGCAGCGTGCAGATGTCGATGATTTCCGGCTCGCGCGCGGCGTTGTCGATAACCGTTGTGCCCTCGGCGAGCACGGCGGCCATCAGGATGTTCTCGGTGGCACCGACACTCGGGAAGTCCAGCCAGATCTGGGCGCCGCGCAATACCTCGGCCTTGGCGACGACACAGCCGTGCTCGATCGTGCTGGTAGCGCCCAGTTTCCGGAGCCCGTTCTGGTGCATGTCCAGTGGCCGCGAGCCGATCGCGTCACCGCCGGGCAGCGCGACGACGGCCTGCTTGAGGCGCCCCATCAGTGGGCCGAGCACACACACCGACGCACGCAGCTTGCCCATCGCGGGCGAATCGGCGCGGTAGGAAAGTTCGGACGGCGTAGTGATCTTCGCCGTGTCGCCGTCGATGACGACCTCGCAGCCGACGCTGCGCAGGACGTCCGCCATCAGCGGGACATCGAGGATCTGGGGACAGTTGGTGATCGTCGTGGTGCCCTCGGCCAGCAACGCCGCGGCCATCAGTTTGAGTACACTGTTCTTCGCTCCGACTACCTCGACCTCGCCGACCAGCCGTGCTCCGCCATGCACGTCGAAGTGCTCGCTCATGGGCGCCAATCATGCCTTCCATGCCGATCCGGGGTTGCGGCAGGGCGGCTACAGTCGTGTCATGGTCGTTCGGATCAATCGCGTGTACACCAAGGTCGGCGACAACGGCACCACCGCGCTCGGTGACGGCTCGCGGGTGCCGAAGACGTCCACCCGGCTCGGCGCTTATGCCGACGTCGACGAGGCGAACTCGGTCATCGGCCTGGCGATCGCCGTCGGGGGGCTGCCGGAGGAGATCACCGCGGTCCTCCAGGCCGTCCAGAACGACCTCTTCGACGTCGGAGCAGACCTGTGCGCCCCGATCGTGCCCGATCCGCCCTACGAGCCGCTGAGGATCACTGAGCCGTACATCGAGCGCCTCGAAGGCTGGTGCGACGAGTTCAACGAGCGCCTCGGCAAGCTGACGTCGTTCATCCTGCCCGGAGGCACCCCCGGAGCCGCTTTCCTGCACCAGGCACGCACGGTGTCGCGCCGCGCCGAACGCAGCGGCTGGGCGCTCGTCGAGGACGACGCCGAGCGCACGAACACGCTCGCCGTGAAGTACCTGAACCGGCTTTCGGACCTGCTGTTCATCCTCGGCCGGCTCGCCAACCCCGACGGCGACGTCCTCTGGACCCCCGGCGGCGGCCGCTAGTCAGCGCGAAGGTGGGACTCGCGGTCCTGAGTGTGGGACTCGCGGGCGGGGTCAGGATTTGTGGGCGGTGACTTGGATTTCGATGCGCATGCGCGGGTCCATCAGGCCGCACGAAAGCATCGTCGCGGCGGGTGGGGCGGCGGCGAACGTGCGGCGCAGGGCGGGCCAGCACTGCTCGAACTCGGCCGGGTACGGGACGACGTAGGTCACGCGCACGACGTCGGCGAAGGTGGCGTCGGCTTCGGTGAGGGCGGCCTCGATGTTGGCCAAGCACTGTTCGGTCTGCTCGACGATGCCCTCGGGCAGCGTCATCGTGGCGTAGTCGAAGCCGGTGGTGCCGGAGACGTGCACCCAGTCGCCGTCGACGACGGCGCGGGCGTAACCGATCTGGTCTTCGAAGGTCGACCCCGAAAGGATCGCGCGCCGGGTGCTCACGGCTAGCTGGCGCGGCGGAGGCGGCGGCCGGGAGGGGCGGACTCGAGCCAGGAGAGGAAGCCGGTGAGGGCACCGGGGCCCATCGCTATCTCGATGGCTTCCTGCGTATCAGACTCACAGCGTAGGACCGTGGAGCCGGCGGGGACGGCGTACGCCTCGGAGCCGGACGGATCCCGCCGGTCGGCGATCTCCATGCTGTCCCGCGCGAACACCCTGTCCGGGCGAACACGCAGGCTCCAGACGCGGTACCAGGCGAAGTCGTCACCGACATAACGGCCGATCCCGAGGTGCCAGCCGGCACGGGCTTTGTCCGGGCTCCACCGCAGGGCGACGCTGACGCCACCCCCGCGGCGCATCCGCACCCACCGCAGCGAGTACCACAGGGCCAGCACGACGAGCACGAGCAGGACCGCAAGAGCAACCAGCGCTACATCCACGGCCGGCTCCTGCTCGCCACTGCGCTCAGACCGACTGACCGGCCGCGCGAAGCCGGGCCGCTGCGCGGGCCCGCTCTGTTCCGTCGTCGTCGGACAACGCGGCCTTGGCCTCGTCGACGTCGATCTCGTCGGACAGCTCGGCGGTCTCGGCCAGCACGCTGACCCCGGTCGCCGTCACCGACAGGAAACCGCCATGGACCGCGGCACAGATCGTCTCGCCGTCGGTGGTCGTCACCTTGACCACGCCGCCTTCGACAAGCTGGCCAAGTACGGGCTCGTGACCAGGCATGATCCCGATCTCGCCCTCGGTGGTCTGGGCCACGACGAAGGTGGCCTTGCCCGACCAGAGCCGGCGCTCGACGGCTACCAGCTCGACTGAAATCTCAGCCACGTCGCTCTCCTTCTCCTCGGGCCACTTAACCAAGTGTAGATGGCAACCGAGTGTAGTAGGTCAAGGTCCGACTATGAGAACGACGGGGTCGGTGTCCACAAAGGACACCGACCCCGCCGTCCGCACAAGTCACTTCTTGGTGATTTCCGCGTTCTTCTTCTCGAGGTCCTCGAGGCCACCGATACCCAGGAACGCCTGCTCCGGGTAGGTATCGAAGTCGCCCTTGCTGATCTTGTCGAAGGACTCGATCGTCTCCGAGAGCGGCACCGTCGAACCGGGCTGGCCGGTGAACTGCTCGGCGACCAGCATGTTCTGCGACAGGAAGCGCTCGATCCGGCGCGCGCGGCGCACGGTCAGGCGGTCCTCCTCCGACAGCTCGTCCATCCCGAGGATGGCGATGATGTCCTGGAGTTCCTTGTACTTCTGCAGGATCCGGATGACCTCGGACGCGACGCGGTAGTGCTCCTCGCCGACGATCGCCGGGTCGAGGATCGTCGAGGACGAAGACAACGGGTCGACAGCCGGGAAAATACCCTTCTGGAAGACCCCACGCGAAAGCTCGGTGGTGGCGTCCAGGTGGGCGAAGGTGGCTGCCGGGGCGGGGTCGGTGTAGTCGTCCGCCGGGACGTAAACGGCCTGCATCGAGGTGATCGAGCTACCCCGGGTCGAGGTGATGCGCTCCTGGAGCACACCCATCTCGTCGGCCAGTGTCGGCTGGTAACCCACGGCCGAAGGCATGCGGCCCAGCAGGGTCGACACCTCGGAACCGGCCTGGGTGAACCGGAAGATGTTGTCGATGAAGAGCAGCACGTCCTGGTTCTGCACATCGCGGAAGTACTCCGCCATGGTCAGCGCAGACAGGGCAACGCGCATACGAGTGCCCGGCGGCTCGTCCATCTGGCCGAAGACTAGGGCGGTGTCGTTGATGACGCCGTCCTCGCTCATTTCCAGGAAGAGGTCGTTACCCTCACGGGTACGCTCACCGACTCCGGCGAAAACCGAGGTACCACCGAAGTTCTTGGCGACTCGGGTGATCATCTCCTTGATGAGCACCGTCTTGCCGACGCCGGCACCGCCGAACAGGCCGATCTTGCCACCGCGAACGTACGGGGTGAGCAGGTCGACGACCTTGAGGCCGGTCTCCAGCATCTCGATCTTGCCCTCGAGCTGGTCGAAGGCCGGGGGCTTCCGGTGGATGCCCCAGCGCTCGAGGTCGTCACCGTAACCGGGGACGTCGAGGCACTCGCCGAGCGCGTTGTAGACGTGGCCCTTGACCTTGTCGCCGACCGGGACCGTGATCGGGCCGCCGGTGTCGGTGACCGGGGCGCCTCGCACGAGACCGTCCTGCGGCTGCAGGGAGATGGTCCGGACCAGGTTGTCACCCAGGTGGCTGGCGACCTCGAGGGTCACCGTCTTGCGCAGCTGCTCGAACTCGATCTCGACCTTGAGCGCGTTGAACTGCGCGGGCACCGAGCCACGGGGGAACTCTACGTCGACGACAGGGCCTGTCACCGAGACAATGCGGCCAACGGCCGGTGTTTGTGTGGCAGTCATGCTAGTCATCACTTCCTGATCCGGCGAGCGCGTTGGCGCCCCCGACGATTTCGCTGATCTCCTGGGTGATCTGGGCCTGGCGCGCCTGGTTCGCCTCACGGCTCAAGTTGCTGACCAGGTCGTTCGCATTGTCCGAAGCGGCCTTCATCGCTGTCCGCTTCGCCGCCAGCTCCGAGGCCGCCGACTCCAGCAACGCCGAGTAGATCCGCGTGTTGATGTACTTGGGCAGCAGCGCGCTCAGCAGTGCGTCCGCGCTGGGCTCGAACGAGTAGGCCGACGAGATCTCGCCCGTCTTGGGCTCGGTCTCCTCGGTGTACTCGACCTCCAGCGGCACGACGCGCTTGGCGACGGGCTGCTGGGTGAGCATCGAGTGGAACTCGGTGTAGACGATGTGCAGCTCGTCGGCGCCGTAGGCACCATCCGCACCGGCACCGCCACCGAGGTCGTCGGCACCCGAGATGAACGCCTGGACCAGCGTCTCCGCCGCGGTCACCGCGTCGCTGTACGCCGGTTGCTGGGAGAAGCCCGTCCAGCTGTCCACGACCTCGCGGTTGCGGAAGTTGAAGTAGTTCAACCCCTTCGCCCCGATGACGTAGACCTGCGGCTCCTTGCCCTGCTGACGCAGCAACGAGAGCAGCTCTTCGGTGGCCCGCAGCACGTTGGAGTTGTAGCCGCCACACAGGCCCTTGTCACTGGTCACCACGAGCACGGCGGCCCGGGTGGCGTTCTCACGCTCGACCAGTAGCGGGTGGTTCAACGAGGTCGCGCCGCCGGCCAGCGCGGAGAGCACGTTCGTGATCTCCGCGGCGTACGGCCGGGACGCGGCCACCTTGACCTGCGCCTTGGCGATGCGCGAGGTGGCGATGAGCTCCATCGCCTTGGTGATCTTGCCGATCGACTTCGTCGCCTTGATGCGCGAGCGAAGTTCGCGAAGCTGTGCGGCCATGGGTTACCCGGTCACTTCTTCGGCGCGGGCTTGTTGACCTTGACGGTCTCCTGCCCGACCTTGTCGGCGTCCATGGCTTCGGCGTCCGCGCCGGTGACGACACTGCTGCCGTCGGTGGCAGTGAAGCCCTTCTTGAAGTCCTCGACGGCCTCCACGAGCGACGCGGACGTCTCGTCGGAGAACTTGCCGGATTCGCGGATGTCCTTGAAGAGCTCACCGTGCGCACGGCGGGCGTGATCGAGGAACTCGGCGTTGAAGCGCTTCACGTCCTCGATCGGGACCGAGTCGTAGTAGCCCTTGGTGCCCAGGAACACGATCGCGACCTGCTCCTCGACCGGGACCGGCGAGTACTGCGGCTGCTTGAGCAGCTCGTACAGGCGGCCACCGCGGTCGAGCTGCGCCTTCGACGCCTCGTCGAGGTCCGAGGCGAAGGCCGCGAAGGACTTCAGCTCCTCGTACTGCGAGAGGTCGATTCGCAGCGAACCGGAGACCTGGCGCATCGCCCGGATCTGCGCGGAACCACCGACTCGCGAGACCGAGATCGTCACGTCGACCGCGGGGCGCTGACCGGAGTTGAACAGGTCCGACTGGAAGAAGCACTGACCGTCGGTGATCGAGATGACGTTGGTCGGGATGTACGCCGACACGTCGTTGGCCTTGGTCTCGATGATCGGCAGCCCGGTCAGCGAGCCCGCGCCCAGCTCGTCGGAGAGCTTGGCACACCTCTCGAGGAGGCGGGAGTGCAAGTAGAAGACGTCGCCGGGGAAGGCTTCACGGCCCGGCGGGCGACGCAGCAGCAGCGACAGGGCGCGGTACGCGTCCGCCTGCTTGGTGAGGTCGTCGAACACGATGAGGACGTGCTTACCCTGGTACATCCAGTGCTGGCCGATGGCCGAGCCGGTGTACGGCGCGATCCACTTGAAGCCGGCCGAGTCCGACGCGGGGGCCGCGACGATCGTGGTGTACTCCATCGCGCCGGCGTCCTCGAGGGACTTCTTGACCGCGGCGATCGTGGAGCCCTTCTGGCCGACCGCGACGTAGATGCAGCGAACCTGCTTCTTCTCGTCGCCGGACTCCCAGTTGGACTTCTGGTTGATGATCGTGTCGACGCAGACCGTGGTCTTACCGGTCTTGCGGTCGCCGATGATCAGCTGGCGCTGGCCGCGGCCGATCGGGGTCATCGCGTCGATCGCGGTGATCCCGGTCTGCAGCGGCTCCTTCACCGGCTGGCGCTCGACCACCGAAGCTGCCTTGACCTCCAGCGGGCGACGCTCGGAGGTCTCGATGTCGCCGAGGCCGTCGAGCGGCTTGCCCAGCGGGTCTACGACGCGGCCGAGGTAGCCCTCGCCGACCGGCACCGAGAGGACCTGTCCGGTCCGCTTGACCTGCTGGCCTTCTACAACCGTCTCCGAGTCACCGAGAATCGCGACACCGATCGAGCGCGCTTCGAGGTTCAGCGCGACGCCGAGCACCCCGCCGGGGAACTCGAGCAGCTCGTTCGCCATCGCCGAGGGCAGGCCCTCGACGTGGGCGATGCCGTCACCCGCGTCGATGACGAGGCCGATCTCTTCCCGGTTGACCTCCGGGGCGTAACTCGAGACGTAGTTCTCGATCGCGTGGGCGATCTCATCCGAGGAGATCGTCAGCTCCGCCATGTCGTTCCCGCTCTCGCTTCGTTCTTGTCAGTGTGCAAAGTCTGTAGTGACCGTCGACTCATGCCGCGGCCCTCACGTGAACTGCCTGCGCAGCGCGTCGATGCGGCCGGCGGTGCTGCCGTCGATGACCTCGTCGCCGACCCGGACGACGAGACCGCCGCCGAGGTTCGCGTCGATCTCGACGTGCACCGCGAGCTCGCGCCCGTAGATCCGCTTGAGCTGCTCGGCCAGCTGGGCCTGCTGCTCCGCGGAAAGCTCACTGGCGCTGGTCACCTGGGCGACCGAGCGGCCACGGCGCTGCGCCGTCAGCTCGACGAGCTCCTCGAGACCGGCACCGACCCCGTGCCCGCGGTGTCGCGTGACGACCTGCTCGACCAAGGACTCGGTGACCAGGTTCAGCTTATCGGCAAACAGGCCGCGAATCAGCTTCCGCTTGGCATCGACCGGTGCCGCCTGGTCGGACAGCGCCCGCTCGAACTCCGGTTCAGCGGCCACGATACGGGCAACCTGGAACAACTGGTCCTCGACGGTGTCCAGTTCGCCGGCTTTCTCGGCACTGCTCAGCAGCGCCGAACGACCGAGCGACTCGATCCCGTCGACCAGCTCTCGCGGGCTGGACCAGCGGTTCGACGCGACGGCGTCGAGCACCAGCAGCGTCTGCTCGGAGACCTTGCCCCCCAGCAGCGAACGGAACAGCGCCTTGCGGGCGTCCGGCTCCGAAGAAGCGTCACTGACGGCCCGGCGCAGGCCGATCTCCCGGCCCAGCAGGCTGACGACGGAGAGCAGTTCGTCTCCGACGGTGGCCGGGTCGGTGCCCGGGTCGCCGAGAACCTCGCCGAGGGTTTCCTCGGCGAGGGCGAGCGACTCACGGCTCGCGGCATGCAGCGTCATTTCGGTCTACTTCCCCGCTCCGGTGGTCTCGAGCTCGGCCAGGAACCGGTCCACGGTCCCGCGACGGCGAGCCTCGTCCTCGAGCGACTCGCCGACGATCCGGCTGGCCAACTCGACGGCGTTGCGACCCAGCTCGGCACGCAGTTCGGTGACGATCTGCGCCCGCTGCGCCTGCAGCGCGGCCTGGGCCTGCGCGGTGATGCGCTGGGCCTCCGCCTGGGCCTCGGCCCGCAGCTCCGCCTTGATCTGCTCGGCTTCGAGCCGGGCGTCATCACGGATCTTCGCCGCCTCGGACCGCGCCTCGGCAAGCTGTGCCCGGTACTTCTCGCGGTCTTCTTCGGCCTCGGCCTGGGCCTTCTCAGCCCGCTCGATGCCACCCTCGATCTTCTCGACCCGCTCGGAGTACATGGCCTCGAAACGCGGGACCGCGAACTTCTTGAGCAGGAAGAACAGGATCAGGAAGGCAATGAAGCCGATGATGATTTCCGCGATGTTCGGAATGATCGGGTTCGGCGGCACCGCCTCCGCGGCGGCGAGCAAGATATCGGTCTTCAGCACGACGTCTCCTTAACTGATGAGTCGAAAACTCAGGAGGAGGCGATGAAGTAGATGACGATACCGATCAGGGCGAGCACCTCGGTGAGCACGAAGGTGGTGAAGCCGATGTTCATCAGCTTGCCCTGTGCCTCCGGCTGACGCGCGGTGCCGTTGATGACGGCGGCGAAGATCAGACCGACACCGATACCGGGGCCGATCGCGCCGAGGCCGTACCCGATCGCGGCCAGGCCCTTGTTCAGGTTGACCACGGTCGTTGCCGCCTGCTGTGCAAGAAGAAGATTGCTCACTTGCTCTTACCTTTCGACTCGGTCCGCAATGCTGCGGATCGGGGCTTCTGTGTGTTACTCGGACAGGCTCAGTGCTCGGACGCCAGCGCGGCGCCGATGTAGCTGGCCGACAGGATCGCGAAGATATAGGCCTGCAGAACTTGGATGAAAGCTTCGAGCAAGGACATCGCGAGCGAGAAGGCGAACGCGACGACCGAGGTCGGCTTAAGGGCACCCGGTGCGTGCAGCAGGAGGAACTCGCCACCGGCGGTGAACACCAGCAGGATGAGGTGTCCGGCGAACATCGCGGCGAACACCCGGATCGCCAGCGTGAGCGGTGCCATGAAGAACTTCTGGACGAATTCGATGCTGCTGAACAGCGGCAGGATGAACCCGGGGACACCGGCCGGAGCCAGCTGGTTCTTCAGATAACCACGGAAGCCGTGCCGCTTGAACCCGACATAGTGATAAACCGGGTAGACGACCAGCACCGCGAGCGCCACCGGGAACCCGAAGTGCGACAGCGTCGGGAACTGGATGATGGGTATGACCCCGAAGATGTTGTTCACCAGTACGAAGGTGAACAACGCAAGAATTAGTGGGATGAACGGCTTGAAGTCCTTCGAGCCGATCTGTTCCCGGGCGATGTTGTTGCGGCTGAAGTCGTAGATCGACTCAGCGACGAATTGGTTCTTACCTGGCACCAGCGCAAGCTTGCGAGAGGACAGCAAGAAGTACGCGGCGACGATGACCACTGACAGCAAGACGAGCAGGATGGGCTTCGTAAAAGCCCAGTCGCCCGAACCGAACAGGGGCGGGAGGTTGAAGTCCCCTGCGTTCGGCGGAACGAACGTGCTGTCGTCTGCTAGTACCAGCGCCCTCAAGTGGGCTCCTTCCGGTTCTCCCGGCCGGCGTTCACTCCGCCGGGGGAATCGTCACGATCTGGACTTAACGTACCCGACGCCTGCCGGGCAGTCGGAGGCGGCTCCCACGGAGTGATGAACACGTGCTCACGTTCCGCACACGCTTGGGGACCTGCTCGACGCTCCCGGATGGTGGTACCGACGAAGCGGAGACACGGCGGAACTACACGGTCGCCACGTTGCTTTTCGGGTTCGCCATCGGGGAGCCCGACCGAGGTCGCCTCCCACACTGCGGACGATACCAGCACGGAGGCGCACGCCGTACAGGCGTACTCCTAAGCCGCCGAATGGCCCAGCGACCAGCTACTTCGTCGCCGGGATGATGGTCGGGATCTTGGTCTTCTGGAAGGCGCGCATCTCGCCGACCGCGGAGATGATGAACGCCGCGAGCATGGTGAGCGCGAACGCGTACCGCTCGATGAAGCCGACGTGCTTCGCCAGCGTCATCAGACCGAGCAGCACGAGCACCTTGAAGACGTAGCTCCCGAGCACGATCGCCATCACCATCATCGGGTCCATCGCGGCACAGAACCGCATGACCCCGATCGTCGCGAGCGAAGACGCCATGGCGATGGCCCCGCCGATGAGCGCGCTGAGCAGCCCGTGCATGCCGTACATGATCGTGAACACGATCATCGCGATCACGGTAGTGCCGGTGCCGAAGATCAGCGTCATCCGCAGCATCGCGGAGGCGAGCTTCAGTACGGACTGCGCGTGCGGGTTTTCGGGCTCTACCTGGTCGGTCGCCTGGCTGGCGGTCTCGTCGACCGGGCCTGCCTCGGTGTCACTCATCTGGAAACTCCCTGATTGCGTGACCTCAGTCTAGGGATGACCGAAACGCCGATCGCGAACAGGAGGCCGAGACCGACCACCCGGACAGTGGCAGGCAACCACATCGAGGCCCGCCGTCGAAGGATCCGCCCCCGACCCTTACATCACCGGGATGCTTCGGTGAGTTCGACCACTGGTACGCCCAGCGCCGCACCCTCAGGACCTCTTCATTGCCCACAGAATCTATTTCACAATCGACTCACGCGGGGTACGTAGTCCCAGGCGTATTGCAAGTCCGGCCATTCCAATCCATAGAATAGATTACGGCAACACTGACCTTGACTGCCTGATCAGGACCGACGCACGCGATAGTATTGCCAACAAGGACAAACCGAGCGAGCACCTCGACGGACTGCCCGTCGGCCGTACAGTGGTGGTAGTAGCTCGCCCAGCCAGAAACACTGGCACCGCAGGCGACACCGCCAGAAGGAACGAAGTTCACCCGACCCATAGCCGGCGCGGCCACGGTCCCGCCGCTCATCGACTCAGCGGAGCCTGTGCCCGGAAATACCAGGCTCAAGGCCCCAGCAAGCGCTAATCCAGCAGCCGCAGTTGCAATCTTTCGAGAATTCATGAATTAACCTCCCGATAATTCGAAACGAAAAACCGGAAGATGAGAAAACCTACTGGAAAACAGCATCAAAATAATGTGACTCCCCAGTCGCCCACCTCTCAAGTTGATCTTCGGTGGCAAGTTTCCAACAAGTCAATGAGCCAATTGGGTCAGGATGTTCCTGCGAACCCCAGCAGTGTCACCTGGCCTGATTGCGTGACCTCAGTCTGGGGATGACCGAAACGCCGATCGCGAAGAGGAGGCCGAGACCGACCACCCAGAACACCGCGGCGCTGTCGAACAGGGTCACCGACACGGCCCCGAAGGCCAGCAGCCCGGCCCACAAGTAGATGAGCAGGACGGCCCGGCGCTGGGAGTGGCCGATCTCGAGGAGCCGGTGGTGCAGGTGCATCTTGTCGGCCGCGAACGGGCTCTCGCCGCGGCGCGTACGGCGTACGACGGCCAGCAGGAGGTCGAGCAGCGGGACGAACAGCACCGCGGCCACGACCAGCAGCGGTGAGAGCAGCGCGAGGGCGTCGGAGCCGCCGAAGCGGGTGTAGCTGATCTTGCCGGACGCCGACGTGCTGGCCGCGGCGAGGACCAGGCCGATCATCATCGACCCGGAGTCGCCCATGAAGATCTTCGCGGGTTGGAAGTTGTACGGCAGGAAGCCCAGACAGCCCCCGGCCAGAGCCGCGGCGATCAGGGCCGGCGGGTACACGCCGACGTCGCCGCCCGCGCTGTTGAGCAGGCCGAGCGAGAACGCGCAGGTCGCGGTCGCGGCGATGAAGCCGAGACCGCCGGCGAGCCCGTCCAGGCCGTCGACGAAGTTCATCGCGTTGACCATGACGACCACCAGGATGACCGTCAGCGCCGCGCCCTGGTTCTTGTCGAGCACCACCACCGAGCCCAGCGAGCCGCCGCCTCCGCCCCACGGCACCCAGAACTCGACCCACTGGACGCCGAAGAGCACCAGGATGCCCGCGCACATGATCTGGCCGCAGAGCTTGGTGATGGCGTCGAGCTCGAACCGGTCGTCGATCGCGCCGATCAGCACGATCAGGCCGGCCGCGACGAGCACGCCGAGCGAATCGAGCGAGAGGAAGCCGCTGCGCAGCACCGGCAGCTGGTGGGCGAGGCCGATGGCCGCGACCAGGCCGAGGTAGATCGCGATCCCGCCCATGCGCGGGATCGGCGTCACGTGGACGTCGCGGGCACGGGGGTTCGCGATGGCGCCGACCTTGATCGCGAAGCGCCGGACAATCCCGGTCAGGAGGAACGTCACCGCCGCCGCGGTGAGCGCGACGAGTATGTACTCCCTGATGGGGAGACCTTCGTTATCGAGGGAAGGCACGGGCTCGTTACGCCTCCGGGATCGTGGTCACTGCGCAACGCTACCGCGCTGCCTGTGAAGCCCGGATCCGGCGTTGGGCAGGGTGCTGGTAGCGGAGCTGAAGGCCAGTCACGTCGTCCAGGTGGTGCTGGTGATGGCGATGTGACTGCTGGGACTCCCGAAGGCACTCCCGGCAGAGCAGAGAGGTCGTCAAGGCCTAGCTGAGTACGCCTTACGCCATGAAGGTGGCCTTCACGACACATCACAACCCCACACCAGCCACACCAACTCGCCCCGGTCCTTGCTGCAGTAAAACCGAACCCGCCACCTCAACCGACCAACCACCGACACCCCGAGGGGTCGTTGGTACCAGCGCTACGCGAGGGACTCGGCTGCGATGCCGAGGACCTCGGCGATGGCTTCACGGCTCACGGCGCCTTCGCGGAGGACGACCGGCTCGGCGCCGGTGAGGTCCACCATCGTCGAGGGCACCGGCTCACCGCTGGACCCACCGTCGAGGTACACCGAGACGGACTCGCCGAGCTGCTCCTTGGCCTCTTCGGCGGTGGTAGCGGGCGCCCGGCCGGACACGTTCGCGCTGGACACGGCCATCGGCCCGACGTCGCGAAGCAGCTCGAGGGCGACGGGGTGCAGCGGCATCCGGAGCATGACCGTGCCCTTGGACTGGCCGAGGTCCCACTGCAGGCTCGGCGCGTGCGGCAGCACGATCGACAGGTCGCCCGGCCAGAACGCCTCGATCAGCGCGCGGGCCTTCGGCGGCACGCTCAGCACCAGACCGTCCACAGTGGACCAGGAGCCGACGAGCACCCCGACCGGCATGTCGGGACCGCGGTTCTTGGCCCGAAGCAACGACTGGACGGCGCCGGCGTCGAACGCGTCGGCCCCGATCCCGTACACGGTGTCTGTCGGCATCACGACGAGGCGGCTGGAACGCACCGCGCCCGCCGCGGCCAGCAAGCCGTCGGCCCTGGATTCCCGCCTGCTGCAGTCGTAAACGGCACTCATGGCGGAAAGCGTAGTCGCGGCCTCACTCCACCCGGCGGGCGGTGACGAAGCGGGGCCTGCCGGCGAGGTCGAGGTGGTCCTCGACCTCGGTGAGCACGCGGCGCGCGCGGACGATGGCCGGGACGGCGGTGCCGTGCGTGTCGTCGTGCTCGATCGCGAGGCCGCCGCCGGGGCGCAACAGGCGCGCGGCGACGGACAGTGCGTGCCGGATCACCGCGAGCCCGCTTTCGGCCGCGAACACCGCCTGCGGCGGGTCGTGGTCGGAGACCTCGGGCGGCACCCAGGTGCCTTCGGGGACGTACGGCGGGTTGCACAGGACGAGGTCGACCAGGCCGTCGAGCTCGGCGAACATCGTGCTGTCGGCGATGTCGCCGGAGTAGAGCCGGATCGGGGTGTCCCCCTCGGCGACGCGCAGGTCGGCGTTGTGCCGCGCCCACGCAAGCGCTTGCGGGTCGATGTCGACGGCGTACACAACGGCGTTGGGCAAGTCGTGCGCGATGGCCAGCGCCAGCGCTCCCGAGCCGGTGCACAGGTCGACGACGACCGGGTACTCCCGACCGCGGAGGAGCTTCACACCCCATTCGAGCAGCAGCTCGGTCTCCGGCCGCGGCACGAACACGCCGGCGCCGACGTCGACGGTGATGTGCCCGAGGGCGGCCCACCCGGTCAGGTACTGCAGCGGGACCCGCTTCGCACGCTGCGTCACGAGCTGCCCGATCGCCTCGACGACCGGCGGATCGACCAGGGGGACCATCGGCAGCCGGCCGCGTTCCACCCCCAGGACATGCGCGGCGATCACTTCGGCGTCGAACCGCGGAGACGCCACCCCGGCATGCTCCAGGATCCTGGTCGCCTCCATGATCGCGAGACGTAACGGTTGACGCTTCACAGCTGCTTCCTCACGTGGTCAAGCCTGACATACCCGAGGAAAATCCCCCGTTCGAGTGCTCGGCGCGTCGCGGTACGTCGCCGTCTGCACTCAGGTGCGCGTCACGTACCCGCGCCCGCGCATGAAGTGCACACGCGGCGTCAGACGTGCTCGGCGAGCCGTTCTTCGCGGTCGGCGTTGACCAGCGCGTCGAGGACGCCGTCGAGGTCACCGTCGAGGACCTGGTCGAGGTTGTACGCCTTGTAGTTCACGCGGTGGTCGGCGATGCGGTTCTCGGCGAAGTTGTAGGTGCGGATGCGCTCGGAGCGGTCGACCGTACGGATCTGCGACTTCCGCGCGTCGGACGCCTTCGAGGCGGCCTCCTCCTCGGCGAGCGCCTGCATCCTGGCCTGGAGCACGATCATCGCGCGGGCCCGGTTCTGGATCTGCGACTTCTCGTTCTGGCAGGACACCACGATGCCGGTGGGCAAGTGCGTGATGCGCACGGCGGAGTCGGTCGTGTTGACGCTCTGCCCGCCGGGGCCGGACGAGCGGAAGACGTCGATCCGCAGGTCGTTGGGGTCGATCTCGACGTTGACCTCCTCGGGCTCCGGGTAGATGAGCACGCCGGAGGCGGAGGTGTGGATGCGGCCTTGCGACTCGGTGGCCGGGACGCGCTGCACGCGGTGGACGCCGCCCTCGAACTTGAGCCGCGCCCAGACGCCGTCGGCGTTGGCGGACCGGCTCTTGATCGACACCGTGACGTCCTTGAAACCGCCGAGGTCGGAGTACACCGAGTCGAGCACTTCGGCCTTCCAGCCGTGGCGCTCGGCGTACCGCAGGTACATCCGGAGCAGGTCGCTGGCGAACAGCGCCGACTCCTCGCCGCCCTCGCCGGACTTGATCTCCATGACGACGTCGGAGCTGTCGTACGGGTCACGCGGCAGCAGCAGCTCGGTCAGTCGCTTCTCCAGCACCGGGATGCGCGCGGCGATCTCCGCGGCCTCGATGGCGAACGCCTCGTCCTCGGACGCGAGCTCTTTGGCCGCGACGAGGTCCTCTTCGGCGCCGTCGAGCTCACCGATCACCTTGACGATCGGCGCCAGCTCGGCGTACCGGCGGCCCAGCTTGCGGGCGTTGGCCTGGTCGGCGTGCACGGCCGGGTCCGCGAGCTGCTCCTGCACCTCCGCGTACTCGTCGAGCAGCCCCCTCAGCGAGCTCGATTCCACGGCCGGACCTTCTTTCTCGAAACCTGGGGTGAAAAGAGAGCAAGAAAACGGCGCCCGCCCCCACGTGGGGACAGGCGCCGTTGATCAAGCTACTTGGCGGCGTCGGTGCTCTTCGTCCGCTTGCCGTAGCGAGCCTCGAAACGCGCGACCCGGCCACCGGTGTCCAGAATCTTCTGCTTGCCGGTGTAGAACGGGTGGCATTGCGAGCACATCTCGGCGGTGATCACGCCGGAGGTCTTGGTGCTACGCGTGGTGAAGGTGTTACCGCAGCCGCAGGTCACAGTGGTGACTACGTACTCGGGGTGAATACCGCTCTTCATGGTGTCCTCTCTCGGTGGCTCCGGGTCCCCATCGTCAGATGGAGTGAACCGCAGCCGGACTTCAGCGGGTGATTCTGCCAGATGCGCTGACGTGGGCTTCAACATGCCCCGGTCAACCGATATTCCAGCCCCGGAAACACACGTTGAGTTATCAACAATGTACGCGATGTACAGAACTTGTACGAACGCTGGAGAGGGTTCTGGAGTTCGAGAACCTCCTGAGAAAGAAGGCGGAACCGTGTTCGACTCCCTGGGGATCAACTCCACGAAGAACCTGCTTTCCCGCATCGCCAAGCCGGCTGCTGTCGCCGCGCTGGCCGTCGCGGCGCTCGCCCTCTCACCCGTCGCCGCCGGCGCGAGCCCCGCCCAGCAGGCGGCTCCGAGCGCGGCGATCACCGCGGCCGACATCAACCCGGCCGCCGGTACCTTCACCACCACCGACGCCGTCCCCGCCAGTGTGCTGACGGCGTTCTCCTCCGCTGACGGCACCCCGGCCGGCGCCGTCGCGTGGTACAGGGCACACCTCGGCAGCACGGCCTACCAGGGCTACTGCGAGAAGGCCGCCGAGAACGCCTACGGCACCACAGGCATCTGGGCCTCGGCCAACGCGCACTGGAACGGCGCCAGCCCGAAGCACACCAGTGGCACCCCGCCACTCGGCTCCTTCGTGTACTGGAACATCAGCGCCTACGGCCACGTCGGTATCGCCGACGGCAGCGGTGGGATCTACGCCTCCAGCATCGGCGGCAAGATCGGCCATGCGAGCAGCGTCCACTACTTCAACAACTACCGCGGCTGGACCCCGGCCGCCCGTCCCCGCCACTAGGACACCCCGGTAATCCCAGCTGGGGTACGAGAATGGCCTCACCGCCTCCCCCTTGGTGAGGCCATTCTCCTTTTTCCGCTCGACTCCAAGGCGGGGCGAAAAGCACTGAAGGCCACCTCGGGAAATCCGAGGTGGCCTTCAGTGCGTGCAAGCGACGACTAGTCGTCGTCGTTGGAGCCCAGTGCGGTCTTCGAGACCTGCATGAGGAACTCGATGTTCGTCTTGGTCTTGCGGAGCCTCGAGATCAGCAGGTCGATGGCCTGCTGCGAGTCGAGTGCGGTCAGCACGCGCGACAGCTTGTGCATCACCGCCAGCTCGTCGGCCGGCATCAGCAGGTCTTCCTTGCGGGTACCGGACGGGTTGACGTCCACCGCGGGGAACACGCGCCGCTCGGCGATCTTGCGGTCCAGCTTGAGCTCGGCGTTACCGGTGCCCTTGAACTCCTCGAAGATCACCGTGTCACCGGTCGAGCCGGTCTCCACCATCGCGGTGGCGAAGATCGTCAGCGAGCCGCCGCCTTCGATGTTGCGTGCCGCGCCGAGGAAACGCTTCGGCGGGAACAGCGCCGTCGAGTCGACACCACCGGAGAGGATCCGGCCGGACGCCGGGGCCGCGAGGTTGTACGCGCGGCCGAGGCGGGTGATCGAGTCGAGCAGCACGACGACGTCGTGGCCCATTTCCACCAGGCGCTTGGCGCGCTCGATGGAGAGCTCGGCGACCGCGGTGTGGTCTGACGGCGGGCGGTCGAAGGTCGAGGCGATGACCTCGCCCTTCACCGACCGCTGCATGTCGGTGACCTCTTCCGGACGCTCGTCGACCAGGACGACCATCAGGTGGCACTCGGGGTTGTTCGTCGCGATGGCGTTCGCGATGTCCTGCATGATCGTGGTCTTACCGGCCTTCGGCGGCGAAACGATCAGTGCGCGCTGCCCCTTGCCGACGGGCATCACCAGGTCGATGACGCGCGTGGTGAGCTTGTGCGGCTCGGTCTCGAGGCGCAGTCGCTCGTTCGGGTACAGCGGGGTCAGCTTGGTGAAGTCCGGCCGGTTCTTGGCCTCGCTCGGGTCCAGACCGTTGATCGAGTCGACCCGCACCAACGGGTTGAACTTCTGCCGCTGCTGCTCGCCGTCCCGCGGCTGGCGGACGACACCGGTGATGGCGTCACCGCGCCGCAGCCCGTACTTGCGCACGAGCGAGAGCGAGACGTACACGTCGTTCGGGCCCGCGAGGTAGCCGGACGTCCGCACGAAGGCGTAGTTGTCCAGCACGTCGATGATCCCGGCGACCGGCAGCAGGACGTCGTCGTCGCGGATCTCGGTGTCGGTGGTGGTGCCCTCGATGCGGGTACCGCCACCGGCGCCACGACGACGGCGGTCGCGGAAGCGGCGGCCGCGGCCGCCCTCGGCGTCGTCCTCAAGACCGCCACCGCGGTTGTCCTGGCCGCCGCGGTTGTCCTGCTGGTTGCGCTGGCGCTGGTTGTCCTGGCCGCCGCGGTTGCCCTGGCGGTCGTTCTGCCGGCCACCGCGGTCGTTGCCGCCCTGGCCCTGCTCGCGCCCTTGGCCCTGTTCGCGACCTTGGCCTTGCTCGCGACCCTGGTTCTGCTCACGACCCTGGCCCTGCTCGCGGTTCTGCTCGCGCTGACCGGATCGCTGCTGGTCGGGCTGCTGCTCACCACGCTGGTTGCCCGTGTCGGGGCTGCCCGCGGCGCGGTTGGAACCACGACGACGACGGCTACGGCCGCCTTCCTCGGAGTTCTGCTGGCCCTCACCGGCGGGCTGCTGGCCCTCGGCCGGCTGCCTGTCCTGGCGGACGGGCGCCTCGGCGGGCGTCTCCACCGGAGCGGCTGCCTTGGGGCTCTCGACCGGAGCGGGCGGAGTCTCCACCTTCGCCAGCGGGGCTGCCGCCGGCTCGGAACGGACACGTGCCGGGCGGGTCTTCGGCTCCGCGACGGGCTTGACCTCGCCGATGCCCTCGAGGGGCAGCGTCTCGGCGCCGGCCACGCCGACCGAAGTGCGGCGCTTGCTCTTGCCCTGGCGTTCGCGGATCGCGGCGATCAGATCGCCCTTCCGCATGCCAGTGGTCTCACCCACGCCCAGCTGGCCGGCGAGTTCACGCAGTTCCGCGATCACCATGCCGGAAAGACCCCCGGTACGACGCTTGGGCGCACCATTGGACTCATCCCCCGACGTCGCTTGGGTGTCCGTGTCGCCGCTCAAAAGATCGGTGTTGCTCACACATGTCCTTCCTGACCGATCCACGCCTCCAGGCGGATCAGCGGATGCCGCCCGCGTCCGAATTGCGAAACGGCGTTGTGTTCCCGATGCCGGAGATTCCAGCGGAGACGTGCGCATCACAGCGGCAGAGCCGCCGGCACGGGAATGTGCGTGCTCCAAATGGAGCACACGTAATTCGACACCGGTGCCACCACCGAACCCGCCTACGTCAACCCGCTACCCGCTTGGAGCACGGTGCGGAACTGGCGGATCAACGAAATGTGCGATCCGGAGAATGATCCCCCTGGACCGGCACCGGGTGCGGAAACGCACGGTGATCGAACGCCCCCGAGGGTAGACCGCCCGGGAGTGAGGTGCAACAACCACCCCCCGCGTGGCGCACCGCTTTACCGAGCCGCAACCCGGACACCCGCCGAATCCACCGGCAGTTCGGTGAGCTCGAAACCGGCAACGGGCACATCAGGTGGAATCGTCCCGTCCGTGGTGAGCGCGAGCACCGTCGGACCGGCGCCGGAGATGGTCGCCGCGATCCCGTGGGCCCGGAGGTCGGCAACCAGTCGTGCGCTCGCCGGGTACGCCGGGGCGCGATAGTCCTGGTGCAGCCGATCTTCGGTCGCGGGCAGCAGCAGGTCCGGCCGCGAAGTCAGCGCGAGAACCGCCAGTGCCGACCGGCCCGCGGTGAACGCGGCGTCCACATGGGGCACTTGTGCGGGTAATAATCCCCTGGTGGCCTCGGTCGACGACCGCTCGCCCGGCACGGCCAGCAGCGGCCGGATATCCGCGTGCGGGGTGAGCCGCTCGGCCCGGAAGTGGCCGCTTCCTTCACACCATGCGATGACCAGCCCGCCGAACAGGCTCGCCGCGGCGTTGTCGGCGTGGCCCTCGAATTCGGCGGCCAACTGCAGCGCGTCGGCGTCCAGCGGCCGCTCGGCGAGCGCGTAACCCGCCGCGACGCCCGAAACCACCGCGGCGGCCGACGAACCGAGCCCGCGGGCGTGCGGAATGGCGTTGAAGCACCGCAGATGCAGGCCCGGCGGTTTCACCCCAAGGTGTGTACATGCGCGCCGCAGCGCCCGGACCACGAGGTGGGTTTCGTCGGTGGGCACGTCGGCCACGCCGCCGGCGCCCGCGTCGATCACCTCGACCTTGAGCCCGTTGTCGGTGACCAGGATCTCGACGACGTCGTACAGCCCCAGCGCGAGGCCCAGCGCGTCGAAGCCAGGGCCCAGGTTGGCACTGGACGCCGGCACCCGGACCTCGAGGTTGTGCGGTTTCACGACAGCGCCAGCGCGGCCGCGACGGCTGTCGGGTCCACGGCGAGGGGTTCCACCTCGATGTTGCCTTCGAGCGCGGTGGCCGGGTCCTTGAGGCCGTGGCCGGTCACCGTGCAGACCACGGTCGAGCCCTTCGGGATGCGGCCGTCCGAAGCGGTCAGCAGCAGCCCGGCGACGCTGGTGGCGGACGCCGGTTCGACGAACACGCCTTCCTTGCTCGCCAGCAGCCGGTACGCCTCAAGGATCTTCGCGTCGGTGATCGCGTCGAGCAGGCCACCGGAAGCGTTCTTCGCGTTCATCGCGCCGTCCCAGGAGGCCGGGCTGCCGATCCGGATGGCGGTCGCGATCGTGTCCGGCTCGGCCACCGGATGCCCCAGCACCAGCGGCGCCGCGCCGGCCGCCTGGAAGCCGAACATCCGCGGTGTGCTTTTGACCACACCGTCGGCGGCGTACTCGGCGTAGCCCGCCCAGTACGCGGTGATGTTCCCGGCGTTGCCGACCGGCAGGCAGTGGATGTCCGGGGCCTGGCCCAGCGCGTCGCAGATCTCGAACGCGGCGGACTTCTGGCCGGCGATGCGAACGGGGTTCACCGAGTTGACCAGCGTCACCGGGTAGTCGATCGCGGTCTTCTGCGCGAGCTCCAGGCAGTCGTCGAAGTTGCCGTCGATCTGCAGGATCCGGGCGCCGTGCAGGACCGCCTGCGCGAGTTTGCCCATCGCGATCTTGCCCTGCGGCACCAGAACCGCACAGGTCAAGCCCGCTTTCGCGGCGTAGGCGGCGGCCGACGCGGAGGTGTTGCCGGTCGACGCGCAGATGACCGCCTTGAGCCCGCTCGCCAGCGCGTGGGTGATCGCGACGGTCATCCCGCGGTCCTTGAACGACCCTGTCGGGTTCGAGCCCTCGACCTTCAGGTACACCGTGCTGCCGACGAGTTCCGACAGGTGCTCGGCCAGCAGCAACGGGGTGTTGCCCTCGCCGAGCGTGATGACCTTGGCGCCTTGCGGGATCGGGATCCTGGACCGGTAGTGCTCGATGATCCCGGGCCACGCGGTGGAGAGACCCATGTCAGTCCTCGCCTTCGACACGCATCACGCTGACCACTTCGTGGACGACGTCCAGCTTGGCTATTTCGTCCACAGTGGACTGTAGGGCCGCGTCGGGGGCCAGGTGGGTGATCACCACGAGGCTCGCGGTGGAATGCCTGTCCCGCTGGCGAACCGCGGCGATGCTGACGCCGTGGTCGGCGAACACCTGCGCCACTTGAGCGAGCACACCGGCGATATCGGCGACGTCGAGACTCACGTGGTAACGCGTCGGAGTCTGGCCCATCGGCCGTACCGGGAGCGCCGCGTGCGCGGACTCTCGCGGCCCGCGCCCGCCACCGACCATGTTGCGCGCCACCGCGACGAGGTCGCCGAGCACCGCGCTGGCCGTCGGCGCGCCGCCCGCGCCCTGGCCGTAGAACATCAGCTCGCCGGCCGCGTCGGCCTCGACGTAGACGGCGTTGAACGCGCCGTTCACCCGGGCGAGCTGGTGGCTGAGCGGGATCATCACCGGGTGCACGCGAACGGACACCGACTCGACGCCGTTGTCGTCGCGGACGCGCTCGCAGATGGCCAGCAGCTTCACCGCGCGGCCGAGCAGTCGCGCGGCGCTGATGTCCGACGCCGTGACGTCGGCGATGCCCTCGCGGTGCACGTCGCTCGCGGTTACCCTGGTGTGGAAGGAAAGGGAGGCGAGGATCGCGGCCTTGGACGCGGCGTCGTACCCGTCGACGTCGGCCGTCGGGTCGGCCTCGGCGTACCCCAGCCGGCTGGCCTCGTCGAGCGTCTCGCTGTAGCCCGCGCCGGTTTCGTCCATTGCGGACAGAATGAAGTTCGTGGTGCCGTTGACGATCCCCATCACGCGGGTGATCCGGTCGCCGGCCAGAGATTCACGCAGCGGGCGCAACAACGGGATCGCACCGGCCACGGACGCTTCGAAGTACAGGTCGACCCCGGACGCGTCGGCCGCTTCGAACAGTTCGGCGGAATGGTCGGCCAGCAGCGCCTTGTTCGCGGTGACCACCGACTTGCCCGCCTTGAGCCCGGCGAGCAGCCATTCGCGGACCGGCTCGATACCGCCGACGAGCTCGACGATGACGTCCACGTTTTCGGACACCACCAGCGAGGCCGCGTCCGAGGTCAGCAGGTCCTGCGGCAGCTCGGGGTGCTTGTCGGGGCGGCGTACCGCGATCCCGACGATCTCGACCGGCGCGCCCGCCCTGGCGGCCAGCTCGCCTGCCTGCTCGGTGAGCAGGCGCGCGACCTCACTGCCCACCGTCCCGCAGCCCAGCAGCGCGACCCTGATCGGCTGTCCGTCCTTTTTGGACACGTTAGCTAAACCTCCAGTCGCAACATGTCGTCCAATGTCTCCCGCCGCAGCAGCACCCGGGACTGGCCGTTGCGCACGGCGACCACCGCCGGGCGCGGCTGGCGGTTGTAACCGCTGGCCATCGCGTAGCAGTAGGCGCCCGTCGCGGCCACGGCCAGCAGGTCACCGGGAGCCAGCGTGTCGGGTAGCCAGCAGTCTCGGACGACGATGTCACCGGACTCACAGTGTTTTCCCACTACTCGGGATAATGCGGCCCGAACCTCCGGGGATTCACCGTCATCACTCGATCGTGAGACCAGACGGCAGTCGTACACGGCGTCGTAGAGCGCGGTGCGGATGTTGTCGCTCATCCCCCCGTCGACGCTGACGTACCGGCGGACGGCGTCGTCACCGAGCGAGACGTCCTTGATGGTGCCGACCTCGTACAGCGTGATCGTGCCGGGACCGGCGATCGCGCGGCCCGGCTCGCCGGCGATGCGCGGCACCGGGAGGTTCGCGTACGCGCACTCCTTGCGGACCATCTCGCGGATCTGGGTGATCATCTGCGCGGGGGGCGGCGGGTTGTCCTTGTCGGTATAGGCGATCCCGAAGCCGCCACCGAGGTCCACAATGGACATCTGCTCGAGCAGCTGCTCGCCGTGTTCCTTGCCCAACTCGGCCAGCAGGCCGACGACCCGGCGCGCGGCGACCTCGAAGCCGTCGGCGTCGAAGATCTGCGAACCGATGTGGCTGTGCAGGCCGATCAGCTTGAGCGAAGGCGCGTTGAGCACCCGGCGCACCGCCTCGGCGGCACCACCGGAAGCCAGCGAGAAACCGAACTTCTGGTCCTCGTGTGCCGTCGCGATGAACTCGTGCGTGTGTGCCTCGACGCCGACGGTGACCCGGATCAGCACCTGCTGGACGACGTCGAGCCGGGCCGCGACGTCGGCGAGCCTGGCGATCTCGAAGTACGAGTCGAGCACGACCGTGCCCACGCCGGCACTCACCGCGGCTTCGAGTTCATCCATGGACTTGTTGTTGCCGTGGAACGTGATTCGCTCCGGCGGGAACTCCGCGCGCTGCGCGACCGCGAGCTCGCCGCCGCTGCAGACGTCCAGGCTCAACCCCTGTCCGGCGACCCACTTGGCGATCTCGACCGACAGGAACGCCTTGGACGCGTAGTGCACGAGCGCCGGGTCGTCGAAGGCCTCGGCGTACTCCGCGCAGCGGGACTTGAAGTCCGCCTCGTCGATGACGAACAGCGGCGTGCCGTACTCCTGGGCGAGTTCGCGGACGTCCACCCCGGCGATCCGCACGACCCCGTCCGGCGCGCGATAAGTGTTGCGGGGCCACACCTTCGGGTACAGCTTGTCGAGTTCGTCGGCACTCGACGGCGGGAACCCCGACGCGTCGGCGTGCGGATAGACGTCGGCGTGCCGGGGGCCGGCGGGGTGGGCCATGGTTACATCCGTTCCGGAGCAGAGACACCGAGCAGCTTGAGACCGTTGGCGAGCACCTGACGCGCCGCCTCGCACAACGCGAGCCGGGCATGGGTCAGCGGGGTGGCCTCCTCGTCGCCTTGCGGCAGCACGCGGGGGCCGTCGTAGAAGCGGTGGTAGGCGCCGGCGAGGTTTTCCAGGTACCGGGCGACACGGTGCGGCTCGCGCAGCTCGGCCGATTTCCGGACCACCGTGGGGAATTCGCCGATCGTGCGGATCAGGTCACCCTCCTGCTCGCGGGTGAGCAGGCCGTAGTCGAGATCCGCGACGTCGAATTTGATACCGAGTTCGGCCGCGCCGCGCTGCAGCGAGGACAACCTGGCGTGCGCGTACTGGACGTAGAACACCGGGTTGTCGTTGGAATGCTTACGAAGCAGGTCGAGATCGATGTCCAGGCTGGACCCGATCGGATACCGGATGAGCTCGTAGCGGGCGGCGTCGACCCCGACTGCCTCCACGAGGTCTTCCATGGTGATCACCGTACCGGCGCGCTTGCTCATCCGGACCGGTTTACCGTCGCTGAGCAGGTTGACCATCTGCCCGATCAGGACCTCGACGACGGCCGGGTCGTCCCCGAAGGCGGCCGCGGCGGCCTTGAGCCGGGCGATGTAGCCGTGGTGGTCGGCGCCGAGCATGTAGATGCACAGGTCGAAGCCGCGTTTGCGCTTGTCCTGGAAGTAGGCGAGGTCACCGGCGATGTAGGCCGGGTTGCCGTCCTTCTTGATGACGACCCTGTCCTTGTCGTCGCCGTACTCGCTCGAACGCAGCCACCAGGCGCCCTCTTCGAAGTAGAGGTTGCCGGAGTCCTTGAGCTGCTGGACCGCGCTGTCGACGGCGCCGGACTCGTGCAGCGAGTTCTCGTGGAAGTAGACGTCGAAGTCGGTTCCGAACTCGTGCAGGCTCTGCCGGATCTCGGTGAACATCAGCCCGATGCCGACCCGGCGGAACGTCTCGTGGCGTTCGTCGTCGGGCAGCGACAGCGCGCTGGGCTCCTGGCGGAGCACCTCGGCGGCGATGTCGGAGATGTATCCGCCCGCGTACCCGTCCTCGGGCGCGGGCTCGCCCTTCGCGGCGGCGATCAGGGACTTGACGAACCTGTCGATCTGCGCGCCGGCGTCGTTGAAGTAGTACTCGCGGGTGACCTGGGCGCCCTGTGCGACCAGCACCCGGCCCAGCGCGTCGCCGACCGCGGCCCAGCGCGTGCCGCCGAGGTGGATCGGGCCGGTCGGGTTCGCCGAGACGAACTCGAGGTTGATGTTGCGGCCGGTGAACGCGTCACCGAGGCCGTAAGCGTCACCGGCGGTGAGCACCAGGCGCACCTGCTCACCCTGCGCGTCCGCGGCGAGCCGCAGGTTGAGGAAGCCGGGACCGGCGATCTCGGCCACATCGATACCGTCGGCAGCGGTCAGCAGCTCGGCCAGCGCGGCGGCGAACTCACGCGGCTGGAGCCCGGCTTTCTTGGCCACTTGCAGGGCGAGGTTGGTCGCGTAGTCGCCGTGCTCGGGGTTGCGGGGACGCTCGATCGTCACCTGTGCGGGCAGGACGGCGTCATCTATGCCCCGAGCGGCAAGAACCTGCACGGCGCAGCGGCGGACCAGATCGGCGAGAGCGGCGGGAGTCACCTGCCGAATTCTAGGTGCGGGCCGCCGAGGGCCTGGCGTGCGGGTGAGTGCGGCGCTACTCCAGGCCGGTGATCTTCCGCCTGTTCACCGAGACCAGACCCGGTATCCCTACACTGGTCGAGGCACAGATCACCGGATGAGAACGCGGGAGCCATGGCGAACGGGACAACGAAGAAGAAAGGGACGCCGAAAAAGAACACCAAGGCGTCCCGCAACAGTTCCGTCGTCTCCAGGAAGGGTATCCCCTGGGGCACGGTCATCGCCGTGGTCGCAGTGCTGGCGCTGGCCGGCGGCGTGTTCGGCTACTACATCGTCCAGTCCGCGCCCAAGCGCGACCAGGCGGCCAAGGAAGCCGCCGCCGCCGCGTTCGCGCCGTCCGCGAGCAACCCGGACCCGTCGCTGAAGATCCCCGGCATCGTGACCAAGACGTACACCGGCAGCGTGCACGTCCTGCCGACCGAGCGCGTCGCCTACGACCAGTCGCCCCCGTTCGGCGGGCCGCACGACCAGTCCTGGGCCGCCTGCAACGGCATCGTCTACCCGAAGGCCGTCCGCACCGAGAACATGGTGCACGCGCTCGAGCACGGCACGGTCTGGATCGCCTACAACCCGACCGAAGTCTCCGCGGCCGACGTCTCCGCACTGAAGCTCAAGGTCAACGGCAAGCCGTTCACGATCATGTCGCCGTACCCCGGCCTCGACAAGCCGATCTCGCTGCAGTCCTGGGGCCACCAGCTGAAGCTGACCGACGCCGGCGACCCGCGCATCGACGACTTCATCGCCGCGCTGCGCAGTAACCCGAACGGGGTCTACCCCGAGGTCGGCGCCTCGTGTGACGCGCTCGGCCCCGGCCAGTTCGACCCGGACAACCCGCCGCCGTTCGACCCGACCAAGCCGGGACCGACCGCGAAGTCCATGGACTACAAGGGCACCACTGGCGCCCAGGCCGACCAGGGAGCGGGCGGCGCGAGCGCCCCCGTGCCCAGCGTCCCGACCGCGCCCCCGAGCAAGTAAAGAAGTGAGCTGAATGGCCGTCGACACTGCTGACGAGACCGAGGAGCTGACCGAGGCGGAAGAGCGCCCAGGTTGGTCCAGGGTCGTCATCATCGGGGCGGCCATGGTCGCCGTACTGCTGCTGGGAGCGACGCTCGGCATGTTCCTGACGAACACGCTGAGCGCCGCCCCGGCGGCCACGCCCGGAGCCGGCTCGGTGGAGGTCGGCTTCGCGCAGGACATGTCGGTGCACCACAACCAGGCGGTCACGATGGCCAGCTGGGAGCGCGACCACACCACCGACCCCGCGCTCAAGCAGCTCGCCTTCGACATCGAGAGCAACCAGACCGAGCAGATCGGCCGGATGAAGGGCTGGCTCATGCTGTGGAACCAGCCTGAGCAGACCACCGGCGCCTACATGACGTGGATGACCGGGCCGATGGACATGGGCCACGGCGCGACCGCCCCCGCGATGCAGATGCCCCCGGCCAACGGCGCGCCCATGCCCGGGATGGCGAACGAGGCCGAACTGGCCAAGCTGCGGTCGCTGACCGGCAAGGCTCTCGACGTCGACTTCCTGCAGCTCATGCTGCGCCACCACCAGGGCGGCGCGGAGATGGCGCAGTACGCCGAGGACCACTCGAACCTCAACGCCGTCCAGGTCCTCGCCAAGAGCATGCTCACGTCACAGGGCGCCGAGATGATCACGATGACCCAGCTGCTGGCCGCTCGCGGCGGCCAACCCCTCCCCTCGCCGTAAGGCATTGCGACACGGCGCGCCGCAGCGTCACCACGAAAGTTCGCCGCAGCGTTTCGCGCACTCGAGGGCTTCGACCTGGAGCGTGGCGTGCTGGATCGAGTAGCGGCTCGCGAGCAGGTCCTGCGCCTCGGCGAGGACGGCCGACTGTGTCGCGGTGGCGTTGACAGTGAGGTGCGCCGACGCCACCTCCATGCCCGACGTGAGCGTCCAGACGTGCAGGTCGTGGACGTCTGAGACCCCGGGTAGCGCGGCGAGTTCGGTGCTGATCGCGCCGACGTCGACGCCCTGTGGCGCGTGCTGGAACAGGATGCGCAGCGCCCGCCGAGCCAGGACGCACGTGCGGGGCAGCACCCAGAGGCCGATCGCGACACCGATGAGCGGGTCGGCGTACCGCCATCCCGTCAGCAGCGTGATCGCGCCGCTGACCAGCACACCGACCGAGCCGATGAGGTCGGCGAGGACTTCGAGGTACGCGCCGCGCACGTTGATGCTTTCCTTCGCGCCGGCGCGAAGCAGCCCGAACGAGACAAGGTTGGCGACGAGCCCGGCCGCCGCCGCGAGCATGACGGGCAGCCCGGACACCTCGGGCGGAGCGCTGATCCGGCCAATGGCCTCCACCAGCACGTATCCGGCGACACCGAAGAGCAGCAACGCGTTCGCCAAGGCCGCGAGCACCTCGGAGCGGTACAGGCCGAACGTGCGGCTGAACGTCGGGCCGCTGCGCCGCGCGAGCACGATCGCCGCCAGCGCCATCCCGGTGCCGAGCACGTCCGTGAACATGTGGGCCGCATCCGAAATCAGGGCCAGCGAAGACGTCGTGAGCCCGACCACGAACTCGAGCGCCATGAACGCCGCGCCGATCAGCAGCGCGGCCGTCAGGCTGCGCACGTAACGACCCGACGCACTGCTGCCCCCCGGAGGCAGTGTTCCGTGCCCGTGTCCATGCCCCATCCCCTACGCCTCCCGTGCTCAGCGCCGATACGTAGTGACATGCGCATGCTTGCAATAAAGGTAACCCTAACTTGCTCCGCTGACAACGTACCGCCGAGGCGAACCGGTCCACATCCCCCAACTGAGCCTTCCCAACGGGCAAGACCGACCTCCATCCATCCTCCGATCGGCGTGCGGTAGGCTTATCTGCGTTGCGCAGCAATGCGCCTTGGTAGCTCAGGGGATAGAGCACTGCCCTCCGGAGGCAGGTGTCGCAGGTTCGAATCCTGCCCAGGGCACCACAACCAACGGGCCTTCACCAGCGGAAACGCGGTGGGGGCCCGTTTTTTGCGCGACCATGAACACCAATGCTCGGCCGCCTGGACACCCGCGATGACCCGGCAGCGCCAGTTCACCGCCGACGCGTCCCACGAACTGCGGACTCCGCTCACTTCGATGCGGACCCAGCTGGAGGTCAGCTGGCCCACCCGGACAGCATCGACTGGCGCAGGCGTGCGAAAACACCGTTCTCGACGCCACCCGGCTGCAGGACCTCGTCGCCGACCTCCTGCTGCTCGCAAGCTCGAAGGAGCGGCGCCCGAGAGCTTTGCTCTGGAAGAGATGGCAGACGTCGTGGCCGCTTGTCTCACGAGCCGCCACTCTCGCGACGGCGTGACCACCACCTCCGAAGTCGCTGGAAGCCCTGTGGCGCAAGGGAACCGTGCCCAGCTCATGCGGCTGGTCGGCAACCTCCTCGACAACGCCAAGCGCCACGCCACCGAGATCGCCCACGCCCACGGAGGGACCGTCGAGGGTCACCGACCACACCAGCGGTGCCCAGTCTTCGGCGACCGGTCTTACGCGCTGTACTTGTCGCAGGTCATCGCGGCCGCGCCGGTCAGCGTGGTGCTTCCCAACGGTTTCCTCATGGCTGCAGCCACCCCGGCCGCGGCTTGGCGAACCGCAAATCAGTGGTACCAACGGTCCGCGGTCCGTGGGAGAGTTTGGGTCCGAACTCCGAAGGGAAGCCATGTCCGCCGAAGCCGACCGGATCCTGATGTCGTTGTTCGCCCCCGAGGGCGTGTGGGACCCATACCCCGCCTACACCAAGATGCGCGAGCTGGCCCCGGTCTTCCACAGTCCCACGCTGAATTCCTGGGTACTGACCCGGTTCGCGGACTGCCAGCAGGTGTACGCCGACGCCCAGCGGGTCAAGGTCGTCGACGAGCAGTGGAAGGACGCCAACACTCCCGGCTGGCGGGACTCGCCGGGCTCGACGTTCCTGTCCTCGCTGCTGCCCTGGAAGAACCCGCCCGAGCACACCCGCGAACGCCGTCTGCTCGCCCGCGACTTCACCATGCGCCGGGTCGAGGCGATGCGGCCGTCCGTGCAGCGCGCGACCGATCGCGTGCTGGACCGGTTCGCCGAGCTCGGCGCGGGCGGGAAGCCGGTCGACTTCGTCGACGTCGTGCTGTATCCGCTGGGCATGGCCGTGATCGGCGACCTCGTCGGCGTGCCGGAGCGCGACCACGAGAAGTTCCGCGACCTCACCGACGCGCTCACCCGGCTGGTGGACGCGCAGGTTTCCGACGAACACCGCCAGCGCGGCGACAACGCGGCCGTGGAGTACAAGAAGTACTTCGTCGATCTGATCGAGCAGCGCCGGGCCGAGCCGCAGGACGACCTGACGTCCGCGTTGATCGGCAAGCACGAAGCCGATCCCGAGGTGATGAGCGACGACGACGTCCTCTACTCGTTGATCGTGCTGTTCGGCGGCGGTTACGAGACCACGGCCGGCGCGCTGGGCAACGGGTTGTACGCCTTGCTGACGAATCCGGAGCAGTACGAGCTGCTCGCCGGCAATCCGTCGCTGGCAGCCGGCGCCACCGAGGAAATCCTTCGCTGGGACCCTTCCGCGCAGGCCAACCAGCGGGTCGCCGTCGAGGAAATCGAAGTCGGCGGGGTCACGATCCCGGCGAACTCGATGCTCTTCGTGCTGAGCGGTGCGGCCAACCGGGATCCCGCGCGCTTCGGAGATCCGGACCGGCTCGACATCACCCGCGACGACGGTCGCGGGCTGTTCTTCGGGCACGGCCTGCACCTCTGCATCGGGGCCGCCCTGGCCAGGCTCGAGATGACGACGCTGCTGGAGAGCATGGCGAAGCGCTTCCCGAAGCTCAAGATCGCCGGTGAGGTGACCCGGCGCCCCCACATGGCCCTGCGCGGCCTGACCTCCCTACCCGTCACCTACTGAGGGCACTTTGTACTTTTGTGCCCTCAGTGAAGTCTCAAGCAGGGCACCCTTGTCCAAAAGTGCCCTGCGGTCGCCTGGCAAGCGCCCCGCCTGATCGCAACTCGACGGCGAGTTGCGGTGCTTAGCGTCCGCAATTACCGCAACTCGACGGCGAGTTGCGGTGCTTGCGGGCGCGGGTTACGCGCGTGTTAGCGGTGGTGGGTGGTGGTGGTGTGGGTGGTGCTGGGATGGCTCGTCGAGCCAGTGAGGTTGCTGTGCGCGATCAGGATGACGATCCCGATCACCACCACCAGCGCGATGGCGATCGCGATGGCGATCTTCGCCTTGCTGTACGGACGTTCGCCGTCGACTTCGCCGGTGAGCGCGTTGACCAGGATCTGGAAGGTCTTGCCCCCGTACAGGTAGCTGGCGATCCACACCGGCAGCAGCATCAGCTTGAAGGTGACGTTGCCGTGGTTGGTGTTGACCGCTTCCACCCGCTGCTCGTCACCACCGATGTCGCGGCGGCAGTCGGCCTCGATGACCGGCGCCATCCGCGCCTTCGCTTCTTCGAAGCCCGGTTCAGGTTCGACGTCGTAGCGAAGTGCGTGGTAGCCGGCGAGGTACTGCGGCTGGTACGGCACGGCGTTCGGCAGCGGCCACGGCGCGAGTCCGTCGAGCTTCTTCACCGGCACGAGGACGCTGGCGGGCACCAGGACGTCGTCGAAGGCGCGCCACACCGAGCCCTGCACCGGGTACCAGCGGGTGCGCTGGACCTGACGGGTCCGCCGCTGCCCGTTGTTGTCGGTGTACGACTCGGTGACGTAGTAGTGCTCACCGCGCGCACCGGAGTACGACGACGCCGTCTGCGAGTCGTATGTCCAATGTGGAACGTAGGTACCCTTGGTGGACTCCGCTTCCTTGACCTTCTTCAACGCTGTCGGCGCGAACCAGCGCGACGACGTCCATTTGCCCAGCGCTGCTCGCATGGCGCTCCGGTCGAGCGAGAACGGCAGCACGCCTTCGGGCACGATCTGGCCGGTGGCACGGGAATCGAGCACCAGCGGGGAACCGCAGAACTGACACGGGCTCGCCGTCTCGTTCGACCGCGTGTGCGCGGCACACCGCTGGCAGACGTACTCGTACGTGCCGATGCTGCCGACGGGCTTGCGTGCCAACGTCGCCAGCTCCGCGAACGGGATCTCGCGGATCTGCCGTTCACTGACGGCGATCTGCTGCTGGAAACCGCAGTACGGGCAGCGCAGCACGTTGGTACCCGGCGCGAACTGGACGCGGGCGCCACAGCCACCGCAGGGATAAGTGTGCGCCTCCGTCTGGGGCGCGTGGGGATCGGTCATCGGGCTCAGCCCTGGGGAGGAAGCGGCGGCGGCGTGCTGCCGAAGACCGATGCCAGCTCCGGCACCTGACTCGCGGCCACCCACTGCGCCATCCCGGCACGCCAGACCAGCGTTTCCCGCGTGAGGGCGCCGCTGGACACCTGCTGCGCGAGCGCCGCGTGGTCGTACGGACCGGCCTGCTGCCCGCCGACGCCGAGGAACCACTGCTCGGCTACCGGCAACGGCGGTGGCCCGGCCGGTGCCTGCTGTTGTTGAGGCTGGGGCTGGGCGTACTGCTGGGGCTGTTGCTGCTGGGGTTGCTGGTACTGCTGCGGCTGCTGATATTGCTGCTGCGGCTGCTGGTACTGACCCGCGGCACGCTGCCCGAGCGCCATGCCGAGGCCGACGCCCAGGCCCTCACCGGCGCCGCCCTGGTTGTTGGCCGCGGCTTCGATGGCGTTCGCGCTCTGGAACTGCGTGTACTGGTTGAGGTCCCCGACGATGCCCATCTGGGTGCGCTTGTCGAGCGCCGCCTCGACCTCGGGCGGCAGCGAGATGTTCTCGATGACGAACTTCGGGATCTCGATACCGACGGACGACAGCTCCAAGGTGAGCGCCGTGCCGAGCTTGTCGCCGATCTGGCCCTGCTGCGTGGCCAGATCGAGCATCGGCACCCCGGAGGTAGCCAGCGCGGTGCCGAGCCTGCCGACGATGATCTGCCGCAAGTACTCCTCGACCTCTTCGGTCCGGAACTGCGGGTCGGTGCCCGCGAGCTCGCGCAGCAGGCTGGGCGCGTTGACCACCCGAACCGAGAAGGCACCGAAGGCCCGCAACCGCACCGCGCCGAACTCGGGGTCGCGGACGATGACGGGGTTCTGCGTACCCCACTTCATATCCGTGAACTGCCGGGTGTTGACGAAGTAGACCTCGGCCTTGAACGGCGACTGGAACCCGTACTTCCAGCCCTTGATCGTCGACAGCAGCGGCATGTTCTGCGTGTCGAGGGTGTACATACCGGGCACGAAGGCGTCGACGACCTGGCCCTCGTTCACGAAGACCGCGACCTGCGACTCGCGCACGGTGAGCCGCGCGCCCATCTTGATCTCGTTCTCGTAGCGCGGGAACCGCCACACGATCGTGTCACGGCTGTCGTCGGTCCACTCGATGATGTCGATCAGCTCGCCGCGGAGCTTGTCGAACAGTCCCACCCGGTTCCCCCCGTAGTCGCTTACCCGTCACGAAGACGATAGCAACGCGCGCTCGGCGCCGTGCGGTTTCCTCCAGAGCGACGCGGGAGCTGCCTTCGCTACGAAGGCCGCTCCCGCGTTCTGGTTGGGCTACTCCCCTTCGGCGAGGATTTGGTAGAGCCGACGGCGGGTGTCCGCCAGGATCTTCACCGCGGCGGCGAGCTGGGTGTCCGAGCCGATCTGCGTGACCTGCGCGGCTGCCGTCGCGACCTGCCCGACGAGGCCGTTGACCTCCATCAGCCCGTCGTCGACGTCGCGGGTGACCGAGTTCCAGATGTCCGCGAACTCGTCGGCCTTGGCCTCGACGAGGTCCTTTCCGCCGGCGGTGAGGTCGTAGACCTTGCGGCCTTCGACCTCTGAAGCGCTGACCATTCCTTCGTCCTCCAACTGCTGCAGGGTGGGATAGACCGAACCGGGGCTGGGTCGCCACACGCCCCCGCTGTGCGCCTCGATCTGCTGGATGACCTGGTAGCCGTGAAGAGGCTGTTCGGCGAGCAGCACCAGAATCGCCGTGCGGACGTCACCCCGCCGCACGTTCTTGCCGCGCCGACCCCGCCCGCCGCCGAACCCCCCTGGCCCGAACCCCCCTGGCCCGAAACCCGGAGGGGGGAACCCGGGCGGCGGGAACCCTGGCGGGAAGCCTCCGGGCGGAGGAAACCCTCCCGGTGGTGGTGGTGGCGGTGGCGGAGGCGGCCAACCCCCGGGCGGCGCTCCCGGCGGACCACCGGCCGCACTCGCGGTCGGGAAGCCCCCGAATTCGCCCCAGCCCTGCGGCCCAGCACCGGGGAAACCGCCGAGCGGCCCCGAGGTTTCGTCCGCGCTGCCCCAGCCCGCACCGATGTCCGACCTGCCGTGAATGTTCATGACCCCATCCCTTCGCGCAGTTACGCAACACGTTGACAATATATCGCGACGAGTCTCGTGGCAACCCTACGCGTGATTACGGCGATATATCGGCTTAGCTCACCAAGGCGTGGAGGACGGTGTAGCCGATGAGTGCGGCCCCCAGGCCGGCGATCACGCTGACGACGACGTTCATCGCGGCGTAGAAGTAGGCCTTGCTCTCGACCAACCGGAGCGTTTCGAAGCTGAACGTGCTGTACGTCGTCAGCGCGCCGCAGAAACCGGTGCCCAGCAACGCGAGCAGACTGGTGGGGAGCGCTAGCCCGGCGCCGCTGAGGCCGCCGAGGATCAGGCAGCCGACCAGGTTGACCGTGAGCGTGCCCCAGGGGAACAGCGATTCGTGCTGTCGCTGGATGAAGCGGTCGGTCAGGTAGCGGAGCGGAGCGCCGACCATGGCGCCGACGAAGATCAGCGCGATCGTCACGCCCGCGCCTCCAGCCGTGACCGCGTGGCCGTCCGGGTGAGCCAGACCCCGGCGAGTACCGCGAGCATCGCGCAGATCAACGTCCCGGCCAGGTAGACGAACGCCAGGCCGACCGTGCCCGGTTGGAGCAAGCCGCGGGTTTCCACCGCGTACGTCGAGAAGGTGGTGAACCCGCCGAGGATGCCGACGCCGAAGAACGGGCGGGCGAGCGGATGCGCGGACCACACCTCGGCGATCAGCACCATCAGTACGCCGATGAGGAAGCAGCCGAGGACGTTGGTGACGAACGTGCCCCACGGGAACAGCCCGGGCCGGGTGGGGAGGGCCTGGGCCAGCCCGTACCGGGCCAATGCGCCCAGCCCGCCCCCGATGGCGATGACGACGAGTACTGCGCCGTGCTCTTGGCGTTGGGCAGGAATCCGCAGGTCGACGTCGGAATCGATGGGTTCGGACTGGTGCGTCACACAGGCCTCCTACTGAACCCGACGTGGTCGCCGGGACTCGAGTAGGGACTGTTGGCGGTGTGCACCGCGGTTCTCCGAAGCCCGGAGCGGCGAGCCCCACCACCGCTGATCAACACTTTAGCCGAGTGGAGATTTCGATCGGCGGGTGTCCGTCCGGCGTGTTCTGCTTCGTCGTAGTGGTGACTGGCTCCAGTTCAGGACCACTGAGGAGGCGTTGTGAACTACGCGTTGTTGATCTGCGGGGACGAATCTGCCGCGGCCCACGCCGAGGACGGCTGCGGCGGCTGGGACGTGGAGATGGAGCGTCGCGGCGTGATGCGCGGCGGGGCCGGACTGCGGCCGCCGGCCGAGGCCACCACCGTCCGCGTGCGCTCCGGCGAGGTTCTGCTGTCCGACGGCCCGTTCTCCGAGACGAAGGAGCAGATCGGCGGGATCTGCCTGATCGAGTGCGAGGACCTGGACGAAGCCATCGAGATCGCGGCGAAACACCCCGCCGCGAGCTACGGCACCATCGAAATCCGGCCGATGCTGACTTTCCCCGCCGAGCACTGAGATGACCGACATCCAGCAGCAGATCGCCGGAGAACGCCGCGATCTGGCCGAAATACTCGGCGCCCTCCCTTCACGGAGTTGGGACGCGCCGAGCTTGTGCGAAGGCTGGCGGGTGCGGGAAGTCGTGGCGCATATGACGATGCCGTTCCGGTACTCGATGCCTCGCTTCCTGTTCGAACTGGCCAAGGCGCGCGGCAACTTCACCCGGATGTCCGACCGCTGCGCCCGGCGCGACGCTGCGTCCCAAACAGCGGCCGAGCTCGCCGACACGCTCAGTGCCAACGAAAACCACCCCTGGAAGCCGCCCGGTGGCGGTTTCGAAGGCGCGCTGACCCACGACGTCATCCACGGTCTGGACATCACCGTCGCACTCGGCCTCGACCGGCGTGTCCCCGAAGACCGGCTGCGCGTCGTCCTGTCCGGCCTCACGACATCCCAGGGACTCAAGCACTTCGGGACGGATCTGAGCGGCATCGAACTCCGCGCCGACGACGTCGAGTGGACATTCGGCTCCGGAGCCCCGCTGACCGGCGCGGCCCAGGATCTCGCCCTGGTGCTCAGCGGCCGGAAGCTGCCGCCCGGACGGCTGCACGGCGACGCCCAGTCGCGGTTCAGCTGAGTGGGGCGAGGGCTTCGGCCAGCGGGGCGAGGACGGCAGCGGTGTGCGGCGGCGTCAGCACGATGATCGCCAGGTCCAGCCCCACTTCGCCGAGGGCAGCGGCCTGTTCGGCGACCTCTGCCACGTCCTGACCCGGGTGCAGCCGGACGTGGCTCGAAAGGGTGATTTCCTTCCGGTCGCGGCCGACATCCTCACAATGCGCGTAAAGGACGTCTCGCTTGCGCGCGAACTCCTCGGGCGTCCCGCCGACGAAATTCCAGTGCTGGGCGTAGCGGGCGGTCGTGCGCAGCGTGCGCTTCTCACCGCTGCCGCCGATGCAGATCGGCGGGTGCGGCTGCTGCGGCCCCTTCGGCTCGTTGCGCGCGCCGCTGAGTTGGTAGTACTTGCCGTCGAAATCCGTGGTTTCGTTCGACAGCAGGCTGATCAGCACCTGGCAGGCTTCTTCGAAACGGTCGCTGCGCTCGCCGGGAGTGCCCAGTTCCAAGCCGTAGGCACCGGACTCTTCCTCGTTCCAGCCCGCGCCGATCCCGAGTTCGAGCCGGCCGCCGGAGATGATGTCGATGGTCGAAGCCATGTTGGCCAGTACCGCCGGGTGGCGGTAGTGGATCCCCGTCACCAGGGTGCCCAGCCGCAGCCTGGTGGTCGCCTGCGCCAGCGCGGCCAGCATCGACCAGCCTTCGAGGCACGGACCGGTCGAATCGCTGTAGATGGGATAGAAGTGGTCAAAGTTCCAGCCGGATTCGAACAGCTCGATCTGGTCGGCTTCCTTCCAGACGGCGAGGATGTTCTCCCAGCTGGAGTTCTGGTTGGCGGTTTTGAAGGCGAAACGCACGACGGCTCCTCGAACTGAGGGGGCAGGGTCGGTTCCATTCTGTCACTGGATCAACTCCAGGTCGGGTGCCTCAAAGCCAAGCGGGGGGCTGGAAAACGCCGCGTTGGTACATGGCGTCGATCAGCCAGCGGTGCCACAGCTCGCGGGGCGGGGACTGAGTGGCGTCCCGGGCGGGGCCGAGCGGGTCCAGTGGGTCGGCGACGCGATAGGTCACGCGGTACGCCAGCACCTCCGTCGCGCGCTCGATCCACTGTGTCGGGTCGGACGGCGGGATACCGAGCGTCTCCTCGATCCACTTCGGCAGCAGGCAGTCCTCCGACACGGCAGCGTTGACGGACGCCCGCAGCCGCTCGCGCAGGGCCCGCGCCGACTGGTGCGCGGCACGCAGCCGGGGTTCGATCCGCTCGCGGGTCGCGTCGTCGGCGAGCAGAGCAGCGCGAGCACGGTTCTCGTCCTCGGCAACTCCCGTCCGGTCGAGGTTCATACCCAACAGGGATTCGTGGATATTGCGGAACTCCGTGACCCGACCGGGTCGGCCCTTCGCCGCCATCAGAATCGCTGGGGTCGACGACAGGTACTCGGACAGTTCCAGTGCGGCCTCGAGTTCGGCGTCGTAGTGCGCAAGCCACTGCGCCGCCGCCGCGGCGGCACGCTCCAACTTCGCCCGCGCGAACTCGTCGAGCAGCTCGGTCCGCATGGTCGGCAGGGTTTCCGCGACTTCGGCGAGCCGGCGCGTTTCGGCGCCGACGCCGTCGAGATCCACAACCTCCATGCCGGTGACCCGAGCCGACCGGCGCTGGACGCGATCCAGCTTCCGCTCCAAGTCGGTCACGACCGACTCAACGTCGGCCAGTCGCTCGGTCAGTTCGCGGACTTCCTTACGCAGCTGATCGCGCTCGCCAGGGCCGTAGAAGTCCTCCTGCACCCGCAAAAGCTGGTCGACGTCGTCGCGCAGCTGGTCGAGTTCACCCTCGTCCATCGGGCCCCCGAACCGGCACCGCGCGCTGCAGGGCGAACGCCGCGCCCGCGATCAGCACGAGCGGCGCGCTCAGCACCGGCCACGGGAACCAAGTCATCATCACCGTGGTGACGATGAGCCCCGCCACCGCGACGACCGCGGCCACCGCGACGCCGGTGGTGAACGGAACCCTTGCCACGGCCCGGGAAACCCCGGTCCACACGGCGACCACGATCATGAAGAGCGCGGCGTAATAGCCCATCGACGCGACCGTGCCCAGCCCGGCGAGCACCGCGCAGACCATGGCCCACACGACCTCGGCGCCGATGACCCAGCCGATCACACCCATCGACTTCTCGCGTGCCCACTCGGAACGAAGCGTGGTGGCGCGGTCCTCGAAGTCGAGCTGTTCACCGGTCGCGCTCAGCACCCGCTGGGCGGCGGCGTTCCACGCCGGGCTCGCGGGCTCGATCCGGTTCAGCGCGCGCCGAAGGTCGCGGACGTCCTGGCGCTTGTCCTCGAGCTCCTCGAGGAACCGGCGTTCACCGGCACCGGCCGGCTTCGGCCGGCGCGCGGAGGGCTTCGTCATGTCGCGGAGAGTACTTGCTCCGACGCGCGAACTGCCTGAGCAACGCCGTGAGTGCATCTCTTGTTACGGCAGACACGATGTGTAACCATCGGAGGCGTGCCGGAAATCAAGGACCTCGAAGCCGAAGCGGCCGTCATCAACGAAGGCTGCACGGTCCTGGAAGTACTCAACAGGGTCAGCGGCAAATGGAGCATCGGGATCCTGCTGCAGACCATCCACGGCCCGGTCCGCTTCACCGAGCTCGAACGGTCCGTGGGCGGTATCAGCCGCCGGATGCTGACCTTGACGTTGCGCAACCTGGAACGAGACGGCCTTCTCATCCGGACCGTGTATCCGACGGTGCCGCCGAAGGTGGAGTACTGCGCGACGGACATGGCGCGCGAGCTGTACTCCTCGCTGCTGGAGCTGACGGGCTGGGCCGAGCGGCACCGCGAAACAATCGCCGCCGCACGCCAGACCTACGACGTCGAACACTGATCCCTGGCCGTAACCCGGCATCGCTACGATCTGTGGCCATGAGCGTTTCCTCCGTCACCTCGCTCGCCGTGACCCGCGATATGACGCCCTCGGCCGCGGGCACGATCAAAGTCGACAACAACGAAGCCACCTGGGCCAAGGTCCTGGTCAGCTCGATCCCGTCGGAGGTCCTCGCGGTGTACACCGCCGCGCTCGGCATCGCGACCAGCCTCGCGACGACGTCCGACCCGCACGCCTATCTGCCGTTCCGCTTCGCCTGGTACGCCGTCTGGATCCTGGCCACCCCGGTCATCACGTGGGGCCTCTACCGACGGAAAGCCTTGGTACACAAGCAGTCCGTCGGCCTGTCGAGCTTTCTGCGACCGGAGGTGATCGCGCCGGCGGTCGCCGCGGCGGCTTGGTTCACCGCGATGCCCGGCTCACCGTGGCAGGTCGTGCTGTCGAACGGCGGCTTCATCCTGACTTCGATGGTCGCCACCGCTGTCGGCGCGCTGCTGGTAGGTCTCATTACGCCTGCCATGACCAGCCCGACCACTACCGACCCCGTGTAACACACGGTTAGGCTGGCAGAAGTCGGTGCCCGCTGGTGCCGCGGACGGGGGTAATCATGAGTGCGCCAGGTAAGGGAAGCACCGCAGTTGGGCCGGTGACGGCCGAGGCGATGATCGCCGAAGCCAGGAAAGCACTGTGGGTGATGGTGGGCTTCCTCGCGGTGATCTGGATCGTGCAGATCTTCAACGCGTTCGACAGCTATCACCTCAGCTTCGATTACGGCCTCAAGACGCGAGACGTCGGGTCGCTGCCCGAAATCTTCACCGCGCCGTTCCTGCACTTCAGCTGGGCGCATATCGAGGGCAACTCCGGGCCGCTGTTCATTTTCGGCTTCCTGGCGGCCTATCGAGGGGTCAAGAAATTCCTGTCGGTGACCGTCCTGATCATCATCGCCAGTGGGATCGGCGCTTGGTTCACCCAGGCGTCGGGCACGACCGGCGCGGGCGCCAGCGGCCTGGTGATGGGTTACCTCGGGTATGTGCTCGTGCGCGGATTGTTCGACCGCCACCGCATCGACATCGTGATCGGGCTGGTGATGGCCCTGTGCTTCGCCTACCAGTTCACCGCGCTGGTGCCGGGACAGGAAGGCGTCGGCTGGCAGGCGCACCTGTTCGGGTTCCTCGGCGGCATCGTCGGCGGCTGGATCTTCCGCGAGCGGCGGCCGAAGAAAGTCGAAAGTGGACTGGACGACCCGACGACGCTGCTCGGAATCCCGCCCAAGGACCTCAACGCCTGAGTTACTCCGAGGTGTCGCCGTGGCCCTGCTGCTCGGCAAGGAAGCGCTCGAACTGGTTGCCCAGCTCTTCCGCGGTCGGCATGTGCTCCACAGACTCGGCCAGCAGGCTTTCCTTGCCGGTGGCCTCGACGAAGGTGTCGTACTGACGCTCGAGGGCACGCACGACGTCGGAGACCTCGTCGGATTCGGCGACCTGGCGGTTGATCTCCGTGTCGGCGGCGCGAGCGGCCTCACGCAGCGCCGCGTCGGGCAGGCGCAAGCCGGTGGACCTGGTCACGGACTGGAGCAACTGCAGAGCGGCAGCCGGATACGTCGCCTGAGCGAGGTAGTGCGGCACGTGCGCGGCGAAGCCCATCGCGTCGTGGCCGGACTCGCCGAGGCGGTACTCGATCAGTCCCGAGATGCTGCCGGGGACCTGCATGCGGTTCGGCAACGGTTGGTGCTCGCCGACGAGCAGGTCGTTCCTGGTCGCGTGACCGGTCACACCCAGTGGCCGGGTGTGCGGCGCGCCCATCGGGATGCCGTGGAAATTGACCGCGAGCCGGACGCCCCAACGCTCGATCAGCGAGCGGACGGCCTTCGCGAACAGCTCCCACTCGCGGTCCGGCTCGGGGCCGGTGAACACCAGGAACGGGATGCCGTCGGCGTCGTGCAGCAGGTGGATGACCAGCTCAGGGGCGTCGTACGCCTCCCAGTGATCGACCGCGTACGTCATCGGCGGACGCCGGGACCGGTAGTCGAGCAGGCGGTCGACGTCGAACCGGGCGACCACCCGGTGCTCGAACTCGCTCAGCAGGTGCTGCGCGAGCAGCTGACCAGCGGATCCGGCGTCGATGAAGCCGTCGAACTGGAGCAGGAGGACCGCGCCGTCCAACTCGGGGACGTCGGAGTCCACCTCGTACAGTTCCTCCGGATCCAGGGCCACCAAGTTCTCCTACCGTTCGTACCGATGAATGCGCTACCGCCTGTAACGCGGACCGGCACCTAATCCATCCCGCAGCTACAAGTGTAGGGCGCAGGGGCACCGCACAGGCAGGTCAACCCTCGCGACTACTCCTCGAACGTCATCTCCGGCGGCGGGACGCGGAAGAAGCGGGTCAGGACGAGCAGGTAGACGATCCCGATCCCCAGCCACACCAGGCCGAAAGTGAGGGCGATCCCGTCGAGGTGGAAGAGCAGCCAGACGTCGACGACTGCCCCGATGACCGGGAACACCACGTGCGTCACCGGCGAGCCGTCGCGGTTGCGGAGCCAGTGCGCGATGACGCTGAGGTTGACGAAGGTGAAGGCCGTGAACGCACCGAAGTTGATGAACGAGGTCGACGTGCTGACGCTGAGGGTCAGCGCGACCAGCCCGACCACACCGATCAGCACGATCCCGAACACCGGAGTCTGCAGACGCCGGTGCAGGTAGCCAAAAAGCTTCTTCGGCAGCACGCCGTCGCGGCCCATCGCATACATCAGCCGCGACGCGCCGGCCTGCGCGGCGATCCCGGAGGCGAACTGCGCGACCACGAGCCCGGCGAGGAAGAACGAGCTGAACAGGTTGCCACCGATGGTTTTCGCGATCTCGAACGCCGCCGACGACTGGTCGTCGAACGTGCTGCCCGGGTGCACGAGCTGGGTGGAATAGGCCAGCACCACGAAGATCCCGCCGCCGATGAGCGCGGTCAGCAGGATCGCGCGGGGAATCGTCTTGCGCGGTTCGATCGTCTCCTCGGTCAAGGTCGTGACGGCGTCGAAGCCGAGGAACGAATACGCCGCCAGCGCCGCGCCCGCCGAGATCGAGGAGAACGAAGAACCGTTGTGCCCGAACGGTGTCGAGCTCGCGAGACTGTGCCCGTCGACGACGACCTGGCGCAACGACAGCACCACGAAGAACGCGATCACCAGGATCTGGAACGCCATCAGCACGAAGTTCGCCTTGGCCGCGACCTTGATGCCGAGCACGTTGAGCGCGGTCGTCAGCAGGATGAACGTGACCAGCCACAGCCAGCTCGGCACCGAGGGGAACTGCGCGGACAGGTACGCACTGCCGATCAGCCAGATCACCATCGGCAGGAAGAAGTAGTCCAGCAGCACCGCCCAGCCGACCAGGAACCCCACGCGGGAGTCGATCGCTTTGCGCACATAGGTGTACGCCGACCCGGCGACCGGGAACGCGGCGGCCATCTTGCCGTAGCTCGCAGCGGTGAACAGCATCGCCACCATCGCGAGCAGGTACGCCGTCGGCACGGTGCCGTGCGTGGTGTCCGCGACGATGCCGTACGTGCCCAGCACGATCAGCGGCGCCATGTACGCCAGTCCGAAAAGGACGACCCCGCGCAGGCCGAGATGCGGGGTCAACGTCGTCAGGTTCGGCTTCGCCGTGGTAGTCATGATTCGCCGCCTTCTCGCGGCCGCCAGCGGCCGGGGTCGATACGTCCCTGATAGAGCGGAAGTTCAAGCGGGGCATCGCTTTCGGTGAACTGGTCCCACATCCGGTTGGTCCCGGCGGTGCCTTCCCGGCGCACCCGCGCGACTTCGCCGAGTTCCAGCGTCAAAGCCAAAACCTCCGGTTCGACACCGGCCTCGGCGAGCACGCGGCCTTCCGGGTCGACGACGATGCTCTTGCCGAATCCGAACGGCCCGGCGGTGTTGACGCTGACGACGAAGACCTGGTTGGTGATCGCGTTCGCCCGCGCCAGCACGAGTTCCTGCTCGCGGTCGCGTGTCGTGGTCTGCACGGGGTTGAGAATGAGGTCCGCGCCCATCCAGGCGAGATGCCGGGCGACTTCGGGAAACCAAGCGTCGTAACAGATCGAGAACCCGACGCGGCCGGTGTCCGGCACGTCGAAGACGACGAACCTGTCGCCGGGGTCGTACGGTTCGAACGGCCGCCACGGAAAGATCTTGCGGTAGTGGGAGACCATTTTCCCTTGTGGGGAAAAGGCCTGCGCGGTGTTGAAGAGCTGACCGGCGGGCCCGCGCTCGCAGACGCTGCCCGGCGCGAGCCAGATCTTGAGGTCCCCCGCGAGCTGCGCGAGCTGCCGCGTGCGCTCGCCGTCAAGGGGCTCGGCCGCGGCCTGGAGCTGCTCCAGCCGCTCGGCATCCGTGCCGCTGACACCGCAAAGATGCAGCTCCGGGTAGGCGACAAGGCGCGCCTCAGGATGGTCGACGAGCAGCGTCCCGACGTCGGAAGCGAAGTCGCTCACCGGGCGTCCGGCGGGGACGGGCAGCGCTTGAGCCAGGACCACCGGCAGGGAATCCGACACGACCACACCTTTCGGGGAGAGGGGTAGCCGAAAAATAGTCCATCTTGACCACATTAACAAGAGTGCTCACTATGAGCAGTTATGTCCGGTACCGTAACCCGTATGGCCGCTCTCGGCGACTCTCCGGCCGGGCTGGCCGCCCCGGCTCTGACGGGTATCCGGCGTCTGTCCGCTTTGGACACCGTGCGGGCCCGGATCGCCCTCGCGGTCGACCTCGGCCTGCTCACGCCGGGCGAGCGCCTGCCGACGAACGCCGAGATTGCCCGCGCACTCGGCGTAGGCGAGATCACCGTCCGCCGAGCGCTGGTGTCGCTGTGTGACGACGGTGTGCTCGTACGCCGTCGCGGCCGCACCGGCGGCACCCTCGTTGCCGAGCGTCCGACGCGTGGCCGCGTGCGTGAGATGGCCGTGTACACCGAATCCGCGTCCGAGGTCCGGGACCTGATCGACCACCGGCTCGCCCTCGAATGCGGGCTCGTGCACCTCGCCGCGTTGCGACGGGACGACAAGCGCCTCGACGAACTCCGCAGGCTCGTCGGCTGGATGGACAAGGCGACGAGCTGGGCCGAGTTCCACGAGCTCGACGCGCGATTCCACCTGGCTGCGGCCGAAGCGAGCGGGCTCGAAGCGGCCGCGCGTCGCTACGGCGAAGTCATGAACGATCTGTACCGCTACTACCTGCCGTACCCCGTGGAGTTCCTGCGCGAGTGCAACCGGGAGCACGCCGAACTGGTCGACGCATTCGACGTTCGCGACCCGGCCGCCGCTGTCGACGTCACCTGCCGGCACGTCGAAGTCCTGCACCGGACCATGTTCGTCGGACTGCAACCGGGTTAAGCCTCGCCGTCCGCCGCGTCCAAAGACCCCTCGGGGTGGCCCCGAGGGGTCGCTAGACTTGCAAGCGCCGCTAAACGCCGCAAGCGCCGCTAAAGGGACTTCGCCAGCCGCTCCAGAGCGCGGGGCAAGCCAGCAGCGAGGAGTTCCAGCTCCGGCTCGTCGGCGATGAGCGGGGGCGACATTACGATGCCCTTCGCGACGGGACGCACCAGCAGCCCCTCCTCACGACACGTGCGCTGCCAACGTCCGGGGGCGCCGGGGTCGGCGGCGAGGACGTCCGGAGCGAGCTCGACAGCGGCCAGGAACCCAAGCCCAGCACGCACTTCGCCGACGAGCCGGTGATCGGCGACGCCGGCCAGCGCGTCAGCGAGGGGCTTCTCGAGCTCGCGGCCGCGCGGGATCAGGCCGTCGCGCTCGTAGATGTCCAGCGTCGCGTTGCCCGCCGCGCACGCCACCGGGTGTCCGGCGTACGTCGGACCGTGCCGCAGCGTCGGCGCGCCGGGCGCACCGGTGAAGAACGGCTCGGCGACATGCGGCGCGACGATCAGCGCACCGAGCGGGATGGTGCCCCCGGTGATGCCCTTCGCGACGGTGATCATGTCCGGCTCCACCGGCCACCGGTCGATGCCGAACCACGTGCCGAGCCGCCCGAACGCCGCGATGACGCAGTCCGCCACGAACAGCACACCGTGTCGACGGCAGATGTCCGCGACGGCCTCGATGTATCCCTCCGGCGGGTGCAGGACGCCGCCGGCTCCGATGACGGGCTCACAGAAGAAGGCCGCGACCTTGTCCGCGCCGACCCGCTGGATCTCGGCGTCGAGTGCCTCGGCGCTGTCGTACGGGACGTGCGAGAAGTCGCCCGCGAGCGGCCCGAAGCCTGCGCCGTTCACCGGGATGCCGCCGACGGCCGTCCCGTAGCCGTGGGTGCCGTGATAGCCCTGCACCCGGCCGATGACGTGGGTCTTCTCCGGACGTCCGGTCTGGGCGAAATGCGCGCGGGCGATCTTGACGGCCGTGTCGACGGCGTCACCGCCACCGGAGCCGAAGAACACTTTCGACCCGGGCGTCGGCGCCAGCGCGGAGACACGCTCGGCCAGCTCTAGCGCGGGTTCATTGGCGTAATAGCCGAACAGGTTGTACGAGTCGAGCTTGCGCAGCTGATCAGTGACGGCCGTGGTGATCTCGTCGCGGCCGTGCCCGAAGTTGGCGTACCAGAGCGACGCCGTCGCGTCGAAGTAGCGGTTGCCCTGGTCGTCCCAGACGTACGAGCCCGCACCCCGGGTGATGACCACCCTGTCCCCATCCACCGCGCCCATGTCGGCGAAGGGATGCCACAGGGGGTTGGTCGGCTGCGCACGGGTCACCATCGTCGTCCTCGATTCGTCGGGAAGCTCTCGTTCCCTCATCCTTACCCCACGAGACGTGTTTGACTAACACTCCATCGTGGATAACTCGCGTGCTAGAACCGGCCACCTTGAACAGGAGAACGCCAGGTGCGAGAGATCGCCATCTTCAGTGGTTCCGCCCATCCCGAACTGGCTCAGGAGATCTGCGACGAGCTGGGCGTCCCGTTGTCACCGACCAGGATCAGCCGCTTCGCGAACGACTGCATCGAGGTCCAGCTGCAGGCCAACTGCCGTGAACGGGACGTGTTCATCATCCAGCCGCTGGTGCCGCCGGTGCAGGAAAACCTCGTCGAGCTGCTGCTCATGCTGGACGCCGCGCGCGGCGCCTCCGCGGCCAGGACCACCGTCGTCATGCCGCACTTCGCCTACGCCCGTTCGGACAAGAAGGACGCCCCGCGCATTTCGATCGGCGCGCGGCTGATCGCCGACCTGCTGGTGACGGCCGGCGCGAACCGCGTCCTCGCGATGACACTGCACTCCCCGCAGGTCCACGGGTTCTTCAGTGTCCCTGTCGACCACCTGCACGCGCTGCGCGAGCTGGCCGACCACTTCCGCGACTACGACCTGGACAACTCGATCGTCGTCTCCCCCGACCTCGGCAACGCGAAGGCGGCGTCGGCGTTCGCGCGGATGCTCGGCGTCGGCGTCGCGGCCGGTGCGAAGGAGCGCTTCGCCGACGACAAGGTCGCCATCAGCTCGATCATCGGTGACGTCGCCGGGCGCGACGTGATCATCCTCGACGACGAGATCGCCCGGGGCAGCACGATCCTGGAGCTCATCGACCGGCTGCGCGAGCAAGACGTCAAGTCGATGCGGGTCGCCTGCACCCACGGACTGTTCGCGGCCGGCGCGCTCGACCGCATCGGTGACAACCCGGACGTGCTGGAGATCATCTGCACCAACACCGTCCCCATCCCCGAGGAGAAGCGCACCCCGAAGCTGCAGGTGCTGTCGGTGGCGTCGGCGATCGCGAAGGCGATGAGCCACATCCACAACGGCGAGTCCGTCAGCGCGCTGTTCGGTGACCACCACTGATCCCGACGTCTGCCTTAAAGGGCGTTCGATGCCATCGGATTCTCGGTAGCGTGGCGCCATGACTTTGGCGTCTCTGGCATCCGTCACCCTCAACTGCGCCGAGCGCGCTCCGCTGGTCGAGTTCTGGATCGAGCTGCTCGGCGGGAAGATCGTCTACGAGAGCGAAAACGGCACCATCGTGAGCACCGGCCGGGGCGCGATCAGCATGGTGCGGGTGGACGGCTACGAGCCGCCGACCTGGCCGGGTGGGCCGACGCCGAACCACATCCACCTCGACCTCGCCGCGGAAGACCTCGACGCGGCCGAAGCCGAAGCCGTCCGCCTCGGCGCGAAGGTCACCGACGAGCAGCCCAACCCGGACCTCTTCCGCGTCCTCCTGGACCCCGCGGGCCACCCCTTCTGCCTGACCAAGGCCATCCCGCTGGGCTGGCCCCCACTCGAAGGCGCCTGATCGCTTACCCCAGAAACCCGGCGATCTCCGCCTCGGTGTAGCCGAGTTCGGCGAGGACTTCGGCGGTGTGCTGGCCGAGCATCGGCGGGGCCGACGTCGGCGCGGCCGGGGTACCCGACGCCTTGACCGGGAACCCGGTGCCGACGTAGGTCCCGATGCCCGGATGCGGCAACCGCACGACCTGCTCGCGCTCCTCGGTCCACGGGTCGGCGTAGACGTCGTCGATGGTGTTGATCGGCGCGGCCGGGATACTCGCCGCGTCGAACAGCGCCATCCACTCGGCGGACGTCCTCGTGATCAGCACCGCGGACAACATCGCGTTCAGCACCTCGCGGTTCGCCGATCGCGCGGCATTGCTGACGAACCGCGGGTCCTCGGCGAGGTCGAGACCGACCGTCGCACAGAACGCACGCCACAGCTTCTCGCTGCCGATCGCGATGATCAACCAGCTGTCCGATACCTGGTACGCCTGGTACGGCACGATGCTCGGATGCGCTGAACCCATGCGCTGCGGCCGTTTCGCGTCGTAGAACGTAGCTCCGGCGGCGTAGACGTGCCAGGCCAGCTGAGTGTCCAAAAGGGACACGTCGAGGTACTGCCCGCGGCCGGTGATGTGCCGGGCCTGCAACGCCATCAGCACCGCGATGATCGCCCACGTGCCAGCGTTGAGGTCCGCGACCGGCAGGCCGACCTTCGCGGGCGCGCCGTCGGCCTCCCCGGTCAGGCTCATCACGCCGCCGAGAGCCTGCGCGACGAGGTCGTACCCGGGCCGGTCGCGGTACGGCCCGGTCTGGCCGAATCCGGTGATCGACACGTGGATCAGCCGCGGGTTCACCGCCGACAAGCTCGCGTAGTCGAGCCCCCAGCGTTCGAGCGTGCCCGGCCGGAAGTTCTCGACCAGCACGTCCGCGTCCGCCACGAGCCGGCGCACGGCGTCCTGCCCGCGCTCGCTTTTGAGGTCAAGCACGATGCCGCGCTTGTTCCGGTTGGCGGCGAGGAAATAGACGGCCTCGTCACCGACGAACGGCGGTCCCCAGGTCCGGGTGTCGTCGCCGTGGCCGGGCGGTTCCACCTTGACGACGTCCGCGCCCATCTCACCGAGGTACTGGGTGCAGTACGGCCCGGCGAGGATGCGCGACAGGTCGACGACTTTGATCCCGTCGAGCGCCCGCATCTCCATGGACTCTTTCTACCCCGCACGCGGCGACAACCAGCCGTCGAGGCCGCATCCCGGCGACCGACATACCGGTCGGAGCGGGAACTTACCTACCAATGGCCCATTGACGGCAAACGTCGCCTTATGGTGATTATTGAGGGAGTTTGTGCAGAGTTGCGCACTCGTGGAGGAAATATGCGTCGTCTTGTTGGATTGCTCGCCGCCACCGTCGCGGCCGGAACGATCCTCGCCAACCCGGCCGGCGCGGTCAGCGCAGTCGCCGCGACCGCCCAAGCAGCTCCCTCGACACTGGCCGACAGCCCGCCGATGGGCTGGAACAGCTGGAACAAGTTCAACTGCAACATCAACGAACAGGTCATCCGGAACGCCGCGGACGCGATGGTGTCGACCGGAATGAAGGCCGCCGGCTACACCTACGTCAACATCGACGACTGCTGGGCCGAGCACGACCGCGACGCGCAGGGCAAGCTCGTCGCCAACCACGAGCGCTTCCCGAGCGGCATCAAGGCGCTCGCCGACTACGTCCACGGCAAGGGCCTCAAGCTCGGCATCTACACCAGCGCCGGCACGATGACCTGCGCCAACACCATGCCCGGCGCGCTCGACCACGAGCAGGCCGACGCGCAGATCTTCGCCGACTGGGGCGTCGACTACGTCAAGTACGACAACTGCAACAACCAGGACCGCCCCGCGATCGACCGGTACAAGGCGATGGGCGACGCGCTGAAGGCCACCGGGCGTCCGATCGTTTACGCGCTCTGCGAATGGGGCCAGAACAAGTCCTGGCTGTGGGGCAAGGACGTCGGCGGGCAGTTGTGGCGCACCACCGGTGACATCTCCGACAACTGGTCCAGCATGCTGAGCAACCTCGACCAGCAGGTCGGGCTGGAGAAGTACGCCGGGCCCGGCGCCTGGAACGACCCGGACATGCTCGAAGTCGGCAACGGCGGGATGACCGACACCGAGTACCGGGCGCATTTCGCGCTGTGGTCCTTGCTGAACGCTCCGCTGATCGCCGGCAACGACCTGGCCTCGATGAGCGACGCGACCAAGCAGATCCTCACGAACAAGAACCTCATCGCGGTCGACCAGGACTGGGGCGGCGTGCAGGGGCACAAGGTCCGTGACGACGGCGACCTGGAGGTCTGGACCAAGCCGATGTCCGACGGTTCGTCGACCGTCGTGCTGTTCAACCGGGGCGAGACGACAGCCGCGATCTCCAGCACCGCCAAGGAGATCGGCCTCGGTTCGGCGCGGGACTACCAGGTTCGCGAGCTGTGGTCGAACGCCGTCACGGAGAGCACGGGGACGCTGCGTGCCTCGGTGCCGGCCCATGGCGCGGCCGTCTACCGCGTCTCACCGTCGAAGTTCCCGGCCGCGTCACCGGCGACAACGCTGTCGCTCAGCGCGTTGCAGTACACGACGGCGGACAAGCCCTTCACCGCGACGACGCAGCTGTTCAACGACGGCAGCACGCCCGTCGTGGCCGGCCAGGTCCACCTGGACGTCCCCTCGGGCTGGGTCGTCAGCGGGCAGAGCGACGCGCGGACTCCGCTGGTGCTGCCGGGCAAGTCGTGGATGCAGACCTGGACCGTGCGACCGCAGTCACCGACCGGAACCTCGGTCGCGGTCAAGGCGTCCGCCCACTACCTGACCGTCACCGGCCCGAAAACGGCCACCGACAACGCTTCGCTGGCGATCGCGGCCGAGATGCCCAGTGGTACGAACGCGTTGTCCAAGGCCTCCTGGATCTCCGCGGCGAACGGCTGGGGTCCGGTCGAACGCGACATGAGCAACGGTGAGCAGGCGCAGGGTGATGGCCACCCGATCACCATCCACGGCGCTGTGTTCACTGACGGGTTCGGTGTGCACGCGCCGTCCGACGTCAGGTTCTATCTCGGCGGCGGTTGCAAGTCGCTCGACACCTTGGCCGGCCTGGACGACGAGGAGAACCAGGGCAGCGTCTCGTTCCAGATACTCGGGGACGGCAAACTACTCGCCGCCACCGACGTCTTCCGGCCCGGGATGCCGGCCGCTCACCTGCAGGCGGACCTCGCCGGGGTGCAGGTGATCGACCTCGTCGTGACCGATGGCGGCGACGGCAACAGCTACGACCATGCCGACTGGGCCCGCCCCACCCTCACCTGCTGACCCCAGCTCCACCGCAAGTCGCCGTCGAGTTGCGATAGTTGGGATCACCAACGATCGCAACTCGACGGCGAGTTGCGGGTACGGGCGTCGCGTTAGCGCAGGATTGGCAAGGGTGAGGACGACGAACGGCCGGTGGCGGCCTCGATGAACTCGACGGCCGGAGCGACCTCGACCAGCAGCCGCGCGGTCTCGTCGAGCGCTGCTTCCGGCACGATCGGAGCACGTCCGAGCGCCCGCTGCACGTCAAGCAAGTGCACCGTCGCTTCCAGCAGGACGATCCGCAGTGCTTCGACCGCGAAGACCACCGCGTCACCCATGGCACGACCAGCGTCGCCTCGACCTGCCGCAGCCGACTCACTGCCCGCGGCCCGTCCACGCCGAACCTGTCCACCAACTGCCTTCTGGTGTGCGTGGCAGCTTCGGCGACTTCCCCTTCCTCAATCGGCCCTGCCATCGTGTGCGCGAGCCCGCCCGGAGCGTTGTACCGGCGAAGAAGCTCGACGGCCGACTGCGGTTCGCCGACCTCGGCCGACTCCGGCGGCGTGCCACTCAGTAACCGCGGGATACGAGAATGATGTGCGTACAGCGCGGCCACATCCCAACCGGTACAACGGGTTCCGGTGGACCATTGGTCTTCGGTCAGCGCGTCGCCGAGCTCGGCCAAGACCCGCCAGGTCTGCTCAAGGGTGTCCAGCCGCCCGCGGTAGACGTCATTCGTCGTCCGACTATGCCGAGCTTGCGCATCCCGTTCAAGTCCGCCGACCGAGCTCAGCCCTTTCGGGCGGTCTTGAGAAGTTGCTTCTCGGCATCACGGAGATACTTGTCGAGCGCCTGTTCCGCTGTGTCGAACCGGCCGCGTTCCAGCTTGCTGAGAATCCTCTCGTGCCGGTCGAGGTACGGCTCGAAGAACGCCCGCGTCCCTTCCGCGACCACGAAGAACAGCCGGGTCTCGGCGAGTACCTGACGCATGGTCGTGCTGACGCGTTCGCTGCGCGCCAGGTCCGCGATGGCCTGGTGGAAATGGATGCTCGCGGTACCGACCGCCTGCCAGTCCTCCTGCGACGCCGAAGCACGGCCGTCGTCCAGCGCCCGCGCGAGCCCGCCGAGGTCGACATCGCCGAGCTCCTCCGCGCGACGCAACGCTCCACATTCGACAACCCGGCGGATGGCGTACAAATCACGCATGTCCGCGGCGGTCAGTTCGCGAACGAAGACTCCGCGATTGAGTTCGTGCACGGCAAGCCGCTCGTGGGCCAGCAGCTGAAAGGATTCGCGCAAGGTGTTGCGAGACACGCCCAGCGCGGTGCTGATGGCCGGTTCGGACAGCCGGGCACCCGGCAGGAACGCACCCTCCGTGATCCGCTCCCGCAGGATCGCCGCGACACGCTCGGCGGTTCCGCAACGCTCGAGCAGCTCCTTGGCGCCCCGCAGTGCGGTCGAAACCTCCACTGTGGACACCGGGCTCACTGCACGCCGAGTTCGAAGTCCAAGCTGTAGCGGTTGCCCGGCAGCGCGCCCGCGGCCTTCGCGCCGTCGATCGGGACCACTATCCCGTTGATGAACCGGGATTCGTCGCTGGCCAAGAACACCACGGCCTTCGCGACCTCCCACGCCTCGCCGACCCTGGCCGCCGGAGTGCTCGCGACCAGCTGGTGCTGCTTGGCCTCGAACTCCTCCGGGGAACTCAGTGTCCCGCGCAGCATGTCGGTGTCGATGGCGCCGGGATTGACCGTATTGGCGCGGATTCCCTGATGCGCGTGGGCGACCGCGAGCGACTTCGTCATCCCGACGAGCGCGTGCTTGGTGGCGTTGTACACCGGGTCGCCGGGGCGGCCCATCACGCCGCCGTTCGACGAGGTGGTGATGATACTGCCGGTCTTCCGTTCGATCATGTGCGGCAGAACCGCCCGGGTACCGAGGAAAGCCGCACGGACGTTCAACGCGAAGATGTTGTCGAACTCGGCGAGCGTGGTGTCCGCAAGGGGTTTCCCGAGGTGGATGCCGACGTTGTTGAACAGCACATCGATCCGGCCCGTCTTCGCGAGCACCCCGCGGACGAACTCGTCGACCTGCGTCTCGTCCGTCGCATCGACGACCACGTGCGAATAGCTCTCGTGGTCGATCTCCTCGGCAGGCTCGCGGATGTCACTCGCGAACACCGTGGCGCCCTCGTCGAGGAACTCCTTCACCGTCGCGAGACCGATCCCCCGCGCACCACCGAAAACCACCGCGACCTTATCGGCCAACCGACCCATTTCTAGTCCTTTCCCCTCAGCAATGCTGTCTGTCCACTGTCGACGCGGTAGTCCTCCGGCAACCGGACGAGCGCGTCCGGATTGCCGACGTACCGTACGTCGACGCCATACTTTTCGCGCGCCGCTTCGATCGACACATACCCGTCGACGACGTCGGCGAGCACCGCGGCGACGGCGCGATCCAGCGGGTCACCATAGCCGCCAGCACCCGGCAGGAGAAGCTCGACGACGTCGTCCGGCCCGAGTTCGACCCGGCTCTTACCGGGAAGTTCCTCGCCCGCCAGCAGACCGAACCGGCCCGACGCGCCGGGACCGGCACCATCCACACCGGACGCCGGACGGCGTGTCCGGTCGATGTTCCCGTTGACACTCCAGGAGATCTCACCCCGTGCGGCTACCGACGTGACTTGGCCAAGCCCGCCTCGCTGCCGACCGGCCCCACCAGAGTCCACTCGCAACACTCGTTCTCGATGGATCAGTGGCGCCATGGTCTCGACGACTTCGGTCGGCGTCGACCGAAGTCCACTGGGGAATCCCGTGGTGCTCAGCCCGTCCTTGATCGCCCGTGCGCCCATGCCGCCGGTCTGGAACACGGTCAGCATGAACTCGCGGCCGTTCGCTTCCGCGCCTCGCCAGATGGTCATCCACAGTGCATCGGCGCTGTACGCCAAAGCATTGCCGGGCAACGCTTTGTGCAACGCGCTGATCAGCAGCGACGGGAGGAAGTGTCCGATCAAATGCCGCGAGGCGACCGGAGCCGGCGGGGTGCAGTTGAGTACGGAACCGACCGGCGCGGTGACGTGGACCGGCCGGAACGAGCCGGCGTTGTGTGGCACACCCGGCGCGATCGCCGCCTTCACCGCGAACGACGCGTACGCCCGGGTGTAGTTGAGTACGACGTTGATGCCACGACTGCTTTGCGGAGACGAACCGGCGAAGTCGATGTGGATTTCCTCGCCCGCGACGGTCACCGCCACTTTGAGCACGATGTCTTCGTCGGTAGTCAACTCGCTGGTGTAGACGCCGTCCGGGATTTCCGCCAGCGCGTCACGCAGCGCGCGTTCGGACCGGTTCATGATTTCGGCGGCGATCCCGTCCAACGACGTGAGCCCGAACTCCCCGAGCAGTCGGACCAACCCGGCCGCGCCGACCTCGTTCCCGGTCACCTGCGCGTACAGATCACCGAGCGTTTCCTCGGGCGTGCGGACATTCGCCCGGATCACCAGTTCCAGATCGGCGTTAACCTCACCAGCCCGGAGGAACTTCATGATCGGCAGGCGCAAGCCCTCTTCGAAGACCTCGCTCGCCTCAGCCGAAACCAGCCGCCCGCCGATGTCCGGAGAGTGACAGCAGGACGCGAACCACGCTACGAGTGTACTGCCGAGGAACACCGGCGTGGCCACGGTGATGTCGTTGATCTGCCCGGCTGTCTGCCAGGGGTCGTTGGTGAGCAGGACATCACCGGGTACCAGGCTCTCCGGCGGATACGCGGCCAGGAAGTGGCGCATTCCGGTGGCCATCGCGTTGATATGGCCCGGGGTGCCACCGATCGACTGACCGATCATCTGCCCGCTCGAGTCGAACACCGCGCAGGCCAGGTCGAACGATTCCCTTACCACCGAAGAGAATGCCGTGTTGACCAGCGCGTTCTGCTGCTCGGCGAGAATGGAGTGCAGCCGGTTGCCGATGACCCCGACCAGAATCGGATCGACCGTCACACTGTCACCACCAGACTGGAATCGGTCCGCACCGAACAACTCGCCCCCGGCGGGACGACCACAGTGGACTCACGTTCCTCGACGATTGCCGGACCTTCGACAATGTCCCCCGGCACGAGTCGGTACCGATCGAACACCGCGGTGTCGACAAATCCACCCACGGTGGGGAAGTACGCCGAGCGTGAGCCTTTGCGCGCCTCACCGGAGGCGCTGGTGTTCAACCGTAGTGCCACCTCGGGAACGGGTCCTGCGGAAACCACCCGCCAGTTGAGCACCTCGACGTCGACTTGCGGCCCGGTACGCTGATAGAGCGCCCGGTACGCGGTGGTGAACGCGTCGATCAACGCGTCCGGCCAAGTACCGCTCGTCGCGACCACCGGAACTCGAATTTCATATCCCTGACCGGCGTACCGCATTTCGGCAATCCGGCTGTGCGTGATGCCGGAACTGTCCACTCCGGACTCGACAAGCAGCTTCGCGCCTTCGTCCTCCATCTCGGCGAACAGCGCGTCGACCTGGTCCCACGACAGATCCCGAACGTTCGCCCGCGCGGACCGGACGAAGTCGAAGGCCAGCGGCGCGGTGAGAAATCCGATCGCACTCATCACCCCCGCCGCGGGCGGCGCGACCACCCTCGGCGCTCCGAGCGCCCTGGCAACCCCGGCACCGTGCACCGGCCCCGCTCCGCCGAAGGTGTACAACGGAAGCTCAGCGGGATTCTTCCCGCGTTCAACAGCGTGGACTCTAGCCGCATTCGCCATATCCTCGTTGACGCTCACGTGGATGCCGTATGCGGCCTGGGCGACGGACACACCGAGCGGATCGGCGATCCGCACTCGAATCGCTTCGGCGGCGGCTTCGGCGTCCAACGCCATTTCGCCGCCAAGAAAATAGCCGGGATCGAGATAGCCGAGCACAAGATCGGCGTCCGTGACGGTCGGTTCGGTACCACCACGGCCGTAGCACACCGGCCCAGGCTCGGACCCCGCCGAATCCGGGCCGACCGTCAGCAGGCCCAGCGCGTCGATCCGGGCCAGCGAGCCGCCGCCGACCCCGATTTCGATCATGTCGGTCACCGGGACCTTCACCGGCAGGCCGGAACCGGGCAGCAACCGGTACTTCCGGTCGACCTCGAACTCGTGGGTGACCAGCGGCGCACCACCGGAGATCATGCACAGTTTCGCCGTCGTACCGCCCATATCGAACGCCAGGAGGTCGGCTTCCCCCGCCACCGCGCCGAACGCCGACGCCGCGAGCGCGCCCCCGGCCGGTCCGGATTCGAGGATGCGAATCGGGTACCGAGCAGCGGTGTCCACTGTGGCTATTCCGCCGTTGGACAGCATGATGTGCGGCGACGGCCCGATACCGACGGCATGCAGCCGGCGCTCGAGATCGCGCAAATAGCGTTCGGTGAGGTCCCGCACGTAGACGTTCGCCACCGTCGTCGACATCCGTTCGAATTCGCGGATCTCCGGAACCACTTCGGACGAAAGCGCGACGCTGAGCCCGGGTGCGACCTCGTGCAGGATTTCGGCGGCCCGGCGTTCGTGCGACGGATCGGTGAAGGCGTGCAGGAAGCAGATCGCGACCGCCTCGATCCCGCGTTCGGCGAGTTCTCGTCCCAGCCGCGCGACGTAGTCCTCGTCAAGTCTCGTGTGGACGGTTCCGTCCGCGAGGATCCGCTCCGGGACATCGAACCGCAGATGCCTGGGCACCAGCGGGACCGGGAGTTCGATGAGCAGGTCGTAAAGCTCGTACCGGTGCTCACGACGCATTTCGAGCACGTCGGAGAACCCGGCTGTCGCCAGCAGCGCCGTCCGCGCGCCTTTTCGTTCGATCAGCGCGTTCGTCACCAAGGTCGTGCCGTGCACGAGCTGCTCAACGTCCGCTGTGGACAGTCCGGCCGATCGCAGCGTTTCGACGAGCACCTGCTCGACAGCGCGAGCGGGCTCGTCATGCGTGGTGAGCACCTTGCCGACGGCGACCACCCCGGACGCGTCGAGCACGCACAGATCGGTGAACGTGCCACCGATGTCGACCCCGATTCGGAGGCCGGTCACCGCCGGTACCAGCGGGGAGAGGTGTTCAGCGGCGGGTTGAGCTTCGCCCGCACGACCAGCACGTTCGGCTCGTCGGCCTCGACGAACTCGCTGAGCAACCGCCGGAAAGCGCGTCCGAACCCGGCGACTCGTTCCGCGTGGACACCGAACGACCGGGCCAGTCCGACGAAGTCCGGGCTGTCGAGGTCGACCCCGCGATGCGGCAGGTTCTCGCGATCTTGGTCATAGCGCAGCATTCCGTAGCCACCATCGTCCACAATGATCACCGTTACCGGGAGTTCCTCCTGCGCGAGCGTCGCCAGGTCCCCGCAGGCGAACAGGAATCCACCGTCGCCGCTGACGCAGATCGTCCGGCCGCCACCCGCCGCGGCGGCGCCGAGCGACGCCGGGAACCCGAACCCGAGCGTTCCCCAGCCCATCGGATAGGCGAACCGGCCGGCCGACGGAACCCGGTGGAAACCACCGAGCCAGTACCCCGCGACACACATGTCGGCGACGACCGTGGCGTCTTTCGGCAGCACTTCTTCCAACGTGGCCAACAGATCCGCGGCCTGCGGCTCCTCCTCGCGCACGCGGTGGCGCAAAATGCCGGCGATCTTCTTGAGCCGCAGTTCCAACTCGTCGAGCCCGCGCCGCTGCGGAACGTGCAGCGCTTCGACGACCTGGCGCGCGTCCCCGACGAGTGTGACATCGGGCAGGTAGTTCTTGCCCGCGTCCTCGGCGTCGACGTTGATCACGATGAGCTTCGGCGGTGGTGGCATCAGCCAGTTCTGGGTCATCAGGCCGTCGAAGTCGGTGCCGATGCCGAGCACCACGTCGGCCTCGTCCCACAGCCGGCCGACCTCGGGCGCGTGCACGGGGTTCGGCGCCAGGCACGGGTGGTCGACCGGCAGCAGGCCCCGCGCCGCGAACGTCGTGATGACCGGCGCCGCGAGCCGCTCGGCCAGCGCGCCGATCGCGGGCCCGGCGCCGGACCGCAGCGCGCCGCCGCCGGCCCAGATCAGCGGCCTTTTGGCGTTGGCCAACAGGTCTTCGGCGCGCCAGGTGTCCACGGGGCCGAACGCGCGAACCGGGTCCGGGGTGTACGGGATCGCCACGGTCTCGTTTTTGAGGAAGTCGGTGGGGATGCCGAGGTAGACCGGGCCGCTTTGCGGCCGGAGCGCGAGCTCGGCGGCTTTGCGGACGGTGCCGGCGATCTCGTCGGCGTTCCCGACGGTGAACCCGCCCTTGGTGACCGGGGCGAACATCGCCTGCTGGTCCGAGGTCTCGTGCAGGACCCCGCGGACGACACCCGGGCGGCGCAGCGTCGACGGGATGTCGGTCGCGATGACCAGCAGCGGCGACCCGGACGCCTTCGCCTCACCGACCGCGGCGAGCGTGTTCGCCGCGCCCGGACCCGTCGTCACGATGGCGACGCCGAGCTTGCCGGTGGCGCGGGCGTACCCGTCGGCGGCGTAGCCCGCGGTCTGTTCGTGTCTGACCCCGATGAGCCGGATGTCCGTGTGCGCCAACGCCTCCCAAACCGGCAGGTTGTGCACCCCGGGAAGGCCGAACACCACCTCGACGCCTAGTGCGGTCAGGGTTTCGACCAGGTGCCGGGCACCGGTGAGGGCAGGCGTTGTGTGCACGTCCGGAGGGTAGTGGATCGTTGAACGATCAGGCCAGGGGGTTCCGGTGTCGGCCGTGGCGGAAATTCCGGGAAACACGCACAGTCGGCGGGATGAGTTTTTCTTTGCCCGCGCCCCGCTGTGCGTAGACTCGGCTGTCCGGCGTGAACACTGTTCTCGGCAGTGTTATCGGCAGCGTTGCCGGCGATGCCGTCGGTACCCGGAAGGTGGTCCTCGATGCCCTTGATGCCCGTGACCGACTCGATGTTCCTGCTGGTGGAGACGCGTGAGCACCCGATGCACGTCGGCGGCTTGCAGTTGTTCAAGAAACCCGAAGGCGCCGGTCCGGACTATCTCAGTAATCTGCGTCGCGACCTGCTCGACAGTACGAACATGCGCAGTCTTTTCCGGCGCCGCCCGTCACGCCCGGTGAACACCGCCGGTTACCTCGGGTGGTCCCAGGACGCGAACCTCGAACTCGATTACCACTTCCGTCATTCCGCGCTGCCGCAGCCGGGCCGGATCCGCGAGCTGCTCGAACTCACGTCGAGATGGCACGGAACCCTGCTCGACCGGCATCGCCCGCTCTGGGAGATCCACCTCATCGAGGGCCTGGCCGACGACCGGTTCGCGATCTACACCAAGATCCACCACGCGTTGATGGACGGCGTTTCGGCGCTCAAACAGCTGCAGGGCACGCTCAGCGAAGACCCGGACGACCTCGACTGCCCACCACCGTGGGGAACGCGCCAAAAGGAGCCTTCGGCGCGAAACGGCAAAGCGCCGAGCTCGTTCTTCCGGACCGCCGGACGCACGTTCAGCCAGCTTGCCGGTGTCGCGCCCGCCGCGTTCAAGGTGGCCGGGGAAGCCTTCCGGGAGCACACCCTGACGCTGCCGATGCAGGCCCCGAAAACCATGCTCAACGTGCCGATCGGCGGAGCGCGAAGGTTCGCCGCGCAGTCGTGGTCGCTGGACCGGGTGCGTCAGATCGCTTCCGCGGCCGGGGTGTCACGCAACGACGTCGTGCTCGCGATGTGTTCCGGCGCGCTGCGCGACTACCTCATCGAGCAGAGCGCGCTGCCGGACGCGCCGATGGTCGCGATGGTGCCGGTTTCGCTGCGGCGGAAGACCGACGCCGGCGAAGCGGCCGGCAACAACATCGGCGCGCTGCTGTGCAACCTCGCCACCGACCAGACCGATCCCGCCCAGCGGCTCACGGCGATCCACCAGTCGATGCGCAACGGCAAGCGGTTGTTCTCCGAACTCACGCCGCTGCAGACGATGCTGCTTTCCGGCCTCAACGTCGCGCAGCTCGGCATCTCGCCGATCCCCGGCGTCGTCAACAACACCCGGCCGCCGTTCAACATCATCATCTCCAACGTGCCCGGCCCCCGCAAGCAGATGTACTGGAACGGCGCGCAGCTCGACGGCGTCTACCCGGCGTCCGTGCTACTCGACGGCCAGGCGCTCAACATCACGCTGACCAGCAACGGCGACAACCTGGACTTCGGCATCACCGGCTGCCGCCGCAGCGTCCCCCACCTGCAGCGCATCCTCACCCATCTCGACACCGCCCTCGCCGAGCTCGAGGCCGCAACCCGCTAGCTCCGCAACTCGCCGTCGACTTGCGATCGCAAGTCGACGGCGAGTTGCGGTACATCCGAGGCTCGTCGCGCGCTGTAGATCTTCTCCACGGGCCCGTTGGCCCATCGGAAGGAATCTTAACGAACACGAGCCCGAATTCGGCCGAACATCTGGTCTAACCACTGTCGATGCTCTTAGGGTGACGGGGCCCACCCGAGCTCCGGTGATCGTGATCCGAGGAGTCAAGATGAACGAACCCAGCACATCCGAGGTCTGGACCACCCCCGACTTCGTCGAATACGAAGTCCCGATGGAGGTCACCGCGTACGCGGCGCGTATGGAGTGACGAGCGCAGCGGCGGGGATCGGCCTCCGCCGGTCCCCGCCCCCCACGTGTCGCATCGACCGTTGGAGGCAAGAGATGTCCACCGTCACGCCGATGAACGGCGAAGAGTTCGTCGCCGCGCTCCGCGCTCTGTCCAGCCGTTACTGGGGCACGCATCCGTTCCACCACCGGCTGCACAACGGCGAGCTGACCGAGTACGAGCTGCGGATGTGGGCGGCGAACCGGTGGTACTACCAGTGCAACCTGCCGCAGAAGGACGCCGCGATCATCAGCAACTGCCCGATCCCGGAGATCCGGCGGCAATGGCTGGACCGCATCGTCTACCACGACGGCAAGACCGCCGGTGACGGTGGCGCCGAGCGTTGGCTGCGGCTGTGCGAAGCCGTCGGGCTCGACCGCGACGAGGTCCTCGACGAACGCCACCTCGTTCCTGGCGTGCGATTCGCCGTCGACGCATACGTCACGTTCGCGCGCACAAAACCGTGGGTGGAGGCGGTCGCGTCGGGGCTGACGGAGATGTTCGCCGGGCACCTGATGCAGCAACGCGTCGCCGACATGCTCGCGAACTACGCCTGGATCGCGCCGGCCGACCTCGCCTACTTCACCAACCGGATCAACGCTGTTTCCGGCGAGGGCAAGGCCACCGTCGACCTCGTCGTCCGCCACTGCGTGACGCGTGAGCAGCAGGAAAAGGCCATCGCCGCGCTGTCGTTCAAATGCGACGTGCTGTGGTCGATGCTCGACGCCATCGAACGCGCCGGGGTCAAGGCGTGACGGCCGTCGGCCCGACGTCGGTACCGCGGCTGCGGCGCGGCGTGCGGCTGACGTACGACCACGTCCGCGACACCCACGTCCTGCTCTTCCCGGAGGGAGTCCTCGTGCCCAACGCGACAGCGGCCGCGGTGCTGGGGCTGTGCGACGGGAAGGCATCAGTCGACGCGGTCACGGACGTCTTGCGCGGCCGGTATTCCGGTGTGCGGGAACAGGATGTGCTCGACGTACTCACCCGATTCGCCGACCGGAGGGTCGTCGAATGGACGTGACCGCCGAGCCGCCGCTCGGTCTGCTGGCCGAGCTGACGCACCGCTGCCCACTGCACTGCCCGTACTGCTCGAACCCGCTCGAACTGATCGCGCGTGACGGCGAGATGTCCACCGAGCGGTGGAAGTCGACGTTGACCCAGGCCCGCGAACTGGGCGTGCTGCAGGTGCACATGTCCGGCGGCGAGCCGCTCGCGCGTCCGGACCTGCCCGAGCTCGTCCAGCACGCGAGCGATCTCGGCTGTTACGTCAACCTCGTGACGTCCGGGCTCGGACTCACCGAAACCCGGCTGGCGGACTTGGTCGATCGCGGGATCGCGCACATCCAGCTGTCGGTCCAGGCCGCCGAGGCGGGACGCGCCGACCTGCTCGCCGGCACGCGGGCGCACGACCACAAGATCGCGGTGGCCGCGCTGATCAAGGCGGCCGAGCTGCCGCTGTCGGTCAATGTCGTGCTGCACCGGGAAAACCACGACCAGCTCGCCGGGATCATCGCGCTGGCCGAGCGGATGGGCGCAGACCGGCTTGAGTTGGCGAACACCCAGTACTACGGCTGGGCGCTGCGCAACCGCGACGCGCTGATGCCGACGCCCGAGCAGCTGGAGACCGCGGAGCCGCTCGTGCGCGCGGCCACCGAACGGCTGCGCGGCACGATGGAAGTCATCTACGTCGTCGCGGACTACTACGAGCCGTACCCGAAACCGTGCATGTACGGCTGGGGCGCGCGGCAACTGACGATCGCGCCGGACGGGACCGTGCTGCCGTGCCCGGCGGCGAGCGCGATCGAGACGCTGAAACTGGACAATGTGCTCGACACGCCGTTGGCCGACATCTGGTACAAGTCCAGCTCCTTCAACGCTTATCGCGGCGAAGACTGGATGAGCGACACGTGCCGTTCCTGCGACAGGCGCGGACTCGACTTCGGCGGCTGCCGCTGTCAGGCGTTCCTGCTGACCGGCGACGCCGCCGCGACCGACCCCGTGTGCTCGAGGTCGCCGCAGCGCGACGTCGTCGACCTGATACTGGCCGAGCCGAAGCACGCGCCCGCGTTGGTCATGCGGAAGCCGACGGTGGCGCGGTGAAGGTTCTGCTGCTGGGCACCGCGGCGGGCGGCGGGTTTCCACAGTGGAACTGCGCGTGCCGGCTGTGCAAATCCGGTTCGCCGCCACGAAGTCAGGACTGCGTCGCGGTCAGTGCGGACGGGCGCGGCTGGTACCTCGTCAACGCGTCACCGGACATCCGGTCGCAGCTCCTGTCGACCCCGGAGCTGGCCGCCGGGCCGGGGCCGCGGGAGATCCCGATCCGCGGCGCGCTGCTCACCGACGCCGAACTCGACCACTCGCTCGGGCTGCTGATGCTGCGCGAGGCGGGCGGCGGGCTGCCGGTGTGGGCGCCGGACGCCGTGCTCGACACGCTGCGGAACGACTTCCCGATGCGGAAGATCATCGACGGCTACGGCGGCTGGGAGTGGATTTCGAAGCCGGACATCGACGGCCTGCGGGTGAGCATGCTTCCGGTGAGCGACAAGCATCCGAAGTACGCGCGAGAGTCCACAGCGGACGGTCCGTGGGTCGTCGCGTACCGGTTCGAGGACGCGGAGACGGGCGGTGTGTTCGTCTACGCGCCCTGCCTGGCGGAGTGGCCGGAGGGCTTCGACGAGCTCGTCGCCGACGCGGATCTGGTGGCCCTCGACGGCACGTTCTACTCACCGAGCGAGATGTCCGGCGCCACCCGCGCCGGCGTCGCCGACCACGCCCAGCGCGCGATGGGCCACCTCCCGATCGTCGACAGCCTGCCGCACATTGCCGCCCACCTCGTCGCCCGGCCTGCGACGAAGTGGGTCTACACGCACCTCAACAACACCAACCCCGTCCTCGACCCGACGTCCCCCGAGCACGCCATCGTCCTCGCCGCCGGCGCCGAACTCCCCCTCGACGGCACGGCGTTCACACTCTGAGCGCATCCCACGCGCGCTCGCGGGCACTTCGCGAGCATGCGTGTGCACTCTCCGACCCCCAAATAACTGTTTGACAGTCGGCGGGCGGGTCGCGATAGTGGACGGCATGACTGGGGAACCACCGCTCGACGGCCTTCGTGTGCTCGCCCATCCGTTGCGGATGCGCATTCTTTCGCTGCTCACCGGAGTCGCGATGAGCGCTGCCGAAGCGGCCCGCGAGCTGGACCAAACGCAGGCGAACATCAGCTACCACTTCCGGCGGCTGCACGACGCGGGCCTGCTCGACGTCGTCGAGGAGGTCGAAATCCGCGGCGGCCGAGCCAAGCGCTACCGCCACGATCCGGACAGCGGGCGCCGGATGGGCCCCCGCGAGCCCGACGACGCACGGCTCCTCGCTGCCGCGTTGTCCGAGGAACTCCAGCGTCGCAGCGCAGACCGGGTAGCGGGCACAAAGGGCGCGATGACCGACGCTGAGCTGTGGGTCGACCAGGCAACCTGGGACGAGGCCGTCGAGCATGCCCGCAAGCTGAGCCGGCTGCTGCACGCGGCCGCTCAACCGCCGCGCACCGAGGGCACGGTGCACGTCAGCGCCACCGTCTCGTTGTTCACGATGCGATGACGACCGCACTCTCCGCCCCCTTGCGGCACAAGAACTTCCGGCGGCTCACCACCGGCAGGACGTTCACCGTGTTCGGCAACGCCGTCGCCCCGGTGGCACTGGCGTTCGCGGTGCTCGACCTGAACGGCTCGGCCACCGACCTCGGCATCGTGGTCGGGGCACGCTCACTCGCGAGCGTTGTGCTCCTGCTGTTCGGCGGGATGCTGGCCGACCGCCTGCCGCGTTCGGTCATCCTGCAGGGCACCGAGGTCGCGGCCACGATCACGCAGGCGATGATCGCCCTGAGTGTCCTCTGTGGATTCTCCTCGATCCCGCTGCTGGTTGTGCTGAGCATCGTCAACGGCGGCGTGGCCGCGCTTTCGCTGCCCGCGGCGTCGGCGATCACCCCGCAGACCGTGCCCACCGAACTGCTGACGCCGGCCAACGCGCTGGCGCGGATGCTCGCGAACATCAGCCGCATCGCCGGGGCCGCGCTCGCCGGAGTGCTGGTCGCGGCGGTGGGCTCGGGTTGGGCGATCGCGGCCAACGCCGCACTTTTCGCTGTCGCGGCAGTCTTCTACCGTCGAGTTCAGCTTCCCGAGGCGGTCAAACCAGCGAAAACCTCAGTGCTGGCCGACCTCGCCGCAGGGTGGCACGAGTTCAGATCACGCACCTGGGTGTGGGTGGTGGTGCTGCAGTTCATGGTGGTGAACGCGGTGTCGGTGGGCGGGGTGGTGATACTCGGGCCGATCATCGCGGATTCGACGTTCGGGCGGGCCGGCTGGGGATTCATCCTCGCCGCGCAGACCGCCGGGGCGTTCGCCGGCGGGTTCCTGGCAGCGAAGTGGCAGCCGCGACGGGCGCTGCTACTCGGCGTCGGGCTGACGCTGGCCGACGCGATCCCGATGGTCACCCTGGCCGAGGCGCCGCAGGTTTTCGCGCTGCTGATCACGATGTTCGTGACCGGGCTGGCGATGGAGCAGTTCGGGATCGCGTGGGATGTGTCGCTGCAGCAGAACGTCCCCGAGGACAAGCTCGCCAGGGTCTACTCCTACGACATGCTCGGCTCGATGGTCGCGATGCCGCTGGGCCAGGTCACCGTCGGCCCGCTCGCCGCCCACTTCGGCACCGGCACCACCCTGCTCGCTGGTGCCGCCCTCGTCGTCGCGACGACGCTCTTGGCCCTCCTCAGCCGCGACATCCGCACGCTCACCCGCCACTGACCCGGGCGTCCCACTTTTGCGCTTTTGTGGGGTCTCTCAGTACTTACCTATCGCAACTCGACGGCGAGTTGCGAAAGGGTCAGGTGGGCCAGGGGCGGGTTTCTTCGAGGAGTTTCGCGACGGCGAGGACGAGGTCGTCGGAGTGGCGCGGACCGACGATCTGCAGGCCCACGGGCAGACCCGCCACAGTGCGACCGGCGGGAACGGTGATCGCGGGCTGCTGGGTCATGTTGAACGGGTAGGTGAACCGCGTCCATTCCGGCCAGCTCGACAGCCCGCTGCCCGGCGGCACGTCGTGCCCGGCTTCGAACGCGGTGATCGGCATGGTCGGCGTGATGAGGACGTCGTAACGGGTGTGGAACTCGCCCATCCGGATGCCCAGCGCCGCCCGTTCCGCGCTGGCGTCGAGGTAGTCGCTCGCCGAAAACGTCCGGCCCTTCTCCCAGACCTTGCGCAGACCTGGGTCGACGAGCTCCTTCGAGCCGGCTGGAAAGGTGTCGAGCCACTTCGCCGCTCCGGTCGACCACAACACGCCGAACGAATCGACCGGATCGGTGAACCCGGGATCGGCGTTCTCGATGTGCAGCCCCGCCTCGCCGAGTCCCGCGACGGCGTCGGCCACGATCCGGGCGACTTCGGGGTCGACGTCGATGTAGCCAAGGGTCGGCGAGAACGCCGCGATCAACCCGCGGACGTCGCGCCGGACGGCTTCGCGGTACGTCCCGACCGGCGGCGCGAGGGCCGCCGGATCGCGGTAGTCGGGTGTCGCGAGGACGTCGAGCAGCAGCGCGACGTCGTCGACCGAGCGCGCCATCGGACCGGCGTGCGAGAGCGGCCCGAACGGGCTCGCCGGGTACAGCGGGATCCGGCCGTGGGTCGGCTTGAACCCGACGATCCCGCAGAACGACGCCGGGATCCGCACCGACCCGCCGCCGTCGGTGCCCACCGACAGCTCGCCCATCCCGGTCGCGACCGCCGCCGCGCTGCCGCCGCTGGAACCGCCGGACGTCTTCGACGGGTCCGCCGGGTTGCGGGTGATGCCGGTCAGCGGGCTTTCGGTGACGCCTTTCCAACCCAGTTCCGGGGTGGTGGTCTTGCCGAGCAGCACGAGGCCGTTTTCCCGCATCCGCGCGGTAACCGGGCTGTCGACCTCCCATGGCTGATCGGGGCTGATGCACTTCGAACCGCGCAACGTCGGCCAGCCCTGGGTGAGGAACATGTCCTTCACCGAGGACGGGACGCCGTCGAGTCCGCCGATCGGGTTGCCGTCGCGCCAGCGGACCTCGGACGCCTTCGCCTGCTCTCGCGCGCCGTCCGCATCGACCAGGCAATACGCGTTGAGTTCGGGATCGCGCTCGGCAATCGCGGTGAGCGCGAGCTCGGTGGCTTCGACGGGCGAAAACTCCCCGGTCGAATAGGCGGCGACGAGCTCGCTCGCCGTCAACGAGGTGCCGACGTTGTTCATTGGCCTCCCTAGCGCACTGAGGGCACGTAGCCCAGCTTCTTGTCCACGACGTTCTCGAGCGGTTTGCCATCCAGCCAGCGCTGGAAGTTCGCGGCGAAGACCTCGACCAGCGTGTTCCGCCAGCCGACGAAGTCGCCGGACATGTGCGGGGACACGAGCACGTTGTCCAACGTCCATAAAGGACTTTCGGCGGGAAGCGGCTCGGTTTCGAAGACGTCCAGCGCGGCACCGGCGAGTTTGCCCGCCCGCAGCGCGTCGATGAGGTCCGCGGTGACGACCAGCTCGCCACGGCCCACATTGACGAAGCGCGCGGACGGCTTCATCGCGGCGAACACGCGCGCGTCGAACAAGCCTTTGGTCTGCTCGGTCAACGGCGCCACGGCGACCACGTAGTCGACGTAGCCGAGATGCTTGTCGAGCTCGTCTGCCGCGTACACCGTGCCGAAGTCGGGGTCGTCGTCCTGCGCGCGACGGCCCGCTCCGGCGACGGTCATCCCCGCCGCGCGCAGCAGGCGTGCGATGGCGCGGCCGATGCCCCCGGTGCCGACGACCAATGCGCGTCGGCCGGCGATCCGCTCGCTCTCCCTGTGCTGCCAACGGGTTTCCCGTTGCAGATCCAGCGAACGGGCGAAGCCCTTGGCGAAGGCCAGCACGACGCCGAGGACGTACTCGGCGATCGAGTCGTCGAACACGCCCTTCGAATTGGTGAGGACGACGTCGCTCTCGCGCAACGCGGGGAACAGCACGGGATCGACGCCGGCACTCGCGATATGCAGCCAGCGAAGACGATCGGCGGCGTGCCACGCACCAGGTACGGCGTCGGAGAGGAAGTCGTAGACGAACAGTGCGTCCGCTCCGCGCAGCGCCTCGGCCAAGCCGGCGGCGTCGGTGTAACGAACCGAGGCGAGCTTTTCGATGCTGTGCATGTCCGGTGGGCGCTGGTCGCCGCAGAGCACAGCAAGCACCAGGGACTCGCGCAAGGGGGAAACAAGCATTGAGGAATCCGGGCCGATCACATTGACACGGTATGAGCGGTTCGTATGATTGTCAACAATCGGCAGCGCGTCCTCGGCGGAGAGGCTGGAGCTTGGAATTCGACCTACTCGCGTTCGAGGGCCCGTTGGCCCAGCGGGGCATCGGTGTGATCGCGCCGTTCGACCTGGCGCTGGAACGCGAACTCTGGCGCTGGGTGCCGATGGAGGTCTCCCTGCATCTGGCGCGTACGCCGTATGAACCCGTGCCGGTGAGCATGGAGATGGCCCAGCTCGTCAGCGACAGCCGTCACCTGGCGGCCGCGACGCGCGACGTCCTACACGTCGAGCCCGAGGTCGTTGCCTATCTGTGCAGCTCAGGGAGCTTTATCAACGGCGTCGACTACGAACGCTCGCTCACCAAGGCCATCTGCGACGCCGGCGCCCCCGACGCCGTCACCACATCCGGCGCGCTCGCGGAGGTGCTCGGCCAGCTCGACCTGCGGAACGTCTCGGTGCTCACCCCGTACGTCGAAGACCTGACCGAGAAGCTGCATGACTTCCTCGCCGAGCTCGGCGTGCGGACGGTGTCGAGCGATCACCTCGGTCTCGGTGGCGGGATCTGGAAGGTCAGCTACCGGACCATCGCCGAGCGCATCCTTGCCGCCGACCACCCGGACGCCGAGGCGATCTTCGTGAGCTGCACCAACCTGCCGACCTACGACGTGATCGAGCCGCTCGAAGCCGCACTCGGCAAACCCGTACTGACCGCCAACCAGCTGACCATGTGGGCCTGCCTCAAACGGATGGGCCTGCCCATCGTCGGCCCGGGGAAGTGGCTGCGCGAGGTGTCTTGACCCGACCTACTAGGATTGTCGACAATCTTCATTCCCAGGGAGCGCGCATGGCCACGATCGGCTTCATCTACCCCGACCACGCCGCCGAGGACGAGTACCTCCTCGCGCAACGGCTGCTCGGGGACGACATCGCGCTGCCGGTCGAACACATCTACGGCACCGACCTGCACGCCGTGCCGGAGCTGCTGGACCTCGGCAGCGAAACCAGGCTCGCCGAAGGCGCGTCGCTGCTGGCGAAACACCAACCGGACGCGGTTATCTGGGCGTGCACCAGCGGCAGCTTTGTCTACGGCTGGGACGGCGCCCGCGAGCAGGTCGAGAAACTGGCGGCCGTGGCCGGGGTACCGGCTTCGAGCACCTCCTTCGCGTTCGTGCACGCGGCGCGCGCACTCGGGATCCATCGCGTCGCCGTCGCGGCGAGCTACCCCGACGACGTCGCCAAGCTGTTCGTCGACTTCCTGGGCTCAGCCGGGATCGACGTGGTTTCGATGGCCAGCGCGGACATCGCCACCGCGGCGGAGGTCGGCGGACTGACCCCCGAAGCCGTGGTGAACCTGGCGCTGGCCCACGACCATCCCGACGCGCAGGCCGTGCTCGTCCCGGACACCGCGATGCGCACGCTGGCCGAGGTCAACACCGTCGAGGACAGACTGGGCAAACCCGTCCTGACCGCCAACCAGGTCACCGTGTGGGAAGGACTGCGGCTTCTCGGCGAACACCGGCTCGTGCGCACCTTGGGCGCACTGTTCAGGCGAAGGGGCGAATGACCATGTCCTTGGCGGATATCGAGCCGGTCAGCCGGGAGTCGACGGCCGGGATCATCGCGCGGCAACTGCGCGACGCGATCATGACCGGCACACTGCCACCCGGCACGCAGCTGGGCGAAACCGAGCTCGCCGCGCGGTTCCAAGTGTCCAGGGGACCGTTGCGTGAGGCGATGCAACGACTGGTCTCGGAGGGTCTGCTGCGCAGCGAACGGCATCGCGGGCTGTTCGTGATCGACCTCGAACCCGGCGACGTCTTCGACATCTACTCGGCACGCTGGGCCATCGAGCGCGCGGCGGCGTTCCGCATCATGCGCGGCGACCGGGAGACCGCCGCGGCTGCGCTGGACGAGACCGTGGCGGCGATGTCCGCCGCCGCCGACGAGGACGACCCGACGGCGCTGTCCGCGGCGGACCTCCGGTTCCACGAGGCGCTGATCAACGCCTCGGGGAGCAAACGCCTGGTCCGCATGGCGAGCACGCTGCTGATCGAGACCCGGATGTGCCTCGCCGCGCTGCAGGGTACCTACCAGCGCGTCGAAGAACGCGTGAGCGAACACAACCGGATCATCGAGGCCATTCGCGACGACGACCTGGAAACCCTCCTTTCGTTACTGGAAGCACATATGGAAGACGCTGTCCAACGACTGGCGCCCGGCACGAGCCTGCATTCCTGACCAGGACTCAGGAATCCGGGCTCGCGCCGGGAAATCCTCGCGGTCCCAGCACCGGCTGGCCCCCATTCCCACCCCGGTAGCCGACGTCCCACGGCCAGTGCCCGCGATCGTCGGTGTACACCAGTTGGATCGCGGCGATATACGGCCCGTACATATTGACCGCGGTATGCAGATGCGCCGTCGGCTCGGCCACCTCGACGATCTCGATCACCGAGCCTCCGTGCATCGTGATCCGTTGGCCGGGTTCCGGTGCGAAGCTGGTCTCAAAGACGGTGTGCGCGATGCTGTTGAGTAATCGGTGTGCCTTCTTATGGTGCAGACCGGTGATCACCAACTCCGGCTCATCCTGCGCACTGAGCCCGACGGTGTACGCCCAAGGCGGGTACAGCTTGTCGCGCCGGATGCACTGCACCGCCCAGCCGCACTTGGCGATGATGCCGTCCAGATGGTCGAGGTAGTCGCCATACGTCGCTTCGGGGTTGTCACATTGCCAGCACATCGGTGCTCCTCCGCGGTAGTGGATGTGCGACCACTGTGCGGACGGGCACCGACAGAAACAGGCCCCCAGCGTCACGAAAGGGTGTCTCGCACCGAAAATCGCGCGAGACACCCTTTCGCACAGCCAATTTCGCTAGGTCTGTAACGTCAGCCGGGGCCGGCCAGCCCCTGCTGCCGTAGACCGGAATCCGACACAACGGCACGTGCGCGAACGGCCGCCCTAGCCGAGTCCCGCCGCCACCGCCGAGCCGAGGTCGGACGTCGTCGCGCGGCCGCCGAGGTCGGGGGTGAGCACGGCACCCTCGGTCAGCACCTGCTCCACCGTGGCGTTGATCGCCTGCGCCGCAACGGTTTCCCCGAGATGGTCGAGCATCATCGCGGCGGCCAGGATCTGCGCGACCGGGTTCGCGATGCCCTGTCCGGCGATGTCCGGCGCGCTGCCGTGGACGGCCTCGAACATCGACGGGAACTCACCAGGCGGGTTGATGTTGCCCGAAGGCGCCATCCCGAGCCCGCCGGTCACGGCCGCCGCCAGGTCGCTCAGGATGTCCCCGAACAGGTTCGACCCGACGACGACGTCGAGCCGGCCCGGATCCTGCACCATGCGCGCGACGAGCGCGTCGATGTGGCACTGCTCGGCGGCCACATCGGGGTACTCCTTCGCCACCGAGGCGAAAATCTCGTCCCAGAACGGCATGGTGTGGATGATCCCGTTCGACTTCGTCGCCGAGCACACCCGACTCGTCCGCGTGCGGGCCAGTTCGAACGCGAACCGCACGACGCGTTCCACCCCGACCCGGGTGAAAACCGACTCCTGCAGGGCGAATTCGTCCGGTCGGCCGGCGTTGTGCCGCCCACCGATCGCGGAGTACTCGCCCTCGGAGTTCTCCCGGACGATCACCATCTCCAACTCGTCGCCCGACCGGCCGCCCAGCACCGACGTCGTGCCCGGCAGCAACCGCACCGGCCGCAGGTTGATGTACTGCGAGAACGCGCGCCGGATCGGAATGAGCAGGCCCCACAACGAAACATGGTCCGCCACCCCGGGAAAACCGACCGCGCCCAACAGGATCCCGTCGAACGCCGACAGCTGCTCGATACCGTCCGCCGGCATCATCGCCCCGGTTTTCGTGTACCGCTCGCAGCTCCAGTCGAACTCCGTCCACTTCAGACCGAACCCGTGCAGCCGCGCCGCGGTGTCGAGGACCTTGCGTGCCTCGATCTGAACGTCGACGCCGATCCCGTCACCGGGGATCGACGCGATGCGGTAGTCGCTCACAGGCTCACCGCGATGTACTTGACCTCGAGGAACTCGTCGATGCCGACGGTGCCGCCCTCACGTCCGAGGCCGGACTGCTTGATCCCGCCGAACGGCGCGGCCGGGTTGGACACGACGCCCTGGTTGAGCCCGATCATCCCGGCTTCGAGCCGCTCGGAAACCCGCAACCCGCGCTTCAGGTCGGACGTGTAGAGGTACGACACCAGCCCGAATTCGGTGTTGTTGGCGGCCGTCACGGCCTCGTCCTCGGTGTCGAAGGTGAAAACCGGTGCCACCGGGCCGAAGATCTCCTCCTGCGTCAACCGTGACTCCGCGGAGACCCCGACCAGCACTGTCGCCGGGTAGAAGTGGCCAGGACCGTCCACAGCGGACCCACCGGTGAGCACTTGCGCACCTCGGTCCGTCGCGTCCTTGACCAGCTCGCTGACCTTCTTCACCGCGGCTTCGTCGATGAGCGGGCCGACGACGACGCCCGGTTCGGTGCCACGCCCCATCGGCAGCGCCGACATGCGCTCGGTCAGCCGCCGTGAGAACTCGTCGACGATGCCGCTCTGCACGTAGATCCGGTTCGCCGCCGTGCACGCTTCACCGATGTTGCGCATCTTCGCCTGCATGACGCCGTCGATCGCGGCGTCGAGATCCGCGTCGTCGAACACCACGAACGGCGCGTTGCCGCCGAGCTCCATCGACGTCCGCAGTACCTTGTCCGCGCACTGTTCGAGCAGCTTGCGCCCGACCGCGGTGGACCCGGTGAACGACAGCTTGCGCGCGCGTCCGTCGCGGATCAGCGGTTCCATCACGCCGCCGGAGTCGGTCGTGGTCAGCACGTTGAGCACGCCTTCGGGCAGCCCCGCCTCGACGAGGATCCCGGTCAGCGCCAACATCGACAGCGGGGTCTGCGCGGCGGGCTTGATCACCATCGTGCAGCCGGCGGCGATCGCCGGGCCGATCTTGCGGGTGCCCATCGCCATCGGGAAGTTCCACGGGGTGATCAGCAGCGTCGGGCCGACGGGCTGCTTGGTGACCAGGAACCGGCCGACGCCGTTGGGCGCCACGGCATACCCGCCGTCGATGCGGACGGCTTCCTCGGCGAACCAGCGGAAGAACTCGGCGGCGTAGGTGATCTCGCCCTTTGCCTCGGCGAGCGGCTTGCCCATCTCGAGCGTCATCAGCAGGGCGAGCTCGTCAGCGCGGTGAAGCAGCAGGTCATACGCGCGTCGCAGGATCTCCCCGCGTTCACGCGGCGCGTACGCGGCCCACGCGGCTTGAGCGCCGACAGCGGCGTCGAGCGCGGCCATGCCGTCCGCGGGCGACGCGTCCGCGATCTCGCAGAGCACCTTCCCCGTCGACGGATCGGACACGGCGAACGTCTTCCCGCCGGCCGCCGCGGTCCATTTGCCCCCGATGAACAGTTCCTTGCCGACCGCCTCGACTACCCCTGACTCGCTGATCGAGCTCATTCAGACCGCTCCTCGGTTCATTGCAGTGTGCCGGGGACCATGCTACGAATATTGTCAACAATCGACAACCAACCCGGCAGACTTAGGAGTCACGCTCCCATGGCCCAGCTCTCCCCGCTGCTCAAGCAGGCCACGCCCGTCGTCGTCGACCACGGTGAGGGCGTGTACCTCTACGACACCGAAGGCCGCCGCCACCTCGACTTCACCGCCGGCATCGGCGTGACCAGCACTGGCCACTGCCACCCCCGCGTCGTCGAAGCCGCGCGCGAGCAGATCGGCAAGCTGATCCACGGCCAGTACACGACAGTCATGCACAAGCCACTCCTCGAACTCACCGAGAAGCTGGGCGGCGTACTGCCCGCGGGCCTGGACTCGCTGTTCTTCGCCAACTCCGGCAGCGAAGCTGTCGAAGCCGCGCTACGCCTGTCTCGTCAAGCCACTCGGCGCCCGAACGTCATCGTCTTCCAGGGCGGTTTCCATGGCCGCACGGTCGCCGCCGCGTCCATGACGACGTCCGGCACCCGCTTCAGCGCGGGCATCTCACCGCTGATGGCGGGCGTCCACGTCGCGCCGTTCCCGTACGCGTTCCACTACGGCTGGGACGAGCAGACCGCGACGAAGTTCGCCCTGCGCGAGCTCGACTACCTGTTCGCCACGGTCAGTGCGCCGAACGAGACCGCCGCGTTCTTCATCGAGCCGGTCCTCGGCGAAGGCGGTTACGTGCCGGCGAACACCGAGTTCCTCGCCGGACTGCGCGAGCGCGCCGACGCCCACGGGATCCTGCTGGTGATGGACGAGGTGCAGACCGGGTTCGGCCGCACCGGCAAGTTCTGGGGCCACGACCACTTCGACGTCCACCCGGACGTCGTCCTCATCGCCAAGGGCCTGGCCAGCGGCTTCCCGCTGTCTGGCATCGCCGCGTCCGAGGAGCTGATGGGCAAGGCGTGGCCGGGGTCGCAGGGCGGGACGTATGGCGGCAACGCGGTTTCGTGCGCGGCGGCCATCGCGACCCTCGACGTCATCCAGGACGAGAGCCTGGTCGAAAACGCCGCCGAACGCGGTCGCCAGCTCATCACCGGCGCCCGCCTGGTCAGCGACAAGACTCCGGGGATCGGGGACGTCCGCGGCCTCGGCCTGCTGGTCGGCTCGGAGTTCACCACGCCCGACGGCGACCCGGACCCCGCCACCGCGTCGGCCGTCCAGAAAGCCGCCGCCGAACGCGGACTCCTCCTGCTGACCTGCGGCGCGTACTCGAACGTCGTCCGGATGATCCCGCCGCTGGTCGTCGACGCGAGCCAGATCGACGACGCGCTGGCCATCTGGACGGAAACCGTCGCCGCCGTCACGGGGAGCTGAAATGAGCCGGTACATCACGATCAGCCTGGACAAGCGCGGCGTCTCGTGCCGCGCCCGGCTGCTCGACGCCGAGGCGCCGCGCACCTGCAAGGCGGTGTGGGACGCGCTGCCGCACAGCGGTTCGGCATATCACGCGAAGTACGCCCGCAACGAGGTGTACACGCTGGTCCCGCCCTTCGCGGAGCCGAAACCGGGCCGGGAGAACCCGACCGTCACGCCGATCCCCGGCGATGTCGTGTATTTCGGGTTCGAAGCCTGGGAAATCGGCAATCCCGCGTACGGCTACGAAACGGAGAGCGAAGCACACGGTGATCAGGGGGCAACAGATCTGGCTATTTTTTATGGCCGAAACAATCTGTTAATCAATGGTGACGCCGGGTGGGTGCCCGGAAACGTGTTCGCCACGATCGACGAAGGGCTCGCCGAGATGGCCGCGGCAGCCCAGGATCTGTGGCTCCGCGGGGTCGAAGGCGAATCTCTTTCGTTTCGCCGTCACTCGGACGAGTGATACTGGAGGGTTAACCTTTCGTGTCACGGAAAAACCCGTTCGTGGCAGCCTGCCCCCCAGATGCCGGGCAATGCGCCGGATCACCGGGGGTGGTCGCCGTCACAATGATCACCGAACGTGGTCCACAACCGAGTGACGACCCCTGGGTAAAAGCCGAAAGAGTTACGTGTTTAACATGCCGCCGAAGTCAACCTGAGAGCCCCGCGACGATCTTTGACAACCCGCCGCGGCGGTGAAAATCTCCTTTTCGCTTTCGAAAGCATTTCTGCACACGAATCCGATTTAGGAGCCCCTCACATGCAGCTGTTCTTCGAGCACGCGCACCACTGCGGCAACATCCTCACCAACATCCTTGCCGGCGTGGCGCACCTGATCGGCTGGCTGGTCTGATCTAGCGGCACCAGTTAGGCGGGGGTCGGCGCGTTGGCGCGGGTCGGCCCCCGCAAAGTCCTCCCCGCGAAAGTCCTCCCGGCGAAACATGAATCACTTTCATGGCGGCCTGTCCGGCGTACGTACTACGCTGCGGTAACCAGGCAAGGGCGCGTGAGGGAGAGGGCTGCCGATGGGAACCGTCGAGGCACAGCTGGCCGAGATCGTGGGCGAGAAGAACCTGCTGGCAGGCGACGCGATCCCCGAGGACTTCACGCACGACGAGGGCCTGTCCCTCGAACCGGGTAAGCCCGCGTACGTCGCGAAGCCGGCCACCGCGGAAGAAGTCTCCGCGCTGCTGAAGCTTGCGACAGAACACAACATCCCCGTCACCGCGCGCGGTTCCGGCAGCGGCCTCTCCGGCGCCGCGAGGCCGAGCGACGACGCACTGGTCATCTCGTTCGAACGGATGAACGCCGTCCTCGAGATCGACTCCGACGACCACGTCGCCGTCGTCCAGCCTGGCGTGACGCTGCTGGAACTGGACGAAAAGACCTCCGCGGCCGGCCTCAGCTACACCGTGTACCCCGGCGAGCTCAGCGCGAGCGTCGGCGGCAACGTCGGCACCAACGCGGGCGGCATGCGTGCGGTGAAGTACGGCGTGACCCGCAACAACGTCCTTGGCCTGCAGGCCGTCCTGGCCACCGGCGAGATCATCCGGACCGGTGGCAAGTCCGCGAAGACGTCCACCGGGTACGACCTGACCCAGCTGATCATCGGCTCCGAAGGCACGCTGGCGCTCGCCACCGAAGTCATCGTGAAGCTCCACCCCCGGCTGGCCCACGGCGCAACACTGCTGGCGCCGTTCAACGACCTCGACGAGGTCATGACGGCCGTTCCGAGGATCATCTCGAGCGGGCTCGCGCCGCACATCCTCGAGTACATCGACGCGTTCACCATGGCCGCGATCACCTACACGGCGGAACTCTCGCTCGGCATCCCTGACGCCGTTCGCGACGCGTCGCAGGCGTATCTCGTCGTCGGCCTCGAGAACCGCGACAGCGACCGGCTCGACGTGGACGTCGAAATCGCCGGAGAGCTGCTGAGCGAACTCGGCGCCGCAGACGTCTACGTGCTTGAAGGGCCCTCCGCGCGCAAACTCATCGAAGCGCGAGAGAACGCCTTCTGGACCGCGAAGTCCGCCGGTGCCGACGAAGTGATCGACGTCGTCGTCCCCCGCTCCGCGATGTCGAAGTTCCTCACCAAGGCAAGGGAACTCGGCACGGCGTCGGGATCGGGCGTGGTCGGCTGCGGGCACGCCGGTGACGGAAACGTGCACCTGGCGGTGTTCCAGAAGGACGTCGCCAAGCGCGACGAACTGCTGCACGGGATCTTCGCCTTCGCGATGGAACTCGGCGGAGCCATCTCCGGTGAGCACGGGATCGGGCACGCCAAGAAGGCACACTTCCTCGCGCTGGAGGACCCGGCGAAGATCGACCTCATGCGGCGCCTCAAGACGAGTTTCGACCCCGCCGGGATCCTCAACCCCGGTGTTCTGTTCGACTGACCCCCTTTTTCTAGGAGAACCATGAACGGCGCGCAGTCCCTGATCCGCACCCTCGTCGACGCGGGCGTCGATGTGTGCTTCTCCAACCCGGGCACCTCGGAGATGCACTTCGTCGCCGCGCTCGATTCCGTCCCCGAAATGCGCGGCGTACTCGGGCTGTTCGAGGGCGGGGTCACCGGTGCCGCGGACGGTTACGCACGTATCGCGGACAAGCCCGCCGCCACGCTGCTGCACCTCGGCCCGGGGCTCGGCAACGGGCTCGCCAACCTGCACAACGCGCGGCGCGCGAACTCGCCGATCGTGAACATCGTCGGCGACCACGCGACCTACCACAAGAAGTACGACGCGCCGCTGGAGTCGGACATCGACGCGCTGGCCGGTTGGCTGAAGGGCTGGGTGAAGCGCTCGGAGACGGTGGCCGAGGTCGCGGTCGACGCCGCCGCGGCCGTTGCCGCCGCGCAAGACGCGCCGGGGCGCATCGCCACGCTGATCCTGCCGGCGGACGCTTCTTGGGGCGAGGGCGGGGAAACCAGCTCGCCGGTGACGCCGCGCGCGCCGAAGAAGGTCGACGAGGCCACTGTCAAGGCGGTCGCGGACATCCTCAAGAGCGGTGAATCGGTCGCGGTCCTGATCGGCGGCCGCGCGTGCCGCGAAGAGGGTTTGCGGGCGGTCAGCCGGATTTCCGCCGCCACCGGTGCGAAGTCCTTTGTGGAAACGTTCCCGAGCAGGCTCGAGCGCGGTGCGGGCGTGCCGGCGATCGACCGTCTCGGCTACCTCGCGGAGCAGGTCACCTACCAGCTCGACGGCATCAAGCACCTCGTCATCGCTGGTACGCGCACGCCTGTGTCGTTCTTCGCGTACCCGGGCAAGCCGAGCGATCTCGTCCCCGAAGGCGCGAAGGTACACGTGCTGGCCGAGGTCGACGAGGACATGGTCGGCGCGCTGACCGACCTCGCCGAGCTGGTCGCCGCGGGCACCGAACCCGTGCTGCAGGCTGAAAGCCGACCCGCGCTACCGACCGGCGACCTGACACCGCAGAACTGGGTCGACGTCATCGGCGCGACGCTGCCGGAGAACGCGATCATCGCCGACGAGGCCAACACGTCCGGCCTGCTGCTGCCGACCGCGACGGCCGGCGCGCCCCGCCACGACGTCCTGACGCTGACCGGCGGCGCGATCGGCTACGGCATTCCGGTCGCCACCGGCGCGGCCGTCGCGGCGCCGGACCGGCCCGTGCTCAACCTGCAGTCCGACGGCAGCGCGCTGTACACGATCTCGACCCTGTGGACGCAGGCCCACGAGAACCTGAACGTCACGACGGTCATCCTCAACAACCGCGCGTATGCGATCCTGCGGCTGGAACTGCAGCGTGTCGGCGCGGAGGGTTCCGGCCCGAAGGCCAAGGCCCTGCTCGACCTTTCGGGGCCGGACATGGACTTCGTCAAGATCGCCGAAGGCCTCGGTGTCCCCGCCACCCGTGCGACCACCGCCGAGGAACTCGCCGAGCAGCTCGCCGCCGCCTACGCCGAGCCCGGCCCGCACCTCATCGACGCGATCATCCCGCCGCTGTTCTGACTCGTGAGTGTTCCGGCCGCTTACTGCGCCCTGCGGGACACCCGCACCCGGGCTGGCCGGAACACTCACGAGTCCTATCCGGCGGGGCACCAGGGGTCCTGTTGTCGGCCGCTCGCGGTGCCGCAGAAGGCGGGGATGTGGTGGTCGACTTCGCCGCCTTCGACGCGCATGACGGCGACGGGCTTGTTCTCCGGCACGTTTCGGCCGATGTCGCCGCCGTAGTCGATCGTGCCGGTGACGCCCTCGATGTACTTGTTGGTCTGCTGGGCGTCCGGCTGCGACGTGTGGATCGCGGTGATCTCACGCCAGATCGAGCCCGGCGTGACCGGGATCGTCGCCGCGGTTTCGCGCAGGTACGCGGTCGCGGTGATCATCACCTCGGCTGCGTCGAACGACAGCGCGGCATGGCCGTCGAGTGAACGTCCCTGCGGCGGCGGCGCGTCCGAAGGAATCGGCCTGCTCGCCGCACTGGTGATCCTGGTGTTCATGTTCCGCTCGCTGCTCGCGGCGGGGCTTCCGGTGATCACCGCGGTGTTCGCCGTCGGCAGCACGCTCGGCGTGATCATCCTGGTCTCCCACTTCGTCGACATCGCCTCCTACACCGCACCGCTGATGATGCTGGTCGGGCTCGGCGTCGGCGTCGACTACGCGTTGTTGATTTTCTCGCGCTACCGCACCGAACTCCTCGCCGGGCTCGACCGCGAGACCGCTGCTCGGCGGGCCCTGGACACGGCTGGGCGGTCCGTCCTATTCGCCGGAAGCACGGTGATGATCACGCTGCTCGGGTTGCTCGCGCTCGGACTCGGTTCGCTGCGGGGTGTCGCGCTCGCGGTCGCGCTGACGGTCCTGGTCACCATGCTCGCGTCGATCACCCTACTGCCGGCGTTGCTGTCGCTCTTCGGGGCCCGTATCGAGCGGGGAATCCGGCGACACGCGGCAAAGGCAACGCGAGAGCGGGGCAACGGTTGGCGTCGGCTCGCCGATCGAGTGCAACGCCGTCCGTTGGTACCGCTGGTATGCGGCGTGGTCGCGCTGGCGGCCCTGTCCCTGCCCGCGCTCGGGATGCGGCTCGGGTTCGCCGACTCCGGCACCGACCCGACGTCGTCCACGAGCAGGCAGGCCTACGACCTGGTAACCCGGTTGCGCACTCAGGTTTTGCCTTCACTGCCCGGAAAACACCTGGTAGGAGGATCGGTGGCGGCCGCCGACGACTACGCGGACGCCGTTGCCGGCCGGTTGCCGCTGTTCATCCTGGTAGTGGTCGGTTTGTCCGCGCTGCTGCTGATGTTCGTGTTCCGCTCGATCCTCATCCCGCTCAAAGCCGCGGTACTGAACCTCCTGAGCATCGGGGCGTCGCTCGGTGTGATCACGCTGGTGTTCGGGTACGGCTTGTTCGGCGCGCAGGCCGGACCGATCGAGGCGTACGTACCGGTGATGATCTTCGCGATCGTGTTCGGGCTGTCCATGGACTACGAGGTGTTCCTGGTGTCACGCATGCACGAGGAGTGGCGACGCGACAGCGACGCGCGGGCTGCCGTCCGCGAAGGCCTGGCGGCGACGGGCGGGGTCATCACCGCGGCGGCCGCGATCATGGTCGCGGTGTTCGGCGCGTTCCTGCTGGACCCGTCGCGGATGCTGCAGCAGTTCGGCCTCGGCCTGGCCTTTGTTCGGGTCCCTGGCCTGGTGGTTCCCGGGCATCTCGACAAAAATCCGATCTCACGTCAATCTCCAGTAACACCTTGCTCGCTTGCGGCGTCTCACCAGATAACCGGATTAGTGTCGACCCGCCACTCGGGGAGGGGTCCACGACGAGGGGAAGGCCCATGGTGAACGCAGAAGCCCACGGCAGCACATGCCGTCGTCACGAATGCACCGAACCGGCACTGTGGCGAGGACTGTGCACGCCGCACTGGACGGCCTGGCAGCAGGGCGACGACGCGATCGACCTTCCCGACGACGACGCGGCCGCGCCGCCCAGGTCGGTGTGGTGGCCGCCGGAGCGGCCCACCAGCCTGTCCTCGCGGCTCGCCGACGTGCCGTGAAGTACCTGATCCTGATCCGCGGCAACGAGGCGACCCTGCAGTACTGGAAAAGGCTTTCTCACGAACAGCGCGTCGAGGCCACTCGCGCGTACGCCGTGCTGAACGAGAAGCTCGAGGCGTCCGGGGAGGTGCTCGCCCACGAGTCGCTGGACGACCCGTCGACGACGAAGCGCGTTCCGGCCCGCGCCGGGCAGTCGATGTCGACGGACGGGCCGTTCGCCGAGGTCAAGGAGCATCTTGCCGGCTTCTACCTCGTCGACTGCGCGGACCTGGACCGCGCGCTGGAACTCGCCGGGCAGATCCCCGAAGCGGCCTACGGCCTGGTCGACGTCACCCCGGTCCGGGACCTCAGCCACCTCGGCCTCTAGAGCTCGTGAGTGTTCAGGCCGGATAGAACCGGCCTGAACACTCACGAGCTGTGGTTGGGACTACTCGAAGATCTCGCCCTTTTCGGCCTTCTCGACCAAGGAGGCGGGCGGGAGGAAGTGGTCGCCGTAGCGCTCCGCCAGCTCACGCGAGCGGGCGACGAAGCCGGCCAGGCCACCGGAGTACTGGTTGATGTACTGGATGACCCCACCGGTCCACGCGGGGAACCCGATGCCGAAGATGGACCCGATGTTGGCGTCCTCCACGGTCTTGAGCACGCCCTCGTCGAAGCACTTGACGGTCTCGAGCGCCTCGGCGAACAGCATCCGCTCCTTGAGGTCCTCGAACGGCACAGTCGCGCTGCCCGAGTTGAACGCCTCACGCAGACCGGACCAAAGCCCGGTGCGCTTGCCGTCCTCGCCGTAGGAGTAGAAACCGGACCCGGTCGAGCGGCCCTTGCGGTCGAACTCCTCGACCATCTTGTCGATGACAGCCTCGGACGCGTGCCCGTGCCAGGTGCCGCCCTCGGCTTCGACGGCCGCGCGGGACTCGAGCCGGATCTTGCGCGGCAGGGTCAGCGTCAGCTCGTCCATCAGCTGCAGCGGCGGCGCCGGGTACCCGGCCTGCGCACCGGCCTGCTCGATCGAAGCGGGCTCGACCCCCTCGCCGAGAGCCGCGACGGCCTCGTTGATGAAGGTGCCGATGACCCGCGAGGTGAAGAACCCGCGGCTGTCGTTGACGACGATCGGAGTCTTCTTGATCTGCAGCGTGTAGTCGAAGACCTTCGCCAACGTGGCGTCGGACGTCTTCTCACCGCGGATGATCTCCACCAGCGGCATCTTGTCGACCGGGGAGAAGAAGTGGATCCCGATGAAGTCTTCCTGCCGCTGCACGCCCTCGGCCAGCGAGGTGATCGGCAGCGTCGAGGTGTTGGAGCCGAGGACGGCGTCCGCGTTCACGACGCTCTCGATCTCGCTGAACACCTTGTGCTTCAGCTCGACGCTCTCGAACACGGCCTCGATCACGAAGTCGACGCCCGCGAAGTCGGCCGGGTCGGCGGTCGGCTTGATCTTCGCCAGCAGAGCCTCGGAACGCTCCTTCGTGGTCTTGCCACGAGAGAGCGCCTTCTCCTCGATCTTGACCGCGTAACCCTTGCCCTTGTCGGCGGCTTCCTGCGTGACGTCCTTGAGTACGACGTCGATGCCGGCCTTCGCGGAGACGTACGCGATCGCCGCGCCCATCATCCCGGCGCCGACTACGCCGACCTTCTTCGCGGTGAACTTTTCGTAGCCGTCAGGCCGCGAACCACCGGAATTGATGCGCTGGAGGTCGAAGAAGAACGCTTTTGTCATGTTCTTCGAGACCTGGCCGGTCGCGAGGCTGACGAAGTACCGGGTCTCGACGAGGATCGCGGTGTCGAAGTCGACCTGCGCACCCTCGATCGCCGCGGCGAGGATCGCGCGCGGGGCAGGCATGTTGGCGCCCTTGATCTGCTTGCGCAGGTTCGCCGGGAACGCGGGCAGGTTCGCCGCGAAACTCGGGTTGGACGGCGTGCCGCCCGGGATCTTGTAGCCCTTGACGTCCCAGGGCTGGACGCCGCCTTCGGGGTTCGCCTTGATCCACGCCTTCGCGGCGGGCACGAGCTCCTCGACGGTGTCGACGACTTCGTGCACCAGACCGATTTCCAGCGCCTTGCGCGGCTTGTGCCGCGTGCCCTGCAGCAGGACGTTCAGCAGCGCGCTCTGGATGCCGAGCAGACGCACGGTGCGGACCACGCCGCCACCGCCCGGCAGCAGGCCGAGGGTGACCTCGGGCAGGCCGATGACGCTGCCCTTGGCGTCGGCCGCGATGCGGTGGTGCGTCGAGAGGGCGATCTCGAGACCGCCGCCGAGCGCGGCGCCGTTGATCGCCGCGACGACCGGCTTGCCGAGCTGCTCGAGCCGCCGCATCTGGCCCTTCATCAGGGTGCTGCTGGCGGTGAACTCGGCCGCGTTCTCGGGCTGTGCCTTGATCAGGTCGTTGAGATCGCCGCCGGCGAAGAAGGTCTTCTTCGCCGAGGTGAGCACAACACCGGTGATGGCGTCCTTCTCGGCCTCCAAGCGGTCGACGACGACGCCGAGCGACTCGCGGAAGTCGGCGTTCATCGTGTTCGCGGACTGCTTGGGGTCGTCGAGCGTCAGCAGGACGATGCCGTCCGCGTCCTGCTCCCAGCGGATGGTTTTCGCTTCACTCATGTCGTTATCCCTCAGACCCGCTCGATGATGGTCGCGACGCCCATGCCGCCGCCGATGCACAGGGTGACCAGCGCACGACGTGCGTCGCGGCGCTCCAGCTCGTCGACCACGGTGCCGACCAGCATCGCGCCGGTGGCGCCGAGCGGGTGGCCCATGGCGATCGCGCCGCCGTTGACGTTGACCTTCTCCTCGGGGAGCTTCAGGTCCTTGATCCACTTGAGCACCACGGACGCGAAGGCCTCGTTGAGCTCGAACAGGTCGATGTCGTCGATGGTGAGACCGGCGGTCTTGAGCACCTTCTCGGTGGCCGGGGTCGGGCCGGTGAGCATGATCGTCGGCTCGGAGCCGATCGCCGCGGTAGCCACGATGCGGGCACGCGGGGTCAGGCCGAACGTCTTGCCGATCTGCTCGCTGCCGATCAGCACGACGGCCGCGCCGTCGACGATGCCCGAGGAGTTACCGCCGGTGTGGACGTGGTTGATCTTCTCGACGGAGTGGTACTTCTGCAGTGCCACGGCGTCGAAGCCGCCCATCTCGCCGATCGCGGCAAAGGCGGGCTTGAGCTTGCCGAGGCTCTCGACGGTCGAGCCGGGGCGGCGGTGCTCGTCGTGGTCGAGGATCGTGACGCCGTTGATGTCCTTGACCGGGACGACGGACTTCGCGAAGTACCCGCCGGACCACGCCGCTTCGGCCTTGTCCTGCGAGCGGACGGCCCAGCCGTCGACGTCTTCACGCGAGAAGCCCTCGATCGTGGCGATCAGGTCGGCGCCGGTGCCCTGCGGGACGATGTAGTTGTCGTACGCCGTGGTCGGGTCCGTGAACAGCGCACCGCCGTCGGAGCCCATCGGCACCCGCGACATCGACTCGACACCGCCGGCGATGATCAGCTGGTCCCAGCCGGACCGGACCTTCTGGGCGGCCATGTTGGTGGCTTCGAGCCCGGAGGCGCAGAAGCGGTTGAGCTGCACGCCGGCGACGGTCTCCGGCAGGCCGGCGACCAGCGCGGCCGTGCGAGCGATGTCCGCGCCCTGCTCGCCGACGGGCGAGACGACGCCCAGGATGATGTCGTCGATCACGGCCGGGTCCAGGTTGGGGTGCCGGACCTTCAGCTCGTTGATCAGGCCGGCGACCAGGTCGACCGGCTTGGTGCCGTGGAGGGCACCGCCCTTGTTCTTACCGCGAGGCGTACGCAACGCCTCGTAGATGTAGGCCTCGCTACTCACTGAAAACTCCTCCGCGCACCGCGTTGTGATTCTGAGGGCTCATGCTAATACTGACTAACTTATGCCTCGATAACCCCATGGTGTCAATGGGTTGCGATGGAGTCAACACGCGCTAGGGTTAGTTCACCTATGGATCACTCGACCGTGCGCGCCCAACGTCCGCGCGACCGCAAGGCCCAGCTGGCCGCGGTCGCCGCGGAGCTGTTCCGCGCCCGGGGCTTCCATGGGGTCGGGATCAACGACATCGCCGCCGCGACCGGGGTCACCGGGCCGGCGCTGTATCGGCATTTCGCCGACAAGCAGGCGATCCTCGCCTACGTCGTGCTGTCCGGGATCGACGACATGGAAGCCGCGACTGCCGAGACGCTGACCGACCTCGACGCCCCGCTTCCCGCGCAGGTCCAGGCCCTGCTCAGTGGCCTGGCCGCGCAGGCGGTGGAACGCCGGGAGATCGCGGCGCTGTGGCGCTGGGAAGGCAGGCACCTGCCGAAAGAGGACCAGCGCGAGATCCGCAGTCGGTCGAGCACGGTGCTCACAGCCTGGTCGAAGGCACTGCTCGGGCTCCGGCCGGAACTCGACCCGGAGGACGCCGAGCTGCTGTGCTGGGCAGGGCTGAGCGTGTTCGGCAGCGTCGCGGTCCACCACACGACGGTCGCGAAGAAGCGCTTCGCTGCACTGCTCGTCGAGCTGGCCCTTCGCGTGCTGCATGTCACACTGCCCGAGCGCGTCGACGAGCCTCCGGAAGCTCCGGCAGCGAGCCTCGGGACGCCGTCACGCCGTGAGCAGCTGCTCACGGCGGCCACGACACTGTTCGGCGCGCGCGGCTTCCACGCGGTGAGCATCGAGGAGATCGGCGCCGCCGCGGGCATCAGTGGCCCCAGCGTCTACCGCCACTTCCCCAGCAAGGCCGCGCTACTGGCCGCGATCGGACGTCGTGCCGCGGACCGCCTGGCGATCGCCGCCGACGAGGCCCTGCGCGCCACCGACGAACACGACGCACTGCGGCGCCTGGTCGCCTCGTACGTCCACACGCTGCTGCACACGCCCGAGCTGGTGGTCTCGTTCTCGGGTGACCCGGTGGCGATGCCGGACAAGGACAAGGCCGACCTGCTGCGCATCCAACGCGACTACGTCAAGCAGTGGACCGACCTGCTCTCCGCCGTCCGCCCCGAACTGCCCGCACGCGAAGCGAAGATCACCGTCCACGCGGCCCTGACCATCGCGAACGACCTCGCCCGCACCCGCCGCGTCGCCGGCCGGGTGGGCCTGGAAGCCGAGCTGACGACGGTGCTGACCGCGGTGGTCGGGTTGTAGGACTCGTGAGTGTTAGACCGGCTAGAACCGGCTGTGCTGTCTCAGGACTTCGTGAACACATGTGTCCCACGACATCGTGAACAGTTTCTCATACCGGTGTGTCCTGGGTCGGCCCTTGGGCCGGCCCAGGACGTCTCGGGGTGAGGGGT